>CACZHP010000030.1 GCA_902780935.1 uncultured Bacteroidia bacterium | reverse complement strand
TTTTCGCAGCTTACCGCGTCCTTCATCGCCTGCCGAAGCCAAGGCATCCTCCATGCGCCCTAACTTCTCTTTCTCTAAGTGAATCTTTCTGATTCGTGAAATTGTCAACCTACTATATTTCTATAATCTGCTGATTTCGTATATTACACTTTACCTCGTTGTAATCTCTCAGTATTGTCAATGATCTTGTGCTTCTTTTCCGAAGCGGGCTGCAAAGGTACGAACTTTTTTTAATCTGACAAATTTTTTTTGAAAAATTTATTTTACCTATATTTATAAAACTATTTCAAAAGAATCCCATTATGGAAGAAAGACAAAACGCCTTGCCGGAGAACGCCCAGAGGGAACTTTTACCCGGCGAGGAGTACAAGCCTCTCCTCGGCGCCGAGCGTCAGTGGGCCGAGGTTACCCCTTATTCAGTGCTGACCGGCCTGCTGATGGTGGTGATATTCTCCGCCGCTGCGGCTTACCTCGGTCTCAGGGTCGGACAGGTCTTCGAGGCGGCGATCCCGATCGCCATCATCGCGGTGGGTCTCACCAGCGCCCTCGGGAAGAAGGATGGTCTGGGACAGAACGTGATCATCCAGTCAATCGGAGGTTGCTCCGGCGCCGTCGTGGCCGGAGCGATATTCACCCTCCCCGCCATCTACATACTCGGAGTGGAAGTCAACTTCGCCCAGATGTTCCTCTCTTCGTTGCTTGGAGGTGTCTTGGGAATATTGTTCCTGATCCCCTTCCGGAAGTATTTCGTGAAGGAAATGCATGGCAAATACCCCTTCCCTGAAGCGACCGCGACCACCCAGATCCTGGTCAGCGGTGAGGGAGGAAAGGGTGCCGGAACCCTGCTCGTGAGCGGTCTGATAGGTGGTCTGTACGACTTCCTTGTCAGCACCTTCGGCACCTGGGCCGACACAGTCAGCACCACAGTCATGGGAATCGGGCAAACCATAGCCGACAAGGCCAAGGTCCTGCTGAAGATCAACACCAGCGCGGCGGTTCTCGGCCTGGGCTACATCATCGGCCTCAAGTACGCCTTCGTGATTTGCTGCGGCAGCCTTCTGGTCTGGCTGGTAATAATCCCGCTTATGAATATCCTTTGGGGCGGCCAGGTCATCGACCTGATGAACACGGGTGTCACGGCGACGATCGGGGAGATGTCGCCCGACCAGATATTCAAGGATTATGCGAGGCATATCGGCATCGGTGGCATCGCGACGGCCGGCATCATCGGGATCATCAAATCCTTCGGGGTGATCAAGTCGGCCGTAGGGCTGGCGGTGCGGGAGTTCAAAGGCCCCAATAATGTCATCCTGAGCGAAGCGAAGGATCTCCGGACCGACGAGGACATCCCGATGAAGACCATCGTGTTCGGCATCGTCATAGCCCTTCTGGCGATATTCGCCTTCTTCGCCTTCGGAGGTGTGGTGAACAACATCTGGCAAGCGATCGTCGGACTGCTGATAGTGGGGATAATATCGTTCCTGTTCACCACCGTGGCAGCCAATGCCATTGCCATCGTCGGCACCAACCCCGTCAGCGGCATGACTCTGATGACTCTGATCATCGCCTCCCTGATCCTTGTGGCCGTTGGCCTCAAGGGCAATGCGGGCATGGCAGCCGCCCTGATCATCGGAGGGGTTGTCTGCACGGCCTTGTCGGTAGCGGGGTCCTTCATCACCGACCTAAAGATCGGTTACTGGATCGGCAGTACGCCTAAGAAGCAGGAAGGCTGGAAGTTCGTCGGAGTCGCTGTGGCAGCCGCCACTGTGTGCGGAGTCATGCTGGTCCTCAACAAGACATACGGCTTCGTCGGCGACCAGGCTCTCGTGGCTCCCCAGGCCAACGCCATGGCAGCGGTTATCCAGCCCATGATGAACGGCGGAGGAGCCCCCTGGCTGCTCTACGGCATCGGAGCCGCGATTGCCATTCTTCTGACAATATTCAAGGTCCCCGCCCTGGCCTTCGCCCTGGGAATGTTCATCCCCATCGATCTCAACCTCCCGCTTCTGGTCGGAGGCGCGATCTCGTGGTACGTCAGCACGAGGACCAAGGACAAGAAGGTCAACGACGAGAGGCAGAACAAGGGAACCCTCATCGCTTCCGGTTTCATCGCCGGGGGCGCCTTGATGGGAGTTGTCAGTGCTTTGCTGAAGTTCTTCAACGTCAATTGGTTCCTCTCTTCATGGCACGCCAACTACGGGGAGGCTATTGCGATTGTGCCTTTCGTGGGACTGATAGTGTACATGATCGTGTCTTCAATGAAAGTGAATAATTATGGAAAAAATAATTGACAGGTTTTTAAGGTACGTCGCTGTGGACACCCAGAGCGACGAGAACTCTGAGAGCCAGCCCTCGACCGCCAAGCAGCTCGACCTGCTGCGGATGCTCAGGGATGAGCTCACGGCTATGGGAGTGGAGGCCACTCTCGACGAATATGGCTACGTGATGGCCTCTATTCCGTCCAACATTGAGGCAAAGGTCCCTGCGATAGGGTTCATCGCCCATGTGGACACGGCCCCGGACGCTTCCGGAGCGAATATCAAACCTCAGATCATCGAGGAATATGACGGCGGAGACATTCCCCTTAAAGGGGTTCCGGGACTGGCCTTGAAGCCTTCCGAGTTCCCGGAGCTGCTACATTATGTCGGACAGACCCTCATCACGACGGACGGGACGACACTCCTCGGAGCAGATGACAAGGCTGGGGTCGCCGAGATCATGGACGCTATCCAGTACATCATGGAACATCCTGAATATAAGCACGGTGACATCAAGATCGGGTTCACTCCAGACGAGGAGATCGGCCGAGGGGTGGTGAAGTTCGACGTCGAAAGGTTCGGGGCCGACTACGCCTACACCATGGACGGAGGCGAGATCGGCGAGCTGGAGTTCGAGAACTTCAACGCCGCCTCGGCGAAGATCCACATCCAGGGCCGCAACGTCCACCCCGGTTATGCCAAGGGCAAGATGAGGAACGCGATCCTGATAGGCATGGAGATGAATTCCCTGCTGCCTGTGGACCAGAGGCCTGAATATACCGAAGGCTACGAGGGCTTCTTCCACTTGATCGGCTTCAGCGGCTCGGTCGAGGAGGCGGACATCACTTTCATCATCCGGGACCACGACAGGAGCTTGTTCGAGAAGAAAAAGAGAGCCATCCTGAAGTGCTGCGACTTCATCAACCTGAAGTACGGCGGGGGGACGGCGACACCTGTGGTCAAGGACCAGTATTACAACATGAGGGAGCAGGTCGAGCCGCACTACCATGTGGTCGAGAAGGCGGTCAAGGCCATGGAGATGGCCGGGATCAAGCCGAAGATCCAGCCCATCCGGGGCGGCACCGACGGGGCCAACCTCAGTTTCAAGGGTCTCCCTTGCCCCAACATATTCGCAGGAGGACTGAACTTCCACGGCAAGATGGAATTCGTCCCACAAGAATCGATTGAGAAGGCTTCCGAAGTGATTCTGAATATAATCACTCTCTACAGCGAGTCCTGACAATCAACTATTTCCAGACTTTAATCCGGCTGTCGGGGAAAGTCGCGAAAGGACCTGGGACCATGTTGGTTCCGGGTCTTTTTTCGTGGAAATAGTCCTCGTCGAAACTGATCGGGGTCCCGTCAGGATTCTCATACCCACAATCAGACAGGAAGGTTACTCCGAGCCTCCCGCTATCCACCAGACCGCAATTTGAGGGCAGCTTCATGGGCCCGAAAGACAGGAAAACATCATCCCCTTCGGAATGCAGCTCAAAAGACTGGTCACGCAAGATCACATTGCCCTCGACGACTGCCGGATGGTCTGATTCTTTGTACCGCTCCAAATCCCAGCTTGTGTCTCCGTCGTTGGAGCAGAAGATGTTATTGAAGAACCTGCAGTCCGAATGCTCTATCCGGCTGATACCTTTTATCGAGGTCGAATGCGGCAGGTTGTAGGGGACGAAACGAAGATCCTCCCAGCTTATGTCCCTGATCTTCCCGTAGATGAAGTTATGGACATAGGCTCCGCCTTCAGCGGCATCCAATAACGAATATTCAGAAAGCATGATGTTGTTGTCCACGATGTAAGGGCCATGGACCATCTCGATGAAGAGGTCCTGCTGCCAGTTGTCGTAGAAGAGGTTGGATGATACCCTGGCCCCCTGCCCCATCCAATCGAGCCATACAGCCTGGTTGCAGTCATGGATCCGGTTATCATGGATATAAGTGTCGATCCCCCCGTGGAACTTGATTCCGGAAAGCTCGGCCCCGTTATACTGGTCGGTGCCTTTCACAAAGACGTTGAAAATCTCGTTCCCGTAGATCTCGCTGAAGGCGCAACCCATGCTTCCGCATATTCCTGCCTGCCCGCAATCGGAGATTATATTGTTCCTGACGATGTGGGAGCCGATAATATCTTTGTCCCAGCCCTTTCTCAGAGTTTTGAAGATGGTCTCCAGGTAGTGGATGGAGCCATCGATGTGACGTTCGTCTTTACTCCACTCATCCTGTCCGGTGCCGGCTTCTTTCCCGAGCGTGATCCCGCTCGCATGGGAGTTTTTCAGGATGTTGTCCTCGATGATCCAGCCTTTACCCCAATGAGGAGCTACCATCCCGATCTGCTCCGCGGTAGGAGCGGCCCATTGAGTGGCGGCCTGGCTGATTCGGAACCCCCTCACAGTGATATAATTGACTCCTTCCCTTGTGGGGTAGAAGCATGTCGGGCGCACATTTATTTCGACAGTTTCCTTGTTCGGGTCCGCCCCGTCGAAACATGCCGTTATCGTGGTGGCGGTCTCGCCAACTGAGGCGAACCAGTTAAGGCATACTCCCTGGGGATCCCTCAGGGTTTTCCTCACAACACGCAGCGAGTCAACGCTCTTCGCCTCATAAAGGGACACGTCGTTCAGATAGACGTCCCCAAGGTGCATGGGGAACTTTGTGTCCAGCCAATCTCCTTTGAACTCCTCGGCGAAAGGATTGAAGCTTCCAAAAAGGGAATTAGGCACGGTCACTGACCAGGTGTCACTGCCTTTACGTACCTTTTTCCAACCCGTGACTATCTCCGAGCCCTTGATCTCGACCTTCTCTCCTTCAGCGGCCCTGTAAAGGATCCTGCTGCTCTCTCCCCTGCCGCCTCTTTGAGGATCGACCCATTCGCGATAGACGCCCTCATGTACGGTGATGGTATCGCCTGGCAAAGCGATCCTCGCAGCGGCGTTGATTGTTCTCAATGGTCCGGCTTTGGTAACGTGATATTCCTTTCCCATCGCCGTGACGGAAAGCAGCAGCGGCAGTCCTACCGCCAGAAGGATATGTCTCATAGGATTATAAAAGTTTCTTCTTAAGCGCGTCAATCATGTCAACGGTCATGCCCTCAAGGTCGTATGAGGGCTTCCAGTCCCACTCCGTGCGGGCGCAGCTGTCATCCATCTTGTCCGGCCAGGACTCGGCGATGGCCTGACGGACGGGATCGACCTCGTAACGCATCTTGAATCCGGGAATATGCTCGGTGATCTTAGCCCTGAGGATCTCGGGATCGAAGCTCATCGAGGCGATATTGAAGGAGTTGCGGTGGACAAGCCTGGAAGGGTCGGCGTTCATGATATCGACGGCGGCCTTCAGTGCGTCGGGCATGTACATCATGTCCATGAAAGTGCCGGGAGCGATCGGGCAGACGAACTCCTCACCCTTGACGGCGGCGTAATAGATCTCGACGGCGTAGTCCGTGGTGCCTCCTCCGGGGAGGGTCACGTTGGAAATCAGGCCCGGGAAACGGACCGAACGTGTATCGACTCCGAATTTGTGGAAGTAATAGTCACTCAGAAGCTCAGTGGCCACCTTGGTGCAGCCGTACATCGAGCGGGGCCTCTGGATCGTGTCTTGCGGAGTGTTCTGGCGAGGAGTCTCAGGGCCGAAGGACCCGATAGAGGAGGGGGTGAACACGGCGCAGCCGTTCTCCCTCGCGATCTCGAGGATATTCATCAAACCGTCTATCTGGATATGCCAGGCCAGCTGGGGTTTCCTCTCGGCGACAGCCGACAGGAGGGCGGCGAGGTTGTAGATGGTGTCGATCTTATACTTCTTGACAACCTCAAGAAGCTGCTCACCGTTGCAGACATCGGCTTCGGCGGCGGGGCCGCTTTCGAGAAGCTCGCCCTTGGGCTCGGCGCCTTTGATATAACCAGCGACAACATTGCCTTCAGGAATCATTCTCCTGATTTTCATCGTGAGTTCGGAGCCGATCTGACCGGTTGATCCGATAACAAGCACATTTTTCATTGCAGATAGCGGTTTAATTGCTAAATTAGCTGCCGCGAATTTACATTATTTTCGTCAAACATAAAACTAAATAATCATTTATAACCATGTACGGCAAATTTCAGGAACATTTGAAAGCAGAGCTCGCCTCCATCCAGGAAGCCGGCCTGTACAAGAACGAGAGGAACATCGCCTCCGCCCAGTCCGCCGAGATCACTCTCCAGGACGGCAGTAAGGCCCTTAATTTCTGCGCCAACAACTATCTCGGCCTGGCCGACTCCCCGAGGCTCATCGAGGCCGCCAAGAAGGCCATGGACGAGAGAGGCTTCGGAATGAGCTCGGTGCGCTTCATCTGCGGCACCCAGGATCTCCACAAGGAGCTCGAGAAAGCGATTTCCGAGTTCTTCAAGACCGAGGACACCATCCTCTACGCTTCCTGCTTCGACGCCAACGGCGGTGTCTTCGAGCCGCTTCTGACAGCCGAGGACGCTATCATCTCCGATTCCCTCAACCATGCCTCCATCATCGACGGAGTACGCCTCTGCAAGGCTGTCCGCTACCGCTACGCCAACGCTGACATGGAGGATCTGGAGCGTTGCCTCAAGGAGGCCCAGGCCCAGAGGTTCAGGATTATCTGTACCGACGGTGTGTTCTCGATGGACGGCAATGTCGCCCCTATGGATAAGATCTGCGACCTGGCCGAGAAATATGACGCCCTCGTGATGGTGGATGAGAGCCACAGCGCCGGAGTCGTCGGCAAGACCGGCCGCGGAGTCGCCGAGCAGTTCGGCTGCTACGGGAGGATCGACATCTTCACCGGCACCCTCGGAAAGGCCTTCGGTGGCACTGTGGGCGGTTTCACGACCGGCCGCAAGGAGATCATCGACATGCTCCGCCAGCGTTCCCGTCCTTACCTCTTCTCCAACTCCCTGCCTCCTATGATCGTGGCAGCCGGCATCGAGATGTTCAAGATGCTCGGAGAGAGCAATGAGCTTCACGACCGCCAGCAGGAGAACGTGAAGTACTTCCGCGACGCGATGATGGCCGCCGGATTCGACATCAAGCCTACCCAGAGCGCGATCTGCGCCGTTATGCTTTACGACGCTCCCCTTTCCCAGAAGTTCGCCGCCAAAATGGCCGAGGAGGGAATATTCGTGACCGGTTTCTACTATCCCGTCGTCCCGAAGGGACAGGCCAGGATCAGGGTGCAGCTCTCCGCCGCCCACAAAAAAGAACACCTTGACAAAGCGATCGCCGCGTTCATCAAGGTGGGTAAGGAACTTGGAGTGATCAAGTAGAGATTAATCGTACCATAGCATCGAGGCAGGAAGTTGCTCTACCTCAATGCCTTCGCCGACAAGACCGACTTCTATGTTCTCGGCTCCGTAATTCTCGAAATATGGGATCTCAAGGCGGTGGAAACCGGCCTCAAGCTGGATCCAGGCTTCGGCGAAGCCGCCCCCGTCCCTGTCGAGGTCAAAGAGGAGTTGCCCGTCAAGGAACAATTTTGAACCGTCGTCAGAAGCCAGCGAGAGCTGGTAAAGGCCGGTTTTCTCTATCTTCATCAGAGTGTTGAAACTAAATCCGAAATGGTCTTCCTGACGCTTTGCCGATGTGGAGAGGAACGGGATGGTCCCCTTGGCTACGACAGGGCTCGACAAGGCCTCGCCAACGCTCATGAAAGGCCCCTCATGGTAGGTGTAACGCACGCCATGGCCCTTAGGCGTGGCTTTAATCGCCTGGAAACTCGCCGATGCCACGGGAGCCTCGGGTGCCTTATAGTAGGTCGGGTCGAATGGATCGCTCTTGACTCCGTTGCCTGGGGTGAAATCAATACCGAGCAGGTCAGCCACGGTCGCGGCTATCTGCTTGGTATAGAACGGCCCGTTGTTCTCGGTCTCACCCGCCGCCGGAATATTCCTTCCCAAAGCCATCAGCCACGTTTGGTTGGCGCCCCTGACATCCGCACCATGATTCTTGAATTTTTCCCCTTTGCCTCTGCCGTGGTCGGTCGAGATAAGGTAAGTGGTCTTGCCTTTGTAGAAAGGATCAGCCTCACAAGTCTCCACTATGTCACGGATAAATCCGTCCGTCTGGCGGGTTATCTCAAGGTACTTGTCATATTCCCCGCCATGCCCGAACTCGTCCGTGGCTCCGAAAGAGATGAACAGTAGCTTCGGATGGTCGTTGCGGAGGGTCTCCATGGCGTAAGCGTAAGTGAACGCGTCGGGCCTCTCCCCTCCACGGGGGCCGCCATACATGCTCTCCATCATCCTGTCGATCATCTTCAGCCTCGGGCTCGGATTCGGGGACACGTTCTGCTCGTAGGCGGTACTGCCGGGGAAGCCGCCGCGCTCGTTGTTGACGGCGAAACGGATCGACTCCCAGGAGCCATAGACCATGACATGGCCCTTGTAACGAGGATCTTTGTTGGCGACCTCCATGACACTGACGTTGGGATTCGGAATAGGGTCATTCTCGATAATCCTCTCGTCATCGGCCCAGCCGCAGAACATCTCGCTGTACCCCGGATAGGAGAAAGCCTTGTTGTTGAAGACCTGCATGAGGCTGTTCTTGTTCCTGTTGCCGATAAGATAGCCGTTCGAGGCTATATGGCTCCAGACAAACGGCATAAGCGCCTCCCTGCGAGCCTCCGGGGTGGGTTTCCAATACTTGGCTTTCAACGCCTCCGGATCCTTGACGAAACGGGGATCCGCAATCAGGGTTGAATCAGCGCCGGTAAAGACTTCCTGCCAACGTAGGCCGTCGAAAGTGATCACGATAACCTTGGGGTCGTTATCTACCTTTGAGCATGATGCAAGCAGGGCGCAAGCGCCCAGCAAAAAGACAATTATTCTTCTCATTATCTGTTAGTTGTTTTATCAATGGAACAGCATCGACCCCGGGATGGTCTCATAGGAAATCCCGCATCCGTCGATCCCGACATCAAGGGACTGACCTTCGCAATCGTCGAAATAAAGGACCTGGATCCGATGGAACCCGGCATCCATGGCGAGTGAGGCTTCAACGACATTCACGCTGTGACTCCCGTCATTGTCGATGACCAGCTTGTCGTCGATAAATACCTTGGAGCCATCGTCGGAAGCGACCGAAATGATATAACGTCCAGAAACGGGGATCTTGATGAAACCATGGAAGTCATAGCCGAAGTGGTCGTCCACCTTGGCACCGTCGATAGAGAACTCATTGGCTATCCCCCTGTCCACGGCAGTCGAGGTCAAGAGCTCATCCACGCTGACGAAGGGGCCCTCATAGTATTTGTACCTCAGGCCGGAACCCTTCGGCTGGACGTCCATCTCGTGGAAATAACCCATGTCCTTGATGGCCATATTTTCATTCAAAGGCTCCCCTTTGAATCCGGGATCGACCGGGGGCTGCTTCTCCCCGTTGCCGGGAGTGAAATCTATCCCGAGGATGTCGGCTATCGTGGCGGCGAACTGGCGGGTGTAGAAAGGACCGTTGGCGGATGTCTCCCCAAGGCGTTGGATTCCCTTGCCGAAAGCTATCATCCAGGTGTTCTCAGAGCCCCTGGTTCCGGTTCCGTGATCCCTGAAAGCGCCCCTGTTGCCGCGCCCATGGTCGGTTGTCATCAGGTACGTGGTCTTTCCCTTGTAGAACGGGTCGCTCTCGCAATATTCCACGATCTGGCGAATCATATCGTCAGTACCGTGCGTGGCCTCAAGATAAAAGTCATATTTGCCGGCATGCGCCCACTCGTCAGTGTCTCCGAAAGCGACCCAGATCACCTTCGGGTGGTCTTTCTTCATCGTCTCGAGGGCATAGGCGTATGTGAAAGCGTCGAAGCGCTCCTCGCCCCAGTAGCGGGGCATCACCTCCTGCATCCTGTTGAGCATCTCCAGCTCAGGGCTCTTGTGGGCAGCCACATCCGGCTCGTAGGACACGCTCCCAGGGAAGCCTCCCCTGTCGTTGTTGACGGCGTAACGGATCGAGTTCCAGGAACCATAGACCATCACGCTGCCTTTATAACGAGGATCCTGGGCTACCGCCTCCAGCACACTTGGGTTAGGGTTAGGAATGGCGGCGTTGCTGTCGACCCGGTCGTCATCGGCCCAGCCACAGAACATCTCGCTGTACCCCGGATAAGAGAAAGCCAACCCGTTCGAGACCTGGAACTGACTGCCTTTCAGACGGTTCCCGAGCATATATCCATTAGATTCAATATAACTCCACGTGAAAGGCATCAGGGCGGAGCGGCGTTCCTGGGGAGTCGCCCTCCAATACTTTCCTTTCAACTGACCCGGATCGTCAACATACCTTGAGTTACCCACAAGGGTGGAGTCGGCACCTGTGTAAAGTTCCTGCCAGCGCAAGCCGTCATAAGTGAATATCACAAGCCTGGGGTCATTGTCTCCGCAGGAAGAGAGGATGCCGGCAATGGCCAGCAGAACAGGGAAAAACTTCAATTTCATTTATAATCAATCTAATTCCAAAGTGTCGTAAAACTCACCGGGAGTCATGTCCGTCAGCTTCTTGAAACTCCTGGCGAGTATCTTATAATCCATTCCGAGCATGTCCGCCGCATTGAGGGGGGTGTAACCGTTGATCATCAAATCTTTCATCTTCTCAACCCTGACCTTGATGATGTACTGGTAGATCGAGGTTCCCATCTCCCTGCGGAACGTGCTCTCAAGGAGCCTTCTGGACATCGGCACCAAAGCCACCACGTCGTCCACCGAGATCCGGTCGTTGATATTGTTGTTGATGAAATACAGGATCCTGGATATGTACGGGTTAGGATGCAAGACAGCGTCCGTGGACCTGCGGGTGGTCACATGGGTCGGCTTGACGATTATGTCCCTGGTCCTCTTCATCCTCTCCTCGAGAGGAAGGGCGAGGAGTTCGTCGATAAAGCTGGCGGTGTTGTACCCGGCTTCCTCGACATCCTGGTTGACCGAGGAAAGCTGCGGGGAACAGAGCTGGCAGAGAGACTCGTCATTGTCGATGCCCAGCACCATAATGTCCTCAGGGATACGCATGTCATCACCTCCGGTCATCTTGGCCGCCTCAACAATGTAATATGCCCTGTTGTCATCGCAAGCGAATATGGACACCGGCTTGGGCAGCTCCCGAAGCCATTTGGCGAGCCCGTCAAGGTCGTACCACCACGTCTCGCTGATGTCATACTTTTCCTGGATGGAGATGGTAGCGTCAGGAACCCTGGTCTGGATCTCTGAGACGAAACTGTCCCTCCTCTCATCTGACCACACCATCCCTTTCAAGCCGAAGAAACCGAAATTATGGACCCTCTTCTTGATCAGATAGTCGGCCGCGATCCGGCCGGAAGCCGCATAATCACCGCTTATGTTGCTGATAGAGGAGAACTTCTGGTGGTAGTCCTGAGCGATAGCTATGATCCCGTGCTTGCGGAAAGCGTCCACATCATCCGTGGGAAGGAACTGGCCGATGATAGCGTCGGCCTTCCAATCTACAGCGAACTTAACCACCTCATCCATACGGCCATTGTCCCTCAAGGAGAGGGGCATCTTACAGACTACCCACGGCTCATGCTCGTGGGAGAAACGCATAATCCCTTTCAGAAGCTTGTTAGCATACGACTCCGAAAAATCGGTCATCAAGAGAAGGCGTGCCATGACAATTCGGATTTTTTAAAACAACTTATAAAAAACGATTTACGTTACTACAAATATAATAATTCAACCATTTTTAGCAAATATAATCTAATTCTCCAAAACGGCTTCAATCCTGAACTTCAGGTTATAAGCCGTTCCGGGAACAATCTTGTATTCCGGGAGGGTCCCAGGGCCGCAGCTCCCGTTGCCCACCCCGTCCATGAAGCTGTCAAGGTTCAGCACCACTTCGGAGCGCCTTACCCTCTTCAAATCATGGAAGTACCTGGCCCTGAATATGTCCTCATCCGTGAAATGCTGAGCGGAGAATGACAGGGGGCCTTCGGCCAAGATCCTGAAAGCGGTTCCGTCGGAGGCGGAGAACCTTATCCACCTCGTGTCCGTACGCTCTCCCATGCTCTGGGTGCGGGCATATGGCTCGACCATGCCGGAGACTGTGGAATCGTAAATACCGAGGAAGGCAGCATCCTTCCTGTCGATGTAGTTTTCCATCGGGCCACGGCCGTACCAGGTGACGTTCTCGAAAGACTGATCAAGGAAGAACCGAAGTCCAAGCCGGTGAAGGGCAAACCCGTCCCCAGGCGAGAAAGTGGCATTCACATCGAGACTTCCCCCTCCATGGATGTCGTAAGTCACGGCGTACGGCACGACGGTCTCTCCCACCTTGGCCTCAAGGGAAGATTCCACCCGAAGGCCTCCTTCAATGGGAACAGACTTGAAAGAGATCACCCTGCTCGTGGTCGCGAACGGATCATGGAACTCGATGCCCATGAACCGGGCGGCGTCGTTGCTTATATACCGATACCCATTGAACGACGGAAGTCCTTGGAGATGAAGGATTTCTTTCCCGTTCAGGCAAAGGCTCTGGAGGCTTCCCTCAAGCTTGTCGAACCTGACGGAAATATTGTCGCCAATGACACAGAGATAGCGGTTCTCCTCGGTGTAAACCTTTAGGGCAGAACCATTTCCGGACTGGACCGGGGACAACTTCCGCTCCGGCTCGTTAAGGATGAACTCCGCGGAGGCCACCTCGTGGCCGGCTTCAGCCCAGCGGCAAGGCTTCTTCAGGCAGACCCCGACCTGCAGGGTGACATCAGCGTCCTTGTTGTCCAGCAAAGCCCTGTCCACGGGAAGCTCGACGACGCTGGATTCCCAAGGTTTCGTGTCAGGAATCGCGGTCACGCCTGAGGCGACCTGCCTCCCATCATGGAGCACTTTGTAACGAAGTTCCATTTGGGACAGGTTATATGCCGCGTAACGGTTCTCGAGGTTCAGGCGCGCCGGTCCTTCACAGGAGATTTTAATGTACTGGTAAACTTTCTTTACTTGGAGCAGTTTAGCGGTGATTTTCCTGTCGGATGTGATTATCCCGTTGAGACAGAAGTCATTGTCATTGGGCATATCCCCGAAGGAACCCCCGAAGTAGAGGTTGCCATTGTTCTCCCCGAATTTATGGATCCCCTGATCCACCCAGTCCCAGATGCAGGCACCGATCATCCTCTCGGACTTGTTCTCGATGTAGTCCCAGTACTCAGCAAGGTTCCCGATGGCGTTTCCCATCGCATGGGCATATTCGCAGAGAATGTAAGGTTTGTCGCTGCCATCCTTGTCCTGAGCCTCCATCTCGTCCAGCGAGGGGTACATCCTCGAGTCCATGTCAGCGACACTGTTCATGCCCTCATAATGGATAGGACGGTCGTCCAGACGACGTACGGCGTCCCTCTCGGCGACAATGTTCGGACCGGGGCCGGACTCGTTCCCCAGAGACCAGAAGATCACTGAAGGATGCAGCCTGTCCCTGCGGACCATCCTCTGGGCACGGTCCACGTAGGCCGCCTCCCAAGAAGGAGTCTTGCTGATGGCGTTGTTGCCATGGCACTCCTGATCAGCCTCATCAATGACGTAGAGCCCGTAATAGTCATACATGGCGTACATCTTCGGGTCGTTCGGGTAATGGCTCGTCCGGACGGTATTGATGTTGTGGCGTTTCATCAGAAGAATATCCTTGAGCATAGTCTCGACCGGCACGGCCTTGCCATGGACGGGATCTATGTCGTGGCGGTTGGTGCCTTTCAGATATGTCAGGATTCCGTTGACATAGAGTTTATTGCCCTTAAACTCGACCTTGCGGAAGCCGTGCCGCAGGAAGGTGGTCTCAAGGGTCTTGCCAGCCTTGTCAAGAAGGTCCATCTTCACCGTATAGAGATAGGGATCCTCAGCCGACCAGAGATGTGGACTATCAGCGACTATTCCGGAGGCCTCAGTCTGCAACTCTTTCCCGGAAGCCACCGTAACCAGGTCGGACTCCGCCGAGCCGACAACCTTGCCATCCTCATCCAGCAACGTCGACCTCAACCTCGCAGCGGCCGACCTCCCGTCATTGCGGAGCAATACGGAGGCATCCAGAGTGGCGGATGTCAGATCAACATTGAAAACGGTCTTGAGGCCGATGTCCGAAAGATGGATTTTCGGCCTGGCGACAAGATACACATCCCGGTGGATCCCGGCCAGACGGAACATGTCCTGATCTTCAAGATAGCTGCCGTCGCTCCACTTGTACACCTCCACAGCCACGACATTGCGGCCTTTCACGACGTACTTGGTGATGTCGAACTCCGAGTCGTTGTTCGCTCCTTGGCTGTAGCCGACCTTCTTCCCGTTGACCCAAAGATAGAAGGCGGAGTAAACGCCGTCAAAGTGGATGTACACCTGCTTGTCGCCCCAGTCTGCAGGGATGGTGAAGTCCCTGCGGTAAGAGCCAGTGGGATTGGGCTCGGTGAAAGTGGTGTACCCCCTCTGGGGCTGGATGAACGGAGGATTGTTCAGGAAGGGATATGTGCTGTTTGAATACAGCGGGGTGCCGTAGCCCTTCATCTCCCAGTTAGACGGGACATCTATTTCGTTCCAGGAAGAGACATCGTACCTGGGAGACTGGAACCCGACAGGCCTGTCCTCCGGATCGGCTACCCAGTTGAATTTCCATTTGCCGTTAAGGAGCATCACCCTCGAAGACTTGGTCCTGTCCCAGGGCTTCCTATAGGCAGGATCGGACACCATCTCTTCCTCGGAAGCGAAGGGCAGGAAGGTGACATGACCCGGCAACTTACCCACAGCGAAGACCTTCTCATTCTCCCAATCGTTCTTTGATTCCGTCTTCGGGATTATGAACTCGACCTTCGCCCGGGACTCCTTAAGGAGCCAGCGCCTGGCAGGGTTGTCCGGGCCGGCCTTTTTCTGCCACACCGCCGTTCCGGGCTGGTGGGTAGAATCAAGGCCAAGGGCCATGCCGCTCGCTACGCTGACTATCGAACAGGATCCATCCGAAGAGAAGGTGACTGTCCAGTGCTGGTTCGGATTGGGTCTCTCGTCCTGCCACTGGATGACCGGATGCTCTCCCCCGTCTCCGTCGCAGTCCAGCGCATGGAAAGAGAAACCGTTGACCAGCTGGTAGTTACCATTCCCCAAAGGGCGGAACTGCCAAGCCTGGGCCTGGGACTCATTGTCGGGGATAGCGAGATACATACGTGTCTCGTTGCTGATGCTCGCCTGGTTGTCGATAGCCAGGCCCTCCGGGGTGATTATCTGGTAAACCTTCGAAGGGTCGATCTTCTGGGCGGCGACGGGGAGCGCCAGAGCCAGAAGGAAAGTCGCGATTATTGTTTTATTCATGACATCAGGGAGTAAAGAGGCGGTTTGCGGGGAGAGGGCCGTTGAAACCATCGGGAGCGGCGAGAAATACTTCCAGTTTTTGTCCTTCACAATCCTCGAAATACCTGAGTTTCAAGCGATGGAAGCCCTTCTGGAGGTTGACGAAGGCAAAGCCGGTCTTCTCGGAATGGGAGCCATCCAGATTGATGACCTCCTCACCGTCGATGAACAGCACCGCCCCATCGTCACTGACAATCTTGAATTGGTGGATCCCGTCAGCCTCAGCCCTGAACCAGCAGTCAAAGAGATATCCGAAATGGTCCAGTTCCGGCTCAGTTTCAATCATTATCCACGGCTTGGTCCCTTCATGAACGATTTCCCCTCTCCAGACCATCTGGGAAGTGGTCATAAATGAACCTTCATATCTCTGGAAGGAAACGCCCTGGATCTTGGGGTTGACATCAGCGGCGGGATATTCCGGAGCCTCCTTGAAACTCGCCTCGAGCTTGTCATAGCTGTCCAGAAGGCGGCTGGCTTCCATCACTCCGCCGGACCATTCCCCTTCTGCCATCCTGGTGATTCCTTCCCTCTCTATCACCCGGCGGACAAGGGCATCCGCACCTTCCTGGATACCTATGACCGGATTCCTTTGCATCTGGAGGAAGCAAAGCGGCATCTCGGCCGTCTCAACCCTGTCATGAAAGACCTTGTCGGAGGCCACAGCCTCTTTCGCTGCGGCGAAAATCTTCCTGCCTTCTGAAATGAACTCGTCGGTGTACATCGGATCGGCAGCGTCGATATAGCAGTCCGAATGGATCCCCGGCCTGCGGAGGACACTGTCCGCGAATTCGACATATTCCCTAATATAAGGCCCGGCGGCACCGTAGTACCCGTCGGTGAAATCCTTTATCAAGGCATCGACATCAGCGTCAGGATTCCACATCAACTTGGAGAGCAGCCAGGCCCTCATCTCTCTCAGCTCGCCTGAAACCGTCTGGTAATCACCTTCTTCCAGGATTCCTATCGCATGATTGTCCCGGAAATCCTTGATGTGGGTGGACATTGTCTTCCAGTTGGCTACCGGAAGGCAGTACTGGGCGAAGTCTGTCACATAGTCCCAGATGTAAAGGTGGGGGGCGATGGCCGACCAGTCTTTGAGATCCTTCATGAAGGCGACGTTCTGCTCGCAGTCGTCATAGTCGTGGAACATGCAGCACTCGATGCTGCAGAGACGGATCACTACGTTGTCCCTCGGGACTATGTCCTTGGGAGCGTGGCGGGTGTACTGGTAGGCGAAGGTCCCGATGAACTTGTCAGGGAACTCATCCTTGACAGCGTCCGCAACCTGATTGACGAACCATACCATGATGCCGGACTGCCCGCCATATTTTTCGACCAAAGCCTTGCACTCGTCGCACTCGCAATACAACCTGTTATCGTTCTGCTCAACCGAATAGACAAGGAAATCAGGGTTGTCGCGCATCACCTTCCGGATCTTGTCTATGCATATCTGAAGAACTTCCGGATTGGAAAGGCACAGCTGGGAGTAACCCGAAAGGCGCGTGCTGTCCCTGAACGCGAAATACTCCGGATGCTCCTGGTAATAATCTTCCGGTGTGACCAGATAGCCCATGGCATGGACCCCCCAGTAACCCTCAGCGGTGCCGGGAAGCGTCTGCCCAGGCTTCTCCCCGGGAAGATTCACGAAGTTATTCCTCATTCTCCCGGAAAAAGTCGGATTCTCGCGCACGTCCAGGAAGCAGTTGTCGCGGATGATTATTCCCGGCTCCTCATGGCGGTCCAGATCCGTGAACTCCCAGGAGTCTTGCCGGGGAGCCACGCTCACCTTGCTGGAATACCACCGGCAGCCGAGTTCCTCCTCAAGGAAGGAATACACGGCATAGAGGGTGCCGCGGTTGGCTCCTCCCCAGAAGAGGATGTCCCCGCCATTGCTTGTGAGGGTGAAGGAGTCGTCCCGGTCCACAGGCTTGACCGCCCCAGGCACCAGGGTTTCGGTGAGGGAGTTATAGCCGACAATCAGTCGTTTTCCTTTTTTTCCTCCATCGAGACCGGCCACAGGCAGATCCGCTCCGGAAACTTCTTTTATCCAATACTTTAGCTCGGATGCGGCGTATTTCTCCGAAGGGGTCGCATCCTCGGATACGACGATTGTGTAGTCGGAGCTGCCGTTATTGAACAGCTGATGACTGCCGCATGAGACCGCGAGCAAGATCGTTATGGCTAATATTGATAGATTCTTCACTTCGTTCAGAATGACTGTTTCTATTTGGTTTTGATGATAATGGTGGGGTCGAGGGGATAACGGCCGAAGTCCTTGCCGTAGATGGCGAGGCCGCCGTCGAGGTCTTCGGCGGGCACCGTGAAGCGGATCTTGACTTGCCTTGTCTTCAGGATATCCCCGGCCGGAAGATTATTCAGTGGCACTTCGATCTTGACCAGCTCGCCGTAGGAACCGCCTTCGCGCATCTCCCTTTCGGCAGGCTGCGCTCCCCAGGACAGGATGCCCCGGTGGTCAGCCGGATCGTCTTTCAGGTCAACCTTTCCAATGACCTTGCCGTTCACGGAAACCTCCAGTTTCGAAGGCCAGAGGGTCGTGTCTGTCATAGCGTAGGAATTAAGCGACTTGCAGTGGTCGAAGGTACCTTTGCCCTGCATGTAATCGCCCTCGATCTCGTCACCCTCCCGGTCCTTTCCAAACTTCTCTTTGGCTGAAGCCTCGAACAGCAAGGTGGCCGAACGGACGCTCTCAAGGTCAAGATCCTTGGGCAGGGCTATCGTGTATTCGAAATAACCGTGGCCGAAACCGTTCTCCTTCAGTCCCCCATAGATCGAGGACTTGCCGTTGGACCACTCCGAGGCGGTGTAAGAGGCAGGAGCGAAGGTCAGGATCCTGGTCTTGTCAGAGGCCGGGGCCTTTCCGTTTTTCACACGGAAGGTCGTGAAGTTACGGTGGAGAACCTCGCCTTTATCATTCTTCAAGACCATCCTGAGCCAGTACAGGCCATTCTCCTCGGGAACACGGACTTTCTGGCTCGCCACCGGCTTGCTGAGCCAAGGCTCAAAGGTCACGGGAATTGAATTCTTCTCATATTCCTTGAACTCGCCAAGACTGTTGTAACCAACGAGTTCCGTCTCCAGGGAAAGCTTTCCGGGATTCTTCTCCGTCATGAATGAGCCGTAGAAGGAGAGAGGAACTTGATCACCAGGTTTGTTGACGGTCCAGAGATATTTCATGGGGGAAATATAATACAGGCTCTGGAAGTCAGAGACGGTCATTCCGGGAACGAGGTCGTCCAGACCGTCGATCTTTGGGGAGCGGTCGTACTGGACATAGCCGTTCCACTCATTGATGACATCGTGATGCTCTGTGTAAAGCCAACCGGCGCACTTGGGGTTGCGGCGGAAGGCGTCGATCATGATGTGGTAGTCCCAGGTAAAGTCGCAGTCGCCGGCACTTCCGTGATATCCCCACACGTCACCGCACTCGCTGTTGATCATGGGGACATCTGTCTGGACATTGTCGCCAATATAATTGAAATGGCTGCCGGGATAGGTGTTGTCGCAATAGTATTTGATCTCCCTGTCCCAATCCCAGCCGGGCTTATAGGAATGCCATGAGTTGATGTCCGACTCGACATGGTCCTGGTTACAGGCGCTCTGGTCCTCGACAAGACGAGTCGGGTCGAGACTCTTGGTCAGGCGGTACATCGAGCGCACCCACTCCTGGGTTTCTTTGGTGTACACATGGTCCTTGTCGAAAAGTCCCCATGTCTCGTTGAAATTGACGTACGCGAATATTGACGGATGGTTAAAATCCCTCTCGACCTGGCCCCGGAGGCAGTGCTCCCAATCCTGGCGGGCCTCGGGAATCGGCTCACCCCAGAAGTTGGGGGTGTCGGCCATGATCAGCAGACCGAGTTTGTCCGCCCAGTAAAGTTTGCGTGGGATCTCCACCTTGATGTGGATCCTGTTGCCGTTCAGGCCGAGCTTCTTCGAGAGCAGGATCTCATTCTTCATGAACTCGTCGCTGGGGAAGGTGTAGAAGCCTTCCGGATGGTAGCTCTGGTCAAGGCAAAGCTGCAGATAAATAGGCTTGTTGTTGAGAGCCACGTATTTATAGTCGGCTCCCGGGAATTTCACGGTTCCGATCTTCCTCTGGCCGAAGTAGCTGTCCACGGAATCATCCTTGATCGAAGCCTTGACCTCGTAAAGGAAGGGATCTTCCAGGTCCCAAAGGTGCTGATCCTTGATCGGAATCACGAAACTCGCCTTGTCCTTGCCGCTGATGTCAGAAGTGAAAGTTTCCTGGCCGCCGGTCTTGAACTCGAGTTTGAAAGTCTCACCCTGGGCGGCAGGGGCGGCGAGGGCGACATCCACCTGGACCGAGGAGTTGTCGATGTCCGGGCTGAAATGAAGGGAACTGATGTAGTTCTCTCCCCTGGCCTCAAGATAAACTGTCTGCCAGATGCCCCGGGCGTTGCCGTACCCCTGCTTGCCATAAAGATGGGAATCATTCTTGGTGTCATCAGCCTTGATGATCAAGGTCTGGTTCTTCCCGAAGGTCACGTCCTTAAGCTCGCACTCAAAAGGTGTGTAGCCACCCTGATGGCGTCCGACCTCCTTGCCGTCCAGCCACACCTGGGTGTCCCAGTCGGAGGCTCCGACAACGAGATAGACCCTTTTGCCCTTCCATGAGGACGGGACCTTGATCTCGCGGCCATACCAGCCGATGTCACCCTTGTCCTCAACCTCGGAAAGCTTTGAGCCCCAAGGGAAAGGAACCAGGATCCGTTCAGTCATGGCAGTCAAGTCGCCGCCAGAAAGCACTTTCCCGGCTACCGCCTCGTCAAAGGTGAAGGCCCAATGGCCATTGAGGTTGATCCACTCAGCCCTCTCGAAGTCCGGTCTCGGATGTTCCGGGAGAGGAATGGATTCTGTTGCCTTGTTACCGGCGCAGGAGCCGAGGATAAGCAGGCTCGCCGCGAGCAGCGCTGAAACTATCTTTTTCATATCTCTTTGAATATTAATTATTTCACTCGCTTAATTCCCTTCGGAAGCTTGATGTCGGAAACGACGGTCCCGTCGGCTTTCTTCTCATGACGGACTGAGATGACCCCGTAAGGCGTGGGGAAGGTGCCCTCGGCCCACTGGAGGTCGCCGAGGTGAGGCTCGATCCTGACCTGCTTGAACCCGACTCCGACCGGTTCAATACCCAGGACATGACGGCTCAGCCAAGTCGTGGGACCGGAAGCCCAGCCGTGGCAGAAACTATGGCGCAGACCCACATAGCACCACGCTCCTCCGTCGGCGTGGATGTCGAACTTGTCTTCCGGGACAATCTCGTCGATCCTGGCGGCATTCTCGGCGTCAGCATAGTTGAAGTCCTCCCAGAAAGTGGTGGCTCCAAGATCAAGCATCTTACCCCAATATTTGGAGATCAGATCCATCGCCTTGGCGTAATGCCCACCCTTGGCAAGAGCCTCAAGCAGGTAGTAACCCATGAAAGAGGTGAACTTCTCGGGGCCGTTTTCGAGGATAATCTTCGAGGCCTCTTCCGCATCCATCATTCCTTGGATTGAGAGAAGGGCCGCAGCCTGGCTGTTACCTACGGCATCGGGAACATATTCCCTCATGCGAGCGGCAGCCTTGGAACATCTCTCTCGTAAATACTCGTCATTCAGCCACTCGCACATCTCGGCACCAGCCTCCAGAGCCCTGACGGTGAGGGCCTGAAGACCGGCGTGGATGACATCCGGCTTGTCATTGGAGGGCCAGTCGATAAAGCGACCGTCAGTGTAATTCTCCTTGGACCCGTCGATATTGTCGAGCACTTTCTCAAGCAGGGTCATGAGATACCCTTTCTGCTCTTGGAGATAATCCATGTCCCCGTACCACTGGTAGAGATGGTGGTGAATGATAATCCACCACAGTGAGTATGAGCATATTCCGTTCATCCATCCCTCAGGAGTCCCTTCCCTGACATAGTCCAGGCTCTTGCGGACAACCTCATGGTTCCCGAATACGGTTCCGACAGTCATAACCTCAGGATGCATGTCCCCTATCCAGACAAGACGGTCACGCTTGATTCCGTCCCAAAGATATTCCTGCATGTTGAGATGAACAGTGTAGGCTCCGGTCTGCCAGATGTTGTCGAGCCTCTTGTCGCTGCAATGGAAAGAACCAAGATAAGGGATATCCCTGTACTTGGAGATCGCGCGGACAGCCACCAGGGCGGTCTGCTCATCATCGCCAAGATAGTCCAACCTTGCGAAACGGAAGCCGCTGTTGCCATATTCAGCTGCACCAAGCCAAGGAACTGAGATCTCGAAGTCCCTGACAGCGTGGTCATTTGTGGCGGTACTACCCTTTTCGGTCACATCACTTAGCGCCTCGCTCACGGATTCTCCAAGTACCAGCCGGAACCTGGCCGGATCATGGCTTCCGTACATCGCCCGGGTAATCTGGATGCCGCCCTGGATTTCTTTCCCGAAATCGAGAAGGACAGACCCTCCGGGGCCAAACTCCGTCATGTGCTCCTCAGATGTGGAAACCTGGCCTGGATAAGGCATGGTCAGTACCTCCGGAGAGGTTACCGGACCCTCGGTCAGGACAACCCGAGTCGGGATGAGATATTCAGAGACGAACTCCGACCCTCGGACTGGAGACGCGCCCTCTTTCGAGACCTGGCTATTGCAGGAGGCTAATATCGCCGCGGCAG
Organism: uncultured Bacteroidia bacterium; assembly: GCA_902780935.1. Classification (GTDB taxonomy): domain Bacteria; phylum Bacteroidota; class Bacteroidia; order Bacteroidales; family UBA932; genus Cryptobacteroides. The sequence continues at coordinate 11,366 of CACZHP010000030.1, read as the reverse complement.
CCATAACAGGAATCAAAACAAAAAAACGTTTCATTGTCTATCCTTTATTATCTTGATTATTAAATATTTATATTAATCCCCAAACCTATGACATGCTCGGCAGGAACACCATTGAACGCATAGTAAAGGTAATAAGCCTCAAACTGGACGGCCTTGGAGATGTCGTAGTCGCAGGCCACATAGTGCCTGGTCTTTTTCCATTTATCGCCCCAGGTGAAGACCTCGGCGGCGAGATAAGGGCTAAACCTGCTTCCGGGAATAGCGTACTGGACCTTGAGTCTGGAACGCAGCACATCGCTCTGCTCTCCGATCTCGGGAGTCCATCCATGCTGGTAGCGCTCCCGGATCGACACTTTCAGTCCCCCTTGTTTCAGGGTGGCCGTCAGATCGGCCACAGCCTTGTGGGTCAGGAAGGATGGCTCCCTGATGAAGTCGTAGGCGACATCGGCCTTAAGCCAAGGGAGCAGCTTGACTCCCAATGTGGTACGGGTGTACCAGCACTCCAGACGGCTATATTGGTAGTTATCGTGCTCGTAATAAAAAGTAGCGAAGAAGGGACTCTTACCGAAATCGTGGTTGACTTCGAGGAACTCCCAGCCGCCGAAAGTGTTGTCCTCGCCCTCCTGCGCTTCCGAAGGGAAGGAGGCCAGGAAAAGCGAGGCGATAGCTATCAAATAATATAAAACCCTGGTCTTCAAAATGTAATCAAGCTTAGTTATCCAGGAATGGCTCCGGCGGGATCTCGTCATAGTAAACTCCAGTCCGACGCGGGTCCTTGACCTTCATGTCCCAGCCGACCTGCCGGAGATGGGTCTGTACAAGATAGGAGCTCCTTGAGTATGAGGGATCTTTTTTCCAGGCGGTATTAGCCAGCGTGAAATAGATGCTCACAAGGTCATCGCCGAAATAATGATGCCACAAAGTTCCCAGAACGCCATCCAAGCCCACCTCATGGGCATACCTGCCCTGGGAGACGGTGCCTCCCCTGTCCATCCAGGGACAGGTCAGGGTAGGAAAACCAAGCCCCCGGAAATAATCCAATGTGGGATAGGAGTCTTTAGCGCCCCCATAGAACCAGTCGCAGATCACGATATCCTTCGGGAACCCTAAGAAGCCGGCCGCTGTCTGGGGAGTACCATTCGCGTAAAAACCTCTCCAACGGTCATCCCCTCTCTCAAGAAGCATGTCGTGCCACATCATGGCTTTCGCCCCTCGGGCCGCAATCGCCTCCCGGATAGCCTTGACATGATTCAGAAACAGTTCTGAATAAGGGTGTTTGATACACTCAGGGCAACTTGGCGGATCAGCCTCATCGCCTCCGATGTGGAAATACGGCGGATTGCCGAAAGCCTCATGCAGTTCGGCGATCAAGTCCTGGATCAGTTTGGTGGCCTCCGGGTTGGAGAGACACCAGTTCCATCCTCCTGAGGGCTCGAACAAAGGCTGATACTCCGGATTGAAATCCAGACCGGCATGTTTCCCGGCCCCTCCACGGGCCATGGTAGCGTGGCCGAACACATTGATCTGCGGGATCAGGGTGATTCCCAGATCATCAGCGATCGCCTTTAGCCTCTTGACTTCTTCCTTGGTCATCGATCCGTCAGGCCAACCGTACCACGGAGCCACATCGCTCTTGAAGGAGCCCCATGGTTCGATCACGGCGTAGTTCAGCTTATAATAGGCGGCAAGCCGGACAAGCCGCTCTACCTCCCATGGCTCGGTCTCATGGAACCAGCAGATGTGGATCCCCCGGAAGTCCAGGGAAGGAGCGTCCTTGACGGACCCGACCGGAACAATCCACCCCCGCACACTGGAAGTACCTCTGGCGGGAATCGCAAGCTGCCTCAACGAATATAAGGCGTAGCGGACTCCCTGCAACGACCCGGCCCTGATGGTCACGACTTTTTTGGTGACATCGAGCTGATACTCACCTTCCTTGCCCCATCTTTTGCTGCCAAGGGCAGGAACGACTTCCGGAGCCATATTCCCGTACCACTCCTTCAGATGCCTCTCCGCCCAGATGGGAGCGTTCTCGTCGGGGCAATAGAGCTCAATCGTCTTCAGCGGGGCATATTCAGTGGGAGACACCTGGAACGAGACCGGTTCCGGGCAGACAACCGGGGCAATGAACTCCTTATTCGCCTGCCCGACCGCAGTCAGGCAGGACAGCCCAAGGAGGAATAATATGGCCAACTTCTTCATTATAAGCTTTGTATCTCAAGTTGAACGGGACCCACCAGACCAGCGGGCTCAAGTTTGGATTCCGGACGAAAATATGTCCAGATGACGAAGCCCTTACGGTCCTTTGAAGGCCGAGGGGTGTCCTTCATGAACCACTCGGGGAATGCCTTGATCCCTCTTCCGAAGGTCTCGCCACGGTCGTAGCCCCACTCGAAATCAGCCTTGTACCGCTCGTCCCCGATCAGCCTGTTCGCCCAGTTGGTAGTTACGGCGACAGAGATGGTATTCTCCCCGCTTCTGAGGAAAGATGTGATGTCCGCCTTGAAAGGAGGATACCAGAGCGTGCTGGCCTTCTTCCCATTGATCGTCACCTCCGCGATGTCGTTAAGCTTACCCAGACTGATGACGATCCGCTTGTCCTTGGCAAGGTCGCCCTTGTCAAGCTTGACTGTGGTGGTATAGGTCGCGGTGCCGGCGAAATAGTTGAGCCTCTCATCATTGGACCTGCTGAAATCCTTGAGTTTATACTGCTTTATCGAGAACGGCTCGTCCAACTTGGGATTAAGGTCCACATCCCACACATTTCCTACAGGCCTTGTCACGCTCGACTTGGCGACATAGACAGGAGCCTTCTTATAAGACGACTTTCCATGGTTCAGGACCACAAACATGGACTTGCCCGGTTCGAGGGTCACTCGGAGCGAGTCGGGAGCCGTGCCTTCCTGTCCGCCTGCCCAGGAGATCTTTCCTGTGTAAGGATCCCACATCTCCGGGCGGCAGGAAGCGTTCCAAGGAGCGAGAGCGACAGTGATTGTGGAGTCTTTATGGTTGGCTGTGAAGAAAATGTCCGACTCGGGGGTCTTCCTGTGGATCCAGTTCTCCGCCCTGTCCTCAAGAACCCCTTGACGGAGCATCATCTGGCAGCGGGTCAAATAGCGGAAGAACTCCTTACCCGGCTCGAACCAGGTCTGGTTGCGGCCGAAGTGGGTACCCCACCATCCCATGCCCATTCCGGGCTGGTACCGGTCGTCAAACGGCTGGTGGACCCAGTGATGGAGGAAGAGCAGGTTGGTTCCCGAAAGGAAGGTCCCGTCAGCCGACTTCTTCAAGTAGGCGGGGTCCTCGGTGTAATGGCTGTTGGTAGGCCAGCCGGTGAAGGCCTCAGCCCCAACGATATTGATGCCGGCCTTCTTTGCCTCGTCAACAATGGTCCTGCTGATCCCGCCGTTGCTGTAAGTCCAGAACTCTCCCATCGGGAGATCAGCCAGCGCGACAGACTGGGCGGTGCTGAAAGGTCCTGAATACGGCTCCCAGAACAGCTTAAGACCCTTCGCGTGGATCTTGTCCCGGGCGACTTTGAAACCATTGTCAATGAAAAGCCTGCTGATAGTGGCCTTCATGTCCTCGTCGAACTTCTTCACATCCTCCGCACCGGGAGACACACCCTTAAGGGCGAACATCGGCACGGGATCGTACCCATGGTCTTTGATGAACTCCTCCCTGAACCCTTCGGTCCAATTCTGGTCGCCAGCCTCATAGCTGTCTATCAGCAAGTGGGTGAATGACTTCCCGAAATATTCCCCGACATGTTCCTCCAGCGGATCCAGCACGTTGTCCCAATGGAAGGCGTTCAGCTCGGCGTTCATCTTGTCCACCTCCAAGCATTTGCCGATCAGCTCTTCCGGCACCGGATGGGGGAAAGCCATCGTGCAGGCATGACCGATACGGAAAACCGTCCACTTTCCTCCTGGGGCATCCCAGGTGAGGGTACCTGAAGCGTCCATATTGCCAGTCAGGTCGATGACATCATCTTTGTTGGCATCCTTCTTCGCCGGAACGGCCATCACGGCGATGTCGTTGAACTTGGTCGCCTTGGCCGTGAAACCGGAGTAAAATGAGAAGGATGGCAGGTCAGGCACAGGTAGTGAGACCTTTACCTTACGGCCTCCAGTCACCGCTGTAGAGCTGGAGACCACTGTCCGCATTCCCTTGTCCTCATCGATCCAGGGACCTCCCGTGGTGCTGTAACCGGGGGAATTGTGGAGACCAACCTTCAGGCCGAGCTCATCCGCCACCTGAGCGGCGTAAGCGATCGCCTCCCAATACTTGGGGCTACGGTAAGTCTGGTCCGGCCACGGGTTGTTACCCACAGCCGCCTCTGACTCCTGGACGGCGGAGGTGAGATTGAAGATCGTGGCTCCGGCTATCCCTGACGCCTTCATCGCCTCAAGATCTTTCCGTATTCCTTCTTTGGAGAAATTGGGACCCATCCAATGCCACCAGACATAGGGGCCGTACTCGATCGGGGGCTGGGCGAACATCCCCGCAAGGTCGGTGGTTGACGGGTTTTGGGTAGTTTTCTCGGAACACGCCGACGCTCCAAGCAGAAGCATCAGGGAAAGAGACAAACCTAAGAATCTTCTCATGGCAATTCCAGTTATTCGGTTTTCAGACGTATGTCAGCGGAAGAAGCGCCCACCATCACCTCGGGAAGTCCCTCAGGGACAATGAATTTACCCTGGGATTCGCTCCAATAGCGAAGATCCTCGCGGCGGAGCGGGATGGTCACTGTCTTGGTCTCACCTTTCTTGAGGTGGACACGTTTGAAGCCCCTGAGTTCCTTGATGGGAGCCTTGCCCTCGTACTCGGGCAGGCGGGTATAGACCTGGGCGACCTCATCGCCGTCGTATTTGCCGGTATTCTTCAGCCTGAAAGTGACCTCGACGGAATCACCCTTATCCTCAACCTTGAGGTCGGAATAGCGGAAGGTGCTGTAGCTCAAGCCATAACCGAAAGGATAAAGGACATCCCCCTCGAAATACTTGTAGGTTCGCTTGGTGATGTCATAATCGTCAAAAGGAGGAAGATCCTCGATTCTGTTGTAATAGGTCAAAGGCAGCCTTCCGGCAGGATTATACTTGCCGAAAAGAACCTCGGCCACGGCTGTGCCGCCCTTCTCACCGGGGTACCAGGCGTTGACGATGGCAGGAAGATTCTTGTCCTCCCAGAGGATGGAGAGCGAGCTTCCTGCGACCAGTACCAGGACGATATTCTTGTTGATATGATAAAGCTCCTGGAGGAACTCCTGCTGGTCGGCCGGAAGGGTCAGGTATTCCCTGTCCTTGCCTTCCCTCTCGATGGTCTTGTTGATGCCCATCACCGCGATCACGACATCGCTCTTGGCTGCCATCTCGCCGGCCTTTCCATAGAGAGCTATACGACCCTGACCGTCAAGCACCGGAGGCCTCCAGCTGAGTTTCGCGGCCGCATAGTCCATATTGTTCCAGTACTCCGCCTTGACAGAGTATTCCTTGCCGGCCTCAAGATTGATCTTGGCGTTGTCCGAGCGGACCTGGTGTCCACCCCAGGCGTCAATCAAAAGCTTGCCGTCCACCCAAAGGCGGCAACCGTCGTCGGAGGTGAAACTGAGCTCATATTCTCCAGAGACTGTCGGCTTGAGAGTTCCCGTCCAGCGGATGCTGAGGGGAGATGCGGGGAGGAATGGATCCGGAGCCTGGTTGTTGGGCTCGAAATTGATCCACCGGTCAGTCCTGGTTTTGGCGGTTCCCTTTAATTCCGTACCGCTGAAATACTCAGCTTTAAGCCCTCCGGGGAAAAACTCTGGAGCGATCAGCTCCATCCCGTCGGCCGCGGTCTTCCAAGGAGCGAAATTGACCTTGATGTTCTGCTTCGAGGCAGCATCCTTGATGCCGTCGAGGATCGAGACCGGAGTCGAGGCGGGAGTGCCGCTATAGTCACCGAATTCGCAAGAGGCGGCGTTGATGCCGACCACGGCGACCGAGCGGACCTTCCCCTTCCTTAGCGGCAGCATGTTCTTCTCGTTCTTCAGAAGGACTATGGCCTCCTCGGCCATCTCAAGGGCGAGAGCCTGATGCTCCTCAGAACCGATCACATCAGGGGATATTTTGGTGTAAGGATTGTCCTTTCCGGAATCGAATATGCCAAGACGCATCCTGGCAGTCAGGATCCTGCGGGCGGCGCGGTCGATGTCCTCATCCTTCACCATGCCCAGTTTGTAGGCTTTCTTCAGAGGCTCAATGTAGTAGTTATCACCGCATTCCAAGTCAAGCCCGGAAAGAAGGCAAAGTGCCGCTGCAGTCTCTTTCTTGGCCACATAGTGGTGGTCCTCAACCAGGGTGGAAGGGCCTCCGCAGTCGGAGACGACATAGCCCTGGAAACCCCATTCGTCCCTCAGCACCTTAGTAAGGAGCCAGGGGTTGGCCGATGAGGGGATGCCGTTGATGGCGTTGTATGAGGCCATGATCGACGCGGCCTTACCCCTGCGGATAAGAGCCTCGTAACCCGGCAAGTAATATTCCCTCAACTGTTTCTCGGAGATCTCGGCGTCGCATTCGAAGCGGTTGTGTTCCTCGTTGTTGGCGGCGAAATGCTTTGGGGTGGAGACGACTTTAAGGTATCTGGGATCATTTCCCTGAAGTCCCTTGACGAAAGCGGTTCCCATCTCCCCGGTGAGGAAGGGATCCTCGCCATAGGTCTCGGGAGTCCTGCCCCAGCGGGGATCACGCGCCATATTGATGGTCGGGGACCAGAAGGTCAGCAAGTCGCTGAACTGGTTCTTCTGAAGCTTTCCTTCCCCAAGCTCGTTCCAGCGGGCCCTGGCCTCGTCGGAAATGGCGGTCGTGACCTTATAGAGCAGGTCCGGATCCCAGCTCGCCGCAAGTCCTATAGCCTGGGGGAAGACCGTGAAATTGCCGGGACGGACAACCCCGTGAAGGGCTTCGTTGCCGTGGTAATATTTGGCGATCCCGAGACGCTCGTTAGCGGGGGATGTGGCTCTCATCAAGTCTATTTTCTCATCCACGGTCATACGGCCGAGCAGATCATCTACCCTCTTCTCTATCGGGAGGCTCTCATCTTGGTAAGGCAACTTCTGGGCATTGGCCAGTGTCGTACCGACGAAAGCGGCGACACAAATCGAAACAACTGTCAGGATTCTCTTCATAACTCACTTATCTTTACTCTTTAACTCTCTTGAACACAGGGATATTCTCCATATCAACGGGCACATCGACGTAACGTCCTCCCTCATAATGACTTCCGTCCTTAAGATATTCCCATCCACCGGCGTTTACAGGCAAATAGACTCTCCATGAGTCAACATGACCTTCGGTGACAGGGCAGACCAGATAGTCAGGTCCGAACATGAACTCACAGTCCTGCCGGAGAGCCTCCTCGTCATCGGGGAAATCGAAAACGAGGGGACGCATCATGGTGTAATCCTCCTCGCTGACCTTCCTGGCGCACTCAAGGATATACGGCATCATGGCCTCACGCCTTTGGATAGCCGCCTTGAAGAGTCTCTCGGTCTCGGGGAAGTATTCCCAAGGCTCTGTACGGCTTTGGTATCCGTGAACCCTCATGAACGGGAGATATACGGCCGTCTGGATCCAACGGATCATGCGCTCCTGATAATCCGCGTCGGTGTACTGAGGGACAGGGCGGAAGAAGCCTCCGGCATCGTAGGTCCACCAGGGCAGCCCGGCGGCCATCTGCCCAAGACCGGCCGCGATCTGCGTCTTGAAAGAAGCCCAGTCGGCACCCACGTCACCGCTCCAGGTCATCGCTCCATAGCGCTGCATGCCGGCGAAGCCGCTTCTGGTCAGGATCACGGGAAGGCGATCCGGATCATCCCGGCGAAGGCCTTCATAAACAGTCTGGACGACTTTGAGCGGATAGACATTCCGATAGAACTCCCCGGGGATGCCCTCATTGCCGATCCGACGGCCGGCGAGGTCATCGTTTTCAGGCTCCGTGGCATCCTGCCACCAGGCGTCTATGCCGGTAGGCAAAAGATTCTCACTGAAGTTCTTCCAATAAAACGCCGCAGCCTCTGGCTTGAAGAAATCGACCCAATCGGTGCCGTCGATATAGTATCCTCCGTCAGCGATCCCGCGGCCGAACTCAGAATTCTTGTCCACCTTTGACCAGACGGAAAGCATGACATGACTTCCCAGGTCATGAACCTCCTTGACCATGGCGGCCGGGTCCGGATAGTAATCTTCATCGAACTTCATGGAGTTCCAGCCATATTTTCCCCACCATTGCCAGTCCTGGACGATGGTTCCGACGGGAATCCCCTCCTCATGGAACCTCCTGGCCGCAGAGAGCAGCTCTTCCTGGGAGGCGAAACGTTCCCTGCAATGGATGTACTTGAATATCCAGTCGGGCATCGCCGGCACATGGCCGGAAAGAGAGCGGTATGACTTCATGACTTCATCAGCACCTCCGGCGAATACAGTGTAGTCCAACCCCTCTGAAACCGGGGAGGAGAACACTGTCTCATCCGTAACCTTTCTCCAGTAAACCACAGGGGCATCGCCTTCGGCCGCGAGAACCTCTATCTTATGCTTCCCGGCGGAGAGTGTGGCCTTTGCCGCTGACGTCGGAGGAAGCCAGAAATTAGACAGGTTTATCAAAGGCTCCCCGTCAATGGCAAGGTAATGCTTTCTTGCCATTGACCTTCCAACATCGAGGAGGAAACCGTATTCAGCGTCGACGGGGAGGTCCACTTCAGAGATAAAAGAGTCAAACTGCCTTATTTCAAGCAGGTTCCCGGAAGTGCTCGTGACATTGACCTTGTCGGTGGATATGCCTTTCCGGTCAAGTTCCATCTTGACGCCCAGGTCGGAAGGATTGAAATCAGTCAGTCCGTAATTGTGCCATAAAAGGCCGTATCCTTTGCTGGAGATGACCATCGGCACCGAAATCTGAGTGTTGACCTGCGTCAGGCGGCGGGTCAGCCCCCGGATGTCGAGATGACCGTCCTGGAACTGGCCTGTGCCGTAAAGGTGCTCTCCCTTTGGGGAAACGAAAGCTTGGCTGACAGCGAAGGTCTTCTCCCCCTGAACCTCAGATGCGACGACTGACCTTCCGCCAGCTTTCTCTTCCAGAAGAACGTTCCCCGCCGCATCCTTGAACACAATCGCTCCAGTAGCGGCGTTGTATTCAGCTGACATCTTCGAAGTGCTGACAAGCAGATCCCCGCCGGAGCGGCGTACGCTATACTTCGGAGCCTTCACACTCTGAGTGAATATCAATTCTCCCAGATCACGCGCCCCTTCCGGAATCAATCTCACCCGGATAGCCGCCTCCGAGACGGGCTCGATCCTGAGATCGCCTTCCGGGAGTGATACCACAGCCTCCTTCTTCCCGCACGATGAGAACACGGCGGCCACACATAAACAAAGTAAAAATCTCTTCATAATATCATCCTATTCCAACGTCCAATCCTTCTCAAGGCAGCTCACGTGGTGCTCCTTGATGCCCTTCTCGTCCATCCACCGGCGGGTGTCCCGGGTCTTAATCCAGTCATTCTCAGGGGCCGGTTCCCAAACCCACGAGGGTGTTGGCCAAAGGCATACCCTGAAATTGATAGTCTTGTAGAACTCCTCGGTGCATCCGCTCTGGCCGTGATGGGCCATCTGAAGATAATCGCAATCGAGGTAGTCCCGGTAATCGGCCAGAAGGTTATTTCCGCATTCAATGTGGGCGTCTCCAAGGAATACCACGCTCTTAACGTCGTCCCAGACTCTCACGACCATGGACTGGTTGTTATAGTTCTTGCTCTTCAAGGACATATTCGAGACTCCAAGCACCATGACTCCCACATCGTCAATGTCGAAACGCTGACCACCCCGGTGGATGTCCAGGAAATCTGTTTTGCCGATGTGATTGTCAATGGCCCTGTAGTATCCTCTGGCGTTGTCGGCGCTGCCCGGCTCACAGTTGAGGAACTCGTCTGTCACCCTGGAATACACCACCTTGTCGATGGTTATCTCTCCCATGTCATTCAGGATTGTGGCCAAGGCCTCCATGTGGTCCTCATGTGGGTGGGTGATGAACCACAGGTCCACATGACCTCCCGCCTTCATGATATGCTCCCTAAGAACCGGCACGTCCGAGGCGTAACCGCCATCGACCATAAGGACCTTCCCTCCTGCTGTCTTCATAAGATAAGACTCGCCAATAGTATCCGTGGCGGAAGATATCTGCGTCAGACTGAAATGGCCTTTCTTCTTGTCACCGAACAACTTCTGCTCTTTCTCTCCCCATGAGGTGTCTTTAGGGGAGCAACCAGCCAAGGCGAAGCCGGCAGCGGCAGCACCGGAAACTTTTATGAAATCCCTTCTGTCCATGTGTTATTAATTTTAAATATAATTATTCTTTTCGTAAAAACAGAACCATGTTCGTTATTTCACGAAAACACGTCCACCGGGAAGAGCTTTATCATCAGCGTTCTTCCCCAGCCAGACCTCGAACCATCCTTCCTCGACACCGAACTTCATGTCCTTGTCCCACATCGCGAAGCGGCGGTAAGGGATCTCAAGATCCACAATCTTGCTTTCCCCAGGTTTCAACGAGACGCGCTTGAAGGCAGCCAGCTCTTTCATCGGCCTGACCACGGAAGCTTTCACATCGTGAATATAAACCTGGACAACCTCGTCACCTTCCATATCTCCGGTGTTGGTCACCTTGACCTTGACTTTAAGAGCCTCCTCTTTCCCGAGGGATTCAGGAATCTGGAAGTCGCTATATTCGAAGGTCGTATAACTCAGTCCATAGCCGAACGGGTACAGGGGCTTGCCGTCATTCTCGATATAACCGTACCCGCGCCCGCTGGGCTTGATTGAGTAGTACATCGGCGTCTGGCCGATGTCCTTGGACCAGGTTATTGGAAGGCGTCCTCCGGGAGTCCTCTTTCCGGTCACGATATCAGCTATCGCCTTACCGCCCTGCTCTCCGGGATACCAAGCCTCGAGGACCGCGGCCGCTCCATGCACCCAATCGGTGATGTCGATGATACCGCCGTTCTGAAGGACGACGATCACGGGTTTCCCGGTGGCTATCAGATCCCTCACCATCTTCTCCTGGTCGATAGTGATGTCCTGAGCCCGCTGGAAGTCAATGACCAGTCCGCCGGTCACATCCCGGTCACGGACCTTCGCCGCCGGAAGCTTGAAGCTGCTGCGGTCACGACCTTCATCCTCGATTATCGAAGGGAAGAAGAACAACACGTCGCAAGAGCCAGCGAGAGACCTGACGTCCTGTCCCCCTTTGTTCAGGATAACTTGCGCGGACCCTTCGAAAGCCTCCCGGAGTCCTTCCAGGGGTGTCACCCCGTCACCTTCGAAGCGTCCTCCTGA
>CACZHP010000029.1 GCA_902780935.1 uncultured Bacteroidia bacterium | reverse complement strand
GGTTTCGGCTCGAAGTATAAGGGTCAGGTGCTGGGGACGTTCGGCAAGTATGGCGTGCTTTCGTTCAACGGCAATAAGATGATCACGACCTCCGGCGGCGGTGCACTGATTACGGAAGATGAAGACCATTGGCGCGAAATTATGATGTATGCCACACAGTACCGCGAGAGCTATCCGTACTACCAGCACGAGAAGATCGGTTACAACTACCGGATGTCGAATATCTGTGCGGGTATCGGCAGAGGACAGATGACGGTGGTGGAGCAGCATTTGGCGCATCATAAGCATGTGCAGAAGCAGTATGAGGATCTGCTGAAGGACGTCCCTGGAGTGCATGTTCATTCCCAGCCCGCTGGCGGCGATTATGATTCTAACTACTGGCTCTGCACGATTACCATCGACCCGGAGGTGCGCATCAAAGGGCAGGAGAATGCATATAAGACGATCGTCAAGGGTGCCGTGGGAGGTGCTGCGGGTGTGATCCATATGGCTTCGTCAGCTGTCACCGATTGTCAGCCGAATGACAATGTGGAGGCCCTGCGTGTAGTGATGGACCAAGCCCAGATCGAGGCCCGTCCCGTGTGGAAGCCGATGCATAAGCAGCCTTGCTATAAAGGCGTGCCGTGCTATCTGAACGGCGTCTCTGAATCCATCTTCAAGGTGGGCATGTGCCTGCCCGCCGGCCCGTATGTGAGTGACGAGGATGTGCGGTATATCGTGGAGACGATTAAGGGGGCGATGGTGGGTAGTTGAAAGTTAAGAATTTAGAGAAGGGCTGGTGGTAGGTATATATCATCGGCCATTCTGCGTTTAACAAATAACTGTGAATGTATTATGACGGCAAAAGGGTTTTTCAAGGGCCTCTGGGAGGGCTTCAAGTACTTGTTTCTCACGCCCAGCTGGGGCAGCAAGCGTCGCCGTGAGCAGCAGGCCTATGAGGAGCGGCTGGACGAGGCGATGAAGGGGAGGGAACGATAACGTTAACGTTAACGAAAACGATGACCATAACGAAAACGGTTAGCATTATGAACTTCATTTTAGGGACCGGCAACTTCGGCCACAACAGGGACAACACCTTCCGCCAGAAATCCTTCCTCGTCAGCTCCGCCGTCTCCACCTGGCGCTACACCTGCGACACCCTCCGCCACCTCTTCGTCTTCCCTCTGGATTCGCTCAAGGTCTGGGGTCTGATGGTTTGGAATGGGGTGAGGGGGAGAAGTTGAGTTGATAGTTGATAGTTTAAAGTTAATGAATAAGGCTATAAGGCAGGTAAGTGTAGTAGGGAAACATACGAGTTTGTACACAATTTTGCGGAACTATAAAAACTCGGACTACAAATTGAAGATAAAGTTCTGAAGGAGGAATCGGAAAAGAAGAAACATACCAATGAGTCCGGTGAGCGTATGGAAGTGAAATAAAAAGATGTAGTTTGAAGAAGTAAAAGAAAGCAAGGTCTATGAGTCCTCACGAAATAGCAAAAGCAGAACGGCTGCTTAAACGCATACAAAACGTTCCATTGGAAGGGCCAGAGCTGGATGATGCGTTCTATGTCTTTGCCGTTCGTGTGAACACAGAGTCTAGTATAGGCAAGAGAAAACTTGTCTCAGGTAAGCCATATTACCTTCTTGATGGTTTTGAGGTACTTGATGACAGAATCTTGGTTAACAAAGATAGGTATAGGAAGACCATCTATGATTATTATATGGCTGGGGATGTTTCTTCTCCGCATATAGTGGTCTCTGCAATCGTCGGTGAAAACGGTGCGGGTAAAAGTTCCTTGATAGAGTTCGAAATGCGTCTCATCAATAACTTTTCGGCACTTGTGTTTGGAGAGTTTGCAAAGGTTTACGGATGGCCTCATTTGCATTTCATTGACGGGATTGAGGGCGAATTGTATTATCTATTAAAACAGAATGTTTATCGCCTATGTGTTGTCGGACGTAATGTAAAGCTTTACTGCTATCATTTGCAGGAAGATGAGGAAGATGGCTACATCGTTTTCAAGGAACCAGTCGAAATTATAAACGGAGGAGCAGTACCTGCTAGCGGAAAACCTATAAGAAGTGTCTATTACACTTCGTATTTCCAATCGTTGAAAAAGCTATTGCCAAGGTTCTTTTATACAGTCGTTTTGAATCAATCAGCCTATGCTTATAACACTAACGACTTTGCCTCTGAGTGCAATAGCGAGGAATATGAAATAGAGGTCAGACACGGGCATAATAAGAATGAAAAAGGAGAGAGAATACCATATCCTATTGAAGACAAATGTTGGTTAAGCGGACTCTTCCACAAAAACGATGGCTATCAAATACCTATCGTGCTGACACCCTATCGCTATGAAGGTAACTACGATATTAATGTAGAGAACAAACTGGCTTATGAGAGACTTATCTCCATTATGGTCAGGGAGGACGATGAAGGCAGAGTCATTAATGGGCATCTTAGGGTTACATCATTTGATCTCAAGCAAAAGCCCTACAGCTATGATTTGAATTACATTCATAAAAAACTTGGATTCAGACAGTTTGGCACAGAGGAATACGATAGAATGAAGGCTATTCTTCTGGAGACTTGGAATAAACTTGTTGGTGTTAATATTGTGGAAAGTAGCCGGTCATATGTGTATCGGACACAGGCAATAAATTACCTTGTGTATAAAACACTGAAGATTGCCAGTACGTATGACGAGTATAGGGATTTTAGATACAAGTTTATCACAAAAGGAGAACCTTTCAATGATGAGGAATTCAAGAAGTTGGTGGAAATGACAATCGCCAACAATTCGCATGTGGCAAATAAATTATTCAGAACTGTCGCCTATCTGATTTGGGACATATACGAAATACACGGAGAAACAAAAGATAACCCGATAACAGTTAGAATTAGTGACATCAACGAAAGGTGGTTGATTGCATTTCGTGAACATAGAGTTGAACTGGTAAGCAGTATAGGATCTTCGTTAATCACAGAAGCATCCATCCCGCCTCCTTTCTTTGATACAGCAATAGGTCTTGTTGAACTTAATACCGGGGCATATGTCTCATTTGAGCATTTGAGTTCAGGAGAGAAGCAGCAGGCTTATTCTACCAGTGCTCTTGTTTACCACCTGAAAAATCTCGATTCCGTAAGCAATGATAGAAGTTCTTCTGAGCGGGCTGCTTATCCGTATGTTCAGTTGGTTCTTGAAGAGGTAGAGTTATATTATCACCCAGAATTGCAGAGACAGTTAGTAAAGAATATTCTTGACGGTATTAAACAGGCTAGACTTAGAAACATCAAGTGGATTAGTATCTGCATTGTGACTCATTCACCTTTTGTGTTATCGGACATACCTTCAAGCAATGTTCTGGCATTAAGAAAAGATGGAGAGGGGACATCAATGTTACCGTGTTTCGCCTCAAACATCCACGAAATGCTTAAGCTTTCATTCTTCTTGAAGAATGGAACTATTGGAGACTTGGCAGCATGGACAACTACTCGAATTGCAAAGTGCTTAAGAATCTATCGTTGGATAAATGGAATGGAGCAGGCTCCCGAGTTTTTCCCATCATTAAAAGATTTGCCGGAGGAGTATGCTTTCCTTGAAGAGTATAAGACATTAAACAATGCATTGCAATTCAGTGTGGATGGGTTTAAATTTGTTTATCCTCCAGAAGTTATTCTTGCGCAGATAAATCTTATTGGAGAACCTGTTATAAGGCGTGTTCTTCTGGATGATTATAAGCGCACATTCCCTGACAAGAAAGAGGATTATAGAGAGTCGATGAAGGTTTTATTACAGGAGCAGATGAATGCCCTGGACGAATAGTGAAAGGATTGGATTATGTGGAAGCTGACCATCGATAATGCATTCGAGGCGGAGTATGTGAATAAGATGCTGCCGGGTCTTGTGTCGAGAGTAAAGAACTGGGGCGGAAAGACACCATTGTTGTACAAAGGTTTCCGCTCGGAACTCCTCCCGGATTGGAACGTGGATCATCCTGTTAAGACAGAGACCTTGAAAAAATTACTGATAGCTAAACCGACGGAGGCTCATAATCTCAATGAACAGTTGATGAGAACGTTTGTGAGTGGTTATAGCGAAACAGATCTTGTTCAGAGTGCTCTACCGAAGGGATACAGAAGAAGGCTGCGCATATTAGCCAGTGTTTTTGATTATGAAGGTCAACTGAGTCGTTCGGAAAGTAAATCATATTGGCTGGCTGAGCATATAGGACACAACACCTGTACCTACTGCAACAGGCAATATACATTTACGGTAAGCGGCAAAAACAACGACGAGCGAATAACCAGACCCGCATTCGACCATTGGTTCCCGAAATCGAGATTCCCGTTATTATCATTGAATCTATACAATTTGATTCCAAGCTGTCCAGTTTGCAACAGTGGTGCAAAAGGAGATAAGGTGTTTCAATTAGGGCAATGTGTGCATCCTTACGAACAACTGGATGACGATCCTAAATTCAAGTTTGTCCCAGCATTATCTGACAAAGACAAGGGATTATGGAGTGTAGTTCTTGATAGGGATGGTGCTACTCATCCTGATGTTGACAATACCATCAAAGCGTTTGCGCTTGAGAGAATTTATAATATGCATGGGTCTCTTGAAGTCAAGGAATTGATGGATTTCGCCCAGGCTTATAATAAGACTTATCTTCTACAACTCTATAATCAGATGACTGGGGATCTTGGCGCGATAGGTTTTAGTCAGGAAGAGGTGTATAGGATGTTATTTGGGACAGAATCTATACCATCAAAGTATTTGGACAGACCATTGAGCAAAATGAAGCACGACATTTTGGAATATCTTGGCATCTTTTATGAACTACAATATATAGGCAAGGCAAATGGATGAACATATACGCAAGATATTAGGCGTGCCCTTTAAGAATCTGTTTTCTTATTGGCAACACTATTGGGATCATTGTATCGAGAAGCTGACGGAAAAAGAGAATGTCAGTTTCAAGATACTTGGGCCACGGATGTTGGTGCAAGATCTTATTGATGAATTGGAAGGGCAGGGGTTGGCAAATCAAGATAATATCGATTTTTTTAGGAGGCACTTGTCTGAAATGGATAAAACAGATGGAGTGTTCCATTCCCTATGTCATCCCATAGTAACGTGTCTGTTGCAACGATTAGGTGACAAGGAGAATCGGGAGTCGAGTATTCTTCTCTGCAAGCAATTATTGACTATCCTAGATAAGAAAAAGTATTTCGAACAACTTGTAGATTTGCTGGCTAAGACCATTGACGAGACAAAAAGTAATGATTTCGACAGCAGGAAAAAGATTAATGAAATCACGCATCTTGTAATAGCAGCGTATGTGGCAGAAGGCTTTGCACTTGATGAAATAAAAAGGTATGCTACGGATGTACCCGGGGTTGCTATTCAGGAGGGAGGCTGCGTCATAGCTGCCCCAACAGAGTTTGAGACGCTGAAACAGTCCGACTATTCTTCAGAAGAGGAGTACTATGCTGCTATTGGGGAATATATCAATAACCGGAGTGTCTATCAGTGCCTTGATGTGCTAAAGTATTACTATGATATGGCTTCCAGGGATGCGTATTTCGTGGTAAGGCTCAATGGCCTGAAGGGTCAGGTGGATGATTATATAGGGGAAATTAATATCTACTCTCCGAAAAAGAAACAATATGTTACAGGAGAGTTCTCTTTATCACAGGTGGAAGAGATGTGTGAAGGGCGAGATAGGGTGAATGCTGCAATCCCTATACACTATAGAAGCCTTGGACAAGCGAAATCTCAAGCAGTTTCGAAACTTGAAGAAGCATTGGATTTGATTACGCTGTCTTATCGGACAAGAGTCCCGGTCACAATGGCAACAAACATTTATGCTGTTGTAGTGGACGGGAATGAGGTTAGTTCGAGTGTTTCCAATAAAGGCAATGATCCCCAGATGGCGTCGCGAGATGAAATGATGAGCTATCTTGATGCTCTCGACCTAACAGGTGTAAGAGAGGATGGCTTCAAGTTCCTGGCTGAAAAGCATCATATTCTGGAGGTCGTTGGAGAGACATTGAAGAGGCGTCTGAAGAATGCAACCAGGTGGTACGCCAAGGCTTCGGCTGCTGAGAAGAGTGAAGACGTTCTGTTGTACAGCTGGTATGCTGTTGAGGGATTGTTGAAGATTGGTGGCCAGGCGCAGGCCGAAGTGTTGGATAAAACGAAGAATATTACATATGTGAAGGTGATTCAAGAGGTTGTGAGTTCGGTAATCTGCAAATGGTTTTTTCACCGGTACGTGAGAGGGATCTATGAAAACTATCTGTATCTCACTGTCCGAAGCAATAACTACTATGATTTGACTGAGGATGTTATACGAAAGGCCGCTTTGAATCTAAAGCCTGGTGACCATTATCGTGACGCTGATTTCCTGAATTCCATCCCAGAGATGATGGAATGCATAAACAATGATATCGCTAAGGATGAACTGGCGGAGCTGCAGGTTTTTTATCGGGATGGAGAAGGGTTGAAGAAAAAGGCCCAGCAGATAAAAGAAGATATACTGATGATATACCGACTTCGGAATATGATTGTGCATAATGCGGCTATCTCCTGTGAGAACATCTCTTTCTATGCTAAGGAGGCCAAGTTTGTGGCGCAGAGTATTATCCGATATGTGACTGACCACGCATCGGCAACAGCCACAATAGAGGATATAGTCATTGGTGCCAAGTTGGATTATCAGGTGTTTATGCAAAATATAGACGAGGAGTTGAAGGTGTTGAAAGGGAAGTGAATAACGATGATTCGACAAACTAATCACAAGAAAACAATTACCACACAAGATATGGACGCAAACGAGCACATAGTCGAGCGACTGAAGCAATGGATGGAGGACAAGGGTATCTCGTCCCCCTCGGAGTATGGTGCCAACACGCCGATGTACATCTACCGTATGTGGGGCGGCGAAGTGCCGCTGAAGGAGATTGAGAAGGCGCTGGGGGAGGTGATAGTGCAGTTTAGAGTGGAGAATTTGAATATTAGAAAATACAGCGTCTGACGGCGGACCACTGCCGTCAAGCGATAGAAATAATATAGTGTATGGAAATAGAATATCTAAAACTGATAAAGATTGATCACGAGAATAACACCGTTCAGGAAGAGCCGCTGAACGATGAAGGCAACGTGAGAGACTATGTGATGGACATTATCAGTCAGATAACTGATAATGCCGGTGAGAGACGTTATGAGTTCAAGGAAGGTGAACTGACGATGAAGACCTGGATAGGTGACATCGTAAACGACAATGATCGTGACGCGCGGGCAATGTCGATAGCCAGCAGGTTGCTCCAGAAGGAGGATGCGGCACAGCAACGCTACCATAACATCACTGATATTCAGAAAGGTATTCTGTTGATAGCCTATTGCAAGATGACCGAAACGGAATATAAGATGGTAATTTGCAAGGCGGATTATACGGAATTCATCGAGGAGACAACAGGTGAGAAGAAAAACGGTCTTCCCACCAAAAAGAAGATATTCAAGTCGTATGCAGCAAACATAACCGTCAATGCTAGAGGCTTTACTTTTGGCGACATGGTGACGTTTGATGTGAATGCCAAGCAGAGTAAATATTGGTATGACGAATTCCTGGACTTGAAAGCGCTCCATAACAACGAAGAGAATACGGAAAAGGCATTCAGCTACCTGAAATCGAAAATACTGGATGAGGTAAGAAAGAAGAGCAAGAGCGATTATCTGGTGCTGTGGAATACGACGGTAGCCTATATGCGTAGCGAGGGTGAGTTCTCGATGGATCACTATGCAGATAACATTCTGGCGGTCTATCAACCAGAGCATCAGGGATTGAATATGAACGAGTTGGCACGAAAGGCCAAGGCTCTGCCAGGGCAACATGATTTTGACAGCCGTTTCGAAAAGGTACCGTCAAAAATCAGGGCCAAAATGAAGAATGAAATAAAGTTGACTGATGATATAGAACTGGTGTTGAAGAAGAATATCCCGCACCTGAGCAGTACCATCAAACCCCATGAAGAGAATGACGGTACGAAATATATCATGATCCTGAGTGAAGACGGCTACAAGTATGCAGAGAATCTTGCCAACATTGAGAGACGACAAGAAAATGAGGGATAAGACATTCTCCATAGCATCATTGTTCGGGAATAACGCACGTGCAGCCTATAGTGAAGACTTCCGGATATGGGAAAGTGTATTCAACTTTACCCTTACGAAGGAGCCCTCCAAGGAGGATTTGCTTGCATCGCTGCCAGCCGTTTCGGAGCGTGACGGTTGGAGGTTGCGCCTGCTGGATGACGCAGGTGATGACCTTTTCGACATCAGGGAAAGTGACGATATAGGTACAGCCTACGATGTAAAGAAGCTGCAACCCTATCATGAAGCGGAGGTCAAACTTGTGTATACTATAGAAAAGACAAAAACAGAGAATGTACTGACGCTGTATGATTTGACACGGTTTCTGGAATATGTGAAAGGACTGGCGATATCAGAGTTCTACAATGCTTTTTACAACAAACTTCAAGATGGGCTGATTCTGGAAATATGGGGTGAAGAGTATGAGCAATTTAGCACTGCGACCATTGCTATCATCAAGAAGGGCGACGCACTGCCATCACTGAAAGGAAAAGAGGAGCAAATGAAGCGCGTGGAAACATGTGGACAGTATTGTCAGTGGACCATGAAATTGCCATGTCTTGTGCCTGAAGACCTGCATATTGTAGAGCGCGTGAAGAAAGGAGAGCTGGCAAAGTATTTCAGCCAGACATGTCTGCTGTTGTCTGCTTGCTTTGTGGCAGATGTTTCAGTCATAGAAAAGAGACTATGGAGAATTAGGATGTCGGGGTTCAAGACTCTGGTATCGGAAAGTAAGAGTGCAAAAGTGGCGGACATGTCGCTTCACGAAAACTCCGTTGACCAGTGGTTTGAAATTTATGATTGGTGCTATACGGGCGGCTACACATCCGATCGATTAGTGATAGCACGTAACATCATCTCGCTGAATTGTCCGGATCCAGGTTGCATGAGGCTAAATGAGTCCACTCTAGGTGCTATCAAGTCGAACTTCAGAATATTTGAGCAGGACAATGTGAGGCAGTACATCAAGGTGCGCAATGATGTGTCGAAGGACTTATTGGCCTTGCAGGATAAAATCAACTCCATCGTTGAAGGTTTTACGGGCGATTTCCGTAAAAGCGTGGTCGGACTTGGGACATTCTTCCTAACACTTGTGGTAGTGAGAGTGGTGGCAAACGGACAGTGGGCGGGAGCATTCAGCAGTCAGGTGGTTGCGTTGTCGTTTCTGTTCATAGTTCTGTCAGCAGTTGTTCTCGTATATTCAAGGTCGTCGTTGGAAAGAAAGGAAAGGCTATATGACAAGCATTACAAGCAGTTGCGGGAACGCTACGAACCATTGTTGAGCAAGGAGGAAGCAGACAAGATATTCGAAGACAGCGACCCCAAGAAAGTGGATTCGCACAGCAACTATATACAGTGGCAAAAGAACCGATATACTTGGATATGGGCACTGACGCTTGTCGCCTTTGCGGTATTTCTTGTGGCTGCTTGGTGCTATAATCTGTTTGAGACTACCAACGTGTATAAAATCATAAAGACTGTTGTTTCATGTTGTACAAAGAATATATAAAGATAGCGAGCCTGTCGGTTCACCGAGTGGGGAACAAGGCAGCGATAGAGGGCGTGGAACTCTCCGATGAGCCGGTGAAGATTAACGATGCACTTGCGGAGATACTGAAAGCCTATTTCCTAATGGCATTCAAAGATGACGAGAAATACCATTTCTATCATCCGACGGACTTGGCCTTGAATGAGGTTTATACTTATGTGAGAAGTATATTTGGAGATGAGAAGAGTTTTCACGAGCAGTCGCGTAATATCGCCAAATTTCTCTATGAGAAGAGTGAACATCCCAATATCAAACATGGTGACTTCTATGTTATCTACTTGAAGGGCTGTATTCTTGATGGGGAAACAGTGGATGCCGTGGGACTGTTTAAGTCAGAGAATAAGGACACGTTCATACAGATTAATCCCGTGTCAGGTGGTTTCAGTGTGGAAAGCCAGACGGGAATGAGCATCAACAAACTGGACAAGGGATGCTTGATATTCAACACACAGGAAGAGGACGGCTACGTGGTATGCGTAGTTGATAACTCTAACCGCAGCGATGCAAAATATTGGGTGAATGACTTCCTGCAGTTGAAGCGGGCGGAAGACGACTATAACCAGACGGAGCAGGCTTTGTCACTATGCAAGCGTTTTATCAAGCAATTGCCGGAGAATTTCGACAAGGCCCAAAAGGCCACGATGATGAACCGGGTGATGGAGAGCCTTGAAGGGGAAAACGTCTCATTGGGGGACATAGCTCAGCATGCTTTTGAGCAGAGCGGAACCGTGGATGCTTTTATGTCGTATGCAGACGAATATCAGACCAAGCAGGAAATGAATTTTAAGGACTGTTTCCAAGGGAAGAGCGAGGTGATAGGGCGCAGGAAGGTGGCTGCCGTGACAAGAATCAAGTTGGATGAGAATTTTGAGATTAATGTGCTGGGAGGCGAAGAGAATCTGGAGCGTGGGTATGATGAAGAGAGAGGAATGAGGTATTATACGTTGTATTTCGAGAAGGAGAGGTAGAGAGAGTTCAAGCAGGTTTTAATAAAAAGAAAGATACTGTCGAGGCTAATCATGAATATTACCGAGCAGCAAAGGATAAGCATCATCAAGTTTATTGTGGCACAGCCTCTTTTCCTTGGAGATTTAGGAAAAGAGGAAGGTGGTATTGTGGAGTTCCTGGAAATGATCTGGGAACTGCGTTCCATGCCCTCGACAGATGATAGGTTCCATACAGCATACGAAGATGCTTGGCAGCACCTTGTGAGAAATGACGACTGGGAATATGAATACTTATTTCTTGATCGTTTTACAGATACCTACAGGGATGTAGAAATCTTCAAAAAGTTTGTCTCGTTCAGTGTACATCCGTCATTATTTGCTAATGAAGAAGAACGCAGAAAGCTCATAGAAACCATTAATACAGAATTGGCAAAGGCAGGATTCAGGTTGATAGGTACAGATTACTTTGAACAAAGAATTGTATATAGTCTGGCGCCAGCATCAGAAGTTCATGACCAACTGCCTGAAGACATTGCGGCGAACACAATCCCAATATATTTTGGACAAGAAGGCCAACGGATATATCCATGTATGGAATTGGTTCCGGACGAATGGAATGACTGGTTTACATACAAGACAAAATTTGCATTGATATACCATAGGTCTTCAGACGAAAGCTCTCAGTTAGGGTTTTTAAAATTGATGAAGAGAGGCAGTAACATTACTAAGGAAGTTCTGCCCCCTGAGTTCTTGACCCTAACGGAAGACTGGTGTTCTATAGGAATGGATTATTCATATTATGAAGCCATAAAGGAGGCTTTCGGTTGGCACTATCAGAGTGTTCTCTATGCGCTTAGGGATACACCCGTTTTCCCCTCAATATATGAGTTGTTTGAAGATGACCCTTGCTTTAACAATTCGCTAATCAGGCAGGAACCTTATAATTCCAATCCTGCTCCGTTGCTTGATTCGGTACGTTGGCAGTTGCAAGGCGTGAATGTGGAGAACTATTATAAGTTCAAGTACTCATTCCGCCCTTATTATGCAGTAGATGATGAGGAGAATTATACGACGTTGGATTTTGATTTTGCCTACAATGTGCCGTTTGAGCAGCGTATATACGGAGTTATTGGGAAAAACGGAAGTGGTAAAACCACGATGTTGTCAAAGATGGCTCAGTCTTTTCAGTCTGCAGGGGATAAGCGCATCATGCCAAGAAAACCGCTATACAATAAGGTGATATCCATCTCTTTCAGCGTGTTTGATACTTTCCCCCTGCCAGCGGGGGATGCCCGGTTTAACTATAGGTACCTGGGATTAAGAGACAAGCGAGGAGGTGATATGCTTCAGAATCTAAGGACAGAATTAAGAACACATCTTATTGGAATAAATACCAAATCAAGGATGCGCCAATGGTTCGCATTCCTAAGAGAGGTGCTTCATGAACAACTCGCGGCCATATTGACCCAGGAAGGAGACGGGGATGAAATCGATGTTGACAGAGTAATGCGTTATCTGGAGAAATTGAGTTCAGGGGAGAATCTACTGATATATATATTCTCTAGTTTGCTTGACGAGATAAAACAGAATACATTGATATTGTTTGATGAGCCGGAGATGCACTTGCATCCCAATGCTATCTCAAGTCTGATACAGTATATGTACAGACTGCTGGAGCATTTCAATTCGTTTTGTATCATGGCAACGCATTCGCCTCTGGTGATACAGGAGATTCCGTCAGACAATGTAATCATATTTAAAAGGGACGGGGATGCTTTGACGGTACAGCCATTGCCGTATGAGACTTTCTCGCAAGACCTTACCACAGTAACTGAAGGCGTGTTCGGAAATACGAGTACAAGTCGCTATCATTATAAGGTGTTGAGTCGTATGGCTCAGAATGTTAAAGAGTATGATAAGATAATAGGGTATCTGAGTAATAGTGGCCGACCTGTGCCTATAGGTACCAAGATGCTTCTCAAAACAATGTTGAAGAAAAACAATGCATAATATCATACCCTATTCTGAGAATGCGTTTGACTTGTACAAGGAAGCGGTGGATCGAAAGGATGATGGTGAATCCAAGAACCGCCTTGTAGCGGCAGAGAAGACTGTTGAAGCATTGTATAAGGAATTTGATGAGCATTTCCCTGACAATTCGTTACGTTTGATTCCTTCAAGTAGGATAAAGAAGCCGCTGAGGGATGATCTTTTTGATATGTATGGTTATGAGGCAGCGATAGTGAAGAAGGTGAAAAATTGGCTTGAGGAGCATAATCCCGTGACAGTATATGGCGTGTGTCAACATTGCGGGATTGTACCATTCGATACCATGGATCATATTTTGCCGCATCAACAATATGCTGAGTACTCTGTACATGCAAGGAATCTGATACCATGCTGTACAGATTGCAACCGGAGGAAGAACGAGCGGGAGATTCTTAACCTATACGTGGACTTTTTGCCAGATGTTGAATACCTGTTTATGGATGTGAAAGCGAATGGGGACACTATCGACCTGAGTTTCAGACTGGATAATTCAAAAGGGCTTGTACAACCGGATCTTTTTAGAAGAATCGCTGCCCATTATGCGAAATTAGAATTGTTTGACAGGATGAAAAACGTAGCAACGACAAGAGTATCTGGATTCCTGACGCAAATCAAAAGGACCTATACCAAATACGGCAGGCAGGAGGTAATAGATGAAATCAATGAAGATGTCGAGGAATTGAGGCAAGCGTACGGGTACAATTACTGGGAGGTCGCATTCCGGAAGGGACTGGTGAATAGCCTCGTATTCTGGGATTACTATGAGCATGGTAGATTGATCTGAACTTTTTTTAGATGCAGTTTGAGAACGTTGAAACGGCTGGGCATTGGAACATAAAGCCATTGCCTTTACCCAAAGCGAAGGAGTATCTAGAGGACTTGAACGACCTTAGATTCTCTGATTCGGGCATGTTGTCAGAGGTGAATCCTTTCTTCTTTGTCAATGAGGCGTGCCAGCTGTTGGCCAATTCAGTGAAGCTGTTTGAACTCGGATATTTTGACTGTGCCTTTTATTCTGTTAGGCAGGCCATAGAGATGTCCCTCAGCGGGCTGTATCTTTTCTCTAACCCAGAGAAGTTGAAGGGATGGAGGAATCTGGATAAGGGGTTTGAGCTGAAAACTATTGTCCCAGAGCTGAATGTCGGAAAGGAGGAGTTTGCAGATATCAAAGAACTGTTTAGTGACTTTTTTGATCGAATAGCGGAAGAGAAGAAGCTGATGAACAAATATGTTCACAAGCAAGGG
Source organism: uncultured Bacteroidia bacterium (assembly GCA_902780935.1). Lineage (GTDB taxonomy): Bacteria > Bacteroidota > Bacteroidia > Bacteroidales > UBA932 > Cryptobacteroides. The sequence continues at coordinate 21,496 of CACZHP010000029.1, read as the reverse complement.
TACAAGAGCCTTTATTTTCATTACAATAGCTTCAATTCTCAAGGGAAGACCGAAAGAATCTCTTCGTTGACAAAGGATTTTGAAACGACCCTGCACGATACGATAACCGCTGTGGCACTATACAGGCTTGTGATAGATCCTTATCCCATCCTGATGCTTGACAATGACATTGTGACAAGAATGCCGGACTTGATGGCGGAGTCTTTTTCGAAGAGGTTTGTGGAGAAGTACATATCAGATGAGTATGTGGAACGGTACAAAGAGTCAAAAATCTACAAAGGTTATTATGACTATTTCAAGTCACAGCCGTCGCAGAATGAGGCAGTATATGCTTTGATACATTGGCAGTTGTTTGAAAGGAAGGATTATAATCAAGTAAAGGAACAGAAGGATTTGCTATCTATGCATGACATGGCGGCGGTTGACATCTTTATGTGTTCGCATAAAATAGGCTCTGTGATTATTGACGGATGCATGAGCTATAGCAGTGAAACGCAATTGAAAGACTCTTCGTTGGTTATAGGAGGGGCTTATTATGAGGAATTTTTTAAAGGTCAAGCTGACTATAATGTCGCGTACAAAGGTGATTACATCTCCAGATTCCATCTTAACGACAGCATGACTTACGTCAAGCATAATGATGTGTTAGAAAAGGAAGAGTTATCCAAAATCTTGGGGTTGTGTGAGCACTATAGAAAGTTGTTTGCTGTTGTTAATGAGCATCTAAAAGAGTTGATGGCGCAAATGAATGTATCCAACAAATATGCTGATGGGCATGGACGGAAATAGGTGTCTGGTTTTCAAGAAAAAACAAATCTTGTAAAGGAATGCAATAAAGCTGGAGAAGTTTCGTTAATTTTGTAGAACTAAAGCTATTATTATGATAGATAGGATAGTAATCAATAATTTCAAATCCATAGAAAAGGTGGATATTCAACTAGGCCGGTTGAATGTGCTGATTGGCGCCAACGGGTCCGGGAAGTCAAACGTTCTGGAGGCAATCGGTATGGTGGCGGCAAAGAATGGTAACACCATTGAATTGGACAGTATGGCTCAAAGAGGAGTCAGAATAGCCATGCCTGAACTTATGGTGAATTCCTTCTATGGAAAGGCTGCATCACGCTTTATTAGGATGAGGTTTGAGAATGAGGATGGGTATGTCAGATATGTGATGTCGGTAAAAGAAGAAGATAGTATTTATTCGCCCTGGAATGCTGATATGTCTGGCTATTTAAAAAAGGACGTATCTACCGAAGATTTTGAATCTCAGTATTCCCGTTTTCTGATTTATTCCCCGTCTATCGATGCTCTCCGGGGGGTGTCTTCGACTTCGAGGCTGTATCCTATTGGGCTGCATGGAGAGGGGCTGGATGTTCTGATGTACCAGATGTCAAAAGCTGAAATCTCACAGGTGGAACGAATCGCGAGCCGATATATTACTTGGTTGGACGATTTAGTGTATGATACAGAGGGGGAGATGAAATATCGCGGCTATAAACTTGGCAGAAGTAGCTCCAACCTGTACTTCAATGACCGGTATATGCAGAAAAGGAATCGTTTCTTCTCTGCTGAAAATGCCAATGAAGGAGCACTGATCCTTCTTTTCTATTTGGTGTTGATGACGAGCAAAGCTACGCCTAGGTTTTTTGCCATTGACAATATAGATTCTGGGCTTAACCCTCGCTTGTGTCGGGCGCTTGTCAAAGAGATAGCGACTCTGGCAGAGGATAATGGGAAGCAGGTTATTATTACGACCCATAATCCGGCAGTGCTTGACGGTCTGCGTTTGGGAGATTCCAACACGAGATTATTTGCAGTGGACCGTTCTGACAGCGGAGACACAAGGGTGAATGAGATTCGTGTAAAACCCCAGACGGAGCGTCGGATGAAGCTTTCTGAGATGTGGATGAATGGTATGATAGGCGGAGTGCCCAATGAGTTTTAGGCTTTATGAGGATTGGGATTATTGCGGAGGGGTTTGCAGATGCCAGTGTCATCAAGGCTGTCGTGAAGAAGCTATTGGGATGTGATGGCTCGGACATTCGCGTTCTCCGTCCGGAGGAGGCTTTTGACGAGACTGACTTGCAGGCGTTGAATTTCAGCAACTGGCAACTTGTGTTCGAGAGTTGTAGGGACACGACCTTTTTGAGTGCTTTCTTTGACTCGCTGGAAGGTGAAGCTTTTCTGATTGTGCATGTCGATACTGCGGAACGGGGGCTTCCAGGCTATGAGGTCAATGAACCGGTACGTTCGAAGGGCGTTGACTATGCAGCGTATTCTGAGACGCTCCGGAAGAATGTGATGGACAAGGTCTGTTCACTTATAGCTGAACCATATCGCGACAGAATTGTGTATGCCATTGCCGTTGAAGAAACGGATGCCTGGTTGATTCCTTTGTATGAGAACAAGGCAGGAGATTCGGCATCGCACGTTAGGGCCAAAGAGACGCTGTCAAAGCTGATCGGCGCAGACAAGAAGCGCGTGAGGGCCTTCGTTGATACGGAACGCAAGTCGTTGAACTACGTCAAACTTGGATCTGCATTGGCCAAGGATTTGAGTCAATGCAGAAAACGCAACAAGAGTCTTGATCTTTTTTGCGTGGATATCGAAAATAGGAAACCCAAGGAAGACGAGGATAAGTAAAAAGTTGCTGTCCAAAACAGCCTCTTAGTTCCTTCTGTCGGTTGACTGAGGGCTATGTTCTTATACAATCGATTATGAATATTTACGTAACATATTGTATCATCGCTGTCATTCTGGTGGCGGCGGAGTTGGTGTATTTCCGCATAGCTGACAAGTTCAATATCATCGATAAGCCGAATGAGCGGAGTTCGCATTCGACGATTGTGCTTCGGGGTGGCGGTATTGTTTTCTCGCCGTCGATGATTGTGTGGGCGACTTTGATGGTGGTGCAGGGGAAGGGCATTGCGGAGTATCTGCCTTTCCTGTGCGGGCTGCTGCTCGTGGCGGGGGTGAGCTTCTGGGATGATGTGCATTCGCTGCCGGACAGTGTGCGCCTTGTGGTGCAGTTCGTGGCGACGGGGCTGATGTTCTGGAGCATTGTGCTTGCGACAGGTGGGCTTGCTGGGATGCCGTGATATTGGGTGGTTGCGATCGGCATCTTGGCGCTGATTGTGTTTGTGGGCGCGACGGATGTGATTAACTTTATGGATGGTATCAATGGGATAACGGCGGGGTATGCACTGGCGGTGCTGGTGCCGCTGGTGTTGGTGAACAGATCCTTCGCTGCGCTCAGGATGACAGAGGGATTCATCGAGGAGTCATACTTGGTTGTGGCTATCATCGGCGTGCTGGTGTTCAGTTTCTTCAATTTCAGGCCGAAAGGGAAGGCAAAGTGCTTTGCTGGTGATGTAGGAAGCATCGGCATTGCATTCATTATGCTTTTTGCCATCGGCTTGCTGATTGCAAGGACGGGAGATATTACTTGGTTGATATTCCTTCTTGTATATGGTGTCGATGGCGTCTGCACGATAGCGCACCGGATTATGCTGCACGAGAACCTGGGACAGGCGCACCGTAAGCACGCGTACCAGCTGATGGCGAATGAGCTGGGGCTTTCGCATGTTGTTGTCTCGCTGGTTTATATGGGTCTGCAGTTGCTGATTTCGCTGGGATTCATCTATCTGTGCCCCCCGACGGTGCTGGCGCATGGGTGTATCTGGTGTGCGCCGGTGCGGTGCTGGTGGGGGCGTATGTGGCGTTTATGAAGAAGTATTATCATTTGCACGAGGAGTATCTGGCTTCGCTGAAGAAATAGATTCTTCGCTTCGCTCAGAATGACATTATGACTATGAAGATTACACAGACTTTATTGGATGAACTGACAGCCCAGGCGAAGGCGTCGCCGCGGTTGCGGATGAATTATGACCTTCGGAATTCTGCGGCGGACGGCTCGCAGCGGATGTTGAATGCGATTGAGCCGGGTTCGCCTTTGCCGATTCATCGGCATCGGCACAGCTCGGAGACGGTGGTGTGCCTGCGGGGGAGGCTTCAGGAGGTGTTTTATAACGAGGCAGGGGAGGAGATGGAAGTCATCGATCTGGCACCTAACGGGCCGGTAGTGGCGCTGAATATCCCCATCGGCCAGTGGCATACGGTGCGGGCGCTGGAGAGCGGCACGGTGATCCTGGAATGCAAGGACGGGAAGTATGAGCCGCTGGGGGAGGGGGATGTGATGAGAGATAGTATTATCTGAATTATATTCGATAAAGACACAATATCTAAAAAATTATTGATATTTCTTTGGTATCTAAGAAAATATCGATATATTTGCTCCTGAATACAATTAGAATAGTATGATTGCAACGATATCCGCCGATATAGTACGTTCAACCTCAATGGAAACAGCCGACCTGCTGGAACTCCGGAAGGGGCTTCAAGGGTTCATTCGTGATCTCGAGAGAGATTTTCCAGGTTTTTGGGCCAGGATTGTCCGGGGCGACAGTCTTGAATGTGTCGTTCCTGACTATCGGGATTCTCTGCGGATTGCGGTCCTGCTGAAACTCTTTGTGAAGATGCGTGCGGCTGAATTTGATTGCTCGCAGATGCTGCAGCGATATGGAATCCGGTTTTCCATTGCGGTGGGAGATCTTAAGTATGCGGACAAGGACGAGGATATCATTGATGGACCTGCCATTTATCTTTCCGGAAGGAATTTGGACGAAATCAGCCGGAAAGGGGGACGGATGTCGATATTTGAGGTGGATCGGGAACCCAGGTCTTTGAGTAACGTGCTGGACTCGTATGTTGCGTTGGTAAGTGATCTGGTTGACTCTTACTCGGCCAAGCAATCCGAGGTCGTTTATTACAAATTGCTGGGGTTCAAGGAAGTCGAAATCAGTGAACGGCTCGGTATTTATCAATCGTCAGTGAACGTGCGGGCGACGAATGCCCAGTGGGGACTGTTGAATATGGCAGTCAGGGATTTTGAGAATTTTGATTGGGAGAAGGTATGTGGATAGAACTGTTTTTGTGCCTTTTGTTGGCACATCTCGTGGCTGACTTTGTGCTACAGACTTCGGACTCCTGCAGTAGTAAAACGGAGAGTCATTGGCGTAGTATTCATCAGTATATACACGCCGGCATTGTATTCGCTTTGACCTGGCTTGTGACCTTTGACTTGCGGTTTTGGTGGTGTGCTCTGATTATCGGGGCCTTGCATTTGTGCATTGATGTCTGGAAATCGTATCGGAAAGAGGATGTGGTGTGGTTCTCTTTGGATCAGTTGCTGCATCTGCTCGTGCTGATCGGAGTTGCTTGGCTATGGACTTCAATGTATGAATGGCATATTCCATTTGGTGTTGAAACCTGGTGGATTGCAGCGGCTGTTGTCGTGCTGATATGCTGGAAGCCATCCAATATCTTTATCAAACTTGTCCTGAAGCATTATAGCGTGAATATGCCTCAGGAGAAGGAAGGCGGATTCAACGCTGGGGCTTTGATTGGCACGATTGAGCGTTGGCTGATCTTGATATTTGTCTGTCTGCAAAGATATGATGCGCTGGGTTTGCTGATAGCAGCTAAGTCGATCATCCGTTTCGGAGATTCGCAAACGAACAAGTCGGAATATGTGCTGGCCGGGACTCTGCTGAGTATCTTCATTGCCGTGCTGGCCGGCCTGGGGGTAATGATGGTTAAGAAGATTTAAAGAAAATAAAACCCTTGTTATGAAACTATCCAATCTTATCATTGCCGGGCTTCCGAAGTCCTTTGACGTGGGCTTTGCTACTGATTATATTCAGCCGCTGTCAGACGATGCTTCTCTCGAGGATATCATCTACGACATTTATCCGGCGGAGTGCGATGAGGAGAAGGGGGAGGATGCTGTTGTGCTGTTCAAATATAACGAATCGGCCACGGGAGTATATCTGGTCCACACGCCGCATCTTCAGGCATTGGCAGTTCCTGGCTATGCAGTGGGAGAGGCCGGAAGAGCCCCCCTTTCATCGAGACGGATGTGATGCTTAAGGCAAGTATTGCCATTTTATGATTATCATTTTATGGTAACTATTTTATGGTGATCTGAATTATTTTTCTTACCTTTGTTCCTGATAAACAGAAGAGCCTTATGAAGAATCCTTTTGTTACAAATGGTTATGCTGGCGCAGAATACTTCTGCGACCGCGTCCAGGAAACGGCCTCACTCCGTGAACTCTTGCTCAATGAGAACAATGTGGCTCTCATATCTCCACGCCGTCTGGGTAAGACGGATCTCATTTGGCATGTCTTTGATGATGCTCAAATCCGTCGTACCCACTATTGTTTTGTGGTAGATATCTATCCCACCAAGAATCTGGGTGACTTTGTGAATATGCTGGGAAAGGCGGTGATGGAGGAGCTTCGGCCCAAAGGAAGGAAAGCATGGGAAAAGTTCATTACGCTGGTGTCATCCTTGCGATCGGAAATTTCCTTTGATATGAACGGCCTGCCCACCTGGAGTGTCGGTCTTGGCGCCATCAACAATCCGGCTGTCACATTGGATGAGATTTTTACATACCTTAACCAGGCGGACAAGCCCTGCCTGGTCGCCATCGACGAATTTCAGCAAATTACCCGTTACGATGACGATACGGTAGAGGCTACCATCCGCACGTATGTCCAGCGTTGCACCAATGCCCACTTCATCTTCTCCGGCTCCCAGCGCCATATGATGAATGGCATGTTCACGTCACCATCCCGTCCTTTTTACCAGGCTGTGTCCATTATGAACCTGCAGCCGTTGGATATGAAGGTCTATACGGACTTCTGTGCCGACAAATTCGAACAGGCAGGGAAGCATCTGGATCCTGCTGTCGTTTCCGTGCTTTATCAGCGTTTCGATGCAGTGACCAGTTATATGCATCGTATCCTGAATGTGCTCTACTCCAGAACGGGCGTGGGAGAGACCTGCACGGTCCCCATGGTAGATGAGGCTATAGATTTCATCCTCAGAATGTCATCTGATACCTATGAATCTTTGTACTATCAGATGCCCGAGAAGCAACGGATGCTCTTTCTGGCTATAGCCAAGGAAGGGAAGGCTTCTGCTGTGACAGGCGGGAAATTCATCAATAAGCATAAACTCCTCTCGGCCAGCAGTGTCAGCTCGGCCTTGAAGGGCCTGTTGGATAAGGACTTCATAACCATGGACAAGAACGTCTACAGTGTTTATGACCAGTTCTTCTCTCTCTGGCTTGCGTTTAAAGGAATGATTTAAGCACAGTAGTTATGCAGCGGGACATGACACTCTACGATTCCATATCGGCCGCAGCCGACCCGTCGCAGGTGGAGGGCTTGAGCCGGTTTTTCAAGACGGGGCCCGGGCAGTACGGCGAGGGCGATAAGTTCCTGGGGATCAAGGTGCCCGTGACGCGATCGATTGTGAAGGCGTGCTGGAAGTCCACCGGCTTCGAGGAGTTGGAGCGCTGCATCGGCAGCGAGTTCCATGAGATGCGGCTGGCGGCTCTTCTCGCACTGGTGGAAATCTACTCGCATGCGAAGGTATACTTACGTAACCGGGACGCCGGGGCCTGTCATTCTGAGCGGAGCGAAGAATCTCTGCGCCGCCGATGCATCGATTTCTACCTATCCCACACGGATCGCATCAACAATTGGGACCTGGTGGACCTGAGCTGTTATCCGCTTTTGGGGACGTGGTTGTTGGATAAGGACCGCAGCCTCCTGTATGAGCTGGCCAGAAGCGGCAAGACCATCTGGGAGCAGCGCATCGGCATCGTCTCCACCATGACCTTTATCCGGCACGGGCAGCTTGCGGACACGTTCGCCATTGCCGATATCCTCCTGCATCATCCGCACGACCTGATTCACAAAGCCGTCGGCTGGCTCCTCCGCGAGGCGGGGAAACGCGACCGCCAGGCGCTGGAGGATTACCTGCTTCCCCGCTACCGCCAAATGCCCCGCACCATGCTCCGCTACGCCATCGAAAAGTTCCCGGAGCCCGAGCGGCAGCGGTATCTGAAAGGCGAGGTGTAACAGAAGTGGATATTCGCTGAAAATGACTAAATTTGCATAATCAACAGTGATTTAAGCCGGATACAGGTATGACACAACTCTCGGATCAAGAACGCCAGGCGCAGATGGCGGATATGAAGTCATTTGATGAGCAGATGCCTTGCGTGGGTATCTTTTGGTATGACCCTCAGGAAAAGCGTTTCTTCGGAGTCCACAAGAGAGAAATCACGCCGCGCGAAGTGGAGGAGGCTGCCGAAAAAGGAGTCCCCTTCATCAATTATCCGCGACTGCATCGGCAGATTTGGGCGAAGGAATACTTCAAGGCCCAAGCCAAGCACATAGAAACAAAGTTTACGGGAGATTATACCCAGGTGCCTCGTGGGCGTGTGGCCTGGAATATTGACAAGTTCATCGTCCTGGTCGGTCATTGGGCCGAACCCATCCTGGACGAGCTCACGGAACTGGTCGAGAAGGAGTTTTCGCTCCCGTATTTCGAATTCGTCTATGACGAGCATTGGGACCTTGGTCACGGTTGGTCAGGCGATATGGGGACAAGCAGATAGTTGTTTGTTTCTCCAGGCTGCATGGACATGTCAGGCGGTGTCTGACCAATTGGCTGATGCCCAGGTTGGGCGCTCATCCTACTTCATATTGCGACGTTAATATTTTCTCTGAAAATGACTAAATTTGCGAGATTGAATCAAGGATAGTGATAAATAACTGACAATATGAGTGTTTTCAAGGACAAGACGCTGCTGATTACGGGAGGTACAGGAAGTTTCGGGAACGCGGTGCTGAACCGTTTCCTGCGTACGGACATCGGTGAGATCCGCATATTCTCCCGCGACGAGAAGAAGCAGGACGACATGCGCCACGACTTCCAGGCGAGGATGCCGGAGGTTGCCGGAAAGATCAAGTTCTACATCGGCGACGTGCGCAACCGCAGCACGCTGAAATATGCCATGAAGGGCGTGGACTATGTCTTCCATGCCGCGGCCCTCAAACAGGTTCCGAGTTGCGAGTTCTTCCCGATGGAGGCCGTCAAGACCAATGTCATCGGCACGGACAATACTCTGGACGCGGCCATCGAGGCCGGGGTGAAATGCGTGATTTGTCTTTCCACGGACAAGGCTGCATACCCGATCAACGCCATGGGCATCACCAAAGCCATCGAAGAGAAGATCGCGGTGGCGAAGAGCCGTTACAGCGGCAATACCAAGATCTGCTGCACCCGCTACGGCAACGTGATGTGCAGCCGGGGAAGCGTCATCCCGCTTTGGATCGACCAGATCCGAAAAGGTAACCCTATTACATTGACGGAGCCGAAGATGACGCGGTTCATAATGTCGCTTGAGGAAGCGGTTGACCTGGTTCTCTTCGCCTTTGAGCATGGCCAGAACGGCGATATATTGGTGCAGAAAGCCCCGGCTTGCACGATCCAGACTCAGGCAGAGGCTGTGTGTGAGCTTTTCGGTGGCAGGAAAGAGGATATCAAGGTCATCGGAATCCGCCACGGAGAGAAGATGTACGAGACGCTCCTGACTAAGGAGGAGTGCGCCAAGGCCGAGGATCTTGGCAACTTCTACCGGGTCCCTGCCGACAACCGCGACCTGAACTACGACAAGTATTTCAAGGAGGGCGACATCAAGCGGGCGGCTATCGACGAGTTCAACTCCGACAATACCCGCAGGCTCAATCTGGAGGAGACGAAGGCCAAGATCGCTGCGCTGGAATATATTCAGAATGAGCTGAATGGGATCCCCAATATCGTTAAGTGATGAAGGTTTTAGTCACTGGCGCGAAAGGGTTTGTCGGCAAAAACTTGTGCGCGCAATTGAGGAATATACGGGACGGGAAGGCGAAGGATTACGGCCTGGAAGGCAAAGATTCTTCGCTGCCGCTCAGAATGACAGTGGAAGAAGTCTTTGAGTATGACCTGGATTCCACTCCGGAGCAACTTGATGCCTGGTGCGCTGATTGCGACTTTGTCTTCAACCTTGCGGGAGTGAACCGCCCTCAGAATCAGGAGGAGTTCATGGAAGGGAACTTCGGGTTCGCCTCGACGCTGCTGGATACGCTCCGAAGACATGGAAACCATTGTCCTGTAATGCTTTCGTCGAGTCAGCAGGCCAGCCTCACAGGGCGCTTCGGGAATTCGGAATATGGCCGCAGCAAGAAGGCGGGGGAGGACCTCTTCCTTCGCTATGGCGAAGAGACAGGATCCCGGGTGCTGGTGTACCGCTTCCCGAACCTCTTCGGCAAATGGTGCCGCCCCAATTACAACAGCGCCGTGGCAACCTTCTGCAATGCCATCGCCAACGACCTGCCTTATACAGTCAATGATCCTTCGGTCGAGCTGGAACTGCTTTATATTGACGACCTTGTGGACGAGATGATCGCGGCCCTCAAGGGGCAGGAACATCACTGTGAGTTTGACGGGCTGGAGGTTCTCCCCAAAGAAGATGGCCGCTACTGCTATGTGCCGGTGACGCACAAGGCGACGCTGGGAGAGATCGTCTCGCTCTTGAAGGAGTTCGCAGCGCAGCCTTCGACGCTGATGATCCCGGATATTCCCGCCGGGAGCTTCTCGAAGAAGCTTTACAGCACTTATCTAAGTTACCTCCCTAAGGAAAAGACTGCCTTCCCGCTGAAGATGAACGTTGACGACCGCGGCTCGTTCACCGAACTCGTCCATACGCATAACTCCGGCCAGGTCAGCATCAATATCTCCAAGCCAGGGATCACCAAGGGCCAGCATTGGCACAACACCAAGTTCGAGCAGTTCATCGTTGTCAAAGGCCACGGCCTCATCCAGCAAAGGAATCTGAACGATCCGGAGGGAAAGATTCTGGAATGGGAAGTCACCGGAGACCACATCCAGGCCGTCCACATGCTGCCCGGATATACCCATAATATCATCAACCTCTCGGAGACCGAAGACCTTGTGACCGTGATGTACTGCAACGAGGTGTTTAACCCAGACAAACCTGATACTTATTTTGAACCTGTAAAATAATGTCATTCTGAGCGAAGCGAAGAATCTAATTTATAATATGGCACAATTCAAGAATAACGGCAAGCTGAAGCTTCTGATCATTGTCGGTACCCGTCCCGAGATCATCCGCCTGGCGGCGGTGATCAACAAATGCCGGGACTATTTCGACTGCCTCCTGGCACACACCGGGCAGAACTATGACTACAATCTCAATGGCGTTTTTTTCAAGGACTTGAAGCTCGCGGACCCGGATGTGTATATGGACGCGGTTGGCAAGGACCTCGGCGAGACCATGGGCAACATCATCGCCAAGAGCTACCAGCTGATGGTCGAGGTGCAGCCCGACGCCGTGCTGGTGCTGGGCGACACCAACTCCTGCCTTTCGGTGATAGGTGCCAAGCGCCTGCACATCCCCATTTTCCACATGGAGGCCGGCAACCGCTGCAAGGATGAGTGCCTGCCAGAGGAGACCAACCGCCGCATCGTGGACATCATCTCCGATGTGAATATGGCCTACAGCGAGCACGCCCGCCGCTACCTGGCCGACTGCGGCCTGCCGAAGGAACGCACCTACGTCACCGGCAGCCCGATGGCCGAGGTCCTGCACCAGAATCTCGCTGAAATCGAAGCCAGCGACATCCATGCCCGCCTCGGCCTGGAGAAGGGCAAATACATCCTGCTTTCCGCCCACCGCGAGGAGAACATCGATACGGAGAAGAACTTCCTGTCGCTCTTTAACGCTATTAACAAGATGGCCCAGAAGTACGACATGCCCATCCTCTACAGCTGCCACCCGCGTTCGCGTAAGCGCCTGGAGCAGTCCGGTTTCCAGCTCGACCCGCGCGTTATCCAGCACGAGCCCCTCGGCTTCCACGACTATAACTGTCTTCAGATGAACGCCTTCGCCGTTGTTAGTGATAGCGGTACTTTACCTGAGGAGTCTTCCTTCTTCACATCTGTCGGACATCCCTTCCCGGCCATCTGTATCCGCACCAGCACCGAGCGTCCGGAGGCATTGGACAAGGGTGACTTCATCATCGCCGGCATCGACGAGAAATCCCTCCTGCAGGCCGTGGACACCGCCGTGGAACTTTGCCGCAACGGCCAGCACGGCATCCCCGTGCCGGACTACACGGACGAGAACGTCTCCACCAAGGTCGTCAAGATCATCCAGTCCTACACCGGTATAGTCAACAAAATGGTCTGGCGGAAGTTCTGATGCGGCATTCTCTCCATCAGCGCCGGTTATCACTTCTCCAAGGCGATAGGCAGGGATAAAAGGTAGCGTTTCATGATGAAAAGGATATTCCTCAGCGTTCCTCATCTCTGCGGCAGGGAGATTGAATATATCCGGGCTGCCTTGGATTCCAATTGGGTCGCCCCGCTTGGGCCGAATGTCGACGCGTTCGAGGACGAGTTGAAGGGCTACTTGGGCAGGTATGTGGTGGCCCTGAGTTCCGGCACGGCTGCCCTCCATCTGGCCCTCCTCGCTTGCGGGGTCGGCAGGGGAGACGAGGTCATCACCCAGTCCTTCACCTTCTGCGCCACCGCCAACCCGGTCGTCTATCTCGGTGCCACCCCGGTCTTCGTGGACAGCGAGAGAGATTCATGGAACATCGATCCTGATCTCATGGAAGAGGCTATAAATGATCGTGTGGCGAAAACCGGCAAGACTCCGAAAGCGATCATTCCGGTCTCCCTTTTCGGAATGCCTTATCAGATCGACCGGATCCTGGAAGTAGCTGACCGTTACGGTATTCCGGTTGTTGAGGATGCCGCCGAAGGACTTGGAAGCCGTTTTGACGGACGGCTTGTCGGTACTTTCGGGAAGTTCGGGATATTCAGTTTCAACGGCAACAAGATCATCACGACCTCAGGCGGCGGGGCTCTCGTCTGCGGCTCCGTAGGGGAGAAGGAAAAGATAAAGTGGTATGCGACCCAGGCGAGGGAAGAATACCCTTTTTACCAGCATGAGGCTGTCGGCTACAACTACCGCCTCTCCAATGTGAGCGCCGGCATCGGCCTGGGGCAGATGACGGTCCTTGAGGAGCATATCGCCTACCGGAAGCGTGTGAGGGAACTGTACGGCAAGCTTCTGGCGGATGTCCCCGGAATAGAGGTCCATGACAATCCTGATCCACGTTACGACAGCAATTTCTGGCTGACTACTGTCACGATCGACCCTTCGGTCAGGATCCGTGGGCAGGAGGATGCCTACAAGGGATCCAAGCCCCGCACCGGTTTTGAGCCGGGGAACAACGTCGAGGCCCTGAGGGTCTTTCTCGACAAAGCCGGGATAGAGGCCAGGCCCCTTTGGAAGCCGCTCCACCGTCAGCCGGTCTTCAAGGATGCCCCGGCGTACCTGAACGGAGTCTCGGATGGACTTTTCGAGGTAGGCCTATGCCTTCCGAGCTGCCCGAATGTCAGTACGGAGGATATCCGCCATATTGTCCAAATGATTAAAGATTCGATAGCATAGGATGAACGACTTCTTTGTTACCCTCCTGCTTATGGGAGCCCTCTCCTCGGGTGGATCCCTTCCTTTCTGGATGTACTCCAACCAGTTCGGTCTGATGCCAGAGTCTTCCGGCGCTTTGGCTGTGGCCAGGATGGGCACTGAATATGACTCCTCTCGCGCCCTCCAGTGGCGCTGGGGCGCCTCCCTTGCCGCGAATCGGTCCCTGAGCGAAGCCGAAGGGCCGCTCCACCCGATGCTCGACGAGCTCTACACCAGCCTGAAGTGGAAATCCCTATCCCTGGATCTCGGAATGAGGCGTTTCGGCCTCGACTATTATGGCGCCGGCAGCGAGTCTCTCGGCTCACTGTCTTCTACCGGAGGCCATATAATCTGGAGCGGCAACGCTCGTTCGATGCCTGGCTACACCCTGAATCTCGCTCCTGTCCCGGTTCCCTTCACAAGGGAACGGGTCAAATTCTTCGCTTCTTACGGCGACTACCGCACCCTCGACAACCGCTCCATGGACGGGACTCTCGTTCACCGTACTTCCCTCGGACTTGACATTAAGATTACGGAAAGACTTGATTTCCATGGAGTTCTCGATCATTTTGCGCTATGGGGTGGTAAAAGCGACAAACTGGAGATGCCTGTCACTCTCGGGAATTATTTTCGGGTAATCACGGCGAGTGAGGCTTCGGAGAACGGGACGAGGAGTGATCAGATCAATGTTATCGGCGACCAGCGGGGGAGCGAGCTATTCCGGCTCAACTGGCGGGGAAATGGGTGGAAGATTTCCGCCCAGCATGACATTCCCTATGACGACGGCTCCGGGATGGGTTTCCAGAACTTCCCGGACGGGGTCAACACCCTCTGGTTCGGTTTCGACGACAAAGACCGGTGGATCAGTGATTTACTTTACGAATATCACTACACCATGTACCAGTCCGGCACCCGTCACGACCGCCAGACTACGGATGAGGAAAAGCAGCACTTGGATCCATCCGACGAGTACCATTACAACCACCACATCATGGGTGGCGGGGATAATTATTTCAATAACAGCGAGTATCGCTCCGGGTGGACTTATTACGGCCGTACGATCGGCAATCCTCTAATTGTCCCGAAGGGTACACATGCCGGGACGTGGACTGGCAGGGAAGTCGTCCTTGGGGTAGAGAATAACCGTCTGAAAGCTCATCATTTCGCTATCGCCGGAAAGCTTTTCAGGAAGGCTCCGTACAAACTTATGCTGACCTACAGCCAGAATTACGGTACTTATACGAAGCCCTATACCGGAGAATCGCAATGGGGCAAAGATTGGGGGACGGTCAAGGAAACTCCTCTTCATCAGGTGTATGCCGCATTCATGGGGGAGATTCCTGGCCTGTTGAGACATTTTACAATCACTTACGGCCTATACGCCGACAGGGGCCAGCTTCTCCCCGACAACTTCGGGGCCTCCATCGGCTTGAGGTATGATCTCAGAAGAAAGTGATAAACGATATTTGTTAAAATCTTTTAATAGTCGTATATTTACAGGCTTTCATTCAAGAACATGAGGAACAGTAAGGATTGGATCGAATGGTATTTCTCACGACGCACCCTTCCATATTGGTGCGTGCTGGCTATCGATTGCCTTATCATTTTCTTTTCCTTCTTGGTCGTCTATTGGGCATTTTACCGCGGAGCCGCCTTGCAGCGCAATTTCTGGGCTCTTCTGAGAGTCGTCGCGGTGTATATTTTCGTTTGCGCCATCTTTTTCAAGGTTTTCCGCACCTACGCCGGGATTCTCCGTTACTCCACATTCTCGGATCTTGCCAGGCTCGGCTCGGCGATGGCCCTGTCCTTCATCGTGTGCTTCGGCCTCCACTACATCTTCAACCAGACTTCCCAGGAGATTTTAGCCCATCTGGCAACGAGGGTCATATTCTTCTCCCTGGCCGCGGCCACGCTTGTGATGTGGATCGAGAGGATGCTGATCAAATACGTCTATGACACCTACTTCCTCTCGGATTCGGCAATGAGGGTCTTTATCTATGGGGTCCGCGCCGGTGGCATAGGACTGGCGAAGGCGATCGCCGGACAGAAACCGCTGCGTTTCAAGCTAGCCGGTTTCATCTCTCATGATTCCTCACTTCATGCCAGCGGCACCAGGCTGATGGGGAAGCTGGTCTATGATGTGGACGAGAGCTTACCAAAGGTGCTTGCGAGCCGCAAGATTCAGGCTGTACTTGTAGCTCCTAGCAGGATCGATCGTTTCCGTGAGGATACGGTCCTTCAGGATTACATTCTTTCGAGCGGTGCGAAGATATTCTTCTCCCAGAACGCCGTGCTGTGGGACAAGAACCAGATTGCCGGGGCACCTATATTGAATCAAGTCAGTGTGGAGGATCTTCTGCCGAGGGATGAGATCGCCCTGGACATGGATTCCGTGGCCGCCTTACTGAAAGGTAAAAATGTGCTGATCACGGGTTCCGCAGGCAGCATCGGCAGTGAGATTGTCCGGCAGGTGGCTTCTTTCGGACCCGCTAAGATGATGCTGATCGATTCGGCTGAGACACCGCAGCATGATATCAGGCTCATGATGCGCAAGGAGTTCCCTTCAGTGGAGGCTACGACCCTTGTCACGAGCATAACCAACGAGAACAGGATGGAGGCCGTGTTCAAAACCTTCCAGCCTGATATCGTTTTTCATGCCGCCGCCTACAAGCATGTCCCGATGATGGAGGACAACCCTTCCGAGAGCATTCAGAACAATGTCTATGGGACCAAGATTCTCGCTGACCTTTCAGTGAAGTACGGAGTCCGCAAGTTCGTGATGATCTCTACCGACAAGGCTGTTAACCCTACCAACGTGATGGGCTGCTCCAAGCGGATATGCGAGATCTACGTCCAGAGCCTTAACAAGGCTGTAGCGGATGGAGTCGTCAAGGGACACACCCAGTTTGTCACGACCCGTTTCGGTAATGTGCTGGGTTCCAATGGTTCAGTCATTCCGCTTTTCGAAAAACAGATCAAGGAAGGCGGCCCTGTTACTGTCACCCATCCGGACATTATACGTTATTTCATGCTCATCCCTGAGGCTTGCAAACTTGTGCTTGAGGCCGGCACGAAAGGCAATGGGGGAGAGATATTCGTTTTCGACATGGGCAAGCCGGTCAGGATCGCGGATCTTGCCAAGAGGATGATCGAGATGAGCGGCGCCAAAGATGTCGAGATAAAATACACCGGCCTGCGGGACGGCGAGAAACTCTATGAGGAACTGCTTGATTCTGAAGAGACTACAAAGCCTTCCTTCCACGAGAAGATCCGTATCGCCTCGGTGCGTGAATATGACTATTCAGAGGTCAAGGAGAAGATCGACGAACTGATAGCGATCTCTCGGGAATATGACGACTTCAAGACTGTCGCCGCGATGAAGCACCTCGTCCCTGAATATGTCAGCAACCATTCAGCCTTCTCTGTGCTGGATAAGCAGTAACGGATATGTGGCCTTTTTCCAAGAGTTTGACTCTCACTTCTTCCCACATTTTTGAAGGTTTCACTGACTGCCATTCCCACATCCTTCCCGGGGTGGATGATGGTGTTAAGGAACTTGACGAATCCCTGGCCATATTGGGCCGTTATGAGGAGATGGGCTTCCGGTCGGTTTGGCTCACGCCTCACATCATGGAGGATATTCCTAATACCACTGAAGACCTCAAGGCCAGGTTTGAGACTTTGCGCTCGGCGTACTCCGGTCCGATCGAGCTGCATCTCGGAGCTGAGAACATGATCGACAACCTCTTTGAGAAACGCTTGGAAGACAATGACTTCCTGCCTATGGGCCCGAGGGCTGACCACCTCCTTGTCGAGACCTCGTACTTCACCCCTCCTTACGGGTTCCACAGTGTCCTTGAGAAAGTGAAGTCCGCCGGGTATTTCCCTGTCCTGGCTCATCCGGAGCGGTATGTCTATATGTCCCCGAAAGACTACGACCGGCTGAAGGAGATGAAGATTCTCTTCCAGCTCAACCTCTTTTCGTTGGCGGGTTATTATGGATCTTCGGTCAAAGCCGTCGCCGAGGACTTGCTGAAGAAAGGCTATTACGACTATGCCGGCTCCGACATCCACACCATCACCATGCTGGACGGCTGGCCTTCCCGCCGCATCGCCCCCAAATCCCTTCCCACCTTCCGCTCCCTGTAGCCCCTTTCGCCCCCGTCATGGCCGACCCGATCGGCCATCCCCGTGTCATTCTGAGCGTCAGCGAAGAATCTTCTTAACATTTCGCTAACTTTACCGTCTATATTGTCGAGATGAGAAAGATATTCATAACACTTTTTTCGCTGATCGCCCTCGCGGGCTGGATCGCCCCCGCTGATGCCCATGCCATCGACCATGCCCGGCGGGTCACACTGCTGATGAAAGAATATTCCGGACACGCTGATTTCCAGCTGATCAACCTCGGCAGGATTGGCCTCGGGCTTGTGAAAGCCGCGATGAGGCAGAGTTCCGACAAGGATATGAGCGAACTTCTTTCGTTGATGCGGGATGTCAAGCATGTTTCGATCGCTAGCTACGAGGACTGTGAGGCCAGCGTCAAAAGGGACTTCGAGTCCAGGCTGTCCAAAGTCCTGAAAAAGGACTACCTTCTCGTCGAGGCCAAGGACGGGTCTGAGAAAGTACAGATTTTCGCTGTTCCGACCGATGACGGGAATGACATCAAAGACCTGATTATCAGCGCTCCGGGCAGCGGTGCCCTGATCTGCGTGAGTGGTCTGATCAGGACCGGGGATGTGGCTGGTTTCCTGGAAAAGCACGGCAAGTAAGCTTATGGGTTCCGAGGAGTTCAACAAGGTCTGGATGCCTTTGTCCGGAAGGTTCTACAGGGTGGCGTATTACATCCTGGAGTCGGACTCCGAGGCTCAGGATGCGGTCCAGGACCTGTTCGTGAGACTCTGGAAGAAAAAGGATTCCCTCGGGGAAGTGAATAATCCGCTCGCCTTCGGGTTGACCATGATACGGAACCTTTGCCTTGACAAAGTCCGCAGTGTCTCGCGGTCGCGGACAGTCCATCCTGAGCCGGAGGTTCTTTCAGGGATTCCAGCATCTGATCTGATCTCCGACGAGGGACTTATCAACCGGGAGAATCTCGCGAGGATCCGGGACTGCATGGCCCGGCTTCCTGAGATACAGCGGAAGGTGTTGGAAATGAGGGTTTTCGAGAATATGCCCTATCCCAAGATAGCGCAACTTACCGGCCTCTCGGAAATCAATGTGAGGGTAAAGCTCAGTGAGGCCAGAAAGAAACTTAAAAGAATGACAAGCGATGAAGACAATAGATGAGATAGAGAAACTGACCATGGAGGATCTCGAGCGGATTTCGCTCGACGAGTCCGTGACGGTTCCTGAAGGGCTCGAGGAAAGTATAAAATCCTCTTACCGGGAACCCCGGGTCATCAGGAGGCGGGTTCTGTGGCTCGCCGGGGCAGCTGCCTCACTTGTCATTATAGCCTCTATCGGCCTGTATCTCAGGCCGAAGCCTCTTAAAGACACCTTTGACGACCCGGCGCTGGCCTACGCAGAGGTGGAGAAAGCCTTGGTATCTTTTACGGAAGTAGTTAATAACCAAATGAATAACATTTCAAAATGAAACGCTTTATATTATCTTTCATAATAGCCCTGGCGGCTGTCTCCGCCTTTGGCCAGGACTACAGGTCCATTTACCAGAAGTATTCTGACGACGAGCGGGTCACCGCAGTGTACATCTCTCCGGCCATGTTCAAGATGATCGGCAAGCTCCCTGAGGTGCGGATTGAGGACAACGGTCTGGATCTCGCGCCGATGATCAAGTCGATGACCGGCTTTTACATGCTCCAGACGGATGATGCCTCCCTGGCCGAGAAGATTTCCAAAGATGTCACCCGCATTGTCGGCGGGGGCAAGTTTGAGACCCTCATGGAAGTCAAGGATAAAGGACAGAAAGTGAATATCTTGTCCCTCGGGGATGAGAATTTGCTCAAAAGCTTGTTGCTGACCGTCTTTGACAAAGAAGAGTCCGTGTTCATCGGCATTGACGGCCTGATGAGAAGGGCGGATGTGGAGAATGCTGTGGCGACTGTAAGCAAGGATCTGTTTTAACGATGGGTTCGGGTATTAGATCTGTATTCATTGCCGTGGCGCTGCTATTATGCGCCACGACTCCTTCCGCTTTTGGGCAAATCCCTGGACAAGGACGGCTGGAGGGTTTGGAACCGTCGTCAATCTCCTCTTTTGACGGTACTTATGAGGAAGGTTTCGACAATATTGTCGCCCTCATGGACCGCTACGACGGGAAGGGCAATGTCTCGTTGATGAAGCTCGGCCGGGTGGCGATGACAATGGGTAAGACCGTAGGTCGCGCCGGGACAGCATGGACCCGGAAAGTCGCTAAGGCGTTCAAACGCGTCGATGTGGTCTATATGCTTGACTACGCCTATTGCCGTCCGGAACTCAAGGACGAGATCGAGGCGTCGGTTCTTAAGAATATCATTAAAGAGAACCTCGTGAAACGTAACGGGGAAGGCTCGTTCGCTTTTGATGAGACTTATGGCGTCGTATCCGAGGACGGGAAACATATCTCGGACCTTGTCATCATCCTTTACGGCCAGAGTGTCGTGGCGCTGAAAGGCACGATCCTCGCCTCTGACCTTGACCGCATCCTCCGCCGCCTCAACAAGCAACTGTAGCATCACGGCCCCACTGTCACTCTGCCCGCAACCCCACTGTCATTCTGAGCGCAGCGAAGAATCTACCCGCCCTGAAACAATGACGGTCTGAGGAGCTGCGCCAGACCTCCCATTTTAAGAGAGGTCTGGCACAACACTTATTCCAACACGTTAGTAATCAGCTGGTTCCGGCGTTAACCGTTCCAGGGCATTGTATCGTTCTGGAAAAAGTTTACAGTATTCTCCCCAATGTGTCTTTATCTACGCCCAGCAGTCTTGATAGCTGTGCCAATCCAGCACCGTATCTCGCTGAGGCAATCCGGGCAAGTCGTAGCAATTCCTTTCTGTTCAAGGCTTTATGAGAATCAGCATGAAACTCATTCCTGCAGACCGTCGTTATCCTTTCTTGTATTTCAGCGTCACTGAAAGTGTACGTCTCATGGATCCCGTGCGATTCCTCAACCTCAGCTTCGAGCGAGTATTTTCTCAGCAAATCAAAATACTCTACGCTGCTGATGAATTTCATCATAGCTTTGTCGCTAGACACGAAAGATGAGTTTAGGATCTTTCCTTCGATATGTTCATAGTTATCAGGAATAGTTTCATGTGTCCTGAATAGGTTCTTCACTCGTCTGGCTCCTATTTCTCTGATTTTTGATCCAGCAGGTTTGCTTAAAGGAAAATACACATCAGCGGAACTCCATGGATAACTCAGTGGTGAAGCGATCCTGGCCTTGTACGGATTACGATGAATGTAGCAGATTTCTTTTTTGAGTTGGGCATCTGTCATCACAGCGACAACGTCCAATTCTTCCGCCCTCAAAATGCCTGTTATACCGTATTCCATGCCAATCATCATAGCCATGCGGTGGATCACCCGGTCATAATACTTAAGGCATTTGTGATATTCTCCGACCAACAGTATATGGATATGGTTGTCCATCAAGCAGTAAGCGATGATCTGGACATCCGATCCAGGAAGCAAGAGCGCCAGCGTGTTCACTCCGAAGATGAAGTCTTTCCTCGAACGGAATAATAGCCTTGTTTCCTGATGCGAAGATGAAAAGTGATAACATCCTCTAGTCCCATTGTAGGGGTCAATAAATTCATTTCTTTTCATAGTTCACGGCTTAGTTATATTAACAATTAAATATAGCGATTATCTATCATTTTCTGTTATCTCTGTGGGGGTATGGCTTGAAAATAGCCGTAGCCGGGCATGCGGCAGTCGTTCAGGACGACCCGATCAGCTGTTTCACGGCTGGATGTCTGGAACGATTGCTGGGCTAATTGATTGATAATAAATCTGTTATAAAGGAGCTGCGCCAGACCTCCCATTTTAAGAGAGGTCTGGCACAACACTTATTCCAACACGTTAGTAAT
>CACZHP010000028.1 GCA_902780935.1 uncultured Bacteroidia bacterium | reverse complement strand
ACAAACGCACGGAAGCAAAACTTAAAGTATTGTTCATGCGAGCCGAAGGAGAAGATTCCAAGAAGATCAGTGAAGCGACGGGGTTTCATTCTGCATACGTCAGTACGATTGTATCGAAATACATCCATGGTGGGATAGAAGCAATAACTGGCAAGCACTATGGAGGCAATCGTCGCAATATGACCTATGAGGAAGAAGCTACATTTCTGGCGCAGTTCATAGATGAAGCGGACGGCGGACACATAACAGATGTTAAAGCAATAAAAGCTGCTTACGATAAGAAGGTCGGACATGAGACTGGTCATGGGCAGATATACTTTGTGCTGCATCGACATGGCTGGTCAAAAAAGCTACCCAGAAGTAAGCATCCGAAAAGTGCGACTCCAGAGGCTATAGACGCCTCAAAAAAATTAACACCAGAGTTCATGAGCTGACAAAAGTTTTCAACAATAAAAATGTTCAAAACCTCGCTTCTACATACCTGCGACAACGATAAGTGACAGTCCCACAATGAAAAACAGGAACATAAGTCCCAGCAGACCATAAACCTTATTACTGGAGCCTTTGAATTCCTTCCAGACAAATACTCCCCAGATCGCCGCGATCATAGGAGCACCCTGTCCCAAAGCATAGGAAACGGCGGGGCCGGCGGCCTTGGAAGTGATATAGCTAAGGGCCGTACCCAGGCACCAGATCGCTCCGCCCAACATACCGACCAGATGAGTCTTAGCGTTACCGGCGAAATACTGCTGATAGGTGACCGGTTCCCCGACGAAAGGTTTTTTCATCACGATCGTGTTGAACAGGATATTGCTGAGAAAAACTCCCAAAGTGAATATCACGGAAGCGGTGTAAGGCGTGGCGTAAGGATGCACGAACGGAACCTCCCCGGTCACATTGCCCATGCCCCTCATGACAAAGGAGGAGAAGAACGACATGACGATACCGGCGATAAGAGCCAGGATGACACCCTTCTTCTGGTCTGCCTTAGAGATGTTGGACTCGCCTTTCTTCCCGGAGGCGATGCCATTGCAGATTATGGCGATCACAACAAGGGCGACTCCGATGGCCAGCAGTACGGCGTTACCTTTATTATTGGTGATATAGTTATTCACGACCCCAAGGACGAGAGCAATACCGACTCCAAGCGGGAAGGCCACTGACATGCCAGCGATGGAGGTCGAGGCGCTGAGGAGGATATTGGATGCGTTGAAAATGATTCCGCCAAGGAGGATCCATCCAACACTCTTCCAAGAGATATGACCTATATTATAAAAGAAAGACTCCCCGTCTGAGCCGAAACTGCCGAGAGTGAGGGCGAGAAGCAGGGCGAAGAGGACCATGCCTATGACATAATCCCAATAGAAGAGCTCATACCTCCAGCTTTTAGCCGCGAGTTTCTGGGTGTTCCCCCAGGAGCCCCAGCAAAGCATGATAACGAAGCAAAGAAAAACCGCTAGAGCGTAACTGTTGACGATTACCATGATAACTGAATATTTAAGAATGAATATAGTCGCATATATCGCGCAATTTACGGTTTTTGAAGAAAAAAAGAAAGGGCGGAAGGCCGTTTTCAGCCTTCCGCCCTTTCATATTCCTTGAAGCGGATATTACATCATGCCTCCGGCGGGCATAGCGGGAGCCGCGGGCTCCTTCTCGGGGATGTCCACGATACCGCACTCGGTGGTCAGGAACATACCGGCGACAGAAGCGGCGTTCTCCAGAGCGACGCGGGCCACCTTCGTAGGATCGATGACACCTGCCTCGAAGAGGTTGACGAACTCGTCGGTACGGGCGTTATAACCGAAGTCACCCTTGTTCTCGCGGATCTTCTGGATGATGACGCTTCCCTCGACACCGGCGTTAGCGGCGATCTGGCGAAGCGGCTCCTCGATGGCGCGGGAGATGATGTGGATACCTGTGGTCTCGTCGTCATTCTCGCCCTTGAGGTTCTTCAAGGCCTCGGCGGCACGGATGTAGGCGACTCCACCGCCAGGAAGGTAACCTTCCTCGACAGCAGCGCGGGTGGCGTTAAGAGCATCCTCGACCCTGTCCTTCTTCTCCTTCATCTCGATCTCGGAACCGGCACCGACATAGAGGACGGCGACTCCGCCGGCGAGCTTGCCAAGCCTTTCCTGGAGTTTCTCCTTGTCATAGTCGGAAGTGGTGGTCTCAATCTGTTTGCGGATCTGGGCGACCCTGTCAGCGATGTCTTCCTTGACACCGGCGCCACCTACGATCGTGGTGTTATCCTTGGTGATGGTGACCTTCTCAGCCCTACCAAGCATGTCGGGAGTGGTGTTCTCAAGGGTGAATCCCCTCTCCTCGGACACGACAATAGCGCCTGTCAGGGTTGCGATGTCCTGGAGCATTTCCTTACGACGGTCACCGAAACCGGGGGCCTTGACGGCAGCGATCTTCAGGGTGCCACGCAGCTTGTTCACCACAAGAGTGGTAAGAGCCTCACCGTCAACATCTTCAGCAATAATAAGCAGGGCCCTTCCCTCACGTGCGATAGGCTCGAGAATCGGGAGGAGATCCTTCATTGTAGAGATCTTCTTATCGCAGATCAGGATGGAGCAATCGTCAAGGACAGTCTCCATCTTGTCGGGATTGGTCATGAAATAAGGAGAGATGTATCCCCTGTCGAACTGCATACCCTCAACGACCTTGACTTCAGTCTCAGTGCCCTTGGCTTCCTCGACAGTGATAACACCGTCACCCTTGACCTTAGACATGGCGTCAGCGATAAGCTTGCCGATGGTGGCATCGTTGTTGGCGGAGACGGTTCCGACCTGCTCGATCTTGGAATAGTCGTTGCCGACTTTCTTGCTCTGCTTCTTGAGGTTAGCCACGACAGCGGCGACAGCCTTGTCGATACCCCTCTTAAGATCCATGGGGTTGGCGCCGGCGGTGACGTTCTTCAGACCCACGTTGATGATAGCCTGGGCGAGAACAGTGGCGGTGGTAGTACCGTCACCAGCCTGCTCGTTGGTCTTGGAAGCGACCTCCTTAACCATCTGGGCACCCATATTGGCGTACCTGTCCTCAAGCTCGACCTCTTTCGCGACGGTCACACCGTCCTTGGTGACCTGAGGGGCTCCGAACTTCTTGTCGATAACCACATTACGGCCTTTAGGGCCAAGGGTTACCTTCACGGCGTCAGCCAAAGCGTCGGCTCCTTCCTTCATCTTGGAGCGGACATCCACATTGAATTTTATCTCTTTTGCCATAATAGTTTCCTCCTGAAGCTTACAGAATAGCCAGAATGTCTGACTGCTTGACAATCAAATATTTCTTATCCTCGACGGTGACCTCCGTGCCGGCATATTTGCCATAGAGGACTTCCTCACCGACCTTGACCTCCATCGGTTCGTCTTTCTTTCCAGGACCGACGGCGATAACTTTACCCTGCTGGGGTTTCTCCTTTGCTGTGTCAGGAATGTAGATTCCCGAGGCTGTCTTTGTCTCGGCCTCCTTGGGCTCGATCAAGACTCTGTCTGCCAATGGTTTAATCATGATATTAAGATTTTGTTACGTTATTATCAACGGGTCCGGACTTCTTCCGGAGGCACGGGTAATGAATCAAAGGCTGTGCCACCCCAGATGCGGCTGACAAATTGTCACCCTCCCGGAAATTCCGATAAAGAATAGCTGAAATTGAAATACTGAAAAATTATATTTATATTTGAGGTTACAAATACTCTGACTTATGAAGAAATCAGCCAAGGCCTTATTGGCCGTATTGACTCTGGCCGTCATAGCGGCCACGGCGCCATCCTGCAGCCGCTTTGGAAAAAGCAAGGGGCAAAGCACCGAGTTCGCCACCTTTATAAAAGCCTACACGGGAGGCATCATCTCAGACAAGTCCACGATCAGGGTGGAACTGACCTCCGACATCCAGGATGTGACTCCAGGAGCCGATGTCAAAGAGGGTATACTCACTTTCACCCCTTCGATCAAAGGAACAGCCAGATGGCTTACCCAGAGCACGATTGAGTTCATTCCCGAGAACGGGGCGCTCAAGCCAGGGCAGGCCTACACCGGAAAACTGCGTCTGGACAAGATCCACAAGGTCGGTTCGTCGAAGTTCAAGAGATTCTCGTTCAACTTCCTGGTCGCCATCAAGGAGGCGGTCTTGGCCCTGGATGACATCACGATCACCCCGGCTTCCCCGGACAAGGCGAGCGTGAGCGGAACCATCGCCCTGACTGAGGAACTTCCTGTCGAGAAGGTCCGTAAGATGATAGACTACAGCTATCCAGACAAGTCCGGTGAGCTGACCGTGACTGCCGGGCAGGACCAGCTCAACTACCATTTCGACCTGGTGGGGCTGAACCGCGGGGACAAGGACAACATCCTGAGGATCACTCTCAAATCCGGAGACACAGGGTTCGTGGCTGACTCCAAGATAGAGACTACGATCCCCTCGATGGCCGGATTCAGGATAGTCAGTGCCGAAAGGGTTGAAGCCGAAGATCCATACATCAGCGTCTTCTTCTCCAATCCGATCGAGGATGTGGCCGACAATTCCGGGCTCTTCAAGCTCGACGGAGTCGGAAGATATTATGTGCAGTCCGAGAATTCCAGGGCCAAGATATTCTACGAGAATCCCCAAGACGTTCCCCTGACCCTAACTGTCTCGGGAGCCGTGAAGAGCTATGACGGGGTCAGGCTCGGGGCGGATTTCTCGAAGTCATTCTCAGCCTCCGAGGAGAAACCCGCGGTCGAGATACCTCTGACCGGGAACATCCTCCCGAACTCGAAGGAGCTGATCCTCCCCTTCAAGGCTGTCAACCTCAACGCGGTGGACATCAAGGTCATCCAGATATATGAGGACAACGTCCTGATGTTCCTTCAGGACAACAATCTAAGTGGAGACAACTCCCTGAGAAGGAGCGGAAGGCTCGTCTACAAGAGATGCGTAAGGCTGGATTCGGATCCTTCCAAGAACCTCCACAAGTGGCAGGACTACAGCGTGGATCTCTCCGGCCTGTTCAAGCAGGAGGCCGGCGCCATCTACAGGGTAAGGATCTCCTTCAAGCAGGATTACTCGGTGTACGGGAAGCAGGTCGAGTTCAAGAGCGGCACTCCCACCAACGAGCTCGTCAGCCTGTATTCAGACCAGGATTCGGACCAGGATTTCAGCGACTGGGACACTCCTTCCCCCTGGTTCTACGAGTCATTCTACGATTGGGATGAATATGAGTGGGAAGACAGGGACAACCCTTTGAAGCCCACCTACTACATGGACGAGGAGAAGTTCCCCGCCATCAATCTCGTCACCTCCAACCTCGGAGTCATAGCCAAATATTCCGGAGGCGACAAGATCTGGGTCAGCGTCAGCGACATCATCTCCGCCGAGCCGGTCTTCAATTCCGAGCTCTACGTCTATAGCTACCAGCTCAAGGAGATAGGTTATGCCAAGACCGGGACTGACGGAATGGCAGAGGTCTCCCTGTCCGGGAAACCCTTCGTGGTGGTCGCCAAGCGTGGAGGCGCCACGAGCTACCTCAAGGTGACGGCCGGAGACGAGAAGACCCTCAGCCGCTTCGATGTGGGAGGCAAGGTTCTTGACAAGGGACTGAAAGCCTTCATATACGGGGAAAGAGGCGTCTGGCGTCCCGGTGACACCCTCCACGTCAGCCTCATCCTCGAGGACAAGGAGGACAAGATTCCGGACAACCACCCGGCTGTCATGGAGCTTTACACTCCCGAGGGACGCTTCTACGCCAAGAACGTCAACGGCAACGCCAAGGACGGCTTCTACGTGTTCAACATCCCCACCAAGCAGGAGGATCCCACAGGAATCTGGAACGCCTATTTCAAGATCGGAGGCGCTACCTTCCACAAGTCGCTCAGCATCGAGAGCGTCAAGCCCAACCGGCTCAAGATCAACCTCGACATGGGCGAAGGTGCCATCGAGGGCGGCAGCAGGGTCCCGATATTTATCTCATCCAACTGGCTCACCGGCCCGCCCGCATCAGGTCTGAACGCTAAGGTGAACATGACCCTGAGATCCGGAGCGTCCACTTTCAAGGGATATGACGGATATATCTTCAGGACCCCGATGGCCAGCTTCTCAAGAAGCGAGCACGACCTTGTGGACTACAGGCTCGACCAGAACGGTGAGTTGAGGATCAACGTGGAGACCCCCAAAGCCAACGACGCGCCCGGGATGCTGACAGCGGACATCGTTACCACTGTTGAGGAGCCCGGCGGAGACGTCAGCTTCAACACCATGTCGGTTCCCTACTCCCCTTATTCCTCCTACGTGGGTGTAAGGCTTCCCAAGGAAGGTGACAGCCACTGGCTTGAGACCGACAAGGACTACAAGATCGACGTCATCGTCGTCGATAAGGACGGAGCGTCCGTGGCGGGAGACAACCTGACATATTCAATCTACAAGATCAAGTGGAGCTGGTGGTGGGAGAGCCGCGACGAGAGCCTCGACTCCTATGTCAACAGTTCCTCGGCCGAGATGATTTCATCCGGATCGATGAGATCCGCAAAGAACGGAAGCACCATCCCGTTCAGGGTCGATTATCCCGAATGGGGTCGCTATCTGCTGATCGTCAAGGACACCAATAGCGGCCATATCTCCGGCGGAGTCTTCTACGCCGACTGGCCAGCCTACAGGGGAAGGTCTTCAAAATCAGACCCCGACGCTCTCTCGATGCTCTCCTTCTCCACCGACAAGGAGTCTTACGACGTGGGTGAGACAGTGACGGTTTACATTCCTGCCGCCGCCAAGGGCCAGGCCCTGGTCTCACTCGAGAACTCGAGGACCGTCCTGTCCAGGAAATGGGTCAAGACCTCCGGAGAGGGCGACGCCACCTACACCTTCAAGGTTACTCCCGAGATGGCTCCGAACTTCTATATCCACATCACTTTGCTCCAGCCTCACGAGAGGGCAGACAACGACCTCCCGATCAGGCTGTACGGTGTCCAGCCGATCCTGGTCAACGACAAGAACTCCCACCTGGAGCCCGTGATCGAGATGCCTGACGTGCTGCGTCCCGAGGAAGAGTTCAAGGTCAAGATCAAGGAGAAGTCCGGCAAACCGATGACCTACACCCTTGCCATCGTGGACGAGGGTCTGCTCGACCTGACCGGCTTCAAGACCCCTGATCCTTGGAAGGCGATGTACGAGAGGGAGGCGCTAGGAGTGAGCACCTGGGATCTCTACGACTACGTGATCGGCGCATACAGCGGAAGGTTCTCCCCGATGTTCAGCATCGGCGGTGACGAGAGCGTCAACGTCGGAGCGAAGAAGGACAACCGGTTCAACGCTGTCGTCAAGTTCATCGGCCCGTTCACTCTCCAGAACGGTTCCGCCACCCATAAGATCACTCTCCCGATGTATGTCGGAAGCGTGAGGGTCATGCTTATCGCCGGCCACGGAGCGCAGTATGGCAACGCCGAGAAGACAGTTCCCGTCCGCTCGCCGCTGATGGTGCTCCCTACCCTTCCGAGGGTAATCGGCACCGGCGAGAAGGTGACGCTTCCTGTCAACGTCTTCGCCCTTGAGGACGGTGTCAAGAGCGCCAATGTCAGCGTCAAGGTCGAAGGACCGCTCAAGATAACCGGCAACGAGAAGACCTCGGTCAGCTTCGACAAGCCCGGCGACAAGCTCGTCAAGTTCGACCTCGAAGCCACAGGTGAGGGTGTCGCCAAGGTCACGGTAACCGCTGACGGCAGCGGCCACAAGGCCTCCGAGACAATCGAGATTCCGGTGAGGAATCCCAACCCCGCCACAGTCAATGTCACCAGGGCTATGATCGGCAAGGGAGAGAGCAAGCATTTCGGTTTCTCACCCTTCGCGGCAAGTCCCGAGCAATGGGCCACCCTTGAGCTCGCGAGCTTCCCTTCAGTTGACTACGAAGGCATATACAAGTTCGTCAAGGATTATGACTACAACTGCAGCGAGCAGCTGGCCTCCAGGGGAATAACCCTCCTCTCGATAAAGGACATGCTCCCCGACGAGAAGAAACAGGAGGCTGAGAAGCTCATCCCCACGATCCTGCAGCAGCTCTACCAGAGGCAGTTAGGCAGCGGAGGCTTCGCCTACTGGCCAGGATCCCCTGACGCCAATGGCTGGGTCACTTCCATGGCCGGTCAGTTCATGGTCATGGCCTCCCAGAACGGGTTCAGCGTCAGCAAGGGCGTGCTTGCCAGCTGGGCCAGATATCAAAAGAAAGCCGTCCAGGACTACAGGGCCAATCCTGAATATCCTCTATGGGACTTCGAGCAGGCTTACAGGCTTTACACCCTCGCGCTCAAGGGAGAATCCGAGAATGGCGCCATGAACAGGCTCAAGGATTCCGAGAACCTTTCAATGCAGGCCGGATGGATGCTCGCATCCGCCTACGCCGTGGCCGGAAAGAAGAATATCGCCAAGGACATGGTGGCCAATCTCAGGACAGACTTCTCCGAGTACACCGAATCCGGCAGGACATTCGGCTCATCCACCCGCGACAAGGCGGTCGCCCTTGAGACCTGTGTGCTGATCGACGATGTGCCGTCAGCCATGGATATCGCCCAGGAGGTCTCCAAAGCGATGTCAGGAGGATGGTACATGACACAGGAGACAGCCTTCGCTTCCAAGGGAATGTCAAGTCTCGCCGCCAAGGTCAATACCGGCAACCTCGAGGCTGAGGTCACCCAGGCCGGCAAGGCCACTCCTGTGAAGACACCGAAGTCCGTCTATGGTCTCGCCCTCGACACCCAGGCGGGAGGCGCTGATGTGAAGAACACCTCCGGCGGTGTCATCTACGCCACCCTCATCACATCGACAGTGCCCGAGTTCGGTGCCAGGAACGAGGCCCGTTCCAACGGCATCAACATGACCGTCACCTACACATCCTCCAACGGCAAGGTCATCAATCCCGCCGAGATTGCCCAGGGCACTGACTTCACTGTCACCATCACGGTCGGCAACTCCAGCTCGATGAGAGACTATACCAATCTGGCGCTCACCGAGGTCGTACCTTCCGGATGGGAGATATTTAACGACCGACTGTTCGGTTCAGGAGAAAGCAGGACCGGTTATTCCTACAGGGACATCCGAGACGACCGCGTCATCTGGTACTTCGACCTGCCGAGAGGCCGCAGCAAGACCTTCAAGGTCAAGATGCACGCCGCCTACGAGGGCGAGTTCACCCTTCCTTCAGTCAAATGCGAGGCTCTGTACGACGCCCACATCAGCGCCAACTCAGCCTCCGGGACAGCGAAGGTAACTGCCCAATAATGGGAATCAGGAAGGTCAGATTCAAGAATGCGCGGCGGCCAATCATCATTTTGGCCGCCGCCATCTTGATAGCCTACCTTCTCTGTCTTCCAAGGAACATTTTCAAGGGAACGAGCTATTCCACGGTCGTGGAGGACCGCAACGGGGAGCTTCTCGGGGCGAGGATCGCTGCTGACGGGCAGTGGCGTTTTCCCCCTTCCGACAAGGTTCCGGACAAGTTCAAAGACGCCATCATAGAGTTCGAGGACCGGTGGTTCCCCTACCATCCGGGGGTCAACCCGGTCTCGATCGTGAGGGCGGCGATCGGGAATATCAAAGCGGGCAAGGTGACCAGCGGAGGCAGCACGATCACAATGCAGGTCATTAGGTTGTCACGAGGCAAGGAAAGGACCATCTGGCAAAAAATCGTGGAATCGGTCCTGGCCACAAGGCTCGAGCTTAGATATTCGAAGAAAAAAATCCTGGCGCTATATGCCTCCCACGCTCCGTTCGGCGGAAACGTGGTAGGGCTGGAGGCTGCGGCCTGGAGATATTTCGGCCGACCTCCCGAGGAACTGTCCTGGGGAGAGGCAGCCACACTGGCGGTCCTGCCGAACGCCCCCGCGGACATCCACCCCGGAAAGAACAGGGAGAGATTGCTTGAAAAGCGAAACCGCCTTCTAACCAATCTCTACAAACGGGGCAAAATGGACGACCTCGATTTGGAACTCGCTCTTGATGAACCTCTTCCGCTTGAGCCCGTAGCCCTCCCAAGAGATGCCAGGCACCTTGCGGAACGCTTTGCCAAGACTTCAAGAGGACAAAGAGTCAAGACTACTGTCGACATACATCTCCAGCGGCAGGTTCAGGAAGTCACCGACATGTGGAACGACGAGTTCGCGGTGACAGGGATCAACGACCTTGCGGCGGTGGTAATGGACGTCCGAACAGGTGAGATTCTCGCCTATGTCGGCAACGCCGATCCCGACCGCAAGAGACCCGGATCGGACGTGGACATAGCAGGTTCTCCAAGAAGCACCGGAAGTATTTTGAAACCAATACTTTACTGTGCGTCACTCCAAGACGGTGAGATCCTTCCCTATACCTTGCTGCCGGATATTCCCGTCAACCTCAACGGTTTCTCCCCACAGAATTTCAACCGGGAGTTCGCCGGAGCAGTCCCGGCCGCCGAGGCACTCGCCCGCTCACTGAACGTCCCTTCCGTCCACATGCTGCGCAGGTTCGGGGTTCCGAGATTCCTGGATATTCTCCGGAAATCCGGCCTCACCACCCTGACGAAGAGCGCCTCGCATTACGGGCTATCGCTAATCCTTGGCGGAGGAGAGGCGACATTGATGGACATCACTTCGATGTACGCCAAGATGTCAGCCTCCTATCAGGCGTCCGGACGGGATTTCTCTCGTAAGGGCGATAGACTCAGCGGTTTCCCCCTCACGGACAAATGCGCCCTCTGGCATACTTTCGAGGCCTTGAAGGAAGTGAACCGGCCCGATGAGATGGACTGGAGACTCGTCAGATCACTCAGGAAAGTGGCCTGGAAGACAGGCACAAGCTACGGATTCCGCGACGCCTGGGCTGTCGGGGTTACATCCGACTATGCCGTCGGAGTTTGGGCCGGTAACGCCCAAGGGCAGGGTGTCCCGGGACTGACCGGAGCCAGGACGGCGGGGCCCGTCTTGTTCGACATATTCAACCTCCTGCCCGTCAAGGATGTGGAGAACGCTTATGCGGCCGGAGGATGGTTCAAGGAGCCCGCTCCAGGAGACTATGTCCTGATGGAGACCTGTCATTCGTCCGGTCACCTGGCGGGTCCAAGTTGCGAGAGGCTTGACACCCTGATGCTTCCGCAGAAAGCGGTCAAGACGGAGCCGTGTCCATACCACAAAACCCTGGACGGGATACGCACATTCATTCTCCCGCCTTCGATGGAATGGTATTATAGGCAGCATCATCCTGAATATGACCCGTACATTCCTGCCAACAAAGAGGACTACGCTCCGATGGAGTTCATATACCCAGAGGGTGGGACCACGATTTATATTCCAAGGCAGCTGGACGGGAGTATTGCCGGAGTGACTTTCAACCTCGCCCACAGGGATCCGGGCCAGACCGTGTTCTGGCATCTGGACAACGAGTATGTGGGGCAAACACGGTTCATACACCAGATGAGATTGACTCCGTCTCCGGGCAAGCATTCGGTCACGGTTGTCGACGAGGCTGGGAACTCTCATTCCGTCGGATTCACCATAGCGGAGAACAAATAATATTTTTATATATTTGCAGGTTAGGAATACAATTAAAACCAATTGATATGAAAAAGATTCTGGCCTCTTTGGCCGCTGTTTTGACTCTGGTCTCTTGCAGCGAGAACTTCAACGCGGCTTATCTTCTCTCAAGCGGCGCCAAGATAGCTCAGGCGGCGTCCGTCACCGACGAGCAGATGAAGGCTTATGTCAGCCAATATGTCCAGCAGCTTGACGCTCAGAGCCAGGTACTTCCGGAGAGCAACGCCTATGTCAAGAGGGTCCGCAACCTCACCAAAGGCATCACCTCCGTCGATGGCACTCCGCTGAATTTCAAGGTTTACCAGACCAACGATGTCAACGCCTTCGCTTGCGCCGACGGAAGTGTCAGGATCTACACCGGGCTTCTGGACAGGATGACTGATGACGAGGTTCTTGGGGTCGTTGGCCATGAGATCGGCCACGTCGCTCTCAAACATTCCCTGAAGCAGTACAAGGCAGCCCTCCGCAATTCCGCAATCAGGGACGCGGTTGTCTCCACTGGAGGAACTGTGGCTGTACTGACCGCTTCCCAGCTCGGGGATCTCGGAGAGGCCCTCATGAGCGCGAAATTCTCCCGCAAGCAAGAAGCCCAGGCCGACGATTACGGCTACGACTTCCTCGTCGCCCACAAGAAAAACCCTTGGGCAATGGCGATGTCATTTGAGAAATTGTTGAGCCTCTCGAACGGGGGAGCTTCAGCCGGAACCCAGGCGGCGTCATCCAGCTCAGCCGTCTCGGAGATATTCTCCGACCACCCGTCAACAGAAAAGCGCATCGCGACCATGTCGCAACGCGCTACACAAGACGGCTACAAGCGTCCAGCAAAGAAATAAGTATCTACTTATTAATGACTGGCTTGTAATCCGGTCTAAGAGAAACTTGAGTCTCTGTCGGGAAATCGGCAGGGACTTTTTGTTTGACCTTGCCGGTGGCGCACCATTCCGATCCCCTTAAGAGCATGGTCTGGAATCCTGCGCACTGCATCGCTGGATTATCTTCAAGGGTCTCGCCACAATGTCCCATGGTGATGTGGAATATCTTGCCCTTGCCGTATTCGACGGTAAAGATTTGGGGCTCTTCACGTCCTGATCCGCCTTTCTCTACCGGGGAATATGCCGTGTAGAGGCAATCCTTGATGTTCCCTGGGCCGCGAAGCCTGTCATAAAGCTCATCAGAAGCGTGTTTCCAATGCTCCGGAAGACCTTCCAAAATAGGATGGGAAGCGACCCTTTGATTGAGGACGAACTCATGCCTCGCGCCATGCGATCCACCGAAGCCCTCGGAAGTGTCCTTGACAAGGGCCCCATCCTTCCAATAGACATAAGGTCCTGATTTCTCGTTCCTTCCGCCCCAGCCGCCAAGAGCGATTATCTTATTGTACTCATCCCAACTGGAGAAAGAATTATCGGCGGCATGATAGACAACCACTCCCCCGCCGTTCCTGACAAAATCAAGAAAGGCTTCATTCATCTTCTCCGGCCAGGGATCTCCGTTATAGTCCAGGAAGACAAACTGGTACTTGCTGAAATCAACATCGAAGCCGGACATATCCTCTCCAGCCGCCGGTGAAATGGCGACATCCATCTTGAAAAGCCCGGAATTCTCGAGCGTCATCTTGATCGCCTGATGGCTCACAGGCCAGTTATGGTTGTTCTGTCCAGTGATGATGACCCCTTGGATCGGCTTGCTGCCACAGGCCGTAAATAAGGCCGAAATTAGGGTCAGCCCGATTGCAAAAAGATTGGAAATAATTCTCATTCAGATATTTATTGAATATTACAAATCAAAAGGGATGTCTCCTTCCATGAACAGACAGGCCTTTGCATCAGCTCTGGGGATGGCATCTCCCGGCAAGGGAGAACGGCCGCTGGATTGCCGGTAAAAAGTTCCTCGGCAAAAGCGTCAACAATGTACTGTCTCATGTTACAAATATAGCCGATTAACGTGATAATCCCGTTAAAAACGCTTATTTTTATATTCATGAGAAAAACGTTGATACTAGTCTTGGCGATCTTGTCAGCGGCCTTCCTGCCTTCATGTGGCCATAAGGCTTCCGGCCCGGTGCCGGGGCCGTCCGTTTCTGCAGCCCCAACTCCGGGGTTCCTCCCCAGGACTGGGCCAGAGTAGATGCCGCCGAATGGGAAAGAAGAGTTCATTGGGTCTTGGGAGCCAAGGAATATGCCGTGATCGGCTCTTATGACTACTACAACATAGTCAAAAAAGCCTTGACCGGGGAATGACAAATATGCTTCTCCAGAATCAGCGTTCTTTCCGGACAATCTCCCGGAAACGGGCGGTGATGTCCGGTTTATTCTCCGCGAGATTCTCCGTCTCGCCCGGATCAGCTGAACGGGAGAACAACTGCTCGTAAGGCCTGTAACCTGTCTCTATCTTCGGTCCCCACTTGATCATCTCAGGACCATTGGACGGGGAAATATACTTCCAATCCTCGTCACAGACCGAAAGGGTGTGGTCGTTGGACATCTCCATCGCATATCCGGCATCCCTGAAGTCACGGCTGTCGGGAGCGGCTCCCTCGGGTATTTCGACACCCAGGAGATTAGCCAGGGAGCGGAATCCGTCAATATGGGAGATAAGGCGGCCATCCTCCTGTCCCTTGGCGATATGACCAGGCCATCGGATGATAAGCGGAACCGCCGTGCCACCCTCGTACGCGGAATACTTTCCTCCGCGCCAAGGTCCGGCGGGACGATGGTCTCCGACCAGTTCCTCGGCCTTATCATCGTATCCGTCATCCAAAACCGGGCCGTTGTCGCTCGTCAGGACGACTATCGTATTCTTCTCAAGGCCAAGTCTTTCCAGAGCCTTGAGGATCTCCCCGACGCTCCAGTCGAACTGGGCGATCGCATCTCCCCGGAGTCCCATAGTGCTGGCGCCCCTGAATCGCTCGGCAGGGAACCTCGGCACATGGATGTCATTCGTGGCGAAATACAGGAAGAACGGATGGTCTGCGTTCTCTTCGATGAAACGCACGGCATGAGCGGCGAGCGAGTCGGCGATGGACTCGTCCTTCCACAGAGCCCTGCCGCCCCCCTTCATCCAGCCTATACGGCCGATACCGTTGACGATGGACATGTCATGGCCATGGCTAGAACGCAGGTTGTAAAGCAGTTCGGGATTGTCTTTCCCGGTGGGCTCACCCTCGAAATTGCCCTTGTAGCTCACCTCTATGGGGTGTTCGGGATCATGATTCACGACGCGGCCGTTCTCGATAAAGACACAGGGCACCCGGTCGGAAGTCGCGGCCATGATATAATGATAATCAAACCCTATGTCGGAAAGATCCTGGTCCAGCTTCCCGTTCCAGTCCTGCTTCCCTGTCTCTGAGCCAAGGCCCAGATGCCACTTGCCAACCGCCCCGGTGGTATAGCCGCAGGTCTTCAGCATGTCGGCCACAGTGAACTGATCCGGGGATATGATCATGCTGGCGTTGCCGGCAGCGATGTCAGTCCCGGCCTTTCGCCAGGGATATTGTCCCGTCAGGAGGGCGTACCTGGAGGGTGTGCTGGTGGAGGCCACGGAATGGGCGTCCAGGCAGCGGACGCCCTCGCTGGCGAGGCCATCCACAACAGGGGTCTCAACTCCCTGGGCTCCATAGCAACCCAGGTCTCCGTACCCAAGGTCATCAGCGAGGATGAAGATGACATTAGGGTTTTGGGGTTGGTTGCCGGCGCATCCGGCCAGCAAGGCCGCAAAGGGCAACATAAGGTGCTTTCTCGACATGGTAATAAACTTATAATGTCACTTCGACTACGCAGGGGAAGGAATATGAGGGATCGTCGCGGGTGAAGAGGGTCTTCTTCCTGACAGCGTCGGACGGAGTGAGGGTTCCCTCGAACAACTTCTTGTCCCCATGGGTGACCACGACGGGCTTGCCCAGGTCCACAAGCTTCTCGTTCAGGAAGATACGCACTTTAGAGTAATCGCAGTCACTGATGTTGATGGTATTCCCTTCGATCGCGGCCGTCAGAAGGCTGCCTTTTTTGGCTTCCTGAAGCGGAATCCCAAGCCAGTAGGAATATTCCTTCATCACATCACCCTGGCACCAAACGACTTTCTTCGGATAGGGGTTACGTGTGTACTTCGCCATCCATGGCACCGCCGCGGCATCGACAAGATCCATCCAATGCGGTTTACCAGGGACTATATGACCTTCATGGATATAGCCTTCCGGGTCGGCTTTCTGGAGATTGTCCATCTCCTCGATCCTCTCCGCACAGACCTTGTTGCGGTCATAAGCGTCGTCAAGAGCTCCGCACCAGATCATGAAAGGGGTATTGCGAAGGCTCAGGAGGGAGACATCACCGGGATGCCCGGCCATCATCGAGGCGGCCGCCCAATGGTCAGCCATGCGGGGAGCCAAGCGCCAGACACCATCACCTCCAGCGGAATAGCCCATCAGGTAAACCTTGTTGGGATTGACATTCCAGCAGGTGACGGCGAGCTGGATGATGGTCTCGTAGAACTTGTCTGACTCCGGTTGGAAATGTAGATCCCAGGTGTTCGTGATCGCCCTCGGACAGAGATAGACACCTTCTGAGGGCTTGTAAAGATTCTTCTGGTTATCCCACTGCTGGTCATTGACTTCGGCTGGAGCGCCCCCGCCACCGTGAAGAGATATATACAGCGACCTTCCGTCAGAAGGCTCGTTCCCGTAGATAGCACACCAGATGGGCATGGTATATTTACCGATGACGATCTTCTGATCCTTGAGAATATGGGACAGCGCAGTGTGGACGGAGTCTCGCCACTGCCCTTCAAGGGTGCTCAAGTCAGCCTTGTAGAAATCCCGCATTTGAGTCACCTCTTCTCCGGTGTTTTCATCGACCTTGCTCTCAGAGTTATTCTTGCAACCTGCGGCCAATGCGGCCATCATAGCCGCGACATAAATAAAACTCTTCATTTCTCACTGTTTAAAAAAAGCACCTACGACAACGTAAGTGCTTCATTATCAATCAGTGGAAACAACTGGATTCGAACCAGTGACCCCCTGCTTGTAAGGCAGGTGCTCTGAACCAGCTGAGCTATGCTTCCAGACTTGTCACCACCTTTCGGGGAGTTGCAAAAATACTACAGTTTTTCAATTCCACAAAATATTCCAGCCGGGAATTCGGAAGTTTTACATATATTGCGGACTGTTTTTGAATAGTTAGAATCAGTATATGAGCAAACCGAGAAGAAACTCCGCAGTATTGCAGGCCGTCCTGGCGGCCGCGATCATCGTCTTCGTGTCTTCCTGCGGCACCGTAAAGCAAGGCCAGTCATCAGAGGCCTCCGCCAAGAGATATTTCCAGACAGCCTCGTTGCCGGATGCGGTCGCTATCATTCCCGCACCGGTCAAGGCAGATGATCCCAGGTTCGCCGGAGACAAGGCGTATTACGAATGGGGAAAGACTGTCCGGGAAAGAGCCCGGGGAAGGGTCGCGAAAGAGGATGCCGCTTCCTCCATGGATTACATGTCGAGGCTGTTCGAAGAGGCTATCGGGCTGAGGTTCAGCGAGGAACTCACGCCCAACCTGTATCGTCTCCTTTCCAAGGCGACCAAGACATCTTCCGCCGCCAACAAAAAGATCAAGTCATATTACTCCCGCATCCGCCCGTATATCGAGTTCTCCGAACCCACTGGACTCCCGGAGGATGAGGAGAGCCTCAGGGAGTCGGCTTCATATCCATCGGGCCACACTACAAGAGGCTGGACGATGGCCCTCATCTTGTCGGAGCTGCTTCCGGAAAGGAGCCAGGACATCCTGGAAGTGGGATACAGGTATGGGGCGAGCCGCGTCATCCTCGGCTACCACTATCAGAGTGATGTCCAGGAAGCCAGAACAGCTGCTTCCGGAATCGTGGCCGTGCTCCACTCAAACGAAGAATTCCGCAAAGACTTGAAGAAGGCCCAAAAGGAGATCGACGCGCTGTCACGTTTCGGGACGCATAGCAAAGTCAGCGGAAATCCCTTGTTCCCAGGCTGGTACGCCGATCCAGAGGGAGTGGTCTTCGGCAATGAGTACTGGATTTATCCCACCTGGTCGAGACCATTTGACGAACAGCTTTTCATGGACGCGTTTTCCTCAAGGGACCTGGTCCACTGGACAAGGCACGAGAAGGTTCTCTCCAAAGAAAACATCAGCTGGCTGCGCCGGGCCCTCTGGGCTCCGTCCGTCATCGAGAAAGACGGCACATATTACATCTACTTCGGAGCCAACGACATGCATGAGAAAGGCGAGGGCGGCATCGGGGTGGCTGTCGCCGACAATCCGGCCGGACCTTTCAAGGACGCTCTCGGTCATCCGCTTATTGACGAAGTCATCAACGGGGCCCAGCCCATCGACCAGTTCGTGTTCAAGGACGACGACGGGACCTACTACATGTACTACGGCGGCTGGCAGCACTGCAATATCGTAAAGCTTGGAGACGACCTTAAGAGCCTGGTTCCCTTTGAGGACGGAACCATGTTCAAGGAAGTCACCCCAAAAGGCTACGTCGAGGGTCCCTTCATGTTGAAGAGGAACGGAAAGTACTATTTCATGTGGAGCGAGGGCGGCTGGACAGGCCCCGACTACCGGGTGGCCTACGCCATCTCCGACAGCCCCTTCGGCCCGTTCGAGCGCATCGGCACCATCCTTGAGTCAGACATGGAAGTCGCGACCGGAGCCGGGCACCATTCCGTAATGAAGGGGCCCGGAAAAGACGAATACTACATCGTCTATCACCGGCACCCCCTTCAAAGCTCTGACGGGAACCATAGGGTGGTCTGCATCGAGAGGCTGTATTTTGACCAGGATGGCAGGATTCTTCCCGTCAAGATCTCCTTCGACGGAGTCCCTGCCAGCAAACTACGTCACTGATTATCATATTCCAGGACGACCTTTATCAGCTTGTATTTGCTGATCATACCCTCATGGCTATGGTCATGAGATGCTGTCCTGGTGGCAAAGGCAAGGTATCTCTCCCCTCCTATGAATATGAATCCCGGGGATGCCAGAGCCCACAGTTCGTCGGGTTCGACCCAGCGGTTCAACTCACAAGGGAGCTCCCGCACAAAACTGCCGTCCGCCAGATATGTCCTAAACCAACTGCCGTCGGTGGTACCCCCATGGGTGTTGTAATAGGTCGGGAACAGCAGGTCGTAACGATCGTCCACCTTGCATGCAGCGGAGTTATACAGGCAGTCGCCCGCCATGATCTCCGGTTCTCCTAGAGCCTCACCATCGAGGGTGAAGTCCGCTAACGTGACTCTACGGTTCTGGAAGTGCTCTTGAGTCTGCCGTGAATAAAGCGTCATCCGTTTTCCCCTGGGAACGAAGACGTTCTGGGTGTCGTGTTTGAAGTCGTAAAGCAACTTAGGATCGACAAATTCTACCCCATCCTTGGATCTCCAGAGGAACATACAATGCTTCCCGTCCACTTTCTGGTTGCCGACCAGGCGGTAAGGCCAATCCTTATCCTCCACCAAACAGACTGAAGACTCGATCAGAGAATCCATTATCTTGGTTTTCAACTCATAGTGGAAGCCATCGGACGACTCCGCGAGATAAAGGTTCTGGCTCCATTCATCTTCCGCGATCGAATTTTTCTCATTACCCGAGAAATACATCCTGTAAGTCCCGTCCGGGGCTTGGATGATGTTGAAATAATTGATCAGTTTCATCCCGAAAGCCCCGCTGCGAAGTATTTCCACAGGGGGTTCAGGATAACTGACCCCAGTTATCGTCTTCTCCCCGCAAGCGCAGACCATCACGGCAAGAATGGAAAGCAGGAATACATTTCTCATTACTATTCAATAATATTAAGTGTCCCGCCGAATTTGTCATTTGCCCTGTAGTGGGGAGCGTACAGTGATTCGATCGTGACGACCGGGGCGCTGAAGGTTCCCTCCTGGGTGATGTAGAACTCCTCTGTCACCGTGGTGTTCTCCTCGGGATAGACATCGAAGTAGTACTCGGTGCGGTCAGCCTTGACGTTCCTGTAGCCCTGAGGCGAGACAGCCCACGATCCGATCGGCCTGTACCACCAACCGACATGGCCAGAGAGCTGGTCCACGGGCCTGAAAGCGGCCTCACGGGGAGCCGTGAGCTTCACGAAGCTGCGGTTCTCCTGGTTCCAGATCTTATATTCGGTGATGATCTTCTCTCCCCTGCTGAGCTTCATTCCAGGATAGATCTCAAGTAGGTTCACAGATGAGTTCTCGCCCTGGACCTCTTTGTAGAAATGGCGCTCGATGGTGAAGCCGTTGCCCGCCGCGACAATCTCCTTGAAGGGTTTGCGGTAAGTCTTGGTCATCAGGATGACCCTCGTTGAGAGAACGTCCTCACCGCCCGTCAGCACAGAGTTGACGGCATCCACGAAAGCGGGATCCTCTCCCCATTTCTGGGTCTCTTTCTGGAGCATCATCCAGATGCGGATGCCGTCGGCGATCTTGGCCTCAACAGCGGATCCAGAGTCAACTCTCTTGTCGGAAAGCAGGTCACAGAGCAATGAGTGGGCATAGAGCTCACTCTCCAGCAGGCCCCTCCACGGCATCACGGCATTGGGATAGTACCAACCACCGTCACGGTGCTCGACAGCGTATTCATCAAGTGAAGCGATGTCGGCCACGATTGAGCTTCTCATCTTCTGGTCGGCGGAGATCTTGATTCCCCAGTCGGAGGCCAGCTTCAATCCACCCTCCCCATAAACCAGATTCACGAGAGTCTTGATCCTGCGGGCCTTCGCGAGAATCTGTCCCTGCAGGCCGCGGCCATCCTTCTGCGAAGGAATCAGGTAGTCCTTGATATATTTCTTGAACTCCCTGAAGTTCTTTGAATATTCACTCTTCTCGCTGATGGTTTCCTTTGAGACATCGAACTTTACGGAAGGGTACATAGAGCGAACATAGGCGTACTGTGCGGCAGAGATCCATCCGCTCCAGTAAGGCCAGTCGCCATGGACGAACTGGTTCTTGTCGAGGAAGGCGACAGCCTTCTGGGAATCAGCTACTTCCTCCGCCAGTCCGGCGTCACGGAGCTTCGCAAAGCGCTCCAGGACCACTGCCGTGATGACCGGCGAAGACTTCATGCCTTCGAACCATCCGAAACCGCCGTCGGCATTCTGGCAGGCGACTATTTTATCAAGGATGTCCGCATCCGAAGTCGTGAACTTGAAGTCAGCTCCAAGTTTCTCTGCGACCCGACGTACATAGTAAGCCTCTGTCAGCGAGAGGATATCCTTTCCGTCCGGCTCGACCTTGGAAGGAATGGCGTCCAGAACCATCTGACGGATATCGATTTCCTTGTATTCCGCTCCGGCTGAGGAGGTTCCGGTGAATGCGGAACGGATCCTCTGGATGAGAGCGTTCTTGTCCATCCCGGCGAGAAGGACAGCTGAATGAGCCTCAGTCAATGTCTGTTCAGCCTCGTAAATCGGCAGAGGGACGAGCACAGCGTCAGAGAATGACTTGGCGTTGTCAGCGAACACTACCTTAAGTCCAAGCATGTCATGTCCCTTGGGATCGACCGTAAACTCGACCGGGACGGACTTCCCCGCAGGGACTGTCACCTTCTTGGAGACAGTCGCGAAAGGCTTCGCCCCTTCGATGTCGAGTCCGGAATATGTCTGGAGAGCGACCGTCCCAGATACCGGCTTGTCGGAGGAACTCGATACGGTGGCGTGGAGGACATACTTGTCGCCCTTGTAAATATACTTTGGTTCCACCACATTGACTTTCACCGGAATAGAGACCGTCATCTCCTGCCGCAGGAGGGCATTCTTCATCTCCTTGGTGTGGGCAAAGACCTGTACAATGAAGGTGGAGAGTTTGTCGGAGGTCTTGAATTTCAGAGTCGCCGAGCCATTGCCGTCAGTCCTGAGATAAGGCTCGAAAGCAAGTGCCGTAGAGAAGTCTGAGCGGACAGCTACTTCATCAAGAGCGGCACTGGACGATTCTTCAGCATCCTCCGCTACCCTGTCCATCATCATGGCGCTCTCCTCCACCATCATCGGGGCAGCCTCAAGCACCATGGCGTCATTAACCGCCCCTGCGGCGGCACGGGTCTTCATCATCTTACGGTCACCATAGTCGAAGATCCTGCCTCGGTCGATGCTGCCGTCCATCACGTCGAAATAGACCGGACGGGCACCGAGGTTGACAAGCCTGACAGTCTCCCACTGGTTCGGGGAAATCCTCTCCGAAGCCTTGTCGAAGATAGCCGCGACCATCTCGGTCCCGGGATCCGACTTCAGGGTGAATGAATATTGCTTCCCCGGATAGGCCTTGTCCTCGAAAGACGTGAAGGTCAGAGGGAGATTCAGAATCGTCTTCTCCCTTTGGAACTCACGGTGGAAAACGTAGTGTGTCCCGTTACGGAAGTAGAAGATATACAGCGTCAAAGCGTCAGGATATTCACTCTTGTACTCAAAAGAAAGAGTCTTGACGGAGCCTTCCGAGCCGGGCTTCCCGTCCAGATGGACCAGTTCACGTTCGAGAGGTTTTCTCAGCTCATCGAAGAGTTCGGCGACAGCCCATACAGGACCCTCACCGGCCCCGAACTGGACCTTTATCTCCTCGCCGTCCTTGACCGAGCAATCGGCGCAGGAGCCAACGAGTTTGAAGAAATTCTCGACATCGGCATTCAGGGACTTGTCTCCATCCCCGACGAGGAGTATCTTCATCTCGGACTTGGAGGATATTTCCTTTCCGTCAGTAGCCTTGACGCTGGAGGTCGAGACAAGGGTGTAAAGTCCAGGAGCCGGGATGGCTATCTCCTTGGTGGAGCCGGACTCGGCCTCGCCGGTGGCCACGACTTTGTCATCGCTGTCTTTCAACTCGTACTTGATGCCTACGGGGACCGGCTGCCCCTCGTTATTTCGGGAAGTGAACGTCACCTTCGCAACATTCTCCGACAGAAGGTCGCATTGTCCGTACTTGTCTTTTCCCAGGACTATGTCTCCCTCGGCGGCATTCACAAGATTCATTTCGATGTTGAAGGCATCCAGGACGAATACCCTCCTGGAGAACTCGCTGGTCTCGCCGGTGGCATCCATGACCTTCACCGTGACCCTGTACCAATACCTGTCTTTCACGGACGGGAACTTCACCGAGAACGAGCCATCCGGCTCGAGTTTAAGCTCTCCATCGGCTATGACTTTGCTCCAACTGTCTACTTCGTAATTCACTTCGGCGGCATCGAGCGGATGCCCGCTGTAACTGGACACCTTTCCCTTCACCTCGATCTCGTCAC
Source organism: uncultured Bacteroidia bacterium (assembly GCA_902780935.1). GTDB lineage: Bacteria > Bacteroidota > Bacteroidia > Bacteroidales > UBA932 > Cryptobacteroides. The sequence continues at coordinate 15,261 of CACZHP010000028.1, read as the reverse complement.
CCATGAAATAAAGCTGGTCAATGCTGTCGAAGGCGAGGTCGTAAGTCGGGAGGACGAATTCGTCCACGACTATGGACTTGGTCTCCAGGGTGCTGTTCTTGTGACGGACCTTGATAGTGTACCGGCCGTTCCTCTCCCCTTCAGGGATCTTGAATTCTCCGGCCACCGAGCCGAACTCATTGGTTTTCAGTTCGGTCTTGGCAATCTCTTTATTCTCCGCATTGATGAGACTGACCTGGATCGCCTCGCCGGCCTCAAAGACTTTAAAGCTCACATATTGGTTGCCGGAATATAGTACAGCCTTGTACTTCACGGTCTCGCCGGGATTGAAGGCGGTCTTGTCTGTTAATATCTCGCAGTAATCGCTGACACGGCCCTTACGCTCGGAATAGTAATCCCGCGTATCGCGCAGGCTCTGCTCCTTGGAGAAATGGAGGAAACCGTCCGGATCCTTCCAGCAGGCGCGCAAATAATAATATGTGTCTTTCTTCATCGCCTTTACCAGAGCTTCCGGCAGAGGCGTGAAGCCGTCAACCTTGACATCCTTTGCCTCGGCGACGACCTTGCCTGAGAGGATGAGCGCCAGGTCCACATTGGCCAGGGGCTTGCCGGTAAGGTATTCAGCCACATAGAACTTCCGGCCCTCGAAATCCTCTCTCAAAGCTATTGACAAAGTCTTGGGAATATACTGTCCGATGGTCTCGACCTTGCCGTTCCTGGCCTTGACGATATAGTTCCCGTCGTCACACCTCGGAATGGGAACCTTCACGGTGTCAAGGACATAAAAGCTCTTCCGGGGATTGTCCACCGTCTTCTTGAACAACGGGGTGCCTTCCTTATTGTCAAGGTACATGGAAACCTCGACACTGGGGAGATTCCTCAACGTCACGACAATGTCATCCCCCTCGAAAAAGATCGAGACATCCTTATCATCAAGTGTTTCCATCTGGTTCTGGAAACTCTTGACTGTTCCGGCGATCTTGGAGTCAACTCCGGATTTATATGAAAGACGCTCCTTCTCGGCAGCCTTGATGTCAGCGTACAAGGCTTTATAGTCCGCCTCTGTGCCTTTATTGCGGGACAGGTCGTTCATCCTGTCCTCAAACAAAAGGGCCTTTCCGAAAAGGCCAATGGCCTTCCCGGAATATTTGTCAATAAAAGCCTTGACATCGTCTTTCCTATAGGACCAATACCGGCCCTGGAGGGACACATATTCATTCCAAGCGGCGTTAGGGTATGTCTCGCCCAAGTATTCTTTCAGCGCCTCAAAGCCCTTGGTGGAGTTCCTGCCTCCGAGCCTCTCAGCCCAGAGGGCATATTCATAATCATCCTTGATAAAGCCGTTCAACAGGTCGTTCATCTGCCCGGAAGTCCTGGTGTGGAAAGCCTTGTTCTTGCCGGCCTGGAGGCGGGTCTTGTTGGCGAGGACGTAGTCCAGGAGTCCCGAACCGCCGTAGGAGGACCTGTAGGTGTAGGTCACGATCGGCTCGTCATATTCCTTGACAGCATTGGCGAGGAAGGTGTTCATCTCCTGGCGCACCTTCCAGTTCCTTGAGACCTCGGCGTCGACTTTCTTCACGGCCGCATCGTAGAAATCCCAGTGGTAACGTTTCGACTTGGCCTGCTCCATGATGGCATCGAGCGACTCGCTCATCTTCTTCGGCAAATCCGCCTTCTGGGCGGCGTAATAGTTTTTCCAGAGAGTCGAGAGGACATGGCCTTGATCGTCCGGTCCCTTCGGCTTTTCATTCTTGGCATAGGCGCAAGCTACGGCGGTGACGGCGCAAATCACCGCGACAGTGAGAATCAGGTAGAACATGTTGCTTTTCATGATGAATATGTTTTACATTCCAAAGCCGGAAATACTTCAAAAACCTCGCAAACCTGACAAAGGTAAGGCTTCCGAGAGAAGATAAGTACTTCCCCCTATGAATATCAATGGGTTACGTTTCTCGTCGAGAGAAAGGGCGACAGATATGGCCTCATCCACAGAGACCGTGGGAACCACCCTGGAAGGGTTACCGGACTCCTTGAAGAAAGCCTCCAGGCGAAGAGCGGCATCTGATGCGGGAAGTGCCCTCGAGGACTTCAACTCCGGAAGGACATAGACGGCATCCCTCGGCATCAGCGGCATGATCCCGTCCAGATCCTTGTCCGCCATCACAGCGTATATGATTATCAAGGAGGAAAAGTCCCCTGAGGCCATCATCCTCTCAAGCTGGGCGTAATTCTCTTTAAGGGCGGCAGGGTTATGCCCGAGGTCGGCGAGGATCAGGGGGTCCTTTCTAACCATCTCCCAACGCCCGTGGAACCCTGCCCGGGAAGCCGTGTGGATAAGAGCGTCGACGACCGTCCGTGAGTCGGACAATCCCGAATAGAAAGGATTCTCCTTAAGAATATCAACAGCGGCCAAGACAGTGCGCAGGTTCTTGGACTGATAGTCTCCCCGCAGATCCATATCCCGCATTATCGAAGGCACGAGTGAGGCCATGGACAAGTCCATATCCTGAGCGAAATACAGGGAACTACCTGTCTCCCAGGCTTTTGCCTCAAAGACAGGGCGGGTCTCGGGGAGATACTCCCCGACCAGGGCCGGGACTCCGGGCTTGATTATCCCGGCTTTTTCAGAGGCAATCTCCCCGAGGGTGTTCCCGAGAAGGGCGCAATGGTCGAGGGCTATGCTGGTCACGATGGAAAGGTCCGGGGTGATGATATTGGTGCTGTCCAGGCGCCCTCCCAGACCGGTCTCGATCACGGCGACGTCAACACCTTGATCAGCGAACCACTTGAAAGCCAGCCCTGTGGTTATCTCGAAAAAAGACAGGTCCAGCTCGTCCATTTCCTCCTCATACCGACACAGGAAGTCGTACACATATTCCTTCGGCACCAGCTCGCAATAAGAAGGATAGGGCGCGAAGCGTAGGGAGCCGGAGGGATCTGCCGCCGAAGGCAGAAGAATCCGGGCGCGTTCACGGAAGTCAATGATATGGGGGGAAGTATAGAGGCCGACTTTGAGACCTGCGGAAGAGAGAGCCGAAGCGAGCATGTTAGCCACGGAACCCTTGCCGTTCGTCCCGGCGATGTGGATCGTCCGATACTTTCCCTGGGGATCCCCGAGAAAGGCCGCGAAACGCCTCATATGGTCAAGACCGGGCTTGTATGCATCGCCGAAAGGGACTTTCTGCACCGAAGGGAACCTGGTGAAAATGGCCTCCAACTTGTCATTATATGCTTTTTCGGAATAAATTTCCATCGCCTTGAACAATCACTTTTTTGAACTCAACTCAAAAATACTTAAATTTACGGACATATTCCAACTGAATGAAAGAAAAAGCATCAGCCCTTTATTCCGAATACATCATTGACGGCATCCCGAGAAGGTTCACGCCGGCTGACATCCTGGACGGCTGCCTCGACCATGAGACAGAGCAGCCGAGGGAGTACGAGGAGCATGAGCCTATTGTGGACGAGAGCGTGGATCCATGTCCCTCCGCCGGAGAGTTCAAGTCCCAGGACGCCCAGGAGTACCTATCCGGCGTCTCCGCCCTCTTGGGAACCACGAGGAATTGCCCCGCCGCCTACGCCGAGGAGTTCACCAGGAGCCGGATAGCCAAAGCCCTGCTGGACACAATCTGGATGAAAGGCCACTTCAGGCTCAGCGACCTGCTTCTCAGCGCCAAATGGCGCTGGAACACAAGGCCCCTTGGGAATATGGCCGCTTTTTATGGATCCGTCGAAGCTGCCGCCGACTATCTTGACAGTCTCGGTATAAGTCTTGACTCATATTCATTCACCGAAAGCGAGCGGGTCAGCCAGATCTCCTTCAAGGTCGCCGCGACCGACCGGGCGGAGGATCCCGACGCAGAGATCGGCCCTGAGGAAGAGGAGATCGACCTCCCCGGAAACGCTCCGTTCGGCAGCCCCCATCCCGTGATAGGGCGAAGGAGGGCCATCCCGGACAAACTTGTTCCCGACCCAGAGAGCTGGATTATATTCGTACCCTTCGACAGCTGCGAGTTCCGTCTTGGAAACTCCATTCTCTGTGAGGTTTACGGGCAGAACGGAGATGGTTCGCCGGAGATCGGTGACGGCGATTATTTCATCGACTGTTTCGAGATCATCCGGGAATTCGTGGAAGACAAGGTGGTACTCTCCGGCAGGACCGTGAGCGACGGAGGCTTGCTCCCCGCCATGAAAGCCATGTGCGGGGAAGATATCGGGGCGAAGATCGACATTAGCGGGATAATGAACGCCTACGACGAGGACAAAAGCATCCGTGTGCTTTTCTCCGAGGTTCCGGGCGTCCTGATACAGATAAAAGACATAGACTACGACTACGCCGACGCTGAGTTCCTGCTCCAGGACATAGCTTATTATCCTATAGGTCATCCTACTGCCGGCAGCTCCGGGATCAAGGTCAAGTCAGGCCGGGGCGGAGGAATCTCCGACATCCTCCAGTCCCTTTTGAGCAGCCAGGCGTCGGAAGGAGAAGACTGATTCATATTCAAGAAATGGTAAGATATTCAAGGACAATGGCTTCCGGCCATGGCACCAGAAAGCCCAAGATTTTCGTGCTGGACACAAACGTCATCCTGCACGATTACAAGGCCATTCGCAAGTTCAAGGACAACGACATTGTCATCCCTGTCGCCGTCGTCGAGGAACTCGACAAGTTCAAGAAAGGCACCGACCAGCTCGCCTACAACGCCCGGGGGTTCATGCGGGACATGGATAGGATCACGGACGGTCGGCTGTTCGGCAAGGACGGGATCCCCATCGCCAAGGGGCTGGGCAAGATCAAGATAGAGCCCAACCACCCTTTCCCGGACGAGATGAAGGACCTGTTCAAGGATGACATCCAGGACCATCGCATCCTTTCGACCGCGATCTGGATCCGGGACAACAATCCCGGCCGCTTCGTGGCCCTCGTCACGAAGGACATCAACCTGCGGATGAAATCCAAGGCCGCCGGGATGGAGGTCCAGGACTATATGACCGACCGCCTGGAGGACGAGAAAGTCGAGAACTCAATCAAGGAAGTCATCACCATCGACAACCCCGACCCCGAGACGCTCCAGGCCCTCACCTTCGGACCGGACAACGCCGTCTCCTGGAAAGCTTTCGGGAAGACCTGCCCCAGGCCGAACCAGCTCTACAAGCTCAGAAACGGCAAGGACACCGTCTGCGCCCGCTACGATGCGGACAAGGACCAGGTCATCCTCGTCAAGACCCAATACGTCTATGGGATCAAACCCCTGAACGACGAGCAGCGTTTCGCCGTGGACGCCTGCCTGAACCCGGAGGTTAAACTGGTCTCGATGACCGGAGGAGCCGGCACTGGAAAGACCCTCATCGCGCTCGCTTCGGCCCTAGAACAGGCCAAGGAATATGACCAGATCATCCTCACCAGGCCTACGGTCGTACTGGGCAACCAGGAGATCGGGTTCCTTCCGGGAGACCAGAAGACCAAGATGAGCCCCTTCATCCAGCCTCTAATGGACAACCTCAACGTGATCCGGAGCCGTTTCAAATCCACTAGCAAGGAGGCCCAGAGGCTGGACGCGATGCTCAAGGAGGAGAAACTCCTGATCTCCCCCCTGGCTTACATCAGGGGCCGCAGCCTCGGAAGGGTGTTCTTCATCTGCGACGAGGCCCAGAACCTGACTCCGAACGAGGTGAAGACTATCATCACAAGGGCCGGCGAGGGGACCAAGATGGTGTTTACCGGGGACATATTCCAGATCGACCAGCCCTATCTCGACCAATGGTCCAACGGGCTTACCCACCTCAACGAGAAAATGGGAGGACAGAAACTCTTCGAGCATGTCTTCCTGAGGATCGGCGAGAGGAGCGAACTTTCGGATATCGCGTCAAAATTGTTATAACCGATCATTTTTATTAAATTCGCGAGCCTTTTGTAAAAGACTATAAACAAAATCAATAATTAATATGTTCGACAAGAAGAAAAGAGTCTATCGCTTCGGAGGCAAAACCGCCGAAGGAGACGGTCACATGAGGGAATTGCTTGGTGGCAAAGGTGCCAACCTTGCGGAGATGAGCAAACTCGGCATGCCGGTTCCCGCCGGTTTCACGATCACCACTGAGTGCTGCGCTGAATATTATTCCCTTGGAGGCGGCTACACCAACGACCTGAAGAAAGAGGTCGCGGAGGCCATGAAGGCCACGGAAACCATTATGGGCAAGAAATTCGGAGATCCTTCCGACCCGCTGCTCGTGAGCTGCCGCTCCGGAGCCAGAAGCTCCATGCCCGGCATGATGGACACTATCCTCAACATCGGACTTTGCTCCGCCACCCTTCCCGGAATGATCCAGAAGACCGGCAACCCGAGGTTCGTGTATGACGCCTACAGGCGCCTTATCATGATGTACTCGGATGTCGTCATGGAGAAGGCCGAGGGCATCGAGCCCGCCGACGGCCAGGGCATCCGCCAGCAGCTGGACAGGATGATGATGGAGCTCAAGGAGAAGAAGGGCTACAAGTCCGACACCGACATCACCGCCGATGAGCTCAAGGACCTCTGCGAGAAATTCAAGGTGAAGGTTAAGGAAGTCCTCGGCGTCGATTTCCCCGACACCGCCCAGGAGCAGCTTTGGGGTTCCATCGGTGGAGTCTTCAAGTCATGGAACGGCAAGAGGGCCATCGCCTACCGCCGTATCGAGAAGATTCCTGATGACTGGGGCACCGCCGTCAACGTGCAGTCCATGGTCTTCGGTAATATGGGCAACACCTCCGCCACCGGAGTAGCCTTCTCCCGCAACCCCGCCAACGGAGACAACAAGTTCTACGGTGAGTGGCTCATCAACGCCCAGGGTGAGGACGTGGTCGCCGGTATCCGTACCCCGAACCCCCTCAACGAGGCCACCAAGACCGAGAAGAACAAGGATCTCGAGTCCCTCGAGACCGCCATGCCTGATGTTTACAAGGAGCTCGACGGGATCCGCCTGAAGCTCGAGAAGCATTTCCACGACATGCAGGACATCGAGTTCACAATCCAGGAAGGCCACCTCTGGATGCTCCAGTGCAGGATCGGCAAGCGTACCGGCCTGGCCGCCCTGCAGATGGCCATGGACATGGTGGACGAGAAGATGATCGATGAGAAGACCGCCGTCATGAGGGTCTCCCCTTCCCAGCTCGACGAGATTCTCCACCCTATCCTCGATCCTTCATCAGAGAAGAAAGCCAAGGTTCTCGCTGTCGGTCTGCCCGCCTCCCCGGGAGGTGCCGTGGGACAGATAGTGTTCACCTCCGAGGCCGCCATGGAGGCCGCCGCCAACGGCATGAAGGCCATCCTCATCCGTGAGGAGACCTCCCCCGAGGACATCGAGGGAATGAGGGCCGCTGCCGGCATCCTCACCACCCGCGGCGGAATGACCTCACACGCCGCCCTCGTGGCCCGCGGCTGGGGCAAGTGCTGCATCGTCGGATGCGAGGCCATGAAGATCAACTTCGAGGAGAAGACCGTGACCTTCAACGAGAAAGACACCTTCAAGGAGGGCGACTGGCTCAGCCTCAACGGTTCCAAGGGCTTCGTCTATGGCTCCAAGATCGACACCATGGACGCCTCCGAGAACCCCCTGTTCAAGAAATTCATGTCGATCGTGGACAAGTTCCGCAAGCTCGGGATCAGGACCAACGCCGACACCCCCGAGGACGCCGCCAAGGCCCTTAGTTTCGGTGCCGAGGGTATCGGTCTGTTCCGTATCGAGCACATGTTCTACGGAGCCCATTCCGAGAAACCTCTCTCCAAGCTGCGCAAGATGATCCTCTGCGACACCGACGAGGAGCGTAAAGAGGCTCTGGCCGACCTCGAGCCTTACATGAAGGCCGCCGTCAAGAGCACGATGAAGATCATGGACGGCAAGCCGGTCGTGTTCCGTCTGCTTGACCCGCCTCTCCATGAGTTCGTTCCCAAGACCGAGGAGAAGAAGAAGGAGATCGCACGAGAGCTTGGCGTCACCGTCGAGGAGATCGAGAAGAGGGGCGAGGCCCTTCACGAGGTCAACCCGATGATGGGACACCGCGGAGTGCGTCTGCACGTCAGCTTCCCGCTGATCGCCGAGACCCAGTACAGGGCGATATTCGAGGCGACCGCCGAGCTGCTTCTCGAAGGATATCACCCGATGCCGGAAATCATGATTCCCGTGACCATCTCCGCCCGCGAGCTCAGCTTCCAGAAAGCCATCTGCGACCGCGTCAAAGCCCAGGTCGAGGGCATCAAGATCCAGAACATCGACTACAAGTTCGGAACCATGATTGAGATCCCGAGAGCTGCTCTGACCGCCGACCGTATGGCCCGCGCCGCCGAATTCTTCTCATTCGGAACCAACGACCTCACCCAGATGACGTTCGGTTTCTCCCGTGACGACATCGGCACCTTTATGGGTGACTACCTCGGCAACAAGATCCTCGATTCAGACCCGTTCCAGACCATCGACGTGAAGAGCGTCGGCAAGCTGGTCGAGTTCGGTATCCAGGGCGGCCGCTCCAAGAGGCCCGACCTCAAGTGCGGTGTCTGCGGAGAGCATGGTGGAGATCCCGACTCGATCCGTTTCTTCAACAGGATCGGCGTGGACTACGTCTCTTGCTCACCTTTCCGCGTGCCTATCGCCCGCCTCGCCGCAGCCCAGGCCGCCATCGAGCAGAGCAAATAGTCTCATGAAAATAGCTATAATAGGAGCAGGAAACATGGGTGGTGCCACAGCGTTGGGCATCACCCGTTTCCTTTCTGACTGTGAGGTGACTGCCACAGCCAGGCACCAGGAGACTCTGGATAAATATTCATCAACAAGGATAAAGACCACCCTCGATAACGCGGAGGCGGTCAAGGATGCGGATCTCGTCGTGATGGGCGTGAAGCCTTGGCTTCTCAAGGATGTCATGACTCCCCTGCTGCCTTTGACGAATGGTAAGATTCTTGTTTCCCTGGCCGCCGGGATCCCTGCCGCAACCATAAGAGAGTGGACGGAAGGTTTTAATATTCAAGGAGTTTACACTGTCATCCCGAATCTTGCCATTGAGATTGGCGAGAGCATGACCTTCATCAACGAGGTCTTCGGAACGCAGGAGACTCGCTCGACCGTCACCGGCCTTTTCGAGGCTGTCGGAAAGGCTTTGCTCGTCGATGAGAAACGGCTCGGAGCAGGAATGATGGTAGCTTCCTGCGGTACTGCCTTTGCCTTGAGATATGTCAGGGCCGCCACGGAAGGAGGAGTAGAGCTCGGATTATACCCCAAAGAAGCCCTTGAGGCCGCCCTGCAGACAGTCAAGGGCGCCGCTATGCTTGCTGACGCCCATGGCACACATCCGGAGCAGGAGATCGACAAAGTGACAACCCCCGGAGGGATCACCATCCGGGGACTGAACGCCATGGAAGAAGCCGGCTTCTCCAACGCCGTCATCCAAGGCCTCAAAATTTGGAAATAATTGTTTTTCAATAATATACAGAAAACGCATAGTCAAATAAGCTACGCGTTTTTCACAACTAACTAACTTATAACTATTTACGAAAACGGTTCCTAAATTGTACCTCTGGCGAAAAACATAACGCTGAAAACAGCGAGGACTGTCAGGGCGATGAGCCAGACCACGAACAGGCAAAGGCCGGGACGCCACTTGGGGGCTTTCAAATCGAAGAGAAGTAATATTCCCACATAGATAAGGGCTATGAAAGGGATCACCACAACGACCGCTAGCGCGGCTACCAGCGGCGGATAAGAAAACATATCCAAAGCCAAAGGGGCCTCCTGCGCCACTTCCTCCAGGAACCTATTGAGGAAGAAGGTCTTGGACAAGAAGTTATCCCCAATTGTCACGCAGCCGAGCGACACCACCCCCGATACTCCGGCGACCAAGAAAACTATCCCTATACAAAGCGCCAATAGTCTCCAGAAGGCTTTGGCTGAATCTGACTTGGCAACATTGTTCGCCGCTTCCTCGACTTCCTTCGCCGCGCTCTGGATCCTGGCGCTGATAGCGTCCACCGTGCCTTTCTCTCCATGGAGCTCATCCCTCTGGCGGACAGTCTTCGCTTGAGGCATACATATCCACAGGATGGCATACACAATAGGAGCGATCATAGACGGCGTGTTGAGCCAGCCGTGTCTCATGAAGAAACCGCAACCAGCCAGGGTCAGAACCACGAAAAGGATCCTGAACACTGTGGCGTCAACTCCGAAAAACGCTCCTAGACCGGAGCATACGCCAGCCACCTTGCCGTTGGCTGGATCCCGGTACAGTTTTCTCTTTACTTTGAAGTCATCCGTATCCTTTTCCTCATTGCGGGCCGAAGTCGCATCTCCAGTGACAGTGTCTTCATTCGACTCTTCCTCAATGGCTTCCGGCCTTCCGAGCGTGGCGATGGCGATCTCCACCATCGGAAGGGTCACAACCCCGCCCCTGCCGCTTTGCTCCAGAAGCAGCTCCGACATCCTTTCCTCAATACCTTCCATGACCTCCGAGCCGCTCTCGACTTTCGAATAGAATGTCTCAAGCTCGGACAAGTACTGCCTTGCCGCCACGCAGGCATCATTCTCAAGGCTGAACACATAGCCGCCTATGCTGACATACTCGACTGGTTTCATAACTACTTCTCTTTAATAGTCTTGATAGTATCCACGATTTCCTGCCACGCGGTGTCCATCTCGCCAAGCTGCTGACGGCCTTTATCTGTGATACAGTAATATTTACGAGGCGGACCCTGGGTTGACTCTTCCCACCTGTACGAGAGGAGTCCCTGGTTTTTTTGGCGAATCAGCAAAGGATACAATGTTCCTTCCACGACTATCATGTTGGCCGCTTTCAGCTCCTCAAGGATAGACGAGGCATAAGCCTCCTTCTTGTCCAGGATGCTGAGTATGCAGTACTCGAGCACCCCCTTGCGCATTTGCGAGCGCACATTTTCCGCACTGTTCTCCATCTCAACCTCCTATTTACGATATTCACTGAACTTCGCCATATTCTCCGCCGTGGGTTCCAGTCCTCTCATCTCGCACTTCTGGGCGGGAGTCTTGGCCAGAGGAACCACGATCCAAAGCACAAGGTAAACAAGAAGACCGCTTCCCCAGAGAAGGAGGGCCAGCAAAAGGATGATCCTCACTATCGTCGTGTCGATATTCAGGAAACTGGCGAGTCCGGAGCAGACTCCACCGACAGCCTTGTTGTCCGGGTCACGGTACAGGCGCTTTTTCACCTCGCCTTTGTCCCCATTGTATGAGAAATCAGGTCCCGCCGACCTCTTGTCAAATCCGGCACCTGCCCCAGCTTCATACCCGGTTCCCATTCCAGCGTCATGCCCCGCAGCACTTGCGTCATGCCCGGCCTGACCGGACATCTCAGCCGATCCGTCCGGCATTCCAAGCTGCCCAACTACTTTGCTAACCAGCGCCAGGTCAACCACACGGTATGCCGCTCCCCCAATCCCTTCGTCAAAGAGCTCGGCGATCCTGCTCTCAAGATCGGACATGACCTCATCCTTTGCCGATTGGGTGTCACGGTTGAGCCTCGACTTGAAATGATCGAAATAGGCGGAAAGCCTGTTGTAGGCATCCTCGTCAAGGGCGAAACTCCGCCCTCCGATGCTCGCATTAATAACTTTTTTCATAATATTCTTGGCTTTGCAATTAATTTTCCTTTGCAAAGATATAAATAATTTTAAATACCTTGCAAGACAAAGTACCTAAAAATTGCGAAAAATTGTTAATTTTGTGAAAAACAGGTAAAAAAATATCCAATGAAAAGATCACTCCTTCTGATCATAAGCATCATGATGCTTTGCGCGTGGGCCACCCAGGCCAAGAATTACGAGTCCAAGCGTCCCGCACCCGACCAGAGGCTCTTCAAGTCAACCGCTGTCGAGAACAAGATCGACCAGATGCGGAAAGCCTTGAAGAACCCCCGTCTGGCCTGGATGTTCGCCAATTGCTATCCCAACACCCTTGACACCACCGTCCATTTCGGCAAGGATGAGAACGGGGACTGGAGGACTTTCGTGTACACTGGTGACATCCATGCCATGTGGCTTCGCGATTCAGGTGCGCAGGTATGGCCTTACATCCAGCTCGCGAACGAGGATGAGGAACTCAAGAACATGCTCGCCGGAGTGATCAACTGCCAGTTCTCCCTGATTGCCATCGACCCTTATGCCAACGCTTTCAATGACGGTCCGAAAGGCAGCGAATGGGAGTCTGACCTGACCGACATGAACCCTTGGGACCATGAGCGCAAATGGGAGATCGACTCACATTGCTACCCTATCCGTCTCGCCTACCAGTACTGGAAGGTGACGGGAGACGACTCGGTTTTCGGCGACAAATGGCTCACAGCCATCAAGGCCACGCTCAAGACTTTCAAGGAGCAGCAGCGCAAGGACGGCCCGGGGCCCTACCGTTTCGGCCGCGTGACAGAGCGTCAGTTCGACACCAAGTCCAATGACGGAAGAGGCAACCCCGTGAAGCCGTGCGGCCTGATCGCCTCAGCCTTCCGTCCTTCCGACGACGCCACGATCTTCGAGTTTCTGGTGCCGTCCAACTTCTTCGCTGTCACTTCGTTAAGGAAGGCGGCCGAAATTCTCAAGACAGTCAACAAGGATCAGAGCCTGGCCAAAGAGTGCGAGGACCTGGCCGCTGAGGTCGAGACGGCGCTCAAGGAATATGCTGTCTATAACCACCCCAAATACGGCAAGATCTACGCTTTCGAGGTGGACGGATTCGGCAACCACCTCCTGATGGACGACTCCAACGTTCCGAGCCTTTTGGCCATGGCATATCTCGGAGATGTGGACATCAATGACCCTATCTACCAGAACACCAGGAAGTTCGTCTGGAGCGAGGATAATCCTTATTTCTTCAAGGGCACGGCCGGCGAAGGAATCGGCGGCCCGCACATCGGCTACGACTACATCTGGCCCATGAGCATAATGATGAAGGCCTTCACATCCCAGGACGACAAAGAGATCAAGTGGTGCGTCGAGACCCTGATGAAGACTGACGCCGGCACCGGTTTCATGCATGAGTCATTCTTCAAGGACGACGCCACGAAGTTCACCCGCGCCTGGTTCGCATGGCAGAACACCCTGTTCGGAGAACTGATCATTCACCTTGTGGATAACGGCAAACTCGAACTCCTGAACTCGATTAAGGTCAAATAAATCATTCAATATGAAACCTCTAGCCTATCTGTTGGCTGTCATCACCACCATGACAGCGATGTCGTGCGAAGATAATGGCCGCCCGACGATGCCCGATCCGGTCGACTTGGTCAACCCCCTTACTGGCACAGCGTCATCCTATGAGCTATCCACAGGGAACACTTATCCGGCGATAGCGCTTCCTTGGGGCACTCATTTCTGGACTCCACAGACAGGCAGAAGCAGACCCACCAGCCCAGCCCGTGGATCAACGACTACGGCGCCTTCTCCCTGATGCCGGTCACCACAGGTCCGATCTACGACGAAGAAGGCAGGCAGAGCTGGTTCTCGCATAAAGCCGAGACAGTCAAGCCTTATTACTATAAGGTGTACCTTGCCGAACACGACGTGGTGGCAGAGCTGGCCCCTACGGAGAGGGCCGCTGCCTTCAGGCTCACCTATCCCCAGAAAGACACCTCCTACCTTGTAGTTGATGCGTACAGGGGCGGAGAGGTCGAAATCGACAAGGCCAGGAATATAATCCGTGGCTGGTCTTCATCCAACCACGGTGGTGTGACGGAGAATTTCCGCAACTGGTTCATCGTTGTCAGTGACACACCTTTCGAGGTAGGCAGGTCAACCTCCAGGTCGCCTCATCCTTCATAAGCCCCGAGCAGGCGGAACTCAACCTCAAGGAGCTCGGCGGCCGTTCGATCGATGAAGTGGCCGAAGCAGGACGAGCCCGCTGGAACGAGGTTCTGGGAAGGATCACCGTCGAAGACGACAACATCGACAACCTGAGGACTTTCTATTCTTGCCTATACCGTTCCGTGCTCTTCCCCAGAGATCTCTCTGAGATCGACTCGAAGGGCAAAAGGGTGCATTACAGCCCCTTCGATGGCCAGATCCATGAGGGTTATCTCTTCGGAGACACCGGCTTCTGGGACACATTCAGGAGCCTGTTCCCTCTTCTTGACCTGGTCTATCCCGACCAGGAAGTCAAGATGCAGGAAGGCTTAGTCAACACCTGGAAAGAGAGTGGTTTCCTGCCAGAGTGGGCAAGTCCGGGCCACAGGAACTGCATGGTAGGCAACAACTCTGCCTCCGTGGTGGCAGGTGCCTATATAAAAGGACTCCGCGGCTACGATGCTGAGGAGCTGTGGAAGGCCGTGACCCATGGAGCACACGCCGTACACCCTTCGGTTAAGTCGACCGGAAGGCTCGGATGGGAATATTATGACAGCCTCGGCTTTGTTCCCTGCAATGTCGGGATCAACGAGAATGCCGCCAGAACCCTCGAATATGCCTATGACGACTGGTGCATCTACACTTTCGGCAAGGCTCTCGGAAAGAGCGAGGAGGAACTCGCACCATACGCCAAGGCCGCGATGAACTACAAGAATCTCTACGATCCGGAGTACAAGCTGATGGTCGGGAAGAATCTCGACGGGACATTCGAGCGTCCGTTCAGCCCGCTCAAATGGGGCGGCAATTTCACTGAAGGCAACAGCCTCCACTATTCCTGGAGCGTCTTCCACGATCCCCAGGGACTCATCGACTTGATGGGCGGGGATGAGGAATATGTCGCCATGCTGGACAGCGTGTTCACAATCCCGCCGCTCTTCGACGACAGCTACTATGGCTTCCCTATCCACGAGATCCGTGAGATGCAGGTGATGAATATGGGCAACTACGCTCATGGCAACCAGCCGATCCAGCACATGCTCTACATGTATGACTGGGGTGGCCAGCCTTGGAAGGCACAGCAGCACATCCGCGAGGCGATGGGCAAGCTTTATAACGCCAACTTCGACGGATATTGCGGCGACGAGGACAACGGCCAGACATCTGCCTGGTATGTGTTCTCCGCCCTTGGATTCTATCCTGTCTGCCCTGCCTCCGATGAATATGCGATTGGCACTCCCCTGTTCAAGAAAGTGACGGTCTCGCTGCCCGGCGGCAAGGTCATCTCGCTGGAAGCTCCTGAAAACTCAAAGGACAACTTCTATATCGGAGAAATAAAGCTCAATGGAAAGAACTGGACCAGGAACTACTTCAAGCACAGCGACTTGACAAATGGAGCCAAGATAGTTTACTCGATGTCCGCGGAGCCAGT
>CACZHP010000027.1 GCA_902780935.1 uncultured Bacteroidia bacterium | reverse complement strand
AAATGCTGTAAAATGGTGTAAAATTGTGCAATTTGGCGTACAACTATACAAACCTTGAACCACGCGTGGTTCAAATGTGGTTCAAATATAATGAAAAAAACCGGATATCAAAAAGGAATATCCGGAAATATTTGTCTATGTATTTAGTTGATTATTAGACAATTCGTACTTTTTAGTACAGATTTGGTGGAAGTTGTTACTTTCTATTTACTTACCGATGCAAAACCTGCCGAAAATCTCACCTAAAATCTCGTCGGAGGTGACTTCGCCGGTGATGGTGCCGAGGTGGTTTATGGCGTCACGGAGGTCTTCCGCCAGAAGGTCGGAAGTCAAGCCGGATGACAGGGAATAACGGACCCGACCAAGTGCGTCAGAGGCATTCCGAAGCGCCTCATAATGCCGCAGATTAGTCACAACAGTCTGGTCAGAATTGTAAGTTTGAGCTTTTTGCGACGAGACAAGCTCTTTTTTTAGCAAATCAAGCCCAAATCCTGTCTTTCCGGAAATGTATAACTTAACTGCCGAAGAATCAGAAGAAAAAACTTCATTGTTCAATAATGTAACATTTAAGTTAGGGGCAATAATATCCACTTTATTAAACAGTACAATCAAATTCTGGCTCGAAGGATTAATTCTGGAGACAATGTCAGAAATCAAAGCTTCATTCACTTCCTCAGGAGAAGTGCAATCCAGCAAAGCGAGCACAACCGACGCCTCTGCAAGCTTCTTATATGACCGTTCGATCCCGATTTTCTCGACCTCATCCGAGGAAGATCGCAGCCCGGCTGTGTCGATAAAACGGAATAAAATTCCATCGACTACCAGTGTCTCTTCGACGGTGTCCCGAGTCGTCCCCGGGACATCTGACACGATCGCCCGATCGTCTCCGAGCAGAGCGTTCAAAAGGGTGCTCTTCCCTGAGTTTGGCGCTCCGACGATCGCGACGGGGACGCCGTTTCTGATAGCGTTGCCATACCTAAAAGATGAAGCCAGGTTATCAATCTTCGCAAGGACCTCGTCAAGCAAAGAAGAGAGGCGAGTCCTGTCAGCGAACTCGACATCCTCCTCGGAGAAGTCCAACTCCAGTTCAACCAACGACGCGATTTCCACGAGACAGGAGCGAATCGAACGAAGCTCAGAAGAATAACCACCGCGCAACTGGTTCATCGCCACACGCAATGAAGCTGAAGAAGTGGATGAGATAACGTCAGCCACTGCCTCTGACTGAGCGAGATCCATCTTTCCGTTAACAAATGCCCGGCGGGTAAACTCACCTGGTGAGGCCATCCTTGCGCCAGCCCTACAAAGGAGTCTTAAAACCTCGGAGGCTACAAAAGCCGAGGCGTGGCAGGATATCTCGACAGAATCCTCTCCCGTATAAGAATGTGGCGCCCGGAAAACAGAAACTAACACCTCATCAACGAGCTCACCTTCCTCATTTACAAAAGAACCGTAATGAATTGAATATCCGGGTAAAGACTCAATCGATCCAGATGATAACTGCAAGCAATTCCCGGCGACCCGCAAGGCATCAGGTCCGCTTACCCTGATCACAGTCAAAGCCCCAGTTCCTGGGACAGTGGCCGGCGCGGCGATGGTATCTTCAAAAAAGGTATTGACCATATTAAAAGATTATGGTGCGAAATTACTCAAAAATGCGTACATTTGCCAAGATAAATGAACGTCCCCATGTCCCGAATGACAAGAACCCCAAAATCTATCGAGGTGCCCCAAGGCGCGGGGTTGTTTATTTGTCGCGTTAGTTTTGCCGGCCATTTCATTTTAATTTGAGATGGTCGTTTTTTTATCCCGGATTTCCGGGTAGTATTAAAAATTATATGAAAGAAAGAAAAGGAGCGACGCTGAGGCTGGAGAACGGAATGGAATTCCGCGGCTTCTCCTTCGGTTATGAGGGTCCGACAGACGGTGAGGTGGTCTTTTCCACCGCCATGGTCGGCTATCCCGAGAGCCTGACCGACCCGTCATATTCCGGTCAGATACTGACCGTGACCTACCCCCTGATAGGGAACTACGGTGTTCCGCAGGAGGGACCGGACGAAAAAGGGATTTCCCGCAATTTCGAGTCTGAGCGGATTTGGGTGCGGGGACTCGTGATCAGCGACTACTCCTTCGACTACAGCCACTGGGATGCGGTCAAGAGCCTCGACGAGTGGCTTAAGGAACAGAAGATTCCGGGAATATTCGGAATCGACACCAGGGCTGTCACGCAGATCTTGAGGGAAAAAGGCTCGATGCTCGGGATGATAGTCCCGGACGGCGAGACCAAGGATTTCCCCGTCGACGATCCCAACCTGGTCAACCAGATCGCCCTTGTAAGCTGCAAGGAGCCAATTATTTACGGAGAAGGAGAAAAAACCGTCGCCATGGTTGACTGCGGTGTCAAGCACAACATCCTCCGTTGTTTCATGGACAGGGGAGTCAGGGTCATAAGGGTTCCATGGGACTATGATTTCAACACCCTTGAATATGACGGGCTGTTCATTTCCAACGGCCCTGGCAACCCGCAGTTCTGCAATATCACCGTAGCGAATCTTCGCAAGGCAATGGAAGGTGACAAGCCGATTTTCGGAATATGCATGGGCAACCAGCTGCTCGCGAGGGCCGGCGGAGCGAATACTTACAAACTCAAATATGGCCACCGCAGCCATAACCAGCCGGTGCGGATGGTCGGCACGAACCGTTGCTTCATCACTTCCCAGAACCACGGTTTCGCCGTAGATGACAAGACTCTCGGCAAAGACTGGGAACCCTGGTTCGTGAATATGAACGATGGCACCAACGAGGGGATCCGCCACAAGAGCAAGCCTTTCTGCTCCGTCCAGTTCCACCCGGAGGCCTCCAGCGGCCCTACCGACACCAATTTCCTCTTTGACGAATTCATCGGAAAGTTATGAGAAACACTGACATAAAGAAAGTTCTCCTCCTCGGATCCGGCGCTCTCAAGATCGGGCAGGCCGGCGAGTTTGACTATTCCGGCTCCCAGGCTCTCAAGGCCCTCAGGGAGGAGGGGATAGAGACGGTCCTTATCAACCCGAACATCGCCACCGTCCAGACCTCCGAGGGAGTCGCGGACAAGATTTATTTCCTTCCCGTCACCCCGTTCTTCGTCGAGAAGGTGATCGAGAAAGAGCGCCCTCAGGGCATTCTCCTCTCATTCGGCGGCCAGACGGCGCTGAATTGCGGTGTCGAATTATACGAGAAAGGCACACTGGAAAAATACGGTGTGAATGTGCTCGGCACGCCTGTGCAGGCGATCATGGACACTGAGGACCGCGACCTCTTCATAAAGAAGCTTGACGAGATCGGCGTCAAGACAATCAAATCCCACCCTGCCTCGAATATCGAAGAGGCTAAAGCCGCGGCGAAAAATCTCGGGTTCCCGTTGATCATAAGGGCCGCATACGCCCTTGGCGGCTTGGGCTCCGGATTCTGCGACACTGAGGAGCAGCTTGAGGAAATCTGCGAGAAGGCCTTCTCCTTCTCCCCGCAGGTTCTCGTCGAGAAGTCTCTCAAAGGCTGGAAAGAGATTGAATATGAGGTGGTTCGGGACCGCTACGACAACTGCGTCACGGTCTGTAACATGGAGAATTTCGACCCTCTCGGGATCCACACCGGCGAAAGCATCGTGGTCGCTCCTTCGCAGACCCTCTCAAATAACGACTATTACTTCCTCAGGGAACTGTCAATAAGAATAGTCCGTCACATAGGCATTGTGGGTGAGTGCAACGTCCAGTTCGCATACGACCCCGACGCCATGGACTACAGGGTGATCGAGGTTAATGCCCGTCTGAGCCGTTCTTCCGCCCTGGCATCGAAAGCGACTGGCTATCCTCTTGCTTTCGTAGCCGCCAAGCTTGGCCTCGGTTATGGACTCTTCGACCTGAAGAACTCCGTAACCAAGACCACTCCGGCCTTCTTCGAGCCGGCTCTTGACTATATCGTCTGCAAGATCCCGCGCTGGGACCTGAGCAAGTTCCACGGCGTCTCACGCAAGATCGGTTCCTCTATGAAATCCGTCGGAGAGGTCATGGCCATAGGCCGCAGCTTCGAGGAAGCCATCCAGAAGGGCCTCAGGATGATCGGCCAGGGAGCCCACGGATTCGTCGGTAATAAGGAACTCCAAGTCGCCGACATCGAGACGGCCCTCCGAGAGCCTACCGACAACCGTATATTCGTGATATCCAAAGCTATGCGCGCCGGATATTCCGTTGACCGCATTCATGAGCTCACGAAGATCGACAAGTGGTTCCTGAACAAGCTCGAGAACATCGTGCTAACCTTCGAGGAGATGCACGGATATGACTCTATCGAGGATATGCCGGAGGAACTACTGCGGCTCGCAAAAAAGGAAGGCTTCTCCGACTTCCAGATCCAGAGGGCCGTGTGGAAAGACTCCGGCAGCTCGACCGCCAACATCGACCGGGTCCGGGAATATCGTAAATCCTTGGGAATCATCCCGGTCGTAAAGCAGATAGACACCCTCGCCGCGGAGTTCCCGGCTATGACCAACTATCTGTACCTCACCTACAACGGCACCAAGAGCGACATCGAATATGAGAACGACGGCAAGTCTGTCATCGTGCTCGGATCCGGGGCCTACAGGATAGGTTCCTCGGTCGAATTCGACTGGTGCTCAGTGACTTGCCTTAAGACCATCCAAGGGCAGGGCTACAGGGGTGTGCTCATCAATTATAACCCCGAGACCGTCTCCACTGACTACGACGAGTGCGACCGGCTCTATTTCGATGAGCTGACCTTCGAGAGGGTCATGGATATAATTGAACTCGAGAACCCTCACGGCGTGGTGGTCTCAGTGGGAGGTCAAATACCTAACAACCTGGCCCTCAGGCTCCACCAGCACGATGTTCCTATTCTCGGCACCTCAGCGACTGACATCGACAAAGCGGAGGACCGCCATAAGTTCTCTAGCATTGTTGACGCCCTGGGTGTTGACCAGCCTGAATGGAAAGAGCTTACGACTATGGATGACGTCGAGGACTTTATCCGTATGGTCGGCTTCCCGGTCCTTGTGCGCCCTTCCTACGTCCTTTCAGGAGCCGCCATGAATGTCTGCCACGACGAGAAGAAGCTCAGACATTTCCTGTCCCTGGCCTCCGAGGTCTCGCAGGAGCACCCTGTCGTGATCAGCAAATTCTACCAGAGAGCCAAGGAAATCGAGTTCGATGCCGTAGCCGACGGGGGAGAGGTGATCGCCTACGCCATCTCGGAGCACATTGAATATGCCGGGGTCCATTCCGGCGACGCCACGATACAGTTCCCTCCTCAGAAACTTTACGTAGAGACCGTCAGGCGGATAAAGAAGATCGCCAGGGCGATAGCCGGGGCGCTTCATATTTCGGGGCCGTTCAACATCCAGTTCTTGGCCAAGGAAAATGCGATCAAGGTCATCGAGTGTAACCTCCGCGCTTCCAGGAGCTTCCCGTTTGTCTCCAAAGTGCTGAAGATTGATTTCATCGAGCTAGCGACAAAGGTGATGCTCGGACTTCACCCGGCTCCTCCCCAGAAGAGCGCTTTCGACCTGGACTATGTCGGGGTAAAATCCTCCCAGTTCAGTTTTGCCCGTCTCGAGGAGGCTGATCCTATGCTGGGTGTTGACATGAGCTCCACAGGCGAGGTCGGATGCCTGGGCGACGATCTCAACGAGGCCATTCTGAAATCAATACTCTCTGTCGGCCAGCGGATACCCGAAAAGAAGATTCTTCTCTCGACCGGCGACCCTCTTCAGAAGGCCGACATGCTCGGCACCTGCAAGCTTCTTGTCGAGAAGGGTTATGAGCTCTTCGCCACAGCCGGCACCTACAAGTATCTCGTGGAGAACAGTGTCCCTGCGACAAAGGTCCTGTGGCCCAGCGAGTGCGACAATCCCAATTTTAAGGGACGCTTCAAACCGGCCGTGGAAATGATTCAGAACAAGGAAGTTGACATGGTGATTAATATCCCTAAAGACTTCAGTGAGCTGGAGCTTTCGAACGGGTATAAAATAAGAAGGGCGGCCATCGATTTCAATGTTCCGCTCTTCACCAACGCCCGTCTTGCGACGGCCTTCATCCGCTCGTTCTGCAACATGTCCTTGGACGAAGTGCAGATCAAGTCCTGGGATCAGTATTAATTCTTCTTTTCCCGGGCATCCAACCTGAGTTTCAGCTCCGTGACGTATTTGAATATGTGATAATCCGCCACGGTGCATCTCATGTCTCTCAGGAAAAACAACCGGTCATCATGAGTGGGGCGGTCATAATACACATCACCTTTTTTATCCTTCTCCTTATGCTCCATGTAGGATTTGAGCGTGTAATGATTGATTTGGATAGGGATTGTCATGGTTTTCCGCTTCAGATACCAGCTCCTATACATCGTATGGCCGAAAGCATCGACTGGAGGGACCGGTTTTCCATTAGAAACAGTCCAGAGGAAATGGAACATGGACTTGTTCTTCTCAGAGCCGAACAAGTAATCGAAGTTTGAATTGAAAAAGCATTTCCCCTTCGTGTACAATTTTTCCGAGGCAACCACAAAGTCTTCAGTAACAAGGCGTTTCGTGTCTCTGTTGATCATGCCTCCTGAACCGAAAAACCTCCAGTAAACCAGCACGGAGGGCCTATTGGAGAAACGGTCCAGGAATGTGACCAAAGATTCTTCAGCGACGGGGACGAGGAATTCATCAACATCAATAAAACCGATCCAGTCACTCTCACTTTGGAACCGCCTGATGCAGTCTTCATACCCTTCGACTTGAGAATGCTCTTTCGGCCATGGTATCAGCGTGACCAATCCTTCTTCCAGATAACTCTTGATCACACTCTCATATCCATCGGAAGAATTATTGTCGTACATGTAAAAATGATCCACACCAACCATCAAGTGGTATTCAAGCCACTCTCGGAGGTACAGTGCCTCATCCTTGAACATAATGCAAAGAGAGACATGATACTTTCTCTTCTCGTCTTGTTTCGGCTTGGCGTGTCTGATAAGCCAAGATGTGCGAATGTCCTTGCGGAAAGAGGCGAAACGCTCCCGGAGACCCATTTTAATGGGGCGGAAATAAGTGAAATTATTATTTTCTTTCACTGTTTTGCCTCTCAGCGGACAGTTCATGGCTGGGGGTGTGATTAATAGGAGTCGTAGAACTTGGCGTCACGTGGCGAAACCTTATTCATGTTGTCCAAAAGCTCCTCGTTGGTTTTGTATTCGTCCATCAACTGAAGCATGAAATTCATCGCCTCAGTGGGATTCATGTCGGCCAGAAGCTTACGGAGTATCCAGATCCTGTTCGCGACATCGCGGCTGTACAGCAAGTCGTCACGCCTTGTGCTTGAGAGCACCACATTGACGGCGGGGAATATACGCCTGTTGGCCAAGGTCCTGTCAAGTTGGAGCTCCATGTTACCGGTACCCTTGAATTCCTCAAAGATAACGTCATCCATCTTGGAACCAGTCTCTGTCAAAGCGGTAGCGAGAATAGTCAGGGATCCGCCTCCTTCGATGTTGCGGGCAGCTCCAAAGAATCTCTTAGGTTTCTGGAGGGCATTGGCGTCCACACCACCGGTAAGTACCTTGCCAGAAGCGGGTTGAACGGTGTTATAAGCCCTTGCGAGCCTCGTGATGGAATCCAGCAATATGACGACATCATGACCGCACTCGACAAGTCTGCGGGCCTTCTCCAAGACCATATTGGCGACCTTGACGTGCCTCTCTGCGGGCTCGTCGAAAGTCGAGGCCACAACCTCGGCCTTTACACTCCGGCTCATGTCCGTGACCTCCTCAGGACGCTCGTCGATCAGGAGAACGATCTCATACACTTCAGGGTGGTTGTCAGCGATGGCGTTGGCGATTGACTTGAGCAGCATAGTCTTACCTGTCTTAGGCTGGGAGACGATAAGTCCTCTCTGCCCCTTGCCGATCGGGGTGAACATGTCCACGATGCGGCAGGACACGTCGTTCTGGTGGCCATGGCCAAGAAGATTGAACTTCTCGTTGGGGAAGAGGGGAGTGAGGAAGTCAAACGGTACCCTGTCCCTGATATAGTCTGGAGTGCGTCCGTTGATATATTTGATCCTCACGAGAGGGAAATACTTGTCCCCTTCCTTCGGAGGACGGATCTCGCCGGTCACGGTGTCTCCGGACTTGAGGGCGTTGCTCTTTATCTGGCTCTGGCTGACGTAGATGTCGTCAGGAGAATTGAGATAGTTGTAATCAGAGGAACGAAGGAAACCATAGCCGTCGGGCATGATCTCAAGCACACCGGTAGCTTCCACAGTGCCCTCAAACTCGATCACAGGAGGCTTCGGCCGCGGCTGGTTCTGGTTCTGATTCTGGTTTTGGCCCCCGAACTTGTTCTTCTGTTTCTTCCCGCCGAAATTCTCCCTTTCGGACTGCGCCGCCGGGTCATCCTTCAGGTCATCGAACAGTTGATGGATAAACTCCTTACCGTCAATGGCTTTCTCCTGCGGCTTGGGTTCTTTGACCTCCGGAGCCTTGACTGTTTCAGTCGGGGTCTCGGGGGCGGCAGGCTCGGCCGGTATGGCCTTGGCCTTCGGCTTGCGTCCCCGCTTAGCGGAAGGGGCCGATGCGGCAGCTGGCGTCTTAGGCTGTTCCTTGGCAGGCTCGTCAGCCGGCTTGGGCTCAACCTTGACCTCAGTTTTGGACTCGCCGGCTGGCTGGGCGGGCTGCTGTGAGTTCTTGGGCTTCCGGCCTCTTTTGGCCTTGGGTTGTGCGGCATCCTCCTGCGTGATGTCAGCGGCAAGGGGTTTCTCTTCCTCCTGCGTCTGTACCGGGGCGGCTTCTTTCTTTTGCTGCGACTCGGACTTCTTGGGGCGGCCGCGTTTGGCCTTGGGTCTTTCAATGGGCTGGAGTGAAGCCGCGGTGGCCTGCGCGTCGAGAATGGCGAAAGCCAGATTTTCGTCCGTCATCTTCCTCGCATTCTTCACCTGATGCTCTTGAGCTACGTTCTCAAGTTGCTCCCGACTCATCTGTGTGAGTTCAAATAAACTGTATGGCATAAAAAAGGGGGTTTCTTATCTAAGACTTGGCAAAGATAAGGAAAAAAAACAAACAATCAAACTATTTATCCCAGTAGCTGGTGCTCTTCTTGAACCTCAGCAGGTCGGAGAGAGCGGCAGCATTGGCTGAGATTATGAAAGAATACGACTGGTACATTCCGGAGGGCACCCAAGAGACCGCGATGTTGAAGCAGTGGAGGTCGTACCTGAACGACATCTGGGACGTGGTCATCTTCATGGCCATGAAGTCCCAGCCGGTCTGGGCCTGGACGGACATCTTTGGGGTCAGCTGTATGTTGCCGGACACGCCCAGGGTCTGGGTATAGCGGTCGTTCGTGAACAGTTGGTTATTGGTGTAACTGTAGGACCGGCTCATGGAGAGGGAATAATTGAAATTCAGGCTCCAGGGAACGCTGGGATTGGTATAGTACAACCATCCCCCGGGAATATACTCTCCGGTGACAGGATGGTAATAAATACGCCGGTAATAGTCCGCGGGGCTTCCGCCATCATTCCCTTTGACCTCGCCTTTGCCTGAGAGCGAATACGACATCGAGGCGCTGAAATTCGTCAGCCGGAGCGGAACCCCGTTCTGGAGGATGTTGAACTTGTTGATCCTCGTGCCCCTCTCGTTGATGGCGTACGGGTCGAAATTGAGGTTGCCATTGATGCCGAGCTTGCCGAAAATCGAGGTGGACATGGATATGCCCACATTCCTCATCCCGAGCGAGTCGGCGAGGAAATTATATCCCGTGCTGATGTTGAACTGGTCGAGAAGCTTGACTTTCTTGGATCCGGTGCCGGTCGTGTCCTTCAGGTCCCTGACTTTGGCCTCCAGGTTATTGCCGATCGAGATGTTCATGGTGGCGGAGCTGCCCCTGCTGGGGACGGAGTTCAACTGTCCCTGGTACTTGTTGTACTGGTAAACCCTCTGGACCCCGAGGGTATCGGTGTACTCGAGGGTGCGGTATCCGTTGAACGCCTTAGCCTTGTCAGGGCTGAAACTCATGCTCACGCTCGGCGAGATCACATGCCTCAGTGCCTGGAGCTTATGGTACTTGCCGAAATTGTACATACCGTACAAACGGGTGCTCATCGAGATGGACCCGGAGTAGTCGTGGGTGGCTCCGAAGGTGGACAGGGGAGATGTCATATTGGTCTCCACCCTGTTTGTCTCCGGGTTGAACACGGCATTGGTCTCCCTGAAGAACCAGTTCATGCCGTAGTTTACCGAAGGAGTGAAATTCAGGTAGTTGAACAAGGTAAAAGCTGGCAGGCCGATGTTGAATTTATGCGACATGCCGTTGTTGAACTTGTCCATGAATCCGGGCTCACCGAACTCCGAGGCTTTGAAATTGACTTTGTTCTGGAGCGACGTGTTGTAAGCGAAAGAGAACTTCTCGTAGAACCTCTCTTTGCCGACACGGTTCTTGATCTTAAATGGATAGAACCTGGAGACGGAGAAAGTGACGTTAGGAATGGTGAATGCGTAGGAGCTGTCCCGGGAGTTCTGGCTGTGCAAGGCGTTCACCGAGAGATTGAACCTGCCGTTCCAGTTCTTCGAGAAGGACACCGAGGATGATATCTGGTTCTGCAGCGCCTCCGAGATCGAGCGGGAATTGTAGCGGCTGTTCGAAGGGCTGGAGAAGTTGACGGAAGCCGAGAAACTCTGCCCCGGATGGGCCTTGGAGTCCTGCGAGTGGGACCACTTCAATCCGAAGTTCTTGCTCTGGAAGAAATCCGTGCTGCCTCTCTCTCCCGTCTGGTCCACCGAGTAATTGAATGCGAAGTTGCCTGAGAACTTGTACTTGACCATGTAACGGGAGTTCACGTTGGCGGCCCAGGAGCCGAGGGTGTAATAGTCTCCCGTCAGGGAGAGGTCAAAATAATCACCGATCACGAAATACATTCCTGCGTCCCGAAGGTAGAAGCCTCGGGCGTTCTCCTCGCCGAAGGAAGGCATCAGCATGCCGGTCGCCCTTTCCGGCCTTTTGGGGATAAAGCCAAAGGGGATGGTCACGAAGGGAAGGTCCACATCCTCCACCACCAGGTGAGCGGGACCGAATACGGTTTTCTGTGAGGGCTTGGTCACGACCTTGGCCGAAGAAAGCTTGAGGTAATAGTGCGGATGCTCCAGGTCGCAGACTGTGTATTTTCCCTGCGTTATATTGATCGACCGGTCGGGAAGCATCTTGATATTCTTCCCATGGAGGATGCCGTCGTCCTCCTGGGTGATCATGTTGGTGATCCTGGCCTTGCGAGTGTTGAAGTTGTAACGGATCTCCTCCATGTTGAAAGTCTGGTTCCCCTGGGTCATCACCGGCTGTCCGGTCCATTCTCGCTTAAGCGTATCGTAAGTGCCTCTGGCAAAAACGGTTCCGCTATTCATGTCATACTCCATATAATCAGCCTTGAGCTTTATGTTCTCATAGCTGACCTCGACATCGCCCCAATAGAACATCTTTCTCTGCCCGTCGGTGAACACCTGTTTGGAAGAGTCTCTCGCAGCGGAAAAAGCCGGTTTCGACAAGGAACTCTTCTCGAGCAGGTCCAACGAATCGGCCCTCGCCCGGCTCAAGGAGTCCCTTCGCAAAAGGAGGGAGTCATTGACCAGGGGGACAGAGTCCTTGACGGCGAGGCTGTCAGGAACCTGCGGCTTGACTGTGTCGGAAGGGGCGGGGACACCGTTTCTGGCAGCGCGCCTGTCTCTCCTGGGATTCTGGCCGAAAACAGTCAACCCCGCGAGAAACGCCACGAACACTGCCAATATTATAGTATATGTATGCTTTTTGAAATGCAATTTATTCTTAAATTCGCGATAACAAATATACGACTATTTTGAATATCATTCGCAATTTTCTTGCCGTAGTCTCAACGGCTGTCTCTTTTCTGGCCGCCACTCCCGCCATCGGCCAGACTTCATCGTCACCTATAAAGCTCAACACTGTCGTCATCGATCCCGGTCATGGTGGCAAGGATGCGGGATGCATCAGTCCGAGCGGCAAGACGATGGAAAAGACCGTCGTGCTTGACATATCGACCCTTCTTGCGGAGAAAATCCGCTCTGGCTGCCCTGATGTCAATGTGGTCATGACCCGCACCGACGACAAATTCGTCGAGTTGCAGGGGAGGGCGGACATTGCCAACAAGGCTAAGGCCAATCTTTTCATTTCCATCCACGTCAACTCCGTGGACGGGAAGAAGACAGGGCCGAACGGGTACTCCGTCCACATACTCGGCCAGTACACGAGCAAGAAGAAGGATCTTTACGCCGGCAACTTGGATGTCGTCCGGAGGGAAAACTCCGTGATCATGCTTGAGGACGACTACACCACCAAGTACGAGGGCTTTGATCCGTCGGATCCCGAGTCGTACATATTCATGAACCTGATGCAGAACTCTTTCCTCGAGCAGAGCTTCAAGTTCGCCCGCTTCGTTGACGAGGAGATGAAGGGTGGAGCTTTCAAGGCGAGCCGCGGCATCTCCCAAGATCCGTTCTATGTGCTTTGGAGAACTGCGATGCCCGCTGTCCTGGTTGAGTGCGGATTCATGTCCAATCCTTCCGACCGGGAAGCTCTCATATCATCGGCGGGCAAGGAAAGGATAGCCTCAGATCTTTTCCAGGCCTTCGTAAGGTACAAGAAAGATTTTGACGGTGGCGCTTCCGCGGCCCCAGCCGTTCCCGCCAAGCCCGCCGAGGTCCAGCCGAAGGCTGAACAGCCGGTCGAGGCGAAACCCCAGGCGGCTCCCGCTACGGCTTCCGAGGAACCCTCCGGCATCGTGTACGGGATCCAGGTACTCGCGTCTTCTAAAGTCATGTCCCCCTCCGACCGCTTCTTCAAGGGGTATGAGCCCGGCCGTTACCAGGTTGGCAAGCTTTATAAATATGTCATCTGCCGTTCGGAAGATCTTTCCCAGGTCAGGAAATCTTTTTCAACAGTGAGAAGTTCATATCCCGACTGCTTTATCGTGAAAGTTGAAAACGGGGAGATAACAAGGGTCAGATGATCCTTTTCAGAAGTAATTAATCCACTGTTAATTAGCAAAAAAGATAATTCTTAAATATCTAATTATCAATCGTTTCCGCAAGCGAGGGTGAAATTTGTGTTTCCTTTAGATAAGGAAAATAAAAAACAAAAACAATAATAAAAAAGTTTTTTTATAAAGATATTTTCCTCCAATTTTGCATCTGAAAGCAAACCATTTTTCAGATATTCATGGCCGAACTGGATAGACATATTTCAGTATGGAACGAGTGTCTTCGGATCTTCGAGCAGAACGTCGATCCGAAGCAGTTCAATGTCTGGTTCAAGACCATAGTACCGGTCTCTCTTGAGGACTCCACTTTGACCGTCGAGGTTCCCACTGATTTCTTCCGGAGTTATCTCGAGGACGCCTATCTTCCCATCATCAAAATGGCTCTCCGCAGGGTGATCGGCCCGGACGCAAAGCTGATGTACAAGATCCATCCCGTTCGCCGCGAGGCTCCCATGGTCTTCAGCGCGGCCCACGGTAACGTCCCTGAGAACAAATCCGTGATGCTCAACACCTTCCAGGCTTCGAGCAATCCCGGCCCCTTCGTTTTCCCCGGTCTCCAGAAAGTGAAGATCAACCCCAGGCTTAATCCTGCCTACTGCTTTGAGAATATGGTGAAGGGGGAGTGTAACAAAATGGGTATCAACGCCGGAGTGAACATCTCCGACAAGCCCGGCAAGACTCCTTTCAACCCTTTGTTCGTGTTCGGCGGTCCCGGTCTGGGAAAGACGCATCTCGCTCAGGCGATCGGCATCGCCATCCATGACTCCTATCCCGACCTCATCGTCCTCTATGTGACAGGCAATGAGTTCAAGACCCAGTACATGAACGCCGTCCACCAGAACAAGCTGGCGGATTTCATGGCCTACTATATGCGGATCGATGTTCTCATAGTCGATGATATCCACGAGCTGGTCGGTCCTGCTTCCCAGAACGCCTTCTTCAATATCTTCAATCATCTCCACCAGTCGGGCAAGCAGCTGGTCTTCACTTCCGACCGCGCTCCCGTCGATCTGATGAACTTCGAGGAGAGGCTTCTCTCCCGTTTCAAATGGGGATTGTCCGTCGAGCTTGAGCGCCCGGACATGCCGACGAGGCTCGCGATGCTGAAGGCCCGGTGTGCTCGTGAGGGTGTCTCCGTGGACGATGGTGTCCTCGAACTTCTGGCCAATAAGATACGCTCAAATTTCAGGGAGCTTGAGGGCGCCTTGATTTCCCTGATAGCCAGCGCCACGCTCTGCCATGAGGAGATCACCATGGAGCTCGCTGAGAAAGTGACCGGCAACATCGTCAGCGAGGAGCATGAGGAGGTCACGATGGACAAGGTGCAGGATGTCGTGTGCGAGTATTTCAACATCACCCGCGAGACCCTTCTTTCCAAGTCCCGGAAGAGGAATATCGTCCAGGCCCGCCAGATAGCGATGTACCTGAGCCGTAACCTTATCGGTGGCTGCTCACTGTCGACTATAGGCATGGAACTTGGAGGAAAAGACCATGCTACAGTGCTGCACGCTTGCAACACGGTGTCGGACCTTATGTCCACCGACAAGCTGTTCAGGCAATATGTCTCCGACATCGAGAGGATGCTTGTGCCTGTAGCCAGATAATAAACTGGCTTCAATATGAATTCATCCAGAGTACTTGAGATCTTCAAGGAGATCACGTGTGTCCCGAGGGAGTCGGGACATGAGGAGCTTATTCAGGCTTTCCTCGTCGATTTCGCCGCCAGGCGGAACCTGGAATGCCGGACCGATGAGGTAGGTAACGTCATTATAGTCCGGCAGGCTTCTCCAGGCAAGGAAAAAGTCCCGGCCCTTGTCCTTCAAGGCCACCAGGACATGGTCTGCGAGAAAAGGAACGGGGTCGAGCACGATTTCGCCAAAGATCCCATCAGATATGAGATAGAGGACGGATGGATGATCGCCAAGGACACGACCCTAGGCGCCGATGACGGCATCGGTATGGCCGCCATGCTCGCCCTCCTTGAGAGCGATCTGCCCATGGGCAGGCTCGAGTGCGTGTTCACTGTCTCCGAGGAGACCGGTATGGATGGAGCCTTCGGCATGAAGCCGGGTTTCTTTACCGGCAGGACACTCATCAACCTCGATTCCGAGGATGAAGGCCAGATGTTCATCGGATGCGCCGGAGGGCTTGAGACGTTTGCCACTTTCGATTACACTCGTGAAGATAACGCTCCCGGTTATGCTCCGGTCCGGATAGAGATTACGGATGCCATTGGAGGTCACAGCGGAGACGACATCGACAAGGGAAGGGCTAACACGATACAAATCATGGCCCGATTCCTTTTCAGCGAGCTCCAGTACGGGATGAAGCTGGTCCTTATCAAGGGCGGCAACAAGCACAACGCTATCGCGCGAGAGTGCGAAGCCATAATCTCCGTCCAGGACAGGGAGGCGACCATCGCGAGATTCAAGGCTTTCGCCGAGGATGTCAAGAAGGAATATGCCAGGACGGATCCAGACATCAAACTGAGTGCCGTCGATTACCGCTGCACTGAGAAACCAGTGGATCAGGATGTGGCCAGGAATCTAATCGAGGCCCTGTTCGCCTGTCCTCATGGAGTGGAGTCCATGAGTCATGAGATTCCCGGGCTGGTTGAGACTTCCACCAACCTTGCCGCCGTGCGGATGAGGCATCCGGGCAAGATTGAGGTCCTGACGAGCCAGCGAAGCGCGGTGGCTTCCGCCAGGCGGATGATCGCCGCCAAGGTCGAGGCATGCTTCCTTCTGGCCGGGGCCATGGTCCGCCACACCTCCGAGTATCCCGGATGGGCCCCGAACATCGACTCACCGATCCTGAAGCTATGCGTCGAGTCATATAAACACCTGTTCGGCTATGAGCCCGAGGTCAAGGCCATACACGCCGGGCTTGAGTGCGGCTTGTTTGGTGAGAAGTTCGGCGATCTCGACATGATCTCCTTCGGACCGACATTGAGGGGAGTCCACGCTCCCGGAGAGAAACTCGACCTCGCTTCCCTGGACAAGTTCGTGGAGCACCTGACCGACGTGGTCACATCGTTCAAGTAGCCATGGTCAGGATAGCCCCATCAATATTAGCCGCTGATTTCCTCCATCTGGAGAGGGATGTTCGCCTGGTCAACGACCATGCGGACCTTCTGCATTTCGACGTCATGGATGGCTGCCTTGTCCCGAATCTGTCATTCGGTTTCCCGGTGCTGGAAGCTGTCGCCAAAGTCGCCGCCATTCCATTGGATGTCCATCTGATGATAGTCAATCCCGACAAATACATCGAGCGCTTCGCCAAGGCCGGAGCCTCTCTCATCAGTTTCCATCTGGAGGCTGCGGACGAGGCTGGGAAAGATGCCGGTGAATATATCGCCCTGGCCAGGTCATGCGGTGTCAAGGCAGGTCTCGCGATTGACCCCGACGTGCCGGTCGAGAGACTTTTCCCGTTCATCCCGGATGTTGACTTCTTCCTGGTCATGTCGGTCTTCGCGGGCTTCGGAGGGCAGAAATTCATCCCGGAATCAATCGCTAGGATAGCCGCCCTGAGAGCTGAGATGGAAAGGGTCGGGATCGTTAAAGACATAGAGGTCGACGGGGGAGTCTCAGCCGACAACTCCAAGGCCCTGGTGGAGGCCGGAGCCACTATGCTCGTGGCCGGGAGTTCGGTCTTCAAGGCTGAGGACCCGGCAGCCGCAATAGCTGCAATGAGACTTTAGATAATATAACTTATCTCTTTGAAGGCGAACTTCTTCAGTTCGCCTTTTTTAGTCTCAATACAAAGCAGTCCATCGGGTGTGACCCCTATGATTCTACCCTCGAACCGATTCCCGTCAGGGCCTGCGGAATATTCATGGAAAGCCCCCCTGCGATACAGGAGTGATTCGTATTCGGCATCCGCCTCCGGATCTCCGCCAGGGAGAAGCCTCCCGAAAGAGGTGGCCAGACAGCCGGCAAGGACCTCGAGCTCCGAGCGCAGGTCATATCGCTTTCCCGTCAGGAGAGTCATCGAGACAGGGTTGATGAGCTGCGGCGGGAAGTCGGTCTGGTTCACATTGAGCCCGATCCCGACGATGCTGGAGGATATGAACTCCGATTCGAGGCTGTTCTCAATCAGCATTCCACATATTTTCTTGTTACGGACATAAATGTCGTTCGGCCACTTTATCAAGCTGTCGATCCCATTGAGCCTGAGATATCCGACCATGGCAAGGGTGGCGGCTTTCGTTATGCGGAAACTCCCGCCTGCGGCCAGGGGAGGGAATCCGGTCCCGCCAAAACGCAGCAGCATCGAGAAAGTGAGATTCTCTCCGCCTCGGGCGTGCCACTTGTTCCCCCTCTGTCCCCGTCCCGCCGTCTGGAGCAGCGCGGCGGCGACTGACAGATTGTCATACTCCGAAAAGTGCCTCCTGACCTCGTCCTGCGTGGAATCCGTCTCTTCCATCCATCTGATATCTACCTTATTGACCATTGGCTCGGAAATTGCGTTTTTTATTATATATTTGTATGATTTATATACGCGAAAATAACAAAGATTACGACAATATGATCACACACGACCTCAGAGTCATGGCCGACGC
Source organism: uncultured Bacteroidia bacterium (assembly GCA_902780935.1). Classification (GTDB taxonomy): domain Bacteria; phylum Bacteroidota; class Bacteroidia; order Bacteroidales; family UBA932; genus Cryptobacteroides. Next base: position 23,146 of record CACZHP010000027.1, on the reverse strand, counting down.
CATGCTTGACAAGAAGGCCCAGAACGTCATAGGCGTGGACCTCAGGTCCATCGGCACCGCTATCACTGACCACTTCATGATCTGCGACGCCGCGTCAACCACAAATGTCAACGCCATCGCCGACAACGTCATAGACAAGATGCGGGAGCTGGGTAGGAAACCACTCCGCACCCAGGGAATGGAGAACAATTTCTGGAACATCCTGGACTACGGTGACATCGTGGCCCACATTTTCCTTACCGAATACAGGCAGTTCTACAGGCTTGAGGAGCTCTGGGCGGACGCACCGCAGAAGGAATACAAGGACAGGCCGAAGACTAAAAAGACTATCAAAGATGCCGAATAATGACAATGAGCCCCGCCGCAGAGTCTATAGGGTGAGGTTCAATTTTTCCTGGTTCTACATCATCCTGATCCTTGGGATCGGCTGGCTGCTGATGAACAACAGCGGAGCCAATCCCCAGAAGATCGAGTGGGCGGAGGTCCAGGAGATGTTCTCCAAGGGAGACATCAAGGAGATAACATACATCAGGAACAGTTTCAAGGGCAGCATAACCGTAAAGCCCGACCGTCTGTCCAAGTATGCCGAGAAGTTCGGGGGGAAAGTGCCTTCCAGCTCACCCCATTTCATATTCCTGGTGTCGGACAAGTTCGACGCTGAGAAAGAGTTCGGAGAGCTGAACTCCAATCTCCCTGTGTCCGACCAGGTGAAAATCGTGGTCGAGAACGAGAGCCGCGCTTGGGCTGACATTCTCGAGTGGCTGATTTTCCCGATATTGCTTATCCTGATGTGGGTCTGGATGTTCCGTGGCATGAGCAGGAACATGGGTGGAGGCCCCGGCGGCCCGGGAGGCGGTATCTTCAATGTCGGCAAATCCACCGGCAAGCTGGCTGACAAGGAAAAGGTCAATGTCTCCTTCAAGGATGTCGCCGGCCTATACGGGGCAAAGGAGGAGGTCATGGAAATCGTTGATTTCCTGAAGAATCCGCAGAAATATACCGCCCTTGGCGGCAAGATTCCGAAGGGAGCTCTGCTTGTCGGGCCTCCCGGAACCGGAAAAACCTTACTGGCCAAGGCTGTCGCCGGAGAGGCCAATGTGCCTTTCTTCTCGATTTCGGGATCCGACTTCGTCGAGATGTTCGTCGGTGTCGGTGCCTCAAGAGTGAGGGACCTTTTCCGCCAGGCGAAGGAGAAAGCGCCCTGCATTGTGTTTATCGACGAGATTGACGCCGTGGGACGCGCCAGAGGGAAGAATGTCGGATTCTCTTCCAATGACGAGCGTGAGAACACCCTTAACCAGCTCCTCACCGAGATGGACGGCTTCGACACCAACTCCGGTGTGATCATCCTCGCCGCCACCAACCGCGCGGACATCCTGGACAAGGCTCTGATGAGGGCCGGACGTTTCGACCGCCAGATCCATGTCGAGCTTCCCGAGCTCAAGGAGAGGGAGGAGATATTCCTTGTCCACATGCGTGGCCTTAAGATATCCAAGGACTTCGATGTCAGTTTCATGGCACAGCACACCCCTGGATTCTCCGGAGCCGACATAGCCAATGTCTGCAACGAGGCCGCCCTGACGGCCGCCCGCAAGAACAAGCCTGAGATCGACAAGCAGGATTTTCTGGACGCTGTTGACAGGATTATCGGAGGCCTCGAGCGCAAGAGTTCCATACTCACTCCCGCCGAGAAACGCACGACAGCTTACCATGAGGCCGGCCACGCCACTGTCGGATGGCTGCTGCCATATTCCGATCCCGTTTTCAAGGTGAGCCTTATCCCAAGGGGTGACGCACTTGGCTTGACCTGGTATCTGCCCGATGAGCGGAAGATATTGTCCAAGTCCTACCTGATGGACAAGATGTGCTCCTTGATGGGAGGCCGCGTCGCTGAGGAGATCATCAACGGCGAGCCCGCCACCGGAGCCCTCAATGACCTCGAACGGCTGACCAGGATCGCCTACAACATGATCCAGTTCTATGGAATGGGCGAGAGGACTGGAGAGCTTTCGTTCTATGATTCAACAGGTTCCAGGGGATATGACCTGACGAAGCCCTACAGCGAGAAGACCGCGGAGGTTATGGACCAGGAGGTCCGGGCGCTGGTTGACGAAGTCCATGACAGGACCTTGAAGATACTGACTGAAAACAAGGAAGGCTTTGTCCGGATGGCGAAGATGCTGCTGGAGAAAGAAGTCATATTCGCCGATGACATCGAGAAGATTCTCGGTCCGAAGGTCAAGCCGGCCGAAGCTGATCCTGAGGCGGAAATAGAGCCTGAAACGGAAGCGGACCATGAATAACGTTACAGTAAGGACAATCTCAGGTGTGGCCTTCATCCTCGTGATGCTGGCCTGCCTGCTGTTCAACAAGTTCCTTTTCGCGGGCATGATGATTTTCATCATGTGCGTCATGCTCGTTGAGTTTTACGAGATCACTATGGGCCACAGCTACACCTTTTCCAAGGTGCTGGCTATTCTGGCGGGAGTATTCCTCTTCGGGATCATGTTCGCCGCATCCACCTACCACATTCCGGTCCGTTTCATCGCCCTGGCCATGATCCCGGTGTTCATCGTGATGATCAACTCGCTGTATGTCAAGGAGAAAGAAGAGTACGGAAAGTTTTCCAACATCTACACCGGCCTTCTGTACATAGCGGTTCCCATCGCTCTTGGCAACCTCATCGCCTTTGATAAAGCGGGGAATTTCAGCGGGAACCTCCTGCTGTGTTTCTTCATCATCATATGGTGTTCGGATGTGGGAGCCTTCGCCTTCGGCATCTCGCTGGGCAAGAAATTCCCGAAGAAGTTATTCCCGACAGTCTCCCCGAAGAAAACCTGGATCGGTTTCATTGGCGGGGTCGTGCTGTCTGTCCTGTCCGCCTTTATCCTGTATGAGGTTGGCCTTCTGAAGTTTCCGCTCATGCACTCCCTGATCCTAGCCCTGATCATGTCCGTCGCCGGAGTCTATGGCGACCTTTACGAGTCCCAGTGGAAGAGAGTCTATGGGGTGAAGGATTCCGGCAATATAATTCCCGGCCATGGCGGCTTGCTGGACCGTTTCGACAGCACATTGATGGCGATGCCCTTCGGAGCGATTTACCTGGGTCTGTTCGATCTTCTATAATTCAGACGAGATGAGATTCATTCAAATTGACAAAGACTCAAAAGGCACAATAGCCACTTACTGGTCAATCACCCTGGTACTGGCCATCATTTCCGTCCTCTTTATAAAGACGCCCTTGATCCTTGTCCCGATCCTGCTTTTTCTCGCGGTTTTCGCCTTCTTCGTGTTCTGGTTCCACCGGGTGCCTGACAGGAAGGTTCCGGAAGGTGACGAGACTCTTGTCACCTCAGTCGCTGACGGCAAGATAGTTATTGTCGAGCGGGCATATGAGGGGGAGTATTTCAAGGATGACCGTATCCAGGTCTCCATCTATATGGACTTCTTTGATGTCCATACCAATTTCTGGCCTGTCACCGGGACTGTTTCATATTACAAATATCACCCCGGCAGGTACCTGCTGGCCTTCCTCCCGAAGTCTTCCGAGAAGAACGAACATTCCTCCACTGCGGTACGCAATTCCCATGGCGAGGTGTTTTTCAAGCAGATTGCCGGCACTTTCGCAAGGAGGATCGTCTGTTATTCGAAGGAAGGATTGGATGTCGCCAGGGGGACCCAGTGCGGCATCATCAAATTCGGTTCGAGAATAGATATCTACCTGCCTCTCGACGCCGAGATTCTCGTCAAGGAGGGTGATTTCGTAAAGGCCGTAGAGACTCCTATCGCGAGGCTCAAATAGACGTACGGCCTTCAATCAGCTCCAGCAGGCGGTCAACCGCTTCTGACTCCGGAACATGCTTGAGGACAGGGGTTTTGCCCTTGTATATAGAGACTTTGCCGCCACCTTCCCCGACATATCCCCAGTCAGCGTCAGCCATCTCTCCGGGACCGTTCACGACGCAGCCCATCACGGCGATCACCGTGTCTTTCAGATGCGATGTCTTGGCTTTGACCTCAGCGAGAGCCGCCTGGATATTGTACATCGTTCTGCCGCATCCTGGACAGGCGATATACTCAGGCCTGTAAAACCGGCGCCTCGAAGCCTGCAAAAGCTCATCCACCAGGTAGGAGCCTTTACCAGACTCGGAAATCGGAATCGAATTGCCGGATTCATCCAGATAGTCCCCATTCAGTTCCAATTCGTCCAATTCATTATCCATCAAGCGTTTCCCGAAATCGCACGAGACATCAAGCAGGAGGGTCTCAAAAGAAGGGGAGTGGTAGGTTGCGACGGCCTTCCTATCATTGAGGGAAACAGCTGTCATAGAGGACACTATTTTTCTGTCATATCTTGCGGCGAGATATTCAGCGACCGGTAGCTCGCGGACCGGAGGTTCCGTCAGCGAAACCCGGATGGTGTCTCCGATCCCCTCTGAAAGGAGGGTAGAGATGCCGACGCATGACTTTATGCGGCCGCTGTCACCATTGCCAGCTTCGGTCACTCCGACATGGATCGGAAAGACATGACCTTCCGAGCGCATCTGGACCATGAGTGACCTGTAAGCATCTACCATAACTCTGGTATTGCTGGACTTCAACGACACGACGACATTTAGGAAATCCTCCTCTACGCACACCCCGAGCCATTCCATGGCGGCCTTAGCCATGGCGGAAGGAGTGTTGCCGTAGAGGTTCGTGATATATTCCCCAAGGGATCCGTGATTGATCCCGACCCGGATCGCTGTCCCGTTGTCCTTGCAGACCTTGATCAGCTCCCGGAAGCGCTTGACCGCCTCGGCGTGGTCCTTGTGGAAATTCCCGGGATTGATCCTCACCTTCTCGACTATAGGCGCTACGGCCAGGGCTGTCTGAGAGGAAAAATGGATGTCCGCCACTATGGGCGTCGTGATACCTTCCGACCTGAGGGCGGCCTTTATTCTTTGGACATGGTCCACATCGGGCAGTCCGGGAACCGTTATCCGAATCATCCTGGCCCCTTTGCCTGCGAGGACACGGCATTGGGCCACAGTAGCTTCCACGTCTGAGGTATGGGTGTCGCACATCGTCTGCACGACTATCGGATTGCCTCCTCCGATGAGCACGTCACCGGCCCTGGCTGTCAGTATTTCCATTTGTCTGGGGATGATAAACTTGGTTATATGCCTCCCGGCGGATCTGTCCCTTGGTCTTGCCGGTCCTTTTGGTGATCTGGAAATATAGCCCCGCAGTCACCATGGCGTCGAGAGGGTAAGCGAATCTGTAGAAGTCCTTGCTGAGGTAGTCCGCCCTGTACAGGGAACCCCAGGAATAATGGATGTCGGCGTTGACATGGAACTCGAACGGATCGAAAACTATGCCGAATCCCAGCCCGCCTTCTATGCCATAGTCAAGGCGATAATCCCACTCCATGAAGGCGTTTTTGAACTCATCATAAACACTGTCGCCGATCCTGTCTATAGAGAGCCGGTATCCTCCATATATGCCCAGATCGAGCATGACCTTGAAGTGGAGGCCGTCCGAGTGGAAATGAGCCATCAACGGGACTTCAACCATCTCGATTATGGCCTTCTCGGCGCCCTCAAGGGTTGGTGTCACCCCAGTCTCCTTGTTCATTTTGAACTGGTAACCCTGGTGTGTATAGCGTACTCCGCCCTTCAGGCCGAAATTGGGGCTTCCGTCGAAAAGCTTGCCGTACTTCAACATGAAAATCCCGAAGGTGTGGGGCACGAAGAGATTTCCCTGAGTCTTGGAGGGATTGAACTGCTGCCTGCTCATGGAGGCTCCATACTCCACACCGATAAGGGTGTAGTCATTGAGTGAGAAGACCTTCTTGAGCGAATCTTTCGGCGACAGGTCCTGCGCGAAAGCTCCCCAGCAGGCAAGGAACAGGGTTGAAATTATGAATACGCTTTTTCTCATGTCACTAATCACTCATGAACTCCTCCATATCCAAAGCCTGTTCGATCTCGCTTCTCTCCGGTATCTCGAAGGTGTCCTTGTCATTGGTCTTGAGAAACCTCACTTTCTCAGGCTGGCGGTGGTGGAGCAGGGATCCCGTGTCCACGATACCGTTGCGGTTGACATCCTCGATGATCCTGATGCAGTATGATCCCTTCTTAAGGTATGGGAACACAAGCGCGCGGTTCCTGTCCACGATATATTCACGCAAGACCTTGGATTTCTTCTCGTCCAGAAGATGAACGATGTACTTGTTCCGCACACCGCTCAGATTGAGGGTGAAGGTGCTCAAGGCATCGTCCTTTGGACGGGCGACTTTCACCTGGGTGCTGTCGTTCCAGTGGCCGTTGATGTCCATGAACACCCTGTGAGGGACCTTGAAGATATATTCATAACCATCCATGACCGTGACCTGCGGAGTGATAATATACCTCCTGAGATTCAATGAGTCACGCTCGATGGTGAACTTTTCCTCCTGCTCGACCTGCTTGGGGTTCACCGACTTGAAAGACAGGCTGTCGAAATAGCCAAGGAAGGGCGGGTCGTTGAATTCGAGTATGATTCCGTCCTGCTCGAAATTCTCCGGCGTAGCCGTGAGCTTGAGCTTGCAGATAGTGTCATTGTGCTCGACCTTGCGCTTTGTCCTTCCCTTGGGACGATTCTCATCGACAAGTTTGAAATCCTCGGTCACAGGCACGAGATTGTTGAGCGTGTCTGTCTTCCAGTACTTCACGAAAAGGTGAAGTGTGTCGGGCATCCGCCGCGAATCGTTGATCCAGAGAAGAAGGCTGTCCTTTGGAATATTGAACTCGGTTATCACGTCCTCCGGAGGGAAATGGCTGAACCACAGCGAGTCGATCCTGGTGTCTGAAGACATGAATGTGACATATGCCGCCCTGTCGGAGGTCCTTTTCTTGTTCATGAGCATCTGCTTCTCCGGCTTCTCCCTGAACACGTTGAGAGTGATGTCCGAGTGGCGCGCAAGGCAGCTCAGGGTGTCCTTCATGTTGTATTTCATAAGCTCCGGCACCGTATCATTCACGACATTCCAAGGCTTCACCAGAGTGTCCAGGAACGCTATCTTGTCCTCGGCGGGGTCGTAAACATTGTTGGAACTGGCGTCCACGACCGCATATGCCCGGTAGACTGTGTCTTTGATATTCCGGATGGAAAAATAGCCCCAGTCGTCGGTCTTCGCCGCGGCTACGGGACGCTGGAGAAACACCGCGGAATCCCGCTGGTCCTTATAGAGCATCACTGTAGCCCCCTTGATGGGCTTGAGGTTGGTACAGTCCACGACCGTACCTGTGAGATACATCGAGTCCGCTGTGTCACCGGTCGAGAAATAAGTGGTGAAACCGGGGAAGATGTTGCCCTCGTTGTTGTCCCCGACAGCTCCAGAGATGTCAAGGGAATATGTCATGTCGGGAAGCAGTTCCTCCTCGAAATAGACCACGAGACTCTTGCCCTTGATCTTGTATTTCGGCGATTTTGCTTGGGGAGGGGAGAGATAGATCAGCTTGGCGTCCTTCACGACGACGTACTCGTTGAAAGTGAAGGTTATCTGGGCACCGGTCAAGGGGATATGCGTAGTCCCCGGCTTGGGTGAGACCTTGACAATACGAGGCGGGATAGTGTCCTTCTGCCCGCCCTTTGGCGCCTGTGTGGTATTGGCGCAAGAATGCGAGAAAAAGGTCGACAGGATCACCACCGCCGCCGGAATAAGAGGGAAAAACCTTGAGATAGATTTTCTCATAACTCTGTTCTTGCTACACTTTGTATGCCATCAATCGAGGCGAGTTTCTTGATCATCCGCTCGAGGGCTGACTTGTCTTGCACGCTGAGGTCAATATATCCCTCAAAAATCCCGCCATCCGTGCTGAGAAGCACCTTTCTCATATTGACACCCATCACAAGGGAGATGTAACGGGATATCTCATTGAGCAGTCCCACACGGTCGATACCTTTCAGGGAAATGCGCGCGGGGAAAGCTTTCTTGTCCCCGTCGTTCTCCCACTGCGGCACCACGACCCTGTCCCCATGCTTGGAGGCTATGCTGTCGGCCACAGGACATGTCTTTTTATGGACAGTCACCGTGCCGTCGGGGTTCTTTATGCCGACGACCGCATCGCCGGGTATCGGACGGCAGCACTGGGCGATCACATATTCATTCCTTTCCTTGTCCGCCTGGGAGGGGTTGCCCCTCCATCTGCTGAAAATCGAGAAAGGCCAGTAATGGCTCCGCGAAGGGCTGGCGGGGGAAAGGACATCGCCCATGGAATCGACGTTGACCAGTCCGAGACCGACCCTGAAGAAGAGTTCCTCGGTATTTTTGCCGGGAATGTTGAAATGCTTGCAGAGGATCTCCGTGGAGTCGCTGTTGAGCCTGTAGCCCAGAGTCTCGAGCTGGGAGGTCAGGATCCCTTTCCCCACTTCCACTATCTCCTTCTTGTTTCCCTTGAAGTAGTCGATCACGACATTGCGGGCGTGTCTCGTCTTGAGGAAACCGAGCCATTCCCTCTTGGGGGAACCGTTCTCCGCCGTAATGATCTCGACCTGGTCCCCGGTTCTCAGGACATGGGACAGGGGTACGAGCCGCATGTTGACCTTGGCGGCGATGGCTTTGTTGCCAATCTGAGTATGGATGCTGTAGGCGAAATCAAGGGCCGTCGCTCCCTTTTGGACAGACTTCTGATCCCCTTTGGGGGTAAACACGGTGATCTCGCTGCTGGTGAGGTCATTGTGGATGATGTCGAGGAGCTCCAAGGCATTGACATCAGGACTCACCAGGATATCCTTTACCTTGGCCAGCCACTTGTCCATCTCGCTGTCGTTCTCGCTGATGTATCCCTCCTGCTTGTAAGCCCAATGCGCCGCGATGCCTTTCTCCGCTATGTCATCCATTCTCTTGGAGCGGATCTGCACCTCGATCCAGACGCCCTTGTCGCTCATCAGGGTGCAGTGCAGAGCCTCGTAGCCATTGCTCTTGGGATGCTTTACCCAGTCCCTCACGCGGTCCGGCTTGTATCGGTAGATCCCGGTAATGATGGAGAATATATGGTAGCACTGATCCCTCTCGCTCTCCTTGGTCCCGGCGTCCGGCGTGAACACGACCCTCAGGGCGTAAAGGTCATAGACCTGCTCGAAGGTGATGTTCTTAGTCTGCATCTTGTGCCAGATGGAGTAGGGAGTTTTCACCCTCTTGCGGATCACGAAATTGAAGCCGGACTCCCTCAAGGCGCTGTCGATGGGCTTTATGAAATCGTCTATCTGCCTCTCAAGGTCGGTGATGTTCCTGCTGACCAGACCGGAGATCTCGTTGTAAGCGTCCGGTTCCTTGTATTTGAGCCAGATGTTCTCCATCTCGGACTTGATCTCGTATAGACCGAGCCTGTGGGCGAGGGGAATGAATATGAACATCGTCTCGCTCAGGATCTTGTCACGCTTGTACTCGGGCATCGAGTCGATTGTACGGCAGTTGTGGAGCCTGTCGGCGAGCTTTATGAGAACGACTCGCACGTCGTCGTTAAGGGTCAGGAGAATTCGTTTGAAATTCTCGGCCTGGAGACTCTCCGAGTACACCGTGTCGGATTTCTTGGCCCTCTCCTCGTTGTCAAGGACGATCTTTATCTTAGTCAGGCCGTCAACAAGGCTGGCGATCTTGTCTCCAAAGAGATTCCTGATGTCGTCGACTGTGTAGTCAGTGTCCTCGACGACGTCGTGCAGAAGTGCCGCAGCGATGGACTTGTACCCCAAACCGATGTCGCAGACGACAATCTTGGCGACCTCGATGGGATGGATGATATATGGGCCTCCGGAGCGCCGCCGGACGTTTTTATGGGCTTCGTTGGCGAAGTCGAAAGCCTTCTGGACGACATCCAGCTCTTCCTGGTTGGCGCACCTCTTCCGGGCGGCTTCCTTCAGAAGGGCGTAGCTCTCATTAATTACCTGGTAATCCTGCTCTGTGAATCTGGAGAAACTCATACTTCTTCTTCAACCTTTTTATTCAATCTTGCCTCTTTCTCCATGATGTCAACCATCTGGAAGGAATAGGAGAACTGCGCCCCGTAGAGTATGATCAACCATCCGTACCTCAGCCACATCATGAAGAGAGGAAGGGCGGCCACCGCTCCATAGACGGCGTTTATGTTAGTGACAAGGACCTGGGTCTCAAGGTAGAGGTACTGCAGGACGGTGAAAGCGATACCAGCCCACAACGCCGCCTTCAGGGCGAAACGGTATTCCACGAAAGTCGCCGGGATGAACTTGTACATGGCGGATAGCGTCATCACGGCCACCGCTCCGAATATTATCCATCCGAGAAAAGACTTTATCTTGTCCGAGATTCCTATGCTGTTAGGGATGAGGTCGAGGACATGGGAGTAAACGACTGTCCCGGCGAAGAATATCAAGACGACAAACGGGATGAGAATCATAATGATGATATCCATCCCGTAGCTTTTCAGTGCCCTGCGCTTGGGTTTGCGCACATGCCAGACATTGTTGAAGACCTTCTCGACGCGGTTCATCATCCAGATGACGAGCCATACGAAGGAAAGGGCCGTGACCACCCCGAAAACGCCCGATTTGGAGGCCTGGATGATGTTGGACGCGGCATTCATCAGCGTGTCTATCACAGTCTGGTTTATGTCAGCCGAGTACAGGGCGTCCCGCAGGACATTCTCAAGTCCGAAACCGCTTGTGACAGCGAAACAGACGGCCACGAGCGGCACAACCGCCAAAGTGCAGAAATAACTCAGGGCAACCGACTGGAACCCGATCTTCTCGTCAGCGAAATTCCTCAAGGCGTCGGAGACGACCTTGATGTCCCTGATGAGCCTGGCTTTGGCGGCGGAGAAATCGTCGAGGTTGAAATGCCAGATGTCATGCCCGACGAACTTGCTGACCCAGCGGATGTAGGTCTTGACCTTAAGCACTATCTCACCGATCCAACTCGCCATGACCTAGAATAATGTCGGTTCCACAATATCGTCACCCGCATCCTCGGAAGAGGGGAGCATCCCCATGAACTCTTCCTCACCGATTATCCTGACCCCGAGCTCCTCAGCCTTGCGTACCTTCTCAGGCCCGGGTTTGCTGCCGGCCAGAAGATAATCCGTCTTCCCGCTCACAGATGAGCTGTTCTTCCCGCCATTCACCTCGATCAGGCGCTTCATCTCGTCCCTGGACTTGGAGAAATTGCCCGAGATCACGATTGTCAGTCCTGAAAGAGCCGAGGATGAGGCTGAAACCTCTTCAACTGAGAATCTCAGACCGGCCTCCCGGAGCCTTGAGATTTCCGAAATATGCCTGGGGTCAGAGAAATAATCATGGACGCTTCGCGCGATCACTTCACCTATATCCCTGACTTCCAGCAATTTCTCTACTGATGCGGAAGCCAATGAATCTATGTCACCGAAGTGCCTGGCAAGCTCCTTGGCAGTAGTCTCGCCGACATAGCGTATCCCAAGGGCGAAAAGCACCCTCTCAAAGGGGACGGACCTGGACTCTGCCAGGCTCGAAAGGAAACGCTCGGCGCTCCTGTCCTTCCAGCCCTCAAGCATCATGAGCTTGCGCTTGTCCAAGGAGTAAAAATCAGCCGGTGTCCGGACGAGACCGAGGTTGTACATCTGCTCGACAGTGGCTTCGCCGGCGAGGACGTTCATAGCTTTCCTTCCGAGGAAATGCTCAAGCTTGCCCTTTATCTGGGTGGGACATCCGTCCGTGTTCGGGCAGAACCACTTCGCCTCGTCATCATCTTTCACAAGGGGAGTGCCGCAATCCGGACAGACTGCCGGGAAAGATGGCTTGACGGCGTCTTCGGGCCGCCTGGATGCGTCCACGTCGATGATTTTCGGGATAATCTCCCCGCCTTTGATGACCTTGACCCAGTCTCCCACGCGGATGTCCATCTGCGACATGAAATCCTCGTTGTTCAGAGTCGCCCTCTTGACGACAGTGCCGGCAAGCTGCACCGGAGCAAGGTTAGCCACCGGGGTCACGGCGCCGGTCCTTCCCACCTGGTAATCGATGGAGACAAGCCGGGTCAGGGCCTCCTCCGCCTGGAATTTGAACGCCACGGCCCATCTGGGCGACTTGGCCGTGTAGCCGAGGGCGTTCTGATAGTCCAGCTCGTTGATCTTTATCACAATGCCGTCGGTGGCGAAAGGAAGGAACTTCCTCTGCCTGTCCCAATATGAGATATATTCCTCGATCTGGTCGATGCTTCTGACGGTCCTTCGCTCCGGTGAGACGGGAAGGCCCCATGAGGCCGCGGCGTCAAGAGCCTCGGAATGGGTCGCGAAGGCGACGCTTTGGGCGGGAATATGGTACAGGGTACACATCAGCCCCCGCTTGGCCACGACTTTGGGATCCTGGAGTTTCAGCGAACCGGAAGCGGCGTTCCGCGGATTAGCGAAAGGCGGATCCTCGTTTTCGACGCGCTCGCGGTTCAGCCGGTCGAACGACTCGTACGGCATCAGGATCTCGCCCCGGATCTCGAATTCGGCGGGCCAACCGGAGCCTTTGAGGGACAGGGGAATGTTGGAGATCATCCTGACGTTGGCGGTCACATCATCGCCGACCACACCATCCCCCCTGGTCAAAGCCCTGAAAAGCTTCCCGTCCTTGTAGGTCAGGCAGATGGCGGTGCCATCGAACTTGAGCTCGCAGGAATATGTGAACCCCACCTCGCCAAGCTCCTTCCCGGCACGCCGGACAAAGTCCTCGATCTCGCCGATGTTGTACGTGTTGCCAAGGGAAAGCATCGGATACTTGTGCGGATACTGCGCGAATCCTTTATCCAGGTCGCTTCCGACTTTCTGGGTAGGGGAGTCGGGAGTCTTGAGGTCAGGATATGCCGCCTCCAGGTCCTCCAGCTCGCGCATCAGGTGGTCATATTCGAAGTCGCTCATCGTCGGAGCGTTATCGACATAGTACCTCCTGCTGTTGGTCCAGAGGATGTCCCTCAGTTCAAGTATTCTTTTCCCAGCCTGGTCGCGATCCATTTCCAGTGATCCCTTAAAGAATACAAATTTAACGAAAATTGCCGATATTTTCCAGAAATGGATTAAATTTGTGTCCCCGATAACGGACAGAAATTTATTCAACATCAATTGATATTATGAAAGATTCCATCATTATCCTCTGCGGCGGCGGCCCCGCTCCCGGAATGAACACGGTCGTGTTCTCGGTTGCCAAGACTTTCCTTTCCAACGGTTACAGGGTCATAGGACTCCACGAGGGCTACAGTGGCCTTTTCCACAAGAACCCCCGTACCGAGGACATCGACTTCTTCAAGGCTGACGCTTATTTCAACAGGGGAGGATCCTACCTCCAGATGAGCCGTTTCAAGCCCACTGACGAGGATTTTGAGAAGAATTTCAACCTGCCTCTCTTCCAGGAGAACAACGTGAAGCTTCTCGTGACTGTCGGAGGAGACGACACCGCCTCCACCGCCAACAGGATCGCCAAGTTCCTCCAAGCGAAGAACTATCCGATTCATAACATCCACGTTCCCAAGACTATAGACAATGACCTTCCTCTTCCGGACAACGCCCCGACTTTCGGGTTCAACTCCGCCAAGGATGAGGGAGCCCATATCGCCCGCACCGTCTATGAGGATGCCCGCACTTCCGGCACTTGGCTGCTGATCTCCGCCATGGGTCGTTCCGCTGGCCATCTCGCTCTCGGAATCGGTGAGGCCACTCATTGCCCCATGACGATCATCCCAGAGATGTTCAACAAGACCGCGATCAGCCTTGACAAGATCGTCAAACTCGCTGTCTCCACCATCATCAAGCGTAAGCTTCTCGGCATCCATTACGGCACTGTCGTTGTCGCTGAAGGCGTGTTCCATGATCTTGATCCTCAGGAGATTAAGAACGCCGGAGTCACGATGACTTACGACGAGCACGGCCATCCCGAGCTTGGTAAGATCAGCAAGGCTGTCCTCTTCAACGACATCCTCGAGAAAGAGTTCAAGAAGATCGGTCTCAAGATCAAGACCCGTCCGGTCGAGATCGGCTACGATGTCCGCTGCCAGGATCCTGTCGCCTACGACCTCTCTTACTGCACCGAGCTTGCTATGGGTGCCTATGAGCTCTTCAAGGCTGGTGAGACAGGCTGCATGGTTTATGTTGACAAAGACGGCAACCCCAAGCCTCTCTATCTTAAGGATCTGCAGAACGCCGAAGGCAAGATTCCTCCCCGCAGGGTCAACATCGACGGCGGACTTGCCAGGAACTACTACGGGAATATCTGCCACTACATCACTCCCGCTGACTACGAGGCCGCCAAGGCTCTCGTCGCCAACCCTGAGGAGTATGATTTCAAGAAGATCTTAAACTGGTAAGACGGAATACCCGAAACCTTTCACGGAGACGCTCACCTCGAGTGTCTCCGTTTTGTTAATGCCAAGATATTCAAAAGCTTCCACAGGTATCTTCACATCAACAAGGCTGTCCTTTCCGGAGAAATCGCAGACTATAAGGCATACGTTGTCGCCCCTGCCCCTTAGGAAAGCGAAGCGATGGTCAGGATCAAATCCTGCGGAGCCTTCGTTGCAATAGCCTAAATCATAAGTCTTTCCACCCGAAAGGGGAGAGGCGAGAGCGAGAGTCTCTTTATAAAGGCGAAGTGTCTCTTTTTCCTTTTCCGTAAGGCTGTCTTTACCGTGAATATGACCGAAAAGCCTCCGCAAAGACGCTACGCTCCACCAGTCGAATATGGTTGTCCTGCCGTCACGGCCGCTAAACCCCTCGGCGTCCATGCCTCTCTCGCCGATTTCCTGTCCATTGTAGAGCATATATGCCGAATCATTGAGAAGGAGTCCGGCGCAAAGTGAGGACGCGGCCCTCATCGGATCCTTCCCGAAAAAGTCCGATGCGAAACGTGTCTCGTCATGGTTCTCAAGGAAATTCAGCATCCTGGGCTGCAAGTCACCCAGCGACTGCCAGTTCCACGTTATTCCTCTCGCGGTCCCATATCCTTCCACAATAGACCGTAGCGTGTCGTAAAGCCCTGATTTGTCGTAAAGCAAATCGAAACCGACCTCTCCAGTGTATAGTCTATACAAGTCTTTCTGATATACTTCGGCGACGAAAATAACATCAGGATACCGACGCTTCACCTCGCTGATTAGCCATTTCATGAACTGCCAGGGAACCATCTCCACCATGTCGCAACGGAATCCATCCACACCCTTGGCGCACCAGTAGAGAACAATGTCAAGCATTCTGTCCCAGGTGGTTGTGTGAAAGTCGCAGTAATTGATCCTTATGGTCTCATACCAGTCATTAATGTCAGGAGAAGGGGAGAAGCGGTTGCCGGAAGCTTTGGCTGGATTCTCATAGTATCGGCCGCCGCCAGGAAGGGTCAGACTCTGGCCAGGGTAATAGTAAAAGTCATTTTCAGGCAACCAATGGACAGAGACATCATCAGATTTCCCAAGTGTCCCGAAAGGGGAGTCGTGGACCAGGCCAACTTTCCCGTAATCTCGGGAAACATGGTTGGGCACAAAATCGATGAGAACCTTGAGACCTGCGGAGTGGGTGCGCTTTAACAACAGCTCAAACTCCGCCATTCTATTTGTTGGATTATCAGCAAGATATGGATTAACATCATAATAATCCGTGATGGCATAAGGGGACCCTGCACGCCCCTTCACGACAGAAGGATCGGAGGCCGGACAGCTATCGAAAGCCTCGGTGGTCGCATGCCTGATCACGCCCGTGTACCAGACATGAGTGACTCTAAGCTCATCCCTAAGCCAGGAGAGTGTGGCCGCATCAACGGCACTGAACTTCCCACATCCGTTCTCTATCAGGGAACCTCCTGGCACAGCCCCAGCGACCATATTTCCCCAGAGTCTCGGAAGTATTTGATATACAATAGTTTTACCCATATTCTCAGTATCCGATCACAGCCTCCCCAGTGTTCCTGTCTATGAATCCGGTGAGTCCCTCGACTTTGTAAACCTTCGCGAACTTACCCTCATATTCGAGCTCGAGAGAGTCCAGTGCTTCGAAATCGATCTTCCCGGCTCCGGCATACTCATCGACAGAAAGGTATCCGACTCCAAGCGAGGTTATATTCTGGAAGAAATGCGTCCCCTGGCTGGGCTCAATCCTGAAACCGTCCATCCCATATTCGACAACCATCCGGGCGGCTGATATGTCAGTCCAGCTAACAGGTACCCCCAAGGTAGGGATAGAAGAGCCCCAACGCCCTGGCCCTATCAGGAAATAGCTCTTATTCAGAGAATTAAGGCGTGAATTGATTGCTGAGATCTCCTCCGCCATCTCCTCGGTCTTCATCTTGTCGAACACCCCGGGGAGGATGGCCACGATACGGTCGGACTCGCCGAAAACCCCGTTTCCGAGCGCTTCGGGGCTGAAGACAAGCTTATGCGTAAGACTCAAGGCACCAGTTCCGGACTGGCCTTCCTGGAACGAGGACATGTCGGAGACTGGACGGACCTGCAGGAGTTCCAGCCTCGCTTCCATGCCGCCAGTCCCGGGCAGGGGATCGAGGGCGAACTCAATCTCAACCTCGGACATGAGTTCGCTCCTGCATATTTCTAGAATCTCGGAAATGGCCTTCGCGAGCGGGAAGCGGTCGTACTGGAATACTCCATCGAAGGAGACAACGCGCGGCCCCCGGGCGCTGATTCCCGGCCGCATCATGTCGTCCTGGGCCACATAGGTGGAAGCGACGATCTCCGGCCAGTCAAAGGCTTCCAGCGCTTCAGAGACGGGGATATTACGCAGATTGACCCCGTCGTTCCTGGAAATCTTGAACGCCCCCGGACGGGTGTCGAGGACATACATCTCGCTCTGGGTGTCCCGCATCGCCAGGGAAGGGGAGCTGAGCTGGAGTATCTTCTTGGGAGACAATGGATTGACCCTGAGGGACCTCCCGCCGTCCACTACGGTCTTGCCCAGCCCGAAGGCCACGTTCATGACCCCGTCGGAAGCTTTCTCGTTCCCAAGAGGATACGCATTGAGCGATCTCGCGACACCGGACAGCATCGGGTAATAATCATCCCCGTGAGGGGTGCCGCAGATGCTCTGGATGATGATGGCCATCTTCTCCTCGCCGACAAGGTTGCCGCTCGCCTGGATATAAGCCCTGCTACCGGCGAAATAGGTCGACGCATAGACGCTCTTGATAGCCTTCGTAATCTCCCGGAGCATCCTGTCCTTGTTGTCCACGAAAGGACACATATATGTCGAATAGACACCGGCGAACGGCTGGTAATCACTGTCTTCCAGCTTCGAGCTGGACCGCACGGCAACCGGGCTGTCCAAGGTGGCCACAAAGGCCTTCAGGTCCTGGAGCAGACCGGATGGGAGAATGGAAGCCACAAACTCGGAAAGAATCTCATCATCAGATAGTTCCGAGTCAATCACATGCTGCAGGCCGTTCTCGACAATGAACCTGTCGAACCAGTCGGTGGTCACGACCATCGTACGGGGGATGGACACCCTCATGGAGGGATACCGCTCCGACAGGGAATACTTCATCACGAGGTGATTGAGGAAGGCCAGGCCGCGGGCCTTGCCTCCGAGCGATCCCTCACCGGTTCTGGCGAACCAGAAATAATCCTGGTAGGTGTCTCTCTTGAAGTCCGCTATCACCCCCTGGCCGATCATCCGGTGGTACCGCCCGATCTGGTCCATAAGGAACTCCCGGAACTCCTTCGCAACGGTGTGGTGCTCAGCTTTGAAAGTGGCCGCAAGGTCGAAAAGGCCCCTGGCGTACAGCCATTTGGAGAACATGTTCCTGGACGTGTTGCTGACGAGGACCTCATCGGGAATATCATTGATTATCTTGCCGAGCCCGGTGAGGCTGGAAGCCCTCCCGCGCTCAGTCCCGGAGGCGTCCTTGAACACGAAATCCCCGAACCCGAACTCCTCCTTGAGATAATCGCCAAGCTGCATGAACAAGGTCCTAGAGAATTTCTTCAAGAAACCGACCCCAAGCTGCTCTGCCACTTTGGATATGCTTTCCTGAGAAGACTGCAGGAGAACAGGCATGAGGGGATCATATTCGCGAATGATCCTGACAAGGTCCAATCCAGCATCAAGCTTCTCGGTCTTGACAGCGTCGCCCTTATGGATGACCATCCCCACATCGGATATTACCCCCATCAGGTTCTCCTTGTATTTCTCAAAATAGGCGAGGGCGTCCTCATAGCAGGTTGCCAGGAGGATCTTTGGCCGGGAGCGCTTGCGGTACTTTTTCTGGTCATCGTTCAGGAACTCGGTCAGGAACTCTCGGCTCTGGGTGATCAGAAGCTTGTACAACTCAGGCAGATACGTCGAGTAATAGCGCACCGAGTCCTCCACCAGGAGGATCACCCGCACCCCGACCCCGAACACATCGTTGTCGGCGTTGGCGGAGTCCTCGATAAGCTTCACTATCGCAAGGATGAGGTCGGCGTTGCCGTGCCAGCTGAACACGAAATCAATCCCGTATCGGTCTCTCTCGAAAATCCTCTTGCGGACCGCCTTGGAATAATGAATGAGCATAATGAAGGGAATGTTGGACCCATTTGCCCGGAGATCGGCCGCGAAGTCGAAGATGTCCTCGTCCCTGTCGTTGTACAGGCATATGATCATGTCGATCTCCATGTCCGCGCCAAGAATCCCGGCCGCCTCCGCTGACGAATTCGCCCACACGAAAGTCGGGGGATTGCTCAGGTTAAGCTCCCTGTATTCGCTCACTATCTGGCTCTCGACCCGTCCGTCCTCCTCGAGGGTGAACGCGTCGTAGTTGCTGCATATCATCAGGATCCGCCTGATCCTGGAGCGCATCAAAGATTCCTCATTCATTTTCGTCCGTGTTGTGGATAGTCCTGCGTCTGAACTCCGCGACCGTGACGGCGGCGGCGACAGCGGCGTTCAATGATTCCGAGCCTCTGTCGTTCTCGGGATAGGAGGGAATGAACAACCTGTCGGAGAGGGTGGCCGCCACCTCGGACGAAATGCCGTTCGACTCGTTCCCTATGACTATCAGCGACTTGGTCTTTTCGCCGGTATTGAGCTCCTTTGAATAAATATTCCCCCCGTCAAGGAAAGTCCCGTAGGTGTCACCTCCGGACAATGAGATGAAGCGGCTCAGCCGGGAGATGTCGCAATAGTGGAACCTGACCCTGAATATGGCGCCCATAGTCGCCTGGACGACCTTCGGGTTGTAGATATCGACCGTGTCCAGCGATGCGAAGACCGCGTCTATCCCGAACCAGTCCGCGATCCTGATTATCGTGCCGAGGTTGCCGGGATCCCTGATCCCGTCGAGAGCCAGGAAGAGGCCGCTTTCGGGAAGGGCGAAGTACGACAAATCCTTGATGACCAGGTCACCGGGCTTTCTGAGGACCGCCAGGGCAGGGGATGGGGAAGTCAGCGAACTCATCCTCGACATGGCTGTGGCGCCTATCTCAGCCGTGCGGTATGTCCTGAAAACCTCGTACGAGGACCTCATCGCCTCCTCGACCATCTTCTCTCCCTCGACGACGAACATGCCGGCGGAATCCCTGTTTTTCTTCTGCTCGAGCGACTTGACGAACTTGATTTCGTTGTTTGTGACGGGTATGCCCATAAAACTACCGTATGATGATTAACAAATATATTAATATTCTTTTTATTTTTGTGGAACCATGGTGCCAAAAACCTTCCAGCATATATTCACAGCCGTCCTTCTCGCGGCTACCGTGCTGTCTTCATGCAGCACGACCAGGGTGCTGGAGGAGGGACAGTTTCGCCTCGCCAAGAACGAGGTAAAGATCAACGGAGACAAAAGACTCAGCGCCGGAAATATCAGCAATTACATCCAGCAGAAGGCCAACAGCTATATAATCTTCGGCTGGAGTCCTTCTCTTAATCTGTACAATCTCTCAGGAAGGGACACCAGCAAGTTCATCAACAGGCTCATAAGAAAGATGGGGGATCCTCCAGTCGTGTACGAGGCGTCAACAGTCGCCTCATCCGTCAAGAACATCGACCGCCACATGGAGTATCTTGGGTATTACAATTCAGACGTGGAAAGCGAAGTGAGGGTTTCCGGCAAGAAGGTGAAAGTCAAATACACCGTCACTCCCGGCCGGCGGTACAAGATAGGGAAGATCACCTACTCGGTCCCGGGAGGGGAGTTCGGGGAGGATTTCATGGCCGACACGCTGAATCTCTCCATCAAGCCGGGGGACTATCTCTCGGAAGCCAGTCTTGAGGCCGAGACTGAGCGCTCGGCATCATGGATGAGGAGAAACGGGTGGTTCGGTTTCACAAAGAACTATTATTCCTTCGAGGCGGACACTCTGGCCAGGAAGGACACCGCCGACCTGCGGATGATCATCAACGAGTACACCAGGAACCAGAGTGCCGAAAGCGCCAAGCCTTTCAGGAAGTATTCGATAGGGGATGTCAGCATCGCATGGGACAAGGATCTCGCATTCAAGGAAAGGATCCTCAAGGACATGAACACCATCCGGCCTGGGGCGCTCTACAATGAGAGGGAGGTCAACAACACCTATTCCCGTCTCGCAGCGCTGAAGGTTTTCAGCGGGGTCAACATCACTCTCAATCCCAGGGACACAGCGGACATCGTTGACTGCGGGATCAATCTTGTGCCATCCCGTACACAAGGGTTCAAGATCAATTTCGAAGCCTCGACCAACTCTAACGGTCTCATCAGCAACTCTCCCCAAATCAGCTACTTCCATAAGAATATCTTTCATGGGGGACAGTGGCTTAACCTTAGTTTCCTGGGCAATTTCCAGTACATGTTTGTCGAGCGTGGCGTCCGAGCCAACGAGTTCGGTTTCTCGGCCGGGTTGAGTTTCCCCGAGTTTCTCGGTTTGCCCAATACCATATTCAAGGGACAGGATATTCCAAGAACCGAACTCAACGCCTCTTTCATGTACCAGGACCGTCCGGAGTACACCAGAACCATGATATCCACTTCATGGGGATATTCCGGCTCCCTGTCTAGAAGGAGATTCCTGTACCAGCTTTATCCGGTCCAGGCGAAGATCGTACGACTTCAGAACATGGACATCTCGTTCATCGAGAGATTCTCAGGCAACCAGTTCTTTTTCAACGCCTACATCGACCACTTCGACGTAGGTTCCGGCGGTATGGTTTACTACGCCACGTGTGCAGACATCATCCCCAAGGAGACATACAGGTATGTCCGCTTCCAGCTGGACGCTTCCGGCAATGTCTTGAGCCTTTTCAATGGCGCCATGAAATCAGACCGGCATGGACATAGGATGATTTGGGGGATTCCATATTCCCAATACGTTCGCTCCGAACTGACCCTCGGCAATACCTTCTTCTTCGGCAGGGGAGACAACCAGGCCCTTGCGATGAGGCTGCTCGGCGGATATAGCCTGGCGTACGGCAACTCATTTTCCGTGCCACTGGAAAAGCAGTTTTACAGCGGTGGAGCGAGCAGTATGAGAGGTTGGCAAGCCCGTACCCTAGGTCCTGGACGGGCGGAGCGCAATCAATACATGACAATCCCCAGCCAGACTGGAGATGTCAAACTCGAGGCGAACCTCGAATACCGTTTCCCGATGTTCTGGAAGTTGCGGGGAGCTTTATTCCTGGACGCCGGAAACACCTGGTACGGAAAGGATTGGGGAGATGAGGGATATATCGGGAGAGATTTCTTCAAAAGTATCGCTGCCGACTGGGGTCTCGGCGCCAGGTTGGATCTCACCTTCCTGGTTTTGCGGGTGGATCTTGGTATGAAGCTCTATGATCCTTCCGTAAGCGGCATCGGGTGGTATGGCCCCGCAGAATGGACCAGAAAAGACTGCTACGCCCTGCATTTCGGAGTAGGGTACCCGTTCTAGCTTTTAATCCGCAAGGCGCAGACGTTCTCGACGTGCTGGGTGTGTGGGAACATGTCCACAGGCTGGACAGCCGTAATCTCATACTTCTCACATAGGATAGCGAGGTCCCTTGCCTGCGAAGCTGGGTTGCAACTGACATATACTATACGCTCTGGAGCCGCATCCAGGATGACTTTAGCGACATCGGGATGGATTCCCGCCCTGGGAGGATCCAGGATTATCACGTCCGGACGGCCGTGTTCCTCAATGAACGAGGGGACTAGCACGTCCTTCATGTCCCCGGCGAAGAACTCGCAGTTGGTAATCCCGTTCGCGGCGGCATTCGACTTGGCGTCATCGATAGCCTCCGGCACATATTCGATTCCGACTACTTTGGCGGCTCTGCCGGACACGAATTGGGCGATTGTCCCGGTACCGGTATAAAGGTCATAGACAATCTCCTTTCCAGTCAGCTCCGCGAAGTCCCGCGCGACGGTGTAAAGCTTCAGAGCCTGACCGGAATTGGTCTGGTAGAATGACTTCGGACCGATCCTGAAAGTCAGCCCTTCCATGGTCTCGCGGATAGTCTCAGACCCCTTGTACAGGATGCATTCCTGGTCTCCTATGGAATCGTTTAACTTCTTGTTAATAACGTAATAAAGCGATGTTATTTGAGGAAAAGCATCAGCAAGAGCATCAAGCATTGCCTCCCGGGCTTCCCGGTCCTCATGGAAGAAGCACAGGATCACCATCAAATCGCCGGTCTCCGTCGTCCTGATGAACATATTCCGGATGAAACCCTCGTTGGCCCGGATATCGAAAAACCTCAAGCCATGACTTGCCGCGTAACGCTTGCAGAAGAGACGGATGTCATTGGAAGGATCCTTCTGGAGGTAGCAATGTTCGATGTCAAGAACCTTGTCGAAAAACTTGCCCACATGGAAGCCAAGACCCATCTTCTCCTCGGCGGGAACAGAGTCCGGATCCACGCCCCAAGGGAACCAACGCTTGTTGGAATATGTGAATTCCAGCTTGTTACGATAGTAGATTGTCTTGTCGGAGGGGAGTGTGGGACGGATCTCTGGGACCGAAAGATGTCCAAGCCTAACCAATTGATCTTCAACTTGTTTGCGTTTCGCTTCAAGTTGGAGTCCGTAGGGGAGAGGCTGCCATTTGCATCCGCCGCAAGTGCCGAAATGGCCGCAGAAAGGCTCCACGCGGTCTTTTGAGGGCGTCACGATCTTGCTGATGAAGCCCTCGTAGTAGTTGTGGTATTTGCGCGTCAGTTTAATATTGACGACATCTCCGGGTACGGCGAACGGAACAAACACGACAGCGCCGTTCCAA
>CACZHP010000026.1 GCA_902780935.1 uncultured Bacteroidia bacterium | reverse complement strand
GCTCAGTTGGTTAGAGCGCTACACTGATAATGTAGAGGTCGGCAGTTCAACTCTGCCAGGGCCTACTTAAAAGCCGGACACCAGCCCGGCTTTTTTTGTTTCCTTAAAGGAATCCCGGGGGTATAGCTCAGCTGGTAGAGCATATGCTTTGCAAGCATAGGGTCGCCGGTTCGAATCCGACTACCTCCACAAAAAATCCTCTCCAGAGCAATCTGGAGAGGATTTTCTTTTTGTTATCTGCTTCTCTATTTCGCGAGAATGACTCTCTTTGCGGACACCCACCAGCAACTTTTTTAGAAAACTGCGGATATTTTACGGCAGTTTTCTTATATTTATGCCGAATATATACCGCAACACGTTATGCAGGAACTTTACGACCAATTCTATCAACTATTGGAGCTTACCCCGATGAACTTTTTCCGGGAACAGCACCAAACCATTAACTGGGAAGTACGTATCCTTGGAATCCTTGGCCAAAAAGGTGTGGGTAAATCAACCCTCATACTTCAGCATATCAAACAACAGGGGAACCGGGACGAATCCCTATACGTAGTTGCCGATGATATCTACTTCGCCGCACACACCCTGCTGGACACAGCCAAAGACTTCTTTGTGCGTGGAGGCAAGTACCTATATATAGACGAAATACATAAATATGAGAACTGGAGCCGGGAAATCAAGAATATCTATGACAGTCTGCCTCTGCTTCACATCGTCTATTCAGGAAGTTCCATGCTGGATCTCAAAGAGGGCGGAGCGGATCTGAGCCGCCGCGTCATCGAGTATCACCTGCCGGTATGGTCTTTCCGCGAATATCTCAACCTCCGGTGCGGATGGTCTTTGAAACCAGCCACGCTGGAAGAAGTCCTGAAAGGCAAGGTCGATTTCCCCTTCGGGCCGGAGCGCCCGCTCAAATACTTTGGCGACTATATGAAAAAAGGATGCTATCCTTTTTCCATGGAGCCTGAATTCGAGACTCGCTTGCGTCAAATTATCAATACTACTGTAGAAGTAGATATTCCCAAATATGCCAAAATGACCATTGCGGCCACACAGAAGCTCAAGAAATTCATGTACTACATTTCCAAAAGTGTCCCTGTCAAAATCAATTACTCGGACATGGCAAGGGATCTCGGCCTTGATCGAGACGATTTGCCCAAATACCTGGAGTATCTTGAAAAGGCTGAACTGGTTTCCATTCTGAGAATGAGGGCAAACGGCGACGCCATCTTGCGAAAAATGGACAAGTTATATCTCCATAACCCAAACATGGCATACGTCATGTCCGGAGAACTACCCAATACGGGCAATTCACGCGAGACAATATTCTTCTGCTGGACAAAACAGAAATTTGAGACGCTTGAATCTCCGATATCCGATTTTGAAATCGAAGGAAAGACCTTCGAGGTAGGTGGCCGCAAAAAAGGGAAAAAGCAGATCGAAGACGCCAAAGAGGGGTACGTAGTCAAGGATGATATAGAGTACGCGTTTGACAACCAGGTGCCGCTCTGGATGTTCGGGTTCTTGTATTAAAGCGAGTCACGACTTTAAAAAATCAAGCTGCTCCAAGAAGTCTAGCGACCCAAGCCGGGGCAAGTTCTTGCCGCGAACGATGCGCCCATCAGGATCGACAAGCTCGTTGTGTGGTATAGCGTTGAAATTGAAAAGTTGCCTTAAAAGAATGCACTCGGCCTCCGGAATGAGATAACTTGTCTCTTCAGCCATATATTTGTCAACATATTCCTTGTAAACTTGAGGAGGTGTACTCCTGTCCCCAGTGATGAACACCAGTTCCAGGTTATCCATCCCCCCGATCTTTTTCCTTAGGGCGACCGAAGACTCGATACCCTGTTTGCATGGGGCACAGCCTATGTCCCAGAAATCCACATAAACCCATTTACCGCGGAAGGGATCCACCATGCGCCGGAATATGTCCGTCGCCTCTCCGGCGGGCAGGTCGTAACGATTATCCGATTCAGCGAGGAGCTCATCCAAGGTCGCCTGGTACCGGGCTTTCAGATAAGGTGAAGACAAGGCCGACAGACGCTCATCCCAGACTTTATTATAATCAAATGGCAGTGGCTGGTCATTGCCTTTCGCCTTATACATCTCGAGCATTTGCTTGTTTATCTTGACTTCCTGCGAGAGTCCCCTTCCGTTCATGATGGCGGCCTGAAGGAATATGGAAGGTCCTGGCTTTTTGAAAACCGCGCTGTCCACGGCCATCATTTTCCGGGTATCATTGCTAATCCCTCTCATCGGCCCCAAGAACTGATAATAATTGGACAAAGAAAATATCTCGTTGCTGATGCTGAAAGCGGTCCAATCCTCAGGATCCAACTTGGCCATGGAAATATACAAGGAAGGATCTGTCTCAGACACGGACAATAACTCTCTAGCCGCTGCAATAATCCGGATATTCTGTTTCAGAAGATGGGTTTCTTCATTTGAAAACCCCTGCCTCTCACCTACATAGTCCGCCAACAAAAGAATCGTACTGTCCTGAGGTGAATTGAAACTTGGGGCGGCATTGGAGAGCCAACTAGCCAGTTTTCCGCACCGGGAATCGGCTGGGTAGTGGACAAGGCCGGAAGAGTCTATCTGAATATCTGTCTCTCCGTCAGGTGTAAGGAAGAAATATAGAGGTCTAGAGGATTTGTCGCTCCACAAATATGACAGGATCGGGTGTTCGAGAGGGATCTCCAAGGAGAAATTTCCGTCAGGGGTGACTTTGCAGGCTTGATGATGATTCTCTTGAAAAGCGTTATTCCCAAAGAACTGAATTACTTCCGGATGGCTACTCCCTTCAAACCGTCCACTAAGTGTGCCAGTGCCCTTCTTGAAGAATTCATTCTCATCCTTTATAGCTCCATCTTCCTTCGCTGGCCTTATTCTCAGGGGTTTGTCCGCATCGTGGATGCCGTAAATCATCCAGCCTCGCGGCTCTATAAGGTCTAAAGCCTGTTCACGTCCCTTGACGGGCTCGAAGTACAGGTCGAAGGACTTGATATCTTCCGAAAATGGTGTCCATTGGTCGAGGGTGAGCCCTTCGCTGCCCGTCAAGGCATATTCCTTACCGTTGTCTCCTGCCAGGTAAGTCGTGCTCTGGATACGGAAATTATTGCCGGGTCGCCCCTCGATCGAAAGGTGGAGGACAGTGCGATCCGCCTGCCGCTCAACACCGTTGACGGTTAATGACGAATTTGAATATAATACATCTGGTTGCTCCCAGACCTTATTACCGGAGCAAGAAGCCAATAAAATAACAACCGCCCAAGAGCAAATAGCAAATGAAAGAAAATGATCTCTCATATCTGTCTACTCTGTTACTTTTGCAATACTTTCTCCAAATCGTCTATCATCTCCTCCTCAAAACCTATGTACTTCTTTACAATCTTTCCATCCCTGTCGACAATGAGATAAGTGGGGAACACATTCGTTTCAATTTGCTTGTAAATTGTATTCAATTGCTTTTCGGTGAGATAATAATGATCTCCTTTGATGTTCACGATCATCTCATTCCATTTGGGGAGCGGAGATGTCGGGCTTGTGACATAAACGAAGGAAACATCCTTGAAGCGTTTGTCTTTTAAAGGCTCCAGAATCTGATGCGCTTTGCGGCAGGGGCCGCACCAGGTGGCCCAGAAGTCCACCAGGACAACACTTCCGCGATACGGCTCAAGAATGGCATCAAGCAGTTTTTCAGAAGGGACATCAGGGACCTCTTTCACACAGTCCGGAGCAGACTCCTTTGCCTTTTCGTTCTCTTCGACCAGCGAGAGTATGCAGTCCTTGAAGAAAGGCATATCCAGGGCATCCAGGATTGCCATATCCTCATCGTTCGGGGTAAGCCCTTGTTTCAACACTTTCTTCGCGATGGGAAAAGCCTCACTATAGCACCTTTGAAGACCTTTTTTCTCCGGGAATACAATGCTGTTTAGACTTGACCCAAGTATGCCGTCATTCCCCAGCAGCATCATCCTTGGATTGTTCAAGTCCATATCTTTCAGGAAATCCAAGTCTTCCGGCGTGAACGCTTCAACAACATAGCCTGTTCTATCACCGTCATGAGTAGACGCATATTTATAAGAAAGCAAGATGTCAGCGTCTGAAAGGAGACCGATGGCTTGCGCCGCGAAAAAACTATGGAGATACTCTTTCTGAAACGGAGGAATGGTGGAGTCGTCCGCTAGAGATGATATTTGCTCATTGTAAATGACCTTCGTTGCGGTCGCCAGATCCGACTTGGAAGAAGCTTGGTCGATCAATCGCATATTCTGCTCGCTGGCGGCGTAATGATTGTCGATGGTGCGTCCAAAACTATTCAATTCGGCGAACTTGCCTGTAAACACAGCCTCTTGGGTAGGAGTCTCATCCAGTTTGAAGCGCTCCACGGTCATATTTCTGCCGCTGGGATCTACCGTGACTTCGATTTTGTCACCGGGATTGATTATGATATATCCAGGCGTGTGTATTTCCTGTCCGATGAAAAGGATCGCCCTGGCCGGACCATTCTGCTCAAAAGTGAAGGAGGCCACCCCGTTCTCTCCGATAACCGTGGAATACTCGTTTTGCACCGGTGGGAAATAGTCATCAACATATAATTTGGCGCTCACCTGAGGGAGCCCTTTAAGGGAAAAGGGCAGATGCACCTCAAGTGAGGATTCTCCGGTTTTAAGATCCGCTTCCGGGAGTGTCTCCGAATCGAATGAAGGCGTTTTTAAAAGAGGCCGTTTGGTCCCGGTTAAATCAATGTGATAGAAAAGGAAAGCTCCGGCTTCTTCGTTTTCAATATAGCTGATTTCCCGGACTCTTGATGGAATCGGCTCAAAGAGAAGCTTGTACTCAGCTTCCCCCTTATCGTCCATAAAGAGGTCTTCCCCTGGTGTTATCCCCTCAGAACCGATCAATGAGTAATGCTTTGCGCCGTCCGTCAGATATGCCTCCTTTGCCACCCGGATCCACTGACGGGGAATAAAGAAAGAATGGAAGGAAAGGATCGTGGCCGTGTCTGTCCGTTCGACACAGACTAACTCTTGCGAACTGGTGTTACGGAAGTCATATCGGGGATAATCCACTTTCCACGGCATTTTGCCTGTGCACGAGAAGAAAAGTAAACAGGGGACAATTAAAGTGAAGAGTACCTTTTTCATAGCTTTAATAGCATTTGATTTGCCAAATTTAGCACATAATTGATTATTAGCCAAAACACGAATATTATGAATAAGAAATCAGAAGGCCTCATTTTTCCGTGTCATGAACACCACCCCCAAGGTGATGGCACACACCGCGACGAGGGCAATCAGAAAATCCTTCCATTCCTTAAGTCCGGCCATAATCCTTGCGATGGCTGATTGACCAACCTCAATGGACGGCATGGGATAGAACACTACCCAAAGCGATATCAGGCATCCCAGGGCAAGTCCGACGGCCAACGCGATGATCAGCGCCATCCGTCCGCGACGCAGGTCCTCATCGACACACTTTTTCACCCCTTCCACGTTGCGGAGACGGGCGTTGGTCTCAACCATGAACTGCCCCTCTTCCGGCATTTCCGGCTTGTTGTCACGAAGATATTGTTCAATGTCCATCATAGGTGAATGTGTTCTTTGAGATGGTTGCGTCCAACGGACAGATAATATTTCACGGTTCCGGCTGGAATGTCCATAATGGAGGCTATTTCCTTGACCGGCAGGTCTTCGAAATAATGCAGGACAATAGCGGTCCTTTCCTTTTCCGGAATCCTTGAAAGTGCTCGCTTCAGTTCCTCGTGTCTGAAAGCGGCGTCAGATTCTTCCTTATCAGCAACGTGTAAGGCCTCTGGAGCATTCAAATCTACCGTAGGTGGAGGAAGTCGTCGCAGGTTGTCGATAAAGCAATTGTAAGCAATCCGGAACAGCCAGGCCTTGAAACTGCCCGTAAAGCGGTCCGACATCACATAAGCTCGCACCATAGCTTCCTGTGCGATGTCATCGGCCAGTGCGGCGTCTCCGCACAGCGATGCCAGGAACCGCCGCAGCTGCCCCTGACATGCCCTCGCTTCGGAGATGAACCGCTCCCGTGTCATTCTTTATTTCTCGCCCAGAATCTGTTTTTCCTCGGACACAATCTCTTTAGCCATGAGCTTCTTACCGGTAAAGTAAACGATGAAGAGCGCGATGCCTATGGCAAGAAGGATACCTCCGAGGATGACCAGCATAGGAGCTGGACTATCGGAAAATACCCATTCTCCTGGCCAATCCGGAATAAGGGCGACCAAGATGAGGGCAAGTCCAAGCACGCCAGTCACACTAGCACCGGTCAAACGCCCCAACAAGCGCTCCTTTATAGTCTTGCTCCCGCTCAGGCCTTTGAAAAAATCCGAGTCAATTATTGCTCCGTTGTCAAGGGCCTTCAGCATAATCTCAGCCTTGCGGTTCGTCTTATTCTGTTTCACACGGCCGATGAGCCATATAACCAGCGTCGGCAAAACGACGCAGATGCAGATAGGAATTAAAGCGTGAAAGAAAAGATTCCAGAAGTCAGTCATTGTATTAATCTTTTAATTGTTCAACTAAGCCCGTTTTCTGGGCGGTTACATCACTATAACGCAAAACACACTCGAAAGGTTGGAAAAATAGGTGGATTTTCAATATTGATTTGTTTTGTAACTAAATTTTAGTTACATTTGTACATGGGAACTAAACAAAAACTATTGGATAGGTTGAAGAGCCTCCCGAAAGACTTCACTTTCTCCGCTCCTGGGAGAGCGCCTATAATGTTACATAAACCGCATCCTAAAAAGATAATGAAACAATATGCTATAAAGCAATAGTAAGATAATGAATACACTTAAATACAAAGGTTATATCGGCTCTGTCGCATATAGTGAGCCGGACAAAGTATTCTTTGGAAAGTTGGAAGGTATTGACGCCTTGGTTAACTATGAAGGAGAATCCGTCGCTGAATTGACCGCGGCTTTTCATGAGGCTGTGGACGATTATCTTGCTCTTTGCGAGGATATAGGGCAAAAACCAGAGAAAAGCTACACAGGCACGTTTAATGTGCGTATTTCACCGGCAACGCACCGCCAAATCGCCAACCGTGCGATGGAAGCTGGAATCTCGATCAATGCTTTTGTGAAAAAGGTCTTGGACGAAGCCGTTCAGCAACCCTTGCCAGCCCCGGAACCTGCGATGCTCATGGAACCCGATAGTCCCGGGTATGGAATCAAGGGCAATATCGGATTCTCGGTACCTTCTAAGGATGTTGATTTCGCTAAAGAACTTGCGAAACACCTCGGTTGGAAAGAAGTGTAATGACGTCTCTTACCCCCGGATGATCTCGACTTCGCCATCGAGACCTATCTTGAAGATCTGGGAGGCCTCACCGGTTGAGCCCGCTTCGAGCCGGGCATCGACTATGTAGTCAACGGCGCCGGTGATCTCTTCGGGAATATCCTTGTATTTCTTTGGTGAAGGCTGTCCTGAGATATTCGCTGAAGTGGAGACAATGGGACGGCCGAACTTCTCCGCCAATCTCAGGCAGAAATCCATCATCGGGATTCCCTTCCAGAGCAATCTGGAGGGGATTTTTTGTTTCAAGTTAATGACGTTCTGAATCAATTTTATTTATAGTCCGGATCCCGTATAGGATATCCTGCCCTGGAGTCACGGCTTCAATTGAGCTTTTTCCAAGGGTCATGTCTAAATATACTTCAATCGGTCGCGAGACTTTTTCAGCAGTCCATTCTATGGTGAATAGCTCTTCACCATTTTGACTGATAAAGGCCCTTGCTCCATCTGCCGTCATAGCATTATCTTCGAATCGATGGCTCACCCCATCCGCATCAACGATGACTGGAACTGCTTTTAACTCAAATGGTTGCCTATTAAGAACCCATCCTGAAATATAAATTATGCTTCCTTCGGGCGCCTTGATGTCTTTTTCAGATAGTTTAATACCGGGAGAGCGTAATTTCTTGCCCCAATACGAACCTGTGAGCATAAGCGGAATCCTCCATTCACTGGAAAGCCTGAATGTGTATGTGTGCCCGGGAGAGATAATTGAGTTTCCCTGGGAGCCTATATCGTGGATTCTGATTCCTATGCTGTCAGGAGCAGGGGTTTTAATAACATCATCCAATCCTTTCAATGACTTCAAGTAGAGACCTTCTCTATAGATCCCATCCGGCGTATCACAAAACAAATAGTGGAATGGCCGACAGTACACCCAGTGGCTATCGCTCTCCCTGACCGACGCACCTGTCTTGGAAATAAACTCCATCTTGAAGTCGAAGAAATGATCGGTGTCCTCATAAGACACTTCGACCTGCGCCTGATTGAAGTGGTCGAGCCCCTGTTCCTTCAACTTTGGGAAAGGAGCCATGGTTGTTATGACCTCGTCTGAAAGGGGGAATCTTGTCTGGGCGAAAGCTTTAGAGTATTCCAGAACCGATGTTGAGAAAGATATATTCAGGGTCGGTTCCCAGCCGTTGACATTCCCTCCGTTAAAATCTTCCGGATAACAAATCAGATGTGCGTTAGAATAGAAAGGCTTGTCGTTATATCCCGCATCGTATCCTGAACACTCGAAAGACAAGTCAATTCCCTCCCTGGTAATGGCGGTCTCTTTCAAGAAGACGATTTCTTTGTCTTTACAACGTATCACCGAGTCATTCCGTTCCGCCAATCCTACCGGGACCGTGAAACCTGAATACGGGAGAAGCCACACCTTGTCGTAAGGACTCGATTCGGGTAAGCTGATGCGCAAAGACATCGTCCCGGAAGCGAAACCACTGTCGACGGAGATAATATCATCATCTTTGTGAACATCCTTGAAAATGACATGGTTACTTCCTAAAGCGGAGGCGTACACGGCGCTGTCTAGAGATTCGGGATTGCTGACCCATCCTGGCGGGGTGGAAAACGTCGTGTCCAGTGGCTCGACCCAGATCCGTCCGGGAGTGTAGGAATAATCAACCGTAGACCCCGGGACAAAGAAACTGTAATAATGGTTATCCTGGTCCACCTTCATTTCCTTGAGTTCGGGCATTATATCCTCGATTGCTATCGGAGAGATGTTGAATGATACGTGTCGGATACTTCTTTCTTGCACTTCATTCTCCTTGTCGCATGAGGTGAGGAAAATGAAGGAAACAGCGATTATCTGACAGAGGAATCGTCTCATCTCTAAGAGCGGATTATCTCGACCTCTCCGTCAAGACCTATCTTGATGATTTGGGAGGCCTCACCGGTTGAGCCCGCTTCGAGCCGGGCATCGACTATGTAGTCCACGGCGCTGGTGATCTCCTCGGGGATATCCTTGAATTTCTTTGGTGAAGGCTGCCCTGAGATATTCGCTGAAGTGGAGACAATAGGACGGCCGAACTTCTCCGCCAATCTCAGGCAGAAATCCATCATCGGAATCCGGATGCCCACAGTGCCGTCAGAGGCGACCACGTTGCATGCGAGATGGTATTTGTCCGCTTTCGGGGCTTCCCCTTCCTCAGGGGTAGGGTAGGCAATCGCTCCGGGATAGATGATGGTCATGGGCTTGTCGTTGACCTCGACAAGGTCAATGGCCATCGGAGGAATCTCTTTAACATACCTCGCCACCTGGTCTAAGTCGCTGGCCAGCAAGACCATTGACTTGCTGTCGCCTCTCCGTTTTATTGAATATATCCTGGCCACCGCCTCCGGATTGGTGGCGTCGCAACCAATGCCCCAGACAGTGTCGGTAGGGTAGAGAATAACCCCGCCCTTCCTCAAAACATCCAAGGTCTCTTGCAGGACCTTCTCTATCTCATCTTTTCTCATATCTAAGAGGTTTATTTCAAGTAGTGGAGATAAACGGCTGTCGCCGCGGTGACAGCCGCAGTCTCAGTGCGGAGCCTGGAGGGTCCGAGATGAACAGGGATATACCCGTTCTCAACGGCCAGCCTGGCTTCCTCGGGGGAGAAGTCTCCTTCCGGTCCGATCATTATCGTAATATTCGCTCCTTCAGCAGCTTCCGCAAGGACGTCCTCTATCGAGCGCCTCATCGTCTCCCCCTCGAAGCAGTAGCAGATCATTTTTATTCCATCCGCAGACTCGTTAATGAAGTCTTTGACGGAGACTGGCTCAGCGACAAACGGCAGCCGCGCCTTGAGACTCTGCTTCATCGCCGAAAGAGCAATCTTGCGGGAACGCTCCGGCTTGAAAACACGTCGCTCCGACCGCTCGCCAATCATCGGAACTATCATATCCACACCGACTTCCGTAGCCTTCTCGACAAACCACTCGAAGCGGTCGTTGTTCTTGGTCGGGCAAACGGCCATCGTAAGCGAATACGGATGTCCGCCCCAGTCCTGGAAAGTCTCGACGACCTCAGCGGACGCCCCCTTGGGAGAGTCATCGGCCAAACGGCACCGCATCATGGTTCCAAGACCATCGACCACGGTGATTTCATCCCCCCTCCGGTGTCTCAGAACCTTGACGCAATGGGCGCTCTCTTCCTGGTCGAGGAATACGGTCTTCCCGTCGCTTTCTCTGGCGTAGAATATCTCCATATCGCGAAGATACCAATTTGCCTCAAAAAGACTATCTTTGTAAGGTATGAAAATAGGACTAATATCAGACACTCACGGAGTTTTCGCACCTGATGTAAAGGCTTTCCTGGAGCCGGTGGACCAGATATGGCATGCCGGAGATTTCGGTACTCTGGCCTGCGCCGCCTCCATTGAGGCTTTCAAGCCTCTTGTCGGGGTTTACGGCAACTGCGACGGGATGGATGTCAGGCAATTGTATCCCAGGAGCACCCATTTTGAGTGCGAAGGACTGCGGGTGTTGATGACACATATTGGTCTGAAGCGGGGAAGTTATTGGGCATATGACCCCAAGCGGCCGATTTACGACGAGTACGCCAAAGACATCATCGACATGTACCATCCGGACATATTCGTTTGCGGCCACACTCACATTCCCCAGGTTTATAGGGACAGCCGCTACGGGTTCCTTTTCATGAATCCAGGTGCCTGTGGTTATCAAGGTTCCCGTGATGTGCCCCGCCTGGCCCTTCGCTTCGACATCGCCGACGGCAAAATCTCCAACCTTGAGAAATGCGAGTTCCCATGGCCTGAAAATGATTAAATTATGAAAGAGAAGACAGTATGGTTCTGCACCAATTGCGGAAATGAATATCCGAAATGGATGGGACGCTGCCCGGCTTGCGGGGAGTGGAACACCTTGACAGAGCAGAAGATAACCACTTCGACGGGTTCCGCAGCCGCAAGGAAGGGAGCCTCCGGAACTGTGCCTGGTGATGGCCGGGCGCCACGGAAGCTATCTGAGATTGACTCATCTTCCGAGGCGCGCCTTTCCCTGAACAACGAGGAAGTCGATCGTATCCTTGGCGGCGGAATTGTCGAAGGTTCCCTTGTACTGATCGGCGGCGAGCCAGGCATCGGGAAATCGACTCTCTCTCTGCAGATTCCGCTCGGATGCCCCACTCTCAAGACTCTTTACGTCACAGGTGAGGAAAGCGAGCGCCAAGTCAAGATGAGAGCTGATCGCCTCGGCGGCGACGCCTCCAATTGCACCATCTACAGCGAGACGCTGATAGAGAATATTATCGCTCAGGCCAGAACGCTCGACCCCGACCTGATGATAGTCGATTCGGTGCAGACAATGTACACTGAATCAGTCGATTCCACTCCAGGATCCGTCTCCCAGATCAAGGAGGTGGCAGCTGTCCTGCTGCGTTTCGCGAAGGAAACCGGCATCCCCGTCATCCTGATCGGTCATATTACCAAAGAAGGATCCATCGCCGGGCCGAAGATTCTGGAGCATATCGTCGATGTGGTTCTCCAGTTCGAGGGAGACAACAGAGGCTCGTACAGGATTCTCCGGAGCATCAAGAACCGTTTCGGCTCGACCTCCGAGCTGGCCGTCTTCGAGATGACCGGCACCGGCCTGCGCCAGGTTGCCAATCCTTCCGAGCTGCTCGTCCCGATGCATGAGGAAGGCCTCAGCGGGGCCGCGATCGCCGTCATGATGGACGGCGCCAGACCCTTCCTCTTTGAGGTCCAGGCGCTTGTCAGCTCGGCGGTCTATGGCACGGCCCAACGCTCAGCGACTGGTTTTGACACAAGGCGTCTGAATATGCTACTTGCCGTCCTTGAGCGGAGGGCTGGCTTCAAACTGGCCCAGAAAGATGTGTTCCTGAATATGGCTGGAGGCCTGAGGATCAACGACCCGGCCTGCGACATGGCTGTGGTCTGCGCGGTGCTGTCCTCGAATTTCGATCTCCCGATCCCGCCGGACATCTGCTTTGCCGGAGAGATCGGCCTCAGCGGTGAGATCCGCCCGGTCGCACAGGCGGACAGGAGGGTTTCCGAGGCCGCCAGGCTGGGATTCAAGAAGATATACTTATCCTCATTCACTTCCATTGAGGGCAAGATAAAAGGAATCGAGGTCGTGAAGGTCGCCGATGTGCCGGCCCTGGTCAGGAAGCTTTTCCAAGGGGGAAATAACTGATAATCAAGATGAAAGTTTTAGGCGGAATATTATTGACAACCCTTTTGGCCGTGGGAGCTTTTTCTTGCGGTCAGGCTGGTCAAGCCAGCCTGACCCGGGAGGAAAAGGCCCTGATCTCAGGTTCTGACTCATTGATGCGGGTGCTGACAATCTTTGACAGGGGAGATTCATTGTTTTTGAGGAACGCCTCTAATGACTTTACAGGCAAGGACTTGCGCTCAAAGGAGTTCAAGGCTCTCGCCGCCAAGATGCTCTATACCGTCAAAGATCCAAGCCAGGACGGAGTGGGGATCGCCGCCCCTCAAGTGGGACTGAACCGCCGGGTCGTCTGCGTCCAGAGATTTGACAAGCCGGGCGAGCCATTTGGGGTCTATCCCAACGCCCGGCTGGACTCCCTTTGGGGCGAGAAAGTCCCGGGTGGGGAAGGCTGCCTGTCCATTCCAGGTTATTATGGCTCGGTTCGAAGATACCCCAATATTATCGTGTCCTACACCGATCCGAAGACTCTGAAAACTGTGCGTGAAACCGTCGAAGGCTTCACTGCCGTCATCTTCCAGCACGAAATCGACCACCTCGACGGGGTCCTCTATACCGACCGGGCCGACTCGCTCTGGGTGACCTCTGAATAGCTTCCGAATACCCGCTGAAGTGAAATAAATTTGGTGATTTGATTGAAAATCGCTATATTTAAACGGCATATAATATTTGAAAAACTTCCTAAAGGGCTAAAGACTACAAACCATCACATAATATTTCGAACTTATAACCCTTGATTATGGAAGCTATTTCGGCAAAAGAAGCTTCGTTTGATCGTAAAAGGCACACTATCGGAGCTATTTTCGGGCCTATTTGCGCCCTATTGGTTTATTTCATCCCCATCGCTGGTCTTGCGGACAATCCGGAAGCCCACAAACTCCTTGCGATAGTCACTTTCGTGGCTTTCTGGTGGATTTGCGAGCCAGTTCCCATCCCAGTCACATCCCTTCTCGGCCCCACACTCTGCGTCATATTCGGTGTGGTCCCGGTCGTGGACGCATTCAAGGCTTTCGCCAATCCTATGATTTTCCTCTTCATGGGTGGATTCCTGATAGCCAAAGGCATGATGGTCAACGGACTTGACAAACGCATCGCCTACGGCATAATGTCCATGAAATGGGTCGGCGACTCGCCCCGCAGGATATTCCTGGCCATCGGCCTGGCGTGTATGCTCTGCTCCGGCTGGATCAGCAACACCGCCACTGCCGCCATGATGTTCCCGATCGCCCTCGGTCTTCTGGAGGCAATCAGGGAGATGATGGCCGCCAACGGAAAGATAATCGACCTCAGCAAATATAAATACTCCACCGGGCTGATGCTGATGACTGCGTACGCCTGCTCTATAGGCGGCGTGCTGACCCCTATTGGCACCCCTCCGAACATTATCATGATCGGCTTCATCAGGGAACTTGCCCCCGAGGCTCCCCAGATCTCATTCTTCAACTGGATGGTTTGGGGCTTCATCGCCATGGCCCTGTATTTTGTCATCACTTTCTTCGTCCTCCAGAAGATGTTCCCTTCCGACGTGAAGCACATCGAGGGAGCCCAGGAGTTTATCCAGGAGCGCAAGAACGCCCTTGGCAAGTGGACCCGCGCCCAGAAGAACACCCTCATCGCCTTCATCGTAGCGGTCTTCCTGTGGGTACTGCCAGGTCTGCTCAGCGCCATCCAGAACATAGCCCCCGGCGCCATAGATGCTGACTTCGTCAAGTCTTACAACAAGCACTTCCCGGAGGCTATCGCCGCCATGATCGGAGGCTTGCTTCTCTTCCTCAT
Source organism: uncultured Bacteroidia bacterium (assembly GCA_902780935.1). GTDB lineage: Bacteria > Bacteroidota > Bacteroidia > Bacteroidales > UBA932 > Cryptobacteroides. Next base: position 30,015 of record CACZHP010000026.1, on the reverse strand, counting down.
GCCGACGAATATCAAGGAAGGCAAGATGACGCTGAAATGGAAAGACGGCCTCTCCGGAATAGACTGGGGTACGTTGCTGCTCTTTGGTGGCGGTCTCGCCATCGGAGGCATGGTCTTCACTACCGGCCTGTCCCAGTGGATAGGGGAGTCCTTGACGAGCATGCTGGGCGGAAAACCGTCTGAATATCTGTTCCTTACAGTCTTCGCCGTCACTGCTCTGGCCCTTTCGGAGCTTACCTCCAACACCGCCGTGGCCAACCTGATGGGCCCGATCGCGATAGCGACGGCGGTCTCGCTCGGATTCAGCCCCGTGCCTGTCTGCGTGGTGATGGCCCTCTGCACCTCTCTCGCCTTCATGCTTCCTGTCTCGACTCCGCCGAACGCCATTGTTTACGCTTCCGGCTACGTCCCGATCACGAAGATGATCAAGGCGGGAGTCATCCTCGACATCATCGGCGTGTTCGCTGTCACGATTCCGTTGGTGTATTTCTTGGTAAAAGCTATTATGGGAGTATAAAACTATTTGAATATGAAGAATTTCCTAAAGCATATGGGCAATGTCGGCAAGATTATGAACCGTGCCGCGTTCGCCGATGTCCAGCAAAAAATCACCAAGTACCATTACGGCTCAGACGCATTCATGCGTATCCTGGAGAGCCGCTATTCATGCCACTCTTTCAGCAATTATCCCGTTTCTGACACTAAATTGAGCATGATCCTTGAGGCCGGCCGCATGGCCCCCTCCGCGGGGAACTGCCAGCCGACTAGGATTTGGGTCGTCAAGAGCGAGGACGCTCTGGCCCGGCTCAGAACTGTGCATTCCTGCTACAACGCCCCTGTCGTCCTTGTCGTGGGCTGTCGCAACGAGGAGGCCTGGGTCCGGGAGAGTGACGGGGTCAACTCCGCCAAGACCGACGCGGCCATAGTTCTTACCCACCTGATGCTGACGGCCACAGACATGGGGCTCGCCAACATGTGGATATGGGATTTCAATCCTACCAAGGTCCGGGAGGCTCTTCCGGAGTTGAAGGAACATGGGGTGTACGCCCTGCTTGCCGTCGGTCATCCTGAGGCGGATGCCGGCAAGCCCACGGAGCTTCATCATGTCCGCAAGTCCCTTGAGGAACTCGTCAGGACTATTTGATAATCCTCAGATATTCAAGAATGAGCGGGGTGACAGGGACATGCCCGGTTCCCGGCCTCGCAGCCGCGCATCGCGACGCAACATTTGATGAAATCGTGGTCTTGGACCAGACTAACCCTCACTGTTTCTATTGGACGAAAGATTCGGAATCCAGCAATCAGTCAAACCGAGTCTTGTGGAACTCTCGGTCAGGATACTGGATTCCGTGTCGATGACAACAACACGTGCCTCGGGCGATTCATAAGGATTTTGATCAGATCTTTTGTGTTCAAATCCATGGTTGCGGATTGGTTTTTTGTGGATGGCAAGGATAATAATCAACTAGTTCAGTATCTAATCTCTCCTATTTGAAGAAGCTCGTTATAGGAAGTTGTTGAATATTAATCGAATAGCTACCACGGCACTACAAACTGACTGTCCAAAATGCGGGTTGTGGTGCAATGATTTGTACCTCTACCCGCGGTAGGTGTTGCGGTTCTAAGGAAAATGATTAAATTTGTAAAGTACTCTTCCCGTGTTGTTTATCAAGGAGGGGGTAAATTGCTTATTATTAATTAGTTACGCTATGAGGAAACTATTTGGAACATCTGTTTTGGCCATAGCCGCGGCGGTAATCTCGGCCGGAATGTTCATTGGTTGCGATAAGAAAGAGCCAACCCCTTCGGGAGGTAACGGTGGAAACGGCGGGAACGGCGGGAACGACGGCCCAAAGACCGTGGCAGTGACCGGAGTAAGCCTCAGCAAGACCAGCCTGAGCCTGGTTGAGGGCGGATCGGAGACCCTGACCGCAACGGTCGCCCCAAGCAACGCTACCAACAAGTCCGTCAGCTGGAAATCCTCCGCGACTGATATTGCCACGGTCGATGGCAGCGGCAAGGTGACTGCGGTTAAGCCCGGATCGGCGACCATCACTGTCTCAACTACAGACGGCGGCAAGACGGCCACTTGTTCCGTGACGGTGGTGAAGGGCAAAGAAAGCGAGATCAGGGAGGTCCTGGTGCGGATTTACAATGCTATGGACGGCCCCAATTGGAAGGTGGGGGAGACTTGGGGCTCTGACAAGAGCATCACCGTATGGCAGGACGTAGAATGGAATAAAGAAACCAATGAACTGAAGTTGCGATTCAGTGGATTTGGTCTCAAGGGAGAGATCCCGGATTGTATCGGGGATCTTGGAGATATTCTTACGCACCTTGAGATTGTTAACGAACCAGGATTGACTGGGACCTTGCCCGACTCCTTCCGCAAGCTGACAGGTTTGAAATCCCTGATCATAACAGAGACCTCGATGACCTCGTTGCCGGATGTTTTCTCCGACATGACACGGCTGGAGATAGTCAGAATCTCCCACAATGAGTCCATGACCGGACCCTTGCCTCCAAGCATTGGGGAATCGCCCAATTTGACTGAGCTGAGTTTGAATACTAACAGCTTCACTGGTGGAATACCTGACACGTGGAGTAATCTCGGTTCCCGCGAGGTAAAGTTCTTCGTATTTGAGAACCGCTTGTCCGGCTCTTTGCCGAAGGAATTATTTGAATCCGGGTTCTACTCCGATGATATCGCCGCCATCCTGTGGCAGCAGGACGGCTACGGATTGGATATTTCAGGCGTGGAGATACAGGGCGGCGAAGGTAGTTTATGGCCAAAAGAGTCAGTAAATGACATAATCAGCGGAGAGGGCTTCACATTCCAGGACATCATCGGGAAGAATGAATATACGGTTTTCCTTGTTTGGTCATTGTGGGATCCATACTCGACAACTCTGGTACCCGCTCTGAAAAGCTATTACGAAGAGTACCATGATAAAGGGCTGGAAGTGATAGCTACTATCATGCACAAGAAGGGCTTCTCCTTGTTCGACAATCTGGACGGCCAAAAAAACGAGATTGAGAAAAAGGGGTACGACCGTTGGTACAATTACTACTATCCCGATGGAGGAACTAACGGTGTGCTGATGAGTGTTCCGAATGCTGAAGTTTATGACAAAAACGGAAATATCGTTTTCAGTTCTTTCTCCCAGTACCCCGACCCTGTCCGCAACAGGTTCGGGAGGCTCGCTAGCTTTGACCTGATTCCTTTCCTGGAAAGCGTCCTGGGCCCAGAGGGCTTAGGTTATACTTCTTCGGATTATTCGAAGAATGGGGAAGTCATGACCCTTCAGATGGCTTCGGTGGGAAAGGGTATCAACCTCGTCTTTATGGGCGACGCGTACACCGATAAGGACATGGCGGAGGGAGGCCTTTACGAAACCGTCATGAAACAAGCGATGGAGGAGTATTTTGCCATTGAACCATATAAGACGTTCCGGAACAGGTTCAATGTGTATGCTGTCAAGGTGGTCTCCCCGAACAGCAAAGTCGGAGAGGGCAGCAAGACAGCCCTTGGAAGTGTTTACATTGACAATCTCACGGTCAGATGCGATTATGACAAATGCTTCGAGTATGCCTCGAAAGTCCCGGGCCTCTCTTTAGACAACCTTACAGTCGCTGTCCTGGTCAATAACTGGCGGGATCAGGGTACGTGCCAGTTTTTTGAGAATGGTCCCAGGCAGACTTCTGTGGCCATAACTTCGACGCAGGGTAACGACCCGAATCTCTTCGGCCCCGTATTGCGCCACGAGACAGGCGGCCACGGCTTCGCCTTCCTGGATGACGAATACGCCACGACCGATGAGGCTGCTCCCCAGTATTTCATCAATCAGAGAACCGAGGACTACAATAAGTACGGCTGGTACGCCAATGTCGATTTCACCAATGACCCTAAGAAAGTCAAATGGAGCGCGTTCCTCGCCGATGACCGCTACAAAGACGAGGTCGGAACCTTCGAAGGAGGCGGCACTTATGGGAAGGGAGTCTATCGTCCTTCCCAGGATAGTATGATGCGTTATGATGACGAGTACTTCAATGCTCCTTCCCGCTGGGCCATCTACAAGAGAATCATGGAACTGAGCGGTGAGACAGCCAGTTTCGAGAAGTTCTTGGAGTACGATGCCGTGAACCGGGGCAAGATGGCTTCCTCGAAAGCCTTACGCACCCGTTCAGCCAATAAGCCTCATCCCGGCGCCCCGCCGACTGTTGTCAGATGATCCGTAGATAAGTGTATTTTGTAAAATAATGCTTATCTTTGCAGCGTATTTCAAAACAGAAAGAAAGTTATGAATCTTCGTGACATTAAGAAAGACATTGAGTATGTGATCGGCGCTTTTATCGATGATTGCTCACTTTTCAGCTCTGTCAACTCCAAAGCTGACGACGAGGCTCTCGGCGGTCTTCTCGACGACGCTGTCAACCTCTACAATGACCTTAAGGACAAAGTGAATATGAAGGGTGAGGGCAAGAAAGGCGCCTACTATGCCTCTGTCCGCAAGGAACTCCTCGAGAAAACTGACGAGCTTTACGCCAAGCTTAGCGACATAGTCAAGAAAGCCGGTGCCGAGTAGTAAGCTCTTCTCTTTGATAGAATTATCTTTGGGAGGGCTTTGATAGTCCTCCCTTTTTATAAAACGAACAATACAATGAAAGTAGCCGTAGTTGGTGTGACCGGCCTGGTTGGTACCAGGATGGTCGAAGTCCTCGAAGAGAGGAATTTCCCTGTGGATGAGTTCATTCCGGTTGCCTCCGGAAGGTCTGCCGGTAAGCTGATCTCTTTCAAGGGCAAGGAATATCCCGTCGTCACCGCCGAGGAAGCGGTCGCGATGAAACCCGATCTGGCCCTGTTCTCAGCCGGGGCTGACATCTCAAAGGAGTGGGCGCCGAAGTTCGCGGAGGTAGGATGCCGCGTCGTTGACAACTCCTCATGCTGGAGGATGGATCCGACCAAGAAACTGGTCGTCCCCGAGATCAACGCCGATGTCCTTACCGAGGAGGACTATATTATCGCCAACCCCAATTGTTCCACGATCCAGATGCTTCTTCCCCTGGCTCCCCTCCACGAGAAGTACACCATCAAGAGGATCGTCGTCTCGACTTATCAGTCTGTCACCGGTTCAGGCACCCCGGCCATTAACCAGATGATGGCTGAGAGGAACGGAGGCAAATGGGGAGAGTATCCTGCCTTCTACCACTATCCTATTGACCAGAATGTCATCCCACACATAGACGATTTCCTTGAGAACGGCTACACCAAGGAAGAGATGAAGATGGTCAACGAGACCCATAAGATCCTCGGTGATTATTCGATAGGTGTCAGCCCGACCACCGCCAGGGTCCCTGTGCAGGGAGGCCATTCCGAATCCATCAACCTTGAGTTCGAGAAGGATTTCACCCTTGAGGATGTCAGGGAGATATGGTCAAAGACCGAAGGTGTCACGATCCAGGACGATCCGGACAACTTCGTCTATCCGATGCCGCTTTATTCCCTTGGCAAGAACGACGTCTTTGTGGGAAGGCTTCGCAGGGATCCTTCAGTCAAGTACGGGCTGAATTTCTGGTGCGTCAGCGACAACATCCGCAAGGGTGCCGCCACTAACGCCGTCCAGATCGCTGAAGTCCTGCTTCAGAAGGGTTGGTTGTAGTTTATTTCCCGGCAATATGCTTTTCCCAGGCCCAGGCGGAAGCGAGGGTGTCCTCGATCTTCCGCTCGGCCTTCCAACCGAGTTCGTTGTTGGCCAGCGTCGGGTCCGCCCAGATGGCTGTGATGTCGCCCGCTCTCCGGGGAGCTATCTTATAGTTGAGCTTGAGGCCGTTCGCCTTCTCGAATCCGTTGATTAACTCCATGACTGACAACGGCTTCCCTGTACCGACATTGAATATCTCATATTCCTTCTTCATCTTTCCGTCGAGCATCCTGCGGACGGCGAACACATGAGCCTTAGCGAGGTCCACGATGTCGATGAAGTCCCTCTGGCAGGTTCCGTCGGGGGTGGGATAGTCGTCTCCGAAGACGGACAGGCACTCGCGCTTGCCGATCGCGGTCTGGGTGATGAACGGTACGAGGTTGTTGGGCACGCCTCTCGGGAGCTCACCGATGAGTGCTGACGGATGGGCGCCGATGGGGTTGAAATATCTCAGGGCTATTCCCTTGATCTCGGGATATGCCTTGACGCAATCCCTGAGAATGTCCTCGCACATGGTCTTGGTGTTGCCGTAGGGCGACATAGCCGGTTGGCGGGGGGTGTCTTCGGTCACAGGCAATTTCTCCGGCTCGCCGTACACTGTCGCGGACGATGAGAACAGGATGTTCCCGCACCCATGCGCCTTGGCGCTCTCGATCACGTTCATGAAAGACTGCAAGTTGTTCTTGTAGTATTTCAAAGGCTCGCTGACTGATTCGCCTACAGCCTTGAAGCCGGCGAAATGGATGACCGCATCGATCTGGTTCGTGGTGAAGAGCAATTCAGTCGCTACCGGGTCGCAAAAATCCATTTTGACAAAAGGAATATCCTCCCTTCCGGTGATCTTTTTCACACCCTCGAAGCAAGTCATGTCGCAGTTCGACATGTTGTCGGCGACGATCACATCGTACCCTGCCTCAATCAGTTCCACGGTCACGTGGCTGCCAATGAATCCGGCTCCGCCGGACACCAAGACGCATTTTTTCATATTCAATAATGATATTGGAACTTCAAAGTTAGCGATTTTTGTTAATTTTGTGAATATGAGAACTGTTAAAATGTTTTTCGCAGTCTTGTCCTCGGCGCTGGCGATGTCGCAGGCTGTGGCCCAGAATCCGGCCGCGAAGACTGTCCCCGAAAAGAGCAAAGCCCAGAAATACATAGAATCCGTCGCCTCCAATGATATTTTGAGGCAGGCCTCGTTAGGCGTCTTCGCCATGACGGAAGGAGGTAAGGCCATAGCCTCCTTCAATCAGGAAAAGCGCCTTGTCCCGGCCTCGACCATGAAACTCATCACCTCAGGAGCCGCCATGCACCAGCTCGGTCCTGATTTCAAGTTCACGACGAGGATCGGGTATTCAGGTGAGATTAAAGACGGGGTTTTGGAAGGAGACTTGTACATTGTCGGCGGTGGGGACCCTACGATCGCTTCAAAGGACTCGATTGCCCTTCGTCGCGACGCCCTATTCGCCCAGTGGAAAGGCTTCCTCGACAAGGCCGGAATCAAGAAGATAAATGGTTCGGTTATCGGTGACGGACGCTATTTTGACGGCCCCATCGAGAGAGACACATGGCAGTATCAAGACATCGGAACTTCTTATGGTACAGGAGGTGACGGTCTCTGTTTCTACGAGAATACCATCGACATGAAGGTGTCCCATGGAGCTACTGTGGGATCCCAGGTTAATGTACTGGTTTCCTACCCTTCGCTTCCTTGGATGAGATACATTTTCCCCTGCAAGACCGGTCCCGCCGGTTCAGGAGACCAGCTCTACATGTTCACCTCCGAATTCGCCCCTTACGCGGAAGTCCGTGGCTCTTTCGCTATCGACAGGCAGCCCAAGACAGAAGAGTTCTCCAACAAGTTCGGAGCCTACACCTGTGCCTATTATTTCCGGGAATATCTTGTCTCCAAAGGAGTTGATGTCACCAGGGGGGTCGCGGATACCCGTCTTGGCAGGATCAGGACAGACCTAAGCTCCCTTGATCCCGGTCCCTATGCCGCCAAGGTAGATGACCTCAAGATGATCGGGATGACATATTCCCCAGCCCTTAAGAAGATAGTACGGGAATGCCTCCTTCAAAGTGACAATTTCTACGCTGAGTCCTTCTACAGAATCCTTGGCCGCAGGCTTCATCATTCCGCTCAGGCTGACTCATGCAAAGCGGCCCTTTCCGATGTGCTGAAAAGGCTTGGAGCCCCAGCCGACGACATCAAGATTGATGATGGAAGCGGCTTGTCCAGAGATAATTACGTCTCACCTGAATATTTCGTGGAGTTCCTCTCTGCCATGATGGACAGCCCGGTGTTCGGGGAATATATCGAGACTCTCGGCCAGCCCGGAGAAAGGTATTATGAAGCCCGGTTGAAAGGGGAGAGCGAGGCGCTTAAGTCCAGGGTCCATCTCAAGAGCGGATCCATGGGCGGAGTACGCTGCTTCAGCGGCTACATCGAGCCTTCCGAAGGGTCCAAGGCGGACGCCATCGTGTTCTCGATAATGACTAATAACTTGACTGTCTCAGCCGGAAGGGTCGATCCGATCATCGACCGGATCATAACCCTCCTCGCAGCTGACAATTGATTATTCCTCGACTACGCAGACTTGCTTTAAGCCATTTAATTTATAGAGGATTTTCTCGTTCTTGTACAGCACCGTGTTTTTAAAGTCGGCATGTGGTGCCACGCAGATGTAGATGTCTCCGCTACCAGTCACCCAGAAGGAGCGCCTGGCCGGGAGTATGCTCTTGTTAGCCATGGTTATGGTCTGATAGCTGTTCCCATTCTTGCGGATATTGATTTTATTCGCCGTATAATCGAGGACTGCCGTGTACACATCATTGCCGACGCACTTTAATAGGCAACTGAAGTTATACTCCGAACCATCTATGGTCTTTTCCATTTTGCCGTTTTTGTAGAGTCGTCCCACTTGTCCATCCTCGGTTTCCCGATAAGACAGGATGTATACGTCCCCGGCTTCTGTGACATCAATCGGGCCGCTATTGTAATCATCCAGATAGGTCTGGGTCAAAACTCCGGCCTCTGTGGCTTTTAACCATGCTAGGTGGTTTTTTCCGAAAGAGTCTTTAATTCTGACCGAGATGTGTATGTCTCCGTTGGGAGCCAAGGCCAAATGAGGTTCGTAGAACTCGTTTCCTTTACCATAGAAGTCAAAGGCAAAACACTTTTGGCCTTCTTTTGCCCAGATAACTGTCAATGCGGAGTTCCCATCCGTTCTCATTAAAATGGCGAAATAGCCGTTCCTGGCGGTGAAGTCTGTCAAGGTCTTGTTGTCGTTATCCCGACCATCAGTGTATTTCGAGACATCAATAATGGGTTTCCTGTCCTTGCAGATATGATGGCTTGAACTATTGTTGTAGTTGTTGAAGTAGCTCTCAAGGGAGTAGAGTGTACTTCCTTCCGCTGCTATATAGTCGACATCAATGAATCTGAAAGTCTCGCCATTATCGAAAGCCCCATCTAGCGGATCCGGTGCACCGTTAATAAGTATTTTATAGTCATCATTAGTAGTGTAAACCTTCGGTCCGCTGGCCTTCGAGACGGTAACCACGCATTCAGCTTTGTGCCCTCCATCTTCGGAAGTCGCTGTGATTGTGGTCGTTCCTTCTTTAAGGGCAACAACCTTCCCGTCAGAGACACTGGCGACTGAAGCGTCGGAGGACGCCCAGGTCACATTCTTGTTGGCGGCATATTCAGGAGTGAATACAACTGTCAGGTCTCTTGACTGGCCGGTCTCAAGTTGTATTTCGCTCGCGTCGAAGGCTATGCCTTTAAGGCCGTCGTCCGGAGTGACAGTCACCTCGCACGAGGTAAACTTGTCGGTGTACGCCTTTGACCTTACGGCGATATAGACGGTGCCTGGCTTGATGGCGGTGACCAGTCCGTTAGCGTCAACGGTGGCGATCTGACTGTCGGAGGTTGTCCATTCGACCTCCTGGTCGGCGTCCTCTGGGCTGACTGAGGCTTTAAGCTGGACGGTCCCGCCCTCCTTGACCTCGACCTTAACCGGCTCCACGCTCACGCTCTCCGCCGGAACCTCTTTCTGTTTCACGGTGACTATGCAGGAAGCGGTCTTTTCTCCATCCTTGGTCTTGACAGTCAGAGTGACTGTGCCGACGCTTTCAGCTATAATCTTGTCTTTGAATACCAATATACCTATCTCGGAAACTCCCCAGAGAACCGTTTTGTCAGTGGCGTTCTCAGGGGTGACTGTCACCGCAAGATCGATCTCATCCCCCACAAACACTTCAAGGCTTTCCTTATCCAGCGAGACTCCTGTCACCGGTATCTTTTTCGCAGTAACTGTCACCGTACAAGTAGCTGTCTTGGAACCATTATTGGTTGTGACAGTTATCGTGGCGGTTCCGGCTTTTACGGCCGAGACTTTTCCACTGCCGTCCACAGTCGCCACTCCGGTATTGGATGACTTCCAGCTGACTGCCTTGTCGGTGGCATTGTCCGGAAATACGGTGGCCGTCAAGGTCTCGGAATCTCCCTCGATCATGTTGAGGGTGGACCTGCCGAGCGATACGCTGGTCACAGAGACAGTCTGGTTGCCACCGCCGCCGTTACCTCCGTTCGGCCCGGTAGGCTCATCTTTCTTGCATCCGGTAAACATCGCGGCAGATATTACCGCCGCGACCAAGATAATGGTCTCAAATAATTTTCTCATAGCGTAATTGATAATGATCTTCACAAAGATAATCATTTACAATAAAGTATCAATACCATCGACTTGTTTGAGCCGTGATTACTATTCGATTAGTATTCAGCTATTTCCCGAAATGAGCTTCTTCGAATCGGAGAGCTCAGATACGGAACCGCCTGATTATCAATTGGTGAAGCTCCACTGATTGACAATCAACATGTTGCGAAATTGAAGCGATTAGCTTTATCTGCGAATGTAGCTTGGGCTGGCAAAGACAGAGATGATGCCGGAGTCCGGGACATCCACATTACCGACTATCCTTCTGGCACAGAGCGGCTTGCGGTCGTAATATTCAGGAGATGAAGGATCCAGCGAATTGATCCTGACCATGAAAGAGGAATGGATGAAGCGTCCGTCGCCGATGTATATTCCCACATGAGTGGCTTTTGCGGGCTTCCCGTCGCAGGCCTCTCGTCCCCAGAAGACAAGGTCTCCGGGAAGCAGCCAATCCCAGACCACTTTCCCTTCCGCGCTGAATAGCGGCAGGTTCTCTCCGATCCGGCCCTGCTGGGATGCGTTGCGTGGAAGCAGGATCCCATTCGCGAAGAAGACACTCCTGGTCAGTCCGCTGCAATCAGTATTCTTGACAGATGTGCCGCCCCACATGTACGGCACGCCGAGAAAACGCTTCGTCGTCCGGACAAGATCTTCCCGTAAAGCGTTCTCTTTCGTCAGACCTGAATATTTATCCTTCGCCCATTTGTAGAAAACATCCACGTCTTTCGCCGGAACATATCCGGTCTTTCCAGAAGGCAGCACCACGCCCACAAACTTCTTCTTGAGCACAGCCCGGCCCTCAACATAACCATCGAGGCTGCCTTTAGTGTGGGTGATGGTTTTGTACATGATCCTGACGAGGTCGCCCTGGATAAACTCCGAGACGATCCCGGACTTCAGTGACGGCTCCTCATAGACGCAGGAGCGGAAGGCGGTGCAGATGTATTTCGGAGCCTCCAGATAATCAGCTATTTCCTTATCACTCATCTTGACAAGTCCACGGCTGTCGACCCAGGCGGTGTACGGGTCGGGACTCTTTATCTTGGTCCAGCCATCCTTTTCCTCCAGAATCTCCACGACTGTCCCCATCAGAGCCTGGTCGCCAAGCTCGGCCTCATATTCGGGTTTCTCCCTCATGAAATTGGCCGAGAGCTCCACGACAGCTTTTGTCGGGGCTGGGGTGAACACCTTGTCAGTCAATCTCAAATGGGGGATACCATCCTGCTGTGCTGAGACAGCCAGAGCTGTCCCGAGGGCGAAAGCGATAGTCAGTACGGTTTTGATGATGTTTCTGATATTCATGGCTGGATCATTACTTTGTCGCTAAGATAATGAATTTTGGATTATCTTTACAGTCCAGGACCAATTAGACATGTTCGACTTTCCTGAAGGCAAAAGATACAACACTTCCGCTGGCCGGTACCGCCGCCTGTATGGCGAGCGGCTGCAGAAGCTGGTGATAGACGCTGGTTTCAGCTGCCCCAACCGCGACGGCACGATCGGGACCGGAGGCTGCTCATATTGCGACAACGCCGCCTTCCATCCCGGCTACAGCACACCTGGGAAATCCATCGCCCAGCAGATTGACGAGGGAATTGAATTCCATCGGAGGCGCTACCCTAAGGTGAAGCACTATCTCGCTTATTTCCAGGCATATTCAAACACATACGCTCCTCTGGAGAGGCTTAAGGCTCTTTATGGGGAGGCGCTTTCGCATCCTTCGATCGTAGGCCTCGTGATCGGCACAAGGCCCGACTGCGTCGATGAGGCGAAGCTCGACTACCTCGCTTCTTTATGCGACGGGGGTTTTGCCGCCGATTCGAAGCCTCCTGTCATAGTCGTGGAATATGGAATCGAGTCGTGCTACGATGAGACTCTCAGGCGGATTAATCGGGGGCACGATTTCGAGACCGCCCGCAGAGCGGTTGAGATGACTGCGTCAAGGGGCATAGATGTCGTGGCTCATTTCATCCTCGGACTGCCCGGAGAGACCAGGGAAATGCTTATGGATCAATGCGAGACGATCTCCTCACTCCCGCTGACATCCGTCAAGTTCCACCAGTTGCAGATCGTCAAAGGGACAAGGATGGAGAAGGAATATGCGACCCGGCCGGAAGAGTTTCTACGCCTCGGGCTGGATGATTATATGGACCTTGTCATTGACATCCTTGAGCGCTTGCGCCCGGACCTTTGCATCGAGCGGGTTGCCGGTGAGGTTCCTCCCCGTTTCGTGAGGGAAACGCCCTGGGGACTGATCCGCAACGACGGGATCCTGAAACTTCTTGACAAACGCCTCGAGGAACGGAACACCTGGCAGGGACGGTTATCTGGGCCTCATTCCATTCTCCTCTTTTGAAGTTTTTCAATTCTTTTTATCTGCCGCAATTTACGAATAATCCGCTTGAAAAACCACAGTTTCCCAGTTCAATTCCGTAACTCATTAATTGTCAGGCGGTGGAGCTTCATCGGTTGATAATCAGGCTGTTCTGTATCTGAGCTCTCCGTCCCGAAGAAGCTCATTTCGGGAAATAGCTGAATACTAATCGAATAGCAATCACGGCACGTCAAGTTGGTAGCCGTTTTTGAACTTTGGCGAAATATTCGTAACTTTGCCTAATTAAACTGATCACAATGGCGAAGTTCGTAAACAGAGAGATTTCCGAGGGCCTCACCTTCGATGACGTGCTGCTTGTGCCGGCACATTCCGATGTACTACCCCGCGATGTTGTCGTGACCTCCAATTTCACGACCGACATCAGGCTCCACACCCCGATCGTGTCCGCCGCCATGGACACTGTGACCGAGGCCAGGCTTGCCATAGCGATGGCCAGGGCCGGAGGAATCGGCGTGATCCACAAGAACATGCCCATCGAGAAGCAGTGCGAGCAGGTTCGCCGGGTCAAGAGGGCAGAGAACGGAATGATCTACGACCCTGTCACCATCCGCCCGGAAGCTACTGTGGGAGAGGCGCTCGCGATGATGAGCAAGCACCACATCGGTGGTATCCCGGTAGTTGACACCAACGGTTTCCTGATCGGTATCGTGACGAACAGGGATCTTCGCTTCCAGGAGGATATGGCTCTCCCGATCAACAATGTCATGACGAGCGAGAACATCGTGACCGCCCCTAAGGGTATCACTCTGGCCGATGCCACCAAGGTGCTCCAGAAGAGCAAGGTAGAGAAACTCCCCGTGATCGACAAGGACGGAAAGTTGGTCGGCCTCATCACCTATAAGGACCTCATGAAGATCAAGGACAACCCTATCGCCTCCAAGGACAGCAAGGGACGTCTGATGGTCGCCGCCGCTGCCGGTATCAAGTCCGACACCGTGGAGAGGATCGGACTCCTTCTCGACGCCGGAGCCGACGCTGTCGTCCTCGACACCGCCCACGGCCATTCCGAGGGTGTGATCCAGATGGTTCGCAAAGCGTGTCAGGCTTTCCCTGAAGCTCAGATAGTGGCTGGAAACGTCGCTACCGCCGAGGGTGCCAAGGCCCTTGCGGACGCTGGAGTCAAGGCAGTCAAGGTCGGAATCGGTCCCGGATCGATCTGCACCACCAGGATAATCGCCGGTATCGGTGTTCCTCAGCTCACCGCCGTCATGGAGGCCTGCGAGGCCCTGAAGGGCACAGGCATCCCTGTGATCGCTGACGGAGGTATCAGATATTCCGGAGATATAGTAAAGGCTCTCGCAGCCGGCGCCGGCACGATCATGGCCGGATCCCTGCTGGCCGGAACCGAGGAGTCCCCGGGCGAGACCATCATCATGAACGGCCGCCGCTTCAAGTCCTACAGGGGCATGGGTTCCCTCGAGGCTATGGAGCAGGGTTCCAAGGACAGGTATTTCCAGGACATGGAGGCGGACATCAAGAAGCTCGTCCCAGAGGGAATCGTCGCCCAGGTGCCTTACAAGGGCACTGTCTCCGAGGTCGTTTATCAGCTCGTCGGTGGCCTCAGGGCCGGAATGGGCTACTGCGGCGCCCACACCATCGAGGAACTTAGGAACGCCAAGTTCGTCCGTATCACCAACGCCGGTTTCCTTGAGAGCCACCCCCACGACGTGACCATCACCAAGGAGGCCCCGAACTATTCCAGATAATTGATGGCCAGGAGGTTCCCCATATTCGTCGTCATCTTCGCGGCGCTGCTTCCCTCTTGCAAGGCTTTCCAGTCGTTCATCCACGACGGGGAGGTGGTCGCGAAACTGGGGGATCATAAGCTGTACCTGTCCGAGCTCGAGAAGGTCATCCCGAACGGGATCAGTCCCGAGGACAGCCTCAATCTGGTTAATCTCTACATCAACTCCTGGGCGACCGGGAAGGCTTTCCAGGACATCGCCGAGCAGAAACTCAGCAAGGAGGAGAAGGATGTCTCCAAGGAGCTTGAGGACTATAGGCAGTCTCTCCTGAGGTACCGATTCGAGCAGAGGTTCATCTCCGAGCGGCTCGACACGACCGTTTCCCCGAAAGAGGTGGATGAGTATTTCGAGGCCCATAAGGATAATTTCAAGCTGGAGAGGCCCATCGTCAAAGCCCGGTTTATGAAAATATCCGAGGACTCACCGAACCTGCAGAAAATCAAGAAGTTGATGTCTTCGGATGATGTAGCGGACGTGATCGCAGCTGACAGCCTCGCTTTCAATTCCGCCCAGCGCTACGCCGATCTTTCGGACACCTGGATCGATGCCGCCACCCTTGCCGGGGATTTCGGTGTGGACTATATCGAGATGCTTTCAAAGAAGAACGGAAAGTTCATCGAGATCAAGGATGGTGACGGTTTCCTTCTCGTGGCTTTTATAGCTGACATGGTAAAGGCCGGCGAAGTCCCTCCCGTGGAGTTCTGTGAGGACAGGATAAAGGATATCATTATAAGCGGGAGAAAGCACAAGCTTCTCACGACTTTGGAACAAGACTTGATAGAAGACGCCAAGGCCAAAGAGAAATTTGAAATCTACTCTAAGAAATGACAAAGAAAACAATAGTCACCCTGCTGGCGATCCTCGCCTCTGGCGCGGGTCTTTTCGCCCAGAAGTACAACGTCATAGACAAATCGGTTGCGGTCGTCGGCAATGAGGTGATTCTTATCTCGGACATCGAGGCTTCAGTCAAGGAGAGGGGAGCCCAGGGCTTGAGCTCGGACAAGAATGTTCGTTGCGAGCTGCTGGAGTCCATGCTCGAGTCCAAACTCTTGCTTATGCAGGCGAGGATCGACTCTTTGACTGTCAAACAGGACAATGTCGAGGCGATGCTTTCCCAGAGGATTGACCAGACCATGACTATCCTGGGTGGCCAGGAACAGTTGGAGCAGTATTTCGGGAAGCCGTTGTACCGCCTCCGTGAGGATTGGAGGAAGCAGTATGAGGACATGAGCCTCACGCAGCAGGAGCAGCAGGAGATCATCAAGAAGGTTCCTGACATGACTCCTTATGATGTCAAGGAATATATGGACACGGTTGACGCCAAGAACCTTCCCATTATCCCTATAAAGTACCAGCTCAGCCAGATCTGCCTCTATCCGGACCGGGAGGCCGCCAATCTCGCTGTGCGCGAGAAACTTCTGGAGCTCCGGGAAAGGATCATCAACGGGGAGAAGTTCTCGACTCTGGCCAGGATGTATTCGGAGGATCCGAGTAACGCCAGGAGGGGAGGAGAGCTCGGCATGGCTTCGAAATCAATTTACTGGCCGGCCTTCTCGGATGCCGCAATGGCTTTGAAGCCCGGAGTGATCTCGCAGATAGTCGAGACTCCCGACGGGTTCCATATCATCGAAGTCCTTGAGAAGAAGGGGGACATGTTCAACGCTCGCCACATCCTTATGAAGCCGCATTACACCTCTGCTGACAAAGAGAAGGCTTTCAAGACTTTGGACAGCCTCCGCACGGAGATTCTTAACGGTGCGGTGACTTTCAAGATGGCGGCGAATTTCTACTCGCAGGACGCTCCCACCCGGACTAACGGAGGCCAGATGGCGGATCCGAATACCGGCTCGGCGTATTTCGAGATCGACCAGCTCAAACCGGAGGACTACAAAGCCATCAAGGACTTGAAAGAGGGTGAGATCTCCCAGCCGGTTGAATCGACGGACAACGACGGCCGCCAGGATCAGTTCAAGGATTTCGTGGTCGGAAAGACCAACTATAAGATCATCCGTGTGGACAAGATAATACCTGCCCACACCGCCACCTTCGAATCTGATTTCTCCCAGCTTCAGGAAGAGGTGAGGCGCGAGAAGCAGCAGGAGGCTATCGACAAGTTCCTGGAGAAGAAAATCAAAGACACCAGGATAGTCATCGACCCCCTGTTCAAGGACTGCGAGTTCCGCCGCTCCTCGTGGGCTTCGAAGTTCAGCGAGTAATACGATGTCTTTCCGCCGTCTAGCATATTCAGTCCTTCTTTTCCTTCTCCCGCTGGCCGCCCAGGCCCAGTTCCAGGATGGAAAAGACAGCCTTGTCCGGCTTCTCGGGTGCGAGAAGCTGCTTCAGGAGGATGTTGACGGCCATAGTTTCAGGAAAGCCATCGGGAACGCCCGCTTCGAGCACAACGCCACCAAACTGGTCTGCGACACAGCCCTGTGGGATGTCGATGCCAATGTCATCAAGGCCATCGGTCATGTCCGTATCCTCCAGAACCAGACCGTCCTGACGAGTGATAATCTGGATTATTACATCGGCGCCAGCCTGGCTGAGTTCCGGGGATCCCTGGTCCAGCTTCAGGACAAGGACAGGAATACCTTGCGGACCATGAATCTGGACTACAACACCAGTGACAGTGTGGCCGTGTTCCGTAACGGCGGTTCTTTCAGGGACAAAGACGGCCAGATCATCGAGAGTGACGTGGGCCGTTATGACGCCAAGTCGAAGACTTTCCGTTTCTACCGGGATGTCAACATGTACACTGACTCGGTGTTTGTCAAGACGGACGACCTGGACTTCAACACAGAGACTTCGGTGGCCATATTTGGTACAGGCACGCATGCCTGGAGGGGAGAGAATATGTTGTCCGCTAACTCCGGCTCCTATGACAAGAAGGCGGAGCTTTTCAATTTCACCCGGAACGTGCATCTCTTGACAAGGAACCAGGAGGCTTGGTCCGATACCTTGGTCTACGACCGGGCTTTCAATAATGCCGAGATGTTCGGCAATGTCGAGCTTCTCGACACTACCCGCAACGTAGCGGCCGTCGCAGGTTACATGCAATACATTGACTCCCTGGAACGTATCAGGATGCTCAGGGATCCGTCGGTCATCGCCGTTTTCGAGCAGGAAGGCACCAAGGACACTGTGTATGTCCGTGGAGACGAGCTCCTTTATTGGGCTTTACCCCGGTGCGACGTGTCCGAGAATGAGTTGAACAAGTCCAAGAAACGTCTGGAAGACCTGGCCATCGATCCCGTGATGGAGTACAGGCGAAACGCTTATGAAGCAGCTGTTTCCGCTGCTGAGGAGGCTAAGAAGAAGATGGAAGAGGAAGATCCGAACCGGAGAGGTGCCAGGCCGAAGAGCGGGCCTTTTTCCGGGCCGGTTCCGGTTCTCCAGGTCCCCGATCCGCCAGAGCCGAAGGTCGATTCCCTTGAGGCCGGCCCTCCTGACTCCACCAAGATAGGTTTCCTGTTGGGACTGAGGAATGTAAAGGTGTTCCGAAAGGACATGCAGGTCGTGTGCGACTCCCTCGTTTACAACGATCTTGACTCTTTGGTGAGGCTCTACCGCTCACCGATTGTCTGGAACGAGGTCCGCCGCCAGTATTCCGCCGACAGTATAACGGTCGTCTTGAAGAACAAGGCTCTGGACAAGGCGAGCCTGATGTCCAACGCCTTCATAATTGTCCAGGAGGATTCCATCTGTTTCGACCAGATAAGGGGAACCGAGATGATGGCCTTCTTTGACTCGACAGGGGCACTCCGTCGATTCGACTCCATGGGAGGCGCTTCCGGACTTTTCTTCCTGGAGGAGAAGGGCGCTTTCGCCACGGTCAACAAGTTCGAGTCGAAGATGCTTTCAGCGTCGTTCCTGAACGGGAATATCAATGACCTGGTCTATTATGAGGAAGTCAAGAGTGACGCCTATCCCGCGGTCCAGCTGAAGAAAGACGAGAGGATTCTCAAGGGCTTCGAATGGCAGCCGGAAAAACGTCCTAAAGGGCCGGAGGATGTCGTGGTGTACACTCCGAGGAAGACCGAGAGGGGCAGGTACGAGGCCGTCCCCCGAGCCAAGTTCCTGCAGACCGAGAAATATTTTCCTGGTCATATAGCGAATATCAACAAGATGCTCGCCAGCGCCGATTCCCTGAAACAGGCTCGTGAGGCGGAGCGCCAGGCGATGGAGGAGCTCAGGAAGGCCCAGGAGGCTCTTGAAGAGCAGGCGGCCGAGGAAGCTGTCTCAGATGAGGAAGCCGCCGGAAATGCGGAAGCCGCTGGCGGTGAAGGGGATAAGGCGGAGGCCGCCGTGCAACCGGCAAAGGATGCGAAGGATGCGAAACAGGCTCCAGCCGCTCAGGTAGATTCGCTTGCAGCTCTTTCGGCGCCGCTTGATTCCTTAGGCGCCGCGGTCTCGGATTCGCTTGCAGTCGCTGATTCCTTGTCAAGGGCAAAGGCCTTGGCTGATTCGTTGAGGATTGCGAGGATGGATTCTCTCAGAAAGGCCTTGACCGCCGATTTGGAGGCTGAGCAGGCCCAGAAGAAGGCTCAGAGGGAAGCCAAGAAGGCTGCCCAGGACAGCCTGCGCCAGGCCAGGGCCGCGAAGAAAGAGGCCAGATGGGCCGCTCTTGACGCCAAAGACGCGGAGAAAGCCGCCAGGAAGGCGGAGAAGAACGCCGAGAGGCAGCGTGTCAAATTTGAGAAGATGAAGGCCGCGAAAGCAAAGACTGACGCCAGGGAACAGAAGTTCCTCGAGCGTTACAAAGCCCGTTACGAAAAAAAGAAAGCCCGGAAGGAAGCGGCCGCCTTGAAAAAGAAGCGTTAGTCTTGCGTGATTTGTGGTGCAGGATAGCGGTTTTGTCCCGTTAATTGTCTCTGCTTTGGTTATCTTTGCTATCTACCATTATAATGCTAAAGTTTTGAGACCAATTATCCGATCATCCCTGTTCCTCGTTTTATCTGTCGCTTTAGCGGCATGCTCTAGAACTTCTGAGACAAATATTGTCTCGTATGCGGACCCCTTTGTCGGGACCGGTTTTCATGGTCATACATATCCCGGTGCCACCACCCCTTTCGGGATGGTCCAGTTGAGCCCTGACACCAGGAACAGGACTTGGGACGGATGTTCTGGCTACCACTATAGTGATGCTTCCATCCTTGGTTTCTCGCACACCCACATCAGCGGTACCGGTTGTGCGGATCTCGGTGATTTCCTTTTCCTTCCTTTCATCGGGAAAGATATTCCCATAAGCCTGCCATTCTCTCATGACGATGAGAAAGCCTGTCCCGGGTACTACAAGGTGGACTTCCCGGAAGCTGGCCTTACAGTGGAACTGACCGCTACCACCAGAGCCGGAGTCCATCGCTACACGTTCAAGGGAGAAGGGGAACGCCATATCCTGATTGATGCGGCCTATAATATCGGGGAAACCCATCCTGACCGGATATTCATGGACATGGAGGGAGATTCTGTTGTCAAGGGAGGCCGTCATGTCAGCGGTTGGGCTCCTGACAGGCAGATTTATTTCAATGCCGTTTTCTCGGTCCCTTTCTCTTCGGCTGAAAAGCTTGAAGGAGACAGGATGCTTCTCACCTTCCCTGAGACGACGAAGGAAATGACTGTTTCTGTGGGACTTTCACAAGTTGATACTGACGGTGCCGCGCGTAATCTCGCGACCGAGGTTGGCGATAAGGATTTCGACACCATCCGCACTGAGGCTTTCGATACCTGGGCAGAGGCCCTCGGAGCCATAAAGGTAGAGGGGGGAAGCAAAGAGGATAGAACCAATTTCTACTCAGCTCTTTACCACACAATGATAGTCCCTAACCGATGTGATGATGTGGACGGCCGTTACCGGGATTTCCGTCAGGAGATTGCCACCGTTCCCGAGGGCGGGGCTTTCTATTCCACGCTTTCCTTGTGGGACACTTTCCGGAGCTGGAACCCTCTGATGACCCTGATCAACGACAATCTGGTCCGTGACATGGTGTCCAGTCTCATGGACATGTCCGACAAGGGCGGGAGACTTCCCATGTGGCCGCTGGCGAGCTCCGACACCGAGTGCATGATTGGCTACCATGCCGTCTCCATGATGGCGGACGCTTGGATTCATCTCCACTCGTTCGATTTCGAGGATGCCCTTGAGGCCATGGTCAAAGCGTCCAATACCGACGCCAGCTCCGATCCTTACAACGCCTTCGGATACATCCCCGCCAACATCCAGGCCGAGTCGGTCTCCAAGACGCTTGAGTTCGCCTATGACGACTGGTGCATAGGCAGGATGGCGGAGTTGGCCGGCAAGGAAGATCTCGCAAAGGAATATTACGCCAGATCCAGGCGATACACAGCCATATTTGACGCTTCCACCGGTTTCATGAGGGCCAGGAACTCGGAAGGGAACTGGATGCCGAGGTTCAATCCGATCGGCGATTCGAGGGACTACACTGAGGGTATTCCATGGCAGTACCGGTTCTTCGCACCTCACGATTTCTACGGGTTGACCGCTCTTATGGGAGGCAAGGAAGCCATGACGGCCGCACTCGACTCGCTATTTACTTATGACGAGAGGGATCCCGGGACAGACATCGGCGACATGACGGGGCTTGTCGGGCAATATGCTCACGGCAATGAGCCCAGCCACAACATGGCATATCTGTACAATTTCCTCGGCCAGCCCTGCAAATCCCAGAAGCTTGTGCGCCAGTTGCTTCAGGACCTGTATTCCCCGACTCCCGAGGGCATCAGCGGCAACGAGGACTGCGGCCAGATGTCTGCCTGGTACGTCCTGTCTTCTTTGGGAATATACCCTATCTGCCCCGGCACCGGGGAGTTCGTCCTCTCGGCTCCGCTGTTTAAGAAAGCCATCCTGCAGGTGGATCTCGAGAAGGAACTCGTCATCACAGCGGATCATCCGGAATATCCTTACATCAAGTCAGTTACCTACAACGGAGAGCCCTTGGACGCCTTGTTCGTCACCTTTGAGCAGCTTAAAGAAGGCGGCGAACTCACCTTCACCCTCTCAAAGGATCCGGTAAGCGACCGCGACGGTCTTAAGGCCCCATATTCGTTAACTTCCGGGGACCAGGTCTCAATGCCTTACGTCCCCTCCGACCCCACATACTACGAGGGAGACTTCGTGATCGACCTTCGGAGTCGGACTGAGGGGGCTGAGATCCGGTACACCCTTGACGGGACCGTCCCAGACGGGAATTCGCCTCTGTACACCGCTCCTTTCAAGAAATTCGGGGACTTCGTCCTCTCAGCGAAGGCCTTCAAGGAAGGTCTGGCGGAGAGCGAGGTGATGAGGATCCACGCTGTCCCCGCCATAAATGTCCCCGCCGCCAAGGTCTCCGGGCTTTCGGCAGGGTGCAGGTACTCCTACCACACCGGCCTCTTCTCAAAGACGGCTGACGTTCGCGCGAGCAAGGCTTTGTCATCCGGGGTCATGCCCTCTCCTTCGATTACGGACGCTCCGGACGAGGATCATTTCGGATATATATTCACCGGATATATTGACATCCCTTCGGACGGGATCTGGGATTTCTCACTGCGAAGCGACGATGGCGCCCTTCTGGAGATTGACGGTCGGATTGTCGTTGACAATGACGGCTCCCATGCGGCCTACACGGCGACCGGACGCATCCCCCTGATGAAAGGCATGCACCCGTTCCGTCTGACCTACCTCGAGGATTACGAGGGACAGTCCCTCTTCTGGGCGTGGAAGCCGCAGGAAGGGGAGAAGTTCGAGAGAATCCCTGAAAACGTTATTTGGCACAAATAAAAGATGATATGCGTAAATTATTGATCATAACAGCTTCGCTGGCGTTGTGCCTGACGCTCCAGGCGCAGCGCCCCATAGCTTACCATTCCCACAACGACTACAATCGTACGGCTCCTTTCTGGGAGGCATATTCACAGCATTGCACCTCGATTGAGGCGGATGTGTTCCTCCATGACGGGGAGATTCTCGTGGCTCACAATCGTGAGGACGTGAGCGCCGACCGCAGCCTGAGGACGATGTACATCGAGCCTATAGTCAAGACGTTCCGTGAGAATGGCGGGCGCATGTGGGAAGGCAGCTCCGACCGTCTGCAGCTGATGGTTGACCTGAAGACCGGTGAATCGCTTCCGGGTGTCCTGGCTCTGGCGGAGGAGTTCCCGGACGTGTTCACTACCAGCAATGGTGTCAAGATTGTCTTTACCGGCGATATCCCTGATCCTGAGGACTTCGGAAAATATCCGGAGTGGGTGTGGTTTGACGGTGATTTCACTGGTGGCAAGATAACCTACACTCCCGAGCAGCTCAAGCGTATCGCTTTGATCAGCACCGACTTCCGCAAGTTCGCCAAGAAGTGGAACGGCAAAGGGCGCATGATCGATCCTGAGCTTTTCGCGGTCCAGGGAGCAATCGAAGCCGCTCATGCCGTCGGGAAGCCGATCCGCTTCTGGGACGCTCCGGAGGGCACGACCGTATATTTCACCTTCCAGAAGATGGGGGTTGACATAATCAACACCGATTATCCCGCCAAATGCGCCCTCTTCTACGATGACTGGGTCAACAAGAATTTCTGGATGGGGCAGCACAAGGTTCAGGCTGGGGTCACCGGGACCCACAAGCTCGACAAGGCTACCCGTGATTTCAAGGGCTTCCAGAATGAGAAGCTCCAGCTCACGAAGAGGATAGAGACCTACACTCCTACCTACAAGAACGACGGTTCGGACAAGAAGATCAAGAATGTCATCTTCCTGATCGGCGACGGCATGGGTCTGAACCAGATCTCTGCCGGAGCTTTCGCCAACAACAGGGATTTGTCCCTTTTGAAAATGAAGCACATCGGCTTCCAGTTCGCTAATCCCGAGAACGACTTCATCCCTGACTCCGCTTCGGGAGGAAGCACTCTCGCCACCGGTGAGCCTTCCTGGACCAGGCACATCGCGTCCAATTATGACGGCTCCGCAGAGGTGTCTCCGTTGTCTGACTATTTCCACGACATGGGCAAGGCCACAGGTGTCATCACCATGGGAGACATCGCCGACGCCACCCCGGCTGTGTTCTACGGCCACACTTCCGAGCGCGACAGTACCGAGCTGATCACAAGTTTCCTCGCCACCACCGCTAAGATCGACCTCCTGGCCGGTAGTGGCAGAGATTACTTCGAGGATCCCCGCCAGGACAAGTTGGATCTGATGGCCGGCATCAAGGCCAAAGGATATACCTACACCTACGACGCTCTCGGAACTTCCAAGGTACCCGGAAAGGTTATCGCGATCGACCAGAGGATGAGGGCGTACGCCGAGGAGCAAACCCTTGACCTGCTCGCCGAGATCACCAAGGAGTCGATCAAGAAGCTCAGCGGGATGTCCAAGAAGGGCTTCTTCCTGATGGCGGAGGGAGCCAAGATCGACTATGCCGGCCATTCCGATTGCTTCCCGGCATCGGTGATCGAGCAGCTCGCTTTCGACCGCGCTGTCGCAGCTGCCATGAAGTTCGCCGACGAGGACGGCCACACTCTCGTGGTCGTGACCGCCGACCATGAGACCGGCGGACTGACAATCCTCGACGGAGACCTCAAGACCGGCCATGTGCTCGCGATCTACAATTCCGACGACCACACTCCCGCCGTGATCCCCGTCTTCGCTTACGGACCCGGCTCCCAGCATTTCCAGGGCGCTTATCTCAACACGGAGATCGCTCGCACCATTAAACGAATTGTCAAGAAATGAGACGTTTACTGCCTCTGGCGTTGATGCTTTGCTGCGCCGCCACCGCATTGGCCCAGGACCTGAAGTCAGGGCCCTATGACCTCCCGTACAAGAATACTTACGTGAAGAATATCTTCGTCTCGGAAAACTCTTTCCGGACAATGAAGCCGGTGACCAAGGCTCCCAAGCCTTTCAAGGAGGCCCAGAAGATCCTCCCGGCACCAATTTGGGAGGGGCATGAGAAGGAGATTGAGATGTACTGGCATGCCTGGAAGATCGCTGTCGGCAACATCCGTCAGCCCCAGGAAGGATCCGGATTCGTGTCTCCCTATCTCGATGTCGCTTACAACGGGAATATATTCATGTGGGACGATTCCTTCATGATGATGTTCGCCCGCTACGGGTACCGTTATTTCCCGTTCCAGGGGACCCTTGACAATTTCTACGCGAAGCAGCATCAGGACGGGTTCATCTGCAGGGAAATCCGCGCCGACGGCTCCGACTGTTTCGAGCGTTACGATCCGACCTCTACCGGCCCGAACCTCCTTCCATGGGCGGAACTTCTTTATTACAAGCAGTTTGGGGATATTGACAGGCTCCACAAAGTGTTTCCGGCCTTGGTCGCTTACGCCCAGTGGTGGAAACTCAACAGGACCTGGAAGGACGGGACCTACTGGTCCAGCGGCTGGGGAACCGGCATGGACAACATGCCCCGCGTCCCGGAAGGCTACAACCAGATCTATTCCAACGGCCATATGACATGGCTGGACACCAACCTCCAGCAATATCTTGTCAATGACTGCCTTATGCAGATTGGTTTCTACATCGAGCGCTGGCAGGAGATAGAGGAAATGGAGGATGAGATGAAGTTCCTCAAGAAGTGGATCAACGAGAACATGTGGGACGAGAAGACCGGCTTCCTGTACGATGTGTATGGGGACGGCTCCCGCAACTCCACAAAGGGGATTTCCGCTTTCTGGGCTCTCAAGACGGATGTCCTGGACAAGGACAGGCTTGACCGTCTGGTAGCACATCTTTCCGAAGATGCGGAGTTCTCTAGGACCCACAGGGTTCCTTCCCTGTCCGCCGACCATCCGAAATACAATCCCAAAGGCCGCTACTGGCAGGGAGGTATATGGCCCGGAGCCAATTACATGGTGATCAGCGGTCTCTGGGAAAGAGGCTACCGCAAGGAGGCGATGGAGATAGCCAATAACCACTTCGGCAACGTGTTCGACGTGTGGAAAAACACAGGCACTTTCTGGGAGTATTACGCTCCGGAGGAGGTCGCTCCCGGCTTCATGGCACGCAAGGATTTTGTGGGCTGGACCGGTCTTCCGCCGATTGCCGTCTTCATAGAGTATATTCTCGGAATACAGTCCGACTTCAGCGAAGGGAAGGTCGAGTGGGATGTCCACCAGACCGAGGCTCATGGAATCGAGCGCTATCCGTTCGGCCCGGAGGGAGTGGTCTCTTTGAAGGCCGCCGCGAGGAAGTCCTTGTCCGAGAAGCCAGTGATAACTGTAACCACAAATATTCCTTTTGATCTCACCGTAAGTTGGGGAGACGGACAGTCCGCCACCGTCCATGTGGAGAAGAGCGGTAAGATAACACTTTAATTATTAATTGTTTTATGAGAATCGCGATAGACCTTGGCGGAACAAATGTCCGCGTGGCGACAGTCCTTCCCGGAGGGCAAGTGGAGCGAATAATCTCGGAACCATGCCGCTCCAGAGGGAGTGAGGAGGAAGTGCTGAATCACATCTACCGCATGATTGATGAGTTGATGACTCCTGAAGTCGATGGGATTGGGATAGGAGTCCCTTCGGTGGTTGACACCGACAAAGGGATAGTCTATAATGTCGTAGGAATCCCTTCCTGGAAGGAGGTCCATCTTAAGGAAAAGCTTGAGGACCGGTACCATATTCCCGCGTCTGTGGACAACGATTGCAACTGCTTCGCCCTGGGAGTCACGACTTTCGGGCGGGGAACCGGCTACAAGGAAGCCTTCTGCGTGACCCTCGGGACGGGTGTCGGCGGGTCACTGGTCATCGATGGCCATCTTTACCGCGGGCGCAACGCCGGGGCGGGGGAGATCGGCAGCGTACCGTATCTTGACAAGGATTATGAGTTCTACTGCAGCAGCCGCTACTTCGTGAGCAAGGGCACAACGGGCAAGGATGCCGCTGTTGCGGCCTCAAACGGCGATCCCGAAGCCCTTGCGATAATGGAAGAGTTCGGTGGACATGTCGGCAAGCTGGTGCAAATGATAATGTTCGTATATGACCCTGCCGTGATCATCCTCGGTGGCTCGATAGCCAACGCATATCCTCTATTCAAGGAGCCTATGTGGAAGGTGATCAGGGAGTTCCCTTATCCCAAGAGTGTAGAGAACCTTGACGTGTTCCAGTCCGAGGAACTTCACGCCGCTTTCCTCGGCGCAGCCCATCTTTGTGGTCCCATAAAGTAGTGTCATTCTGAGCGTAGCGAAGAATCTAATACCATTAAAAAATGAAACGAATCCTCCTTCTTGCCCTTTTGCCGTTGCTTCTCTTCTCTTGCAAGAGTGGTGACAAGACTTCCGTCGAGACCCTCCCTGTCATGTCCTTCAATGTCCGTTACGGCACTGCTGACGACGGTGACAATGTCTGGGAGAACCGTCGTGACGCCGCCTGCGCTATGATCCTCGACCAGCGCCCCGCTGTTTTTGGCGTGCAGGAAGCTCTTGATTTCCAATTGGATTACTTTGTCGAGCACTGCCCTGGCTACAAATGTGTCGGAGTTGGGCGCGAGGATGGCATCCATGACGGGGAACACATGTCTGTTTTCTACGACACCGACCGGATAGAGCTTAAGGAGTGGGGAACATATTGGCTCTCGGAGACTCCTTTCGAGCCTTCATTAGGCTGGGATGCCGCTTGCCGCCGTACAGCGACCTGGACCTTGCTCTATGACAAGGCAGCCGACCGGCATTTTTACTTTGTCAACACCCATCTGGATCATGTGGGAAAAGAGGCTCGTCGGAAAGGATTGCTCCTGCTTGTTGACCGCATCGGAGCGATGAATCCAGAGGGGTATCCGATGATCCTCACAGGAGACATGAATGTCATTCCCGAGGATCCTTGCCTGACCGAGTTGAGAAAACTCATGTCTGACGCTCGCCAGACCGCTCCGGAGACTGATAATGAGGTCACGTGGCACGATTGGGGCAAGATCACTTCTTCCAAGCCGATCGACTATGTGTTTTATTCGGGCTTTGAGGGATGTGACAAGTTCGAAGTGATCCGCAAGGCTTATCTCGATGCTCCCTTTGTTTCCGACCATTATCCTGTGAAGGCGACGCTGCGCTATGGTGCGCCCGCTGAGCCGAAGAAGGTGGAACCGGTAGCTGAGGCTCCGAAGTATGTCGTTGATGTCGAGGCGCACCGTGGGGGCATGGGCCTGTACCCTGAAGAGACCCTCCCGGCTATGCTCAATTCCGTGAAACTGGGCGTCAACACCCTTGAGATGGATCTTTGCGTCACAAAGGACAAGAAAGTTGTCCTCTCGCACGACAAGTTTTTCCACTCTCGTTACGCCACGCGTCCAGACGGCACTCCTGTCATGAGCGGGGATCCGAAGACGTATCTTTATCATCTGCCTTACAGCGAGATCCAGAAGTGGGACGTGGGAATGAAATACAATCCGGGTTGGCCCGAGAAGCATTGTATGCCTGCCTGTAAACCAATTGCTTCTGAGGTGATCAAGGCTGTCGAGGCCTGGACGAAGGAGAATGGCCACTATCCCATGCATTACGACATCGAGATTAAGAGCGATCCTGATTATGATGGAGGTGTTGAAGGCGTGGATTGGCCTGAATATCACGAGTTTACGGATCTCTGCATAGCTATGCTTGATTCCTTGAATCTTGGTGACCGCCTTATGATCCAGTGCTTCGACGAGAGGGCACTGAATTATATCAACGAGAAATATCCCGGCCACACCCTGGCTTTCCTCGTCGAGGGATGGGAGACTGACTTCGACCAGTACATGGGTCTGCTGAATTTCACTCCGCAGTGGCTCAGCGCTCCGCATGAGAATGTGGATAAGGCCCTTGTGGACAAGGCTCACGCCAAGGGGATGAAGGTCAACACCTGGACCGTGGACGATCCCGACGAGATGAGGCGCCTTATCTCCTGCGGAGTTGACGCCATCATCTCCAACTATCCCGACCGCCTCCTGAAGGTCGTCAAAGAGTACTGATCACATCCGTGACAGCGTTAGCTCCGCCGGAGAGCACGACGGCACCCACGACAGGGCCTGTGGCTTTTGGGCATAAGCACCAAAACTTGCCACCATGCCGATCAGCATGGCAACCACGCAGAATAGCTTCTTGGAAAACATGTTTTGATAATTAATTAATTGGATTGATAAATTCCAATTAATTGGTCTATAAGCCCTTAAATTATCTTAATCATGTCTTCTATGCATTTTCTCTTTTGATTGATATCGGGATGTGCGTAGATGTTAAGTGTCGTTGTCACATTTGAATGGCCGAGAAGAGTGCTGAGTGTCTTGTAGTCACATTTACTTTCCAAGCAGCGGGTCGCGAAAGTATGTCGCAGGCTATGTACTTTTCTCGCGGGGAATCCAAGAGTATTCAATACTCTGCTGAAATTATTCCTGACGTTCTGTGGATCTGTCGGTGAAGCGTCTCCCGAGAGTATGTAATCATCTTTTTTGTCTTTTCCTTTTTTATGAATATTCCCGATCATTTCGGCCAGAAAGTCAGCTATCGGTATTTCCCTCCATGAAGTGCCTGTCTTGGGAGATCCGATCAAGAGCTTTGATTTTTTTGGCTTCCCTCTCGGGTCGTATATTCTGTAAACGGTTCTTTTTACCTGCATCACCTTGCGTCCCAAGTCGATGTCTTCCCACCGAAGGGCGCAAACCTCTCCAATCCTCAATCCACAAAACGCGCAAATCAACAAACCAAGATTGAGACGGGTAGGATGGTCTTTCAACCAATTGACAAAAGACTTTTCCTCTTCCGTCGAGAGAGTCTGCGGGTCAGACCAGGCGCCATGCGGCGGAACACGAAGAATGTAGTCTCTACGCTCCAGCCAACCACGTCTCTCGCAGAACTTTATAATCATCTTGATGACCAGGATGACACTCTTTATTGTGTTGGTTTTCAGTCCTCTACGGGCATCTTCTTCAATCATGCCCTGAACGGATTCCGGGGTGATATCCTCGAGGGTCCTGAACCTTGGAAGTAGTTGTCGCTCGACGATAAGGGAATAAGCGGCAAGCGAAGATGCTTTCACCTCCTTAGACTTTTCCGCTTCCCAAAGACGGCAAACATCCTCGAACAGAATCTTTTCCATTTTGGTTACAAGTTTTAATCAGGGTTTAATTATTTGTGATAAATTTTAACTAAAACAAGACTAACTCTTGCAATTCGTCAAAAAGGAAACTTTTTGGCAATAAAGACAGAAAGTTGGCTTTTTTAGAGTAGTGCAGACCATATTTTGCGCTTTTTAAGAAAAGTAATACGCAAAATGACGCTTTCTTAGAAAACCGTTTTTATACCTTTGCTTATTGCCAAGTGTGCTTTTGCGGACTTGCGACATAATTAATTGTGAGACACTGATTGAACACTATATTTTACCAAACCAATTAATTAATTATCAAAACATGTTTTCCAAGAAGCTATTCTGCGTGGTTGCCATGCTGATCGGCATGGTGGCAAGTTTTGGTGCTTATGCCCAAAA
>CACZHP010000025.1 GCA_902780935.1 uncultured Bacteroidia bacterium | reverse complement strand
ACTAATGAATACTTAGACTCATTTAAGGATGTCTTGTCTCCATCAAAAAGGAAAACCATCTTATTATCTTGTGTTAGATGGATAGGAAGACCTTTCATCTCATATTCATCGCTATCACGTTCTACGCTTTTGACAAACGTCTTTTGGTCTTTCTTATTGTATAGACAGATATATCTATCGTTCTCATTCATATGATCACAGTGAGTGATATTCAATAAGATGTGGTGCTTATTCTCGAAGCAAGAGTTGATGTAATAAGCTGACATCTCAGATAATAATGGGAACATTTCACCGAAGTCCTCTACCGCCAAAAAGGATTCAGGAAATACTTTCTCTCCAAAATCTATCGTTTGTCTCGATAGAATTCCATCTCTGTCGAACCAGTACAGGTTATTTTCATATTGCTGGTAACACAATATCGAGTTGCCAGTTCCAGAGGCGAGATGCTCACCAGAACCAGTTAATATGGTATTTGATTCTTCTAAGAAGGCGTTTTTCACTTTGAACTGTGGGTCAGTGATGACTATAACATTCTTACCAAGATGATCATCCTCATAGCGTTGCTTAAAAAAGGCGATATCATTATCGTACATAAATGCCATGGAACTTGCGCAAAATCCAATCTGGAACATATTAATGAACCTTCCTTCCGAGAAAAGCATCACTTCATCTCCCCCGCCAGTTAGAAGATAAACTGAACCATCTTTTGAGACATCAAAGTCAAGGATATTCAAGTATTCCCCCGGCCCTCTTCCGACTCTGTCAATCACGTATTCCGTATTTCCGCCAGCATTAATCGAATACAATTTCTTTGATTGTCCATCAAGAAGGTAAAACATTCCATTTCTTTCTTTTAACGATAGTAATGCTCTATCTCCCAGGCTTTCTACACTCCCATCGAGGGGCAATACCAAATCAGGAGTTCCCAACTGAAGAGAATCGGTTTTATCATCAAGAAACACAATCTGATCCTTTTGACTCGTCGAAGAGCAGGAGCACATCAAGAAGAGAATCAGTAAGCCTATACGTAAATGAAAAGAACGGTTATACATCGTGTTCAGAATCAATTCCACTATTCGATGATAAATATACAATTTAAATTAAATAAATTTGTTGACTTTTTGTTAAAAACATGCGAGTAGCCGATGGTCGGATCTGCCGGCAAGATAACTCCTCCGTAGTCCTGATTTTCGAGAACGCTCCTGATCAAACCACTACTGACAGGTTTGCCGGGAAAAAGAGTTTTTTAGGATATGAAACGGTATCATATCTGGACACTTCCGGAGCATATAGAGGGTTCTCTCCCAGAAGATACGGAAGAGACACATTAAGCATACCGACATATAACGGATATGCTGAGATTCTACATATGTACCAAGCCACTGAAAAGATATTTGTCCTTCTAAAAGGAGGGGACACTGTCCTTGTGACTTATGATCAGCGCTTACGTCCATGCTTCAATAGTTTGGTATCATCACTAAACACTTCCTTGTATAATCCCGTTGATCAGCAGTATACTATCCATAACAATGGTTTTTCTATCAAAACTATATTAAGTCATCCATATTTCATCAGTGCATACAGGTATTTAAAATCGCCTCAACTTCAGAAGCAGTATAAGGGTTTGTCTGAGGGTTTTAAGAAATATGCCGTAGACCTTGACTCCCTGTCAAATGTGTTTGATTGTTATAAGCCGATAATACTAAACAGATTAGACACCGTTTCCTCAATATCGGAGATATATGGCAATTACTATAAGAAGATGTTGTTGGGGATAGGAGATTATTCACCACAGGAAGTTGTCTCTTCTGACAGCCTGATGCATTACATCTCTTCTTATGTGATCGCGCAAGACTATCATAAGAGGAACAATTCGACAGACACTTTTGAGGCTGCCGCTAATGACACGTCAATGGCGCCTATCGCCAGGCGCGAGGTTCTCAAAAGAGCATTAACCAATATCCAAAATGGAGAATATGGGTGGCATCCATATGATCAAAAAACAATTGAGTATTATTCAAAACGCTACACTGAGATAACCAAGGATACCCTGAAAAACAACACTTCAGACAGTATACCAAAAGTAGCTGGTGCTTATGATTATAAATATGATCTGATCCTTGAAGATGCCGATGGAACAAGAACCGATTTTTCATCTGTACTGGAAGAAAATGAAGGGAAGATAGTCTATGTGGATTTTTAGGCATCTTGGTGTGGGCCATGCCGCGCTCAAACTCCTTACACAAAGGAACTGATGAGACAATTCGAGAATAAGGACATTGCCTTTGTGTTCATCAGCACAGATTCGGATAATAAGGCTTGGAAAAAGGCTACACAAGAAGAAGGAATGACGAGATCATCTTATAGGATTCTCAATCCAGACTCTAAGTTTTTACAAGATATCAATTTGAGATATATCCCACGTTATATAATCTTTGATCGTAAAGGGAATCTAATCAACACAAACGCTCCAAGGCCATCAGCTGATGATATTAGTAGTTTGATGACTGGATTGTTGAATGAGTGATAATTGAAGCCAAACAACTCTTGAAATGAAACGGTTATATATCTGTATTTTTCTTTTCTTGTTATTCTTTGCTTGCTCCTGTAAAAATAATAGCGACAGCCTTTCATACGACACCTTTGATTCATTACCGCCTGTTTCGCTTGAAGAAGTATTCGAACCCATCACATATATTCCCCTTCAGAGTAACGATTCCTCAATCGTATCAAAGAGGATTCGTTTTACATCCTGTCTGTTAATCCATACAAAATCAGCAAATTTGATCGAGACGGGAACTTCATTTCTAATATCTCACGGGAAGGAAGATCTGAAGGAGAATATCTGGTTTTATCTGACATTTATTACAGTGATTCAGAAAAGATGCTTTACATCGACGATGCCGTCAAGGGTATTATCAAATATAACGCTGATGGTTCCTATGATTCAACCATACCTTTGAAAGTGAAAAACAGGCGGCTCCATGTTTCCAATTCAGGCACTTTAATCATCAATAATCTCAATATGCTTGGGAAAGAGAAGTATTCCCTGATTGAGATGACTCCTCAGAAGGACACTCTATTCTCTGCCTCCAATCATCGCGTATTCGATTGTGAGAATGCGTTCTTCCTCCCAATGCATCCCTCATTCAAATCCAATAAGAATGGATTACTCTTCAATCCTGCATGCTGCGACACGATTTATTCATATTCAACCGGTAATTTAGAGCCAAAGTATATAGTAGATTTCACACATCCAGTCACCGCCAGTGAATTGAAGGATTTCAACAAATACATGATTGACACCCAGTTCATAATGGACTATTCAGAGGATGATAAAAACCTATATCTAACCATTTTCGACAGGGATTGGGATTACAAACAATATATAATGAGAAAGCGTTCCGGTGAAATCCATCGCGCGCATTATCGGATTTCAGATGACTTTAACACAGAGTTCAGCCCTCGTTGGCAGTATGGAGACCTCCTGATCGACTTATTTGATCCGGCAACCCTCAATTACACCTACCATAAAGACATTACCCCAGAGGATTCGCGAAAGGCATTTGACTTTTTCAAGAATCACGGCATACCGGGAATAGAAGAGGATTCGAATCCGATAATTATGGTTAGCAAGGCGAAGTGACAGTCAGTTTATAAGTCGCTAGTCTAAGTTGAATCTGTTGTTTATTTCAATTCTTTCTTACGCTTCTTGAGGATAGCCTTGGTATATTTGAGTTGTTGTTTGGCCTTTGAGGGATCCTTGTGATACTACATATCCTCCAATGACAGGCCAATGTAACGAATGTCCCACTTCTTATGATGCAGGACAATCCCTTTGGCTTTCTCTTTAACCTCGTTCAAGTTTATCTTCTCTGGGTTGCGTTTAATCTCACCCAGGACGAGTTCCTTGTCTGCCTCATTGACGGCAATGAGATCGATTTCGTCCTTCCCATCCTTCTTCTTCCAATAGTTGGTAACCAGATTGTATCGACCGGTCTCTGCATACGACTGCCGAAAATAGCGCTCAAGTACCAGACCGGAATATGAATCATAGTCGGCCATTACCTTGGCAGTGAGCCAGTCTAGATTGCCGACTTCCACGGCACTACGGTATCGGTAGATGAATCGGAACCAGAAATTGAGGAAATTATCGGCTATGGAGTATTCCACGTTCTTGGACTTCTCTCCTGCCAGGTAGGGACGCCTGCGGTCAATGATGCCATAATCGTTTTCGAGTTTGTCCAGATATCCACCAGCTTCAACTCCCGTATAGCTCTTGATTTCTCCTCGGGAAGTCTCACCAGTCGCCAAAGCCGAAAGGATGGAAAAGTAGTTACCATAATCCTTTCCGAATTCATCTCGGAGCATTTCCTGACCTTCATCCAGGAAATAGGAACCTACCGACAAGACGTCCCGGATGATCCCGTCCTTGGTGAGCGCTCCTCGTGTCACCAATTGTTCTACATACTTTGCGACGCCCCCGGTAATCATATACATAACCAGCAGGTCCTCGTTTGTGTAGTCGGGATTGTTGTCACGCATAATCTCTTTCAAGGTTTCGATGGTAAAAGGACGAATCTTGAATCGGGCGGTGGCCCTTCCGTACAAAGGTTCTTCCTTATCATCGAATATCTTCTTCATCTTGGAGTAGATGGAACCGCAGACCACCAGATTGATCCGGCTGTCCTCCTTGTTTGCGTCCCAGACGTTCTGTATGTCGGAAAAAATGGATTCACGCGAATGAGAAAGGTTCTGGAACTCATCTAGCACCAGAGTAAAATTCCGATGCTTGGCAATGCCCATAATCGCTCCCAACAGGCGGGGAAAGTCACTGAAAGAACCCAAATCTTCGCCAAGGGTCTCCCTGACGATCTCTGCCAGTTCACCACAGAGCAGCGTTTCACTCTTCTTCCCTACGAAGAAATACACAAACGGTATGTCCGTGAAAGATTTTTTGATGAGCGTGGTTTTGCCGATACGACGACGACCGGTTATTACCGTCATCTGTGCATGTTGACCTGACAACGCTTCAATCTTCCTGAGCGCCGCCATTTCCTTTTCCCTGTCGTAAAACTTCATGGTGCATAAATTTTAGCAACAGCCGTTACTGTAATGCATGTTGCAATTCTACGCAAAGATAAGGATTAGTTTTAAAAAAAATAACGTTATAGTCCACTAGACAAGCAGATGCTATCCACTTTTTATCAGGGCAAGGTTGTGTGTTAAAGCTCTTTACCGAATCCTATATAAGGGTAGAAAACGACTCTGTCACCATTGAAGCTATAGGATGACGACACACCGATACGGAACATGAATCCTTTGTCAGCCACATAACGATAGCCTATGTTCACATAAGGGATGACTCCGACCGCGCTTTTAGGTTTCGCTCCAGAAGCTGATCTATAGAGGTCCACGCACATGGCCCCCCCGGCACCGGACTCAAATTTAGAACGCCCCTTGCCAAGGAGGTAGTTTACCTCGATTGGTATGGCCAAGCGGAACATTTGGTTATAAGTATCGACATAATTTCCGTCAATATTGTAAATGGCGGTAATTGAGGAATATGCATAACCAACTCCGGCACCAGTCCTCCAGCCGAATCCTTCGGAAGACTCCTTCTTGAAGCGAGCGTCATAACTAATACCAAGGCCTTGTGAGGGTCCAAGCAATTCACCATAGATACTCCTGCCATGCGAACGACTCTGCGAGGACACTGGAATACTGACAGAGCAGATAGCTATCACTATGCACAAGGACCGAATGAATACAATTGTCTTTTTCATTGTTCAATGCTTTAAAGGTTCTTTAACGAAACTTTGCGAAAATAATGGTTAAAAGAGGGAATCTCAAAAGAAAATCCATGAAGCAGACAAAATAGGCCATAAACAAGACTCCCTCATCCACAAAAAAGGCTAACTTCGCGCAACTATCTGGTAAATGAATGGAGAAGGAGATGCATATGCGCCACATCGCGCTGCTGGTTATCGCGATTGTGTTCAGTTGGGTTCTTTGGACCATCGTCAACCTTGAGGTATATGCCCAGTTGAATGGGAAGGCGCTTGTGTTCGAAATCCTCGAGGACTTTGCGGAGCAAGTTATTGAGACAACTATCTTGCTTGAGTTGTCTCTTCTTTACATCCGGGTAATCGTCAAGGCCTTCTGGATCTCTCCCCATAACATGAAGAGCGTCCTGATCCAGGTGATGACACTCGCAGTTCTGAACGGTCTCTCATCTTTTGGCATGGGCCTTGCTTACAGACACATATTCCCGGATGAGGAGCACCTTTTCGCGAGGATCGTTTACACGGATTGTATCAACCTTTCGGTATTGACCACCGCCTATCTTGTAGCCTTCCTTCTCAACCGTTATAGGGATGAAACCGAAGCGCATCTGGAAGCAGAGAAGCGGCTCGAACAGGAGGAGAACCTCCTGCTCAGGGCAAAGTTGGACAATCTGGCACTTCAAACCGATAACCATTTCATCTTCAACTGTTTCAGTACACTTTCCGGATTGATGAGCACTTCGTCCTCAGATGCGAAAGTGTTTCTCCAGGGGCTTTCAAGAGTATATCGTTACCTTACCGCCAGCGGAGGGAAGAAACTTGTTCCCCTTAAGGATGAGATTTCTTTTGTGAATGATTATTCAAAACTTGTCAGTTACAGGTTCTCCGGAGTGGAGATAGCGATTGACGAAGAACTGAATCAACTTGACGCGTTCATCTGCCCAGTCTCTCTCCAGAGTCTCGTGGAGAATGCCATAAAGCACAACCGTCACGGAAAAAGCGACCTCCTGTCTATTGATATATCCCTCGACGGTGAGTGGATCCGCATGGCGAATAATATTCTGCCTCGTGAGGAGAAGGCGAACGGAACCGGGAAAGGACTGAAGACTTTGAAGGAACGCTATTCTTTGCTGACGGATAAGGAAGTGTCAGTGATGAATGACGGGAAGACATTCGAGGTTCGTGTCCCCGTTTTATACTTGGAGGATTTAGATGATGAAAGCATTAATCATTGAGGATGAACGGCCGATCGCCGAGGCTTTAAGGGAATCCCTGCTCTCCCTAAGGCCTGAGATTGAGATAGTTGGGGTCACGACGAATATTAAGGATTCAGTCGCCGCCATCTCCGCGAACCCCGATCTGGACATCATCTTTTCGGACATAAAAATAGATGACGGCCTTTCCTTTTCAGTGTTTGACAAGGTCGATACCGAGGCGATGGTGGTTTTCACGACAGCCTACGATGAGTACGCGTTAAAGGCTTTTGACTACAATTGCGTTGATTACCTGCTCAAGCCTGTTTCTGAGGAAGCGCTCCAGCGGGCCTTGACCAAATGTGAGTCATTCAGACCCAGGATGGATAAAGAGACGATAAGGTCAACCTCGGAATCCATTATTAATAAGGATATTAAATATAGAAGCAAGGTCTTTCTGGAAATAGGCCGTGAGACAATCATCCGTGATGTGGCGGATATTTGCTATATCCATTCAGAGAAAGGCAACACCCGTGTTTTCGTCTCGGACGGGACATGGGGAAGCATTGACAACTCGCTTATCGACATCATCAACAGCCTTCCGCCGAACGTTTTCTACCGCATCAACCGCCAGGCTATCGTGAATATCAATCGAATAGACAAGATAACCCATGGATTGGGGCGGGAGTCATTCGTCTGCTTGAAAGCACCTTTTGACAGTGTTCAACTTAAGATAACCCAAGAAACCAGGAAGTACCTGATGGGATTGCTCTCATCTATTTAAGGACTAAACCTTATTTCTGTTTGACAATATATGTTACCATTCTGTTTCCGCTCGAGAACAGTAGATGATATTCTTTCGGACTCCCTGTATTGTTGCTTGATGCTTCGACGACGTATTCCTTAGCGCCATTTTCAGAAGCGCTTACCGTTAAACCATGGCATGACACCGAGATTAATGAGCCATCGGGCCTATTCTGACGCACCTGTTCTTCTGTGGAACAATAATGGAAAACCCCATTCTCTGACACCCCGTAAAACCCACAGAAGTCCGTTGACGACGCCGCGTTTCCTTTCATTGAAAGGACAGAGACGCCACCGTTGCTGTCAAACTCGAGGCTTGAAGGATAAAACTCAAAGCCATTATCCATATCAGTGCAAGTGCAAGACAGCAGAGAACAAACCATTAAACCGAAAAGAATAATTTTCCTCATATCCGAAAAATGTATTTATGGCGTAAATTTATAATATAACATTTAAGTATTAAATACATTTAGCATGAACAAGACATTTTAGGCAATAAACATTACATATTCTTAGTCGATTTATTCAAAACGAATCTTTATCTTCACATAGAATCGTGACATTTGTTACAGTAGCGGCCGTTGCTATAATTGATGCGCTATGTGGTTTTACGACAGAGAGAAAGTAATGGCGGCAATCTTTTAGCCTCACACGAAACGGGATATGGCTATATTTAGTTATATTTGTATAATTGAGGCAATATTGGAAATATTAAAATATTAAAATATTAAAATGATGAGAGCATTGAGTTTGATGATTGCGGCTGCGGCCTCGATGATTCTGGCGGCAAGCTGCGGACAGAGTGGCAAGAAGAGCGAGAAGAATGCGGAAACAACTGACAGCAAGACACTTGTGGCTTATTTCTCGGCCACGGGAACGACTGAGGCCATCGCCAAAACTTTGGCTGGCGTTACCGGTGGAACCCTCTACGAGATCAAGCCAGAGGTGAAGTACACCGCCGAGGATCTCGACTGGACCGTAAAGACTTCCCGAAGCACTGTTGAGATGCAGGACAAGAGCTCCCGCCCAGCGATAGTGAAAGACCTCGAGGATGTCTCGAAATACGACACCATCTACATCGGCTTCCCGGTCTGGTGGTACACGGCCCCAACCATAATCAACACATTCCTAGAGGCTTACGACTTCTCAGGAAAGACAGTCATCTTCTTCGCGACCTCCGGAGGCAGCACGATTGACAAGGCCAATGAGGAGTTCAAGGCGGCATATCCCAAGATCAATTGGAAGGCCGGCAAGACCCTTAACGGCGCTTCCGAGGAAGACATCAAGACTTGGGTAGCCTCTCTCCAATAAGGGACTATCATAGGAACCGGTTATGAGACAATATATTCAGGACAATAAAGAACGCTTCTATGAGGAGCTGTTCTCGCTGCTGAGGATTCCCTCAATCAGCGCCAAGAAAGAGCATAAGGAAGACATGATCCGCTGCGCCGAAAGGTTGGCGGCCTTACTGGTCGAGGCCGGTGCGGACGAGGCTGGAGTCTATCCCAGCGACGGCAACCCGGTCGTGTTCGGGAAGAAGATAATCGATCCGAAACTGAAGACCGTGATGGTCTATGGCCATTATGACGTGCAGCCTCCGGAGCCTCTCGAGAAGTGGGACACCGATCCTTTCGAACCGGTGATCAAGAAGGATCCCACCGGACGTGACGCGATCTATGCCCGGGGTGCGAACGACGACAAGGGCCAGTTATTCATGCACATAAAGGCCTTTGAATATCTTGTCCGGACCGGAAAACTCAGGCATAATGTCAAGTTCATCTTCGAGGGCGAGGAGGAGATCAGCAGCCCTTCCCTGCCCGCTTGGGTGAAGCAGAACAAAGGCTGGCTGAAATCAGACGTCATTCTCGTCTCTGACACCACGATGATTTCCGAGAAGGTTCCTTCTATCAACTGCGGGATGAGGGGGATGGCGTACGTCGAGGTCACTGTGACAGGCCCGGACCACGACCTTCATTCGGGTCATTATGGCGGGACTGTAGCCAACCCTATCCAGACTCTATGCGACCTGATCTCAAGTCTTATTGACAAAGACGGAAGAGTCACTATTCCAGGTTTTTACGATGATGTTGTCGAGCTTTCAAAGGCCGACAGAGCGATGCTCGCCAGGGCTCCTTTTGACATGAATGAGTTCAAGGAGTCGGTTGGTGTCAAGGCTCTACGGGGTGAGAAAGGTTACACCCCTCTTGAGAGGATCGGCATCAGGCCATGCCTGGATGTGTGCGGGATCTGGGGTGGCTACATCGGCGAGGGAGCCAAGACTGTCCTTCCTTCAGTCGCTCACGCGAAGATATCCATGCGCCTTGTGCCCAACCAATCCAGCGCTAAGATCTCAAAGCTTCTTAAGAAGCATCTGGAGAAGATCGCCCCGAAGTATTGTTCCATAGATGTGAAGCTTTGCGAGGGTGGCGAGGGATTCCTGATCCCGATCTCCTCACCGGCTTTTAAAGCGGCGTCAAAGGCTATGACGGAAGTCTATGGCATTGAGCCTGTTCCGAGCCGTGGAGGCGGCAGCATCGCGGTCCTTGCGGACATGAAGAAGATTCTCGGGACGGATCCGCTTCTTATGGGCTTCGGCCTGGAGCGGGACACTATCCACTCCCCCAACGAGAGCTACCTTCTGAGCCAGTTCTTCGCCGGAATGGAGTCCATCGCCAAATTCTATGAATATTACGACTAACATGACAACAGACCAGATATATTCAGAGATAAGGAAGAAGGGATCGATGCTTTGCGTCGGGCTGGACACTGACTACGCCAAGATTCCGGAATGTGTAAAGTCTGGACGAAGCGTATCCGAGGCTGTCCTGGAATTCAACAAACGGATCATCGACGCCACGGCGCCCCACTGCGTAGCCTTCAAGCCCAACCTCGCATTTTACGAATGTCTTGGCACCGAGGGGCTTACAGTCCTTGAGAAAACAGTGGAACACATCCGGCTCAACCACCCCGGACAATTCATAATCGCAGACGCTAAACGCGGGGATATTGGCAACACGGCCAGGATGTACGCCAAAAGTTATTTCGAGGCCTTTGACTTCGATGCGGTGACCCTCTCCCCCTACATGGGCAGCGAGACCGTAACTCCTTTCCTGGAATATCCCGGGAAATTCGCGATAGTCGTGGCTCTTTCCTCGAACCCCACCTCGGTCGATTTCCAAACTGCGGTCAAAGACGGGAAACCTCTTTACCAGATCGTTATGGAACGCATGATGGAAATCTCGACTCCTGAGAACATGATGTTCGTGGTCGGGGCGACCAAAGCCGATAAACTAAAGGAAATCAGGAGCTTCTGTCCTGACAATTTCTTCCTGGTCCCTGGAGTAGGAGCCCAAGGCGGGAGCGCGGAGGAAGTTATCGCCAATGGAGCCAACGCCAAAGGAGGTCTCCTGATCA
Organism: uncultured Bacteroidia bacterium; assembly: GCA_902780935.1. Taxonomy (GTDB): domain Bacteria; phylum Bacteroidota; class Bacteroidia; order Bacteroidales; family UBA932; genus Cryptobacteroides. The sequence continues at coordinate 39,484 of CACZHP010000025.1, read as the reverse complement.
ACTCCTCCAGAGGAATAATCTACGCCTCCCAAGGACCAGATTTCGCGGAGGCGTCAGCAGCCGCAGCAAAAACGACTGCCGTTTATTGATCCTTATCCGTCATCGCGCATACGCAGGAGTCTGACCAAACATTCTCGGCGGTCTCAACCATGTCGATAATGGTATAGATCGGCAAGATCAGTCCCATCACTTCGACTGGGGCTCCTATTCCTGTCATCAGGGATACCGTAAGGAAGAAGCAACCCATTGGAACTCCTGCGTTACCAACAGCGGAAATCACTGATATCAAGACCCATAGGAGCATTGTTCCAAGTCCGAGGGTCATTCCTCCGTTCTGCATCACGAACAGTGAGCTCACAAGGATGAAAGCGGCGCAACCATTCATGTTGATCGTGGTGCAGATAGGGAGCACGAATCGGGATACCTTGGGATCTACTCCAAGCCTGTTCTCCGCGGAGGACAGAGTCACGGGAAGGGTCGCGGCTGAACTCTTGGTGAATAGCGCCATCACAACGGCTGGAGCCATCGCCTTGAAAACTTTAAGAGGATTTATTCCCCTTACCAGAAGGAACAACGGCAACACGATGAAGAATTGGATCGCGTTTCCTGCGAGAATAACTGCGGTGTATTTGCCAAGTGAGCCTACTATAATACCTCCACTGAGCTGTCCCACCAGTTGGGCGGAGAAGGCCACGATTCCTATAGGCAATGTCCAAATGAGAGCCTTGATCAAGGTGAAAAACAGTTCCTGCAGTCCTGAGATACCTTTCACGACAACACTTTTTCCCTCGGTGTCCGGCATCCAGGCCAGCGCCAATCCAACCGCTATGGCGATAAGTAAAATTGAAAGGACATTTCCGGACAGGAATGGGGCGATCACATTGTTGGGAATGACTGAGACTATATGCTCATAAAAAGACGAGCCTTCCTTCGCCACTTCTCCAGCGGAAGAAAGCATCCCAGAAGGTAGATTCTGGGGACTTATCAACAGATACATTCCCATCCCGACCAGAGCGGCAGCGAAGGTTGTCAACAGGGTGTAGGTGATCGTGTGGGCGAACACTTTACGTGTGCCTCTCTGACGACCGAAAGAAATAAGGGTCGTCGTGATGGCCAAGGCGACCGTCGGGACGGCAAGAAACTGGAAAAGGCGGGTATATACCGTGGCGACAAAGCCGCAACTGGCGTCTATCCAGCCAATCCGGAGCAGGCCGAGGACCGCTCCAAGAGCGAGCGCTCCTATCCACCATATAAATTGTTTGTTTTGAAGTCTCATATTGGGAATATACTACATTTCAGAGGAATCCTGATTAGACAATCTCCTGACTGATGGAGGAATATGGTGAATGTGCTCCACTTCAAGATAGTTATGGAGATCTTTGACCACACCGCTCATGGTTTCCTCGAACCGCTTCTTGGAAACTTCACACTCCCAGACAATTATGACATGCCATCCAAGAGCCTCAAGGGCGGCCACGTCCGCGGCGTCACGCTCCTTGTTGCGCCGGATTTTCTCCTCCCAAAACTCCACGTTTGTGCTGGGTTTCCTGTAGCAGGACTCGCCAGGATGCCCATGCCAAAAACATCCATGAACGAATATCACCGAATGATACTTCCGAAGCACAATATCCGGTTTACCTGGAAGTCGTTTTGAATGAAGCGAATAGCGAAAACCTAACCCATGGAGATAACGCCTGACCTTCATCTCGGGTCGTGTGTCAATCCCCTTGATGCTGGCCATGCAGCGATGCCGCTGCTCCGGAGTCATCCTGTCCGCCATGTAACCTTTACATTAAACCTTCTTCGAACAAACACTTGACAGGTATGTTGACACCGACACGACTTAGTGATGACTGGACTTGTTCAATCCACCTACTGGTCACGTCAGGAAGCAAACCTGGATTAAACGCTGAGATTTGATCAAGGAAGTCCTTGTCTTTCAGCAGAGAAACGATCAGAGGATATTTGTCAGAAATGGTTTTTACAATATGCGGCATTGGGGAATCCAACATCACACCATTCAACTGTCTTACTTGTCCTCCAGCCGAAAAAGGATCCCTAAGATTTGTGCAAACGACTCCCTGGACGCTTACCAACCACATGGCCGCATTCTCATAATCACCGAATATTACCTCAGGAAATAACACAAGAAGTTGAGCGACCAAATTGGATTTTTCATTGGCTGAAAGGATTCTCCAAGAACGGATGTTCATGCCCACCGACGAATCAGCCGATTTATCATCCGATATCCACCATGGCATCTGATGGCCCTCAACTAACGCCATTTTCCGATAATAGTTTTGGACAGCTGCTATCTGGTTTTTTGAGGAGCGAAGGTCCTCATAAGAAACTCCCATCTTATCGAAGATAGTCTCACCTGCCCCGAGTGTCATATCTATCCGATACCTTGGAGAATGCGTCACAGCCACTTCAGACAGGACATCTGGATATGGCCGGCAGCGAAACTCCGGAATGTCACCGCCAAGTTTACCAAACAACAAATAAATACATTCGACATCTTTATCCCTTGTGCTCTCAACGATACTGCTTCCGGTCGAAGTCCAATGGTCTTTATTTGTCGATTTTACTTCAATCCCGAAGTTTCTCCCTACAAGAATATCGGGAAATCTCATCCCGGAGACCAACTTTACTTCATCTTTCTGGAAAAAAGATTCCTCACCACAAGCGTCTTTTATAGTCTGAAACACTTCGACTTCCAAGTCTGAAGGAGACATCCCTTTGAATCTCTTTATCTCCTTGGCCGCCTTCTCATTAAGAGTTACTAACACTGAGTCAATCAATTGCTGAAAAGCTCTTAATTCTATATCACCAACCATAATTGTCAAACCGAAAGATGCTCAATTAACCCAATAGTTTGATTGTCAACAATCTATAAAAACACACCACGAAAACAACGGCATTAAAAAGCGGACATTTTCGCAACAGATTAACATAACATATTCATACTCAAACAATTTCCCAAACGCACTATCAACTCAATTTGAAAGATCATCCAAAATAGATAGGCCAGAGGGTCTGGAGGCGGCGGGCTATGTTGTAGGCGAGGAGCGGAGGCACGGCGTTGCCGATGACTTTGTAGGCTCCGGACTGGGAGACTTTGAAACGCTTGCTGTTTTCTTTGTGGGAGACAAAGGGATAATCTGGCGGAAATGTCTGGATCAGAGCGCATTCCCTCGGAGTGAGACGACGCTCGGGAAGTCCTGCTTCCAATTCCTCCGTCATCTTGCCACCATGCTGGGCTGACAACCTACGGTACTCGATGTTCCCGTGATGCTCCGAACGGATAGTGGGTCCGAGGCCGTCGAGATGGATCTCCGCCTGGCCTTGGCAGTGCTTACCCATGTACTTGGCCTTGGAATAGAAACGCTGTGAAAGATCGTCTGATTCTTCCGGCTCTTTAAGGCCTTCGAACACATCCCTGCAAGTGACAAACGGAAGGTCCCCCGTTGAGTCTTTTGTGTATTTATGCGTCTGCGCGGGATAAGGGTCATATTCGGCAGGAATATCGCCATTTTCCATGGCAGCGCAGACCTCTCTCTTCAAAGCCGAGCGTCGTATTCCAATGAAAATCACCCTCTCGCGGGTTTCCGGCACTCCATAGTTACCAGCGTGAAGGACCCTTGGAGGCAAGACAATATAACCATCGCCGTCCGCCTGGGCGAAATCCCGCTGGATGATTTCCTTCACATTCCCAAGATTGGTCAAGCCTTTGACATTCTCAGCGATAAAGATTTTAGGCTTGACGATGTCTATCACCTGCTTCATCCAGAAATAAAGCTTCCCGCGGTTCTCCTCCGAAGGCACTTCCTGTGGAAGTTTTGTGCCATCATGCGAAGTATGCGACTCAAAGCCCAACCTTTTGCCCGCAACACTGAAGTCTTGACAAGGGAAACCGCCTGTGACTAAATCGATTCCCTCAGGGAACACCTTTTCACCAGCCCGGTGGCGTTTGACAAGATCAACTATACTTTCAAGATGATAGATGGACGGATCCTTCCCGAAACGGCTCATGTATTGATTCCATGTCAGGCAGGCCTCCTCGAGAATATCATTGGCGAAAACCGTCTCGAACCTGTTCTTTTTCAGCATCACCCAATCCCCGTCAATGGCCTTCTCAATCCATCCAGAATCGGAGGGGACAGATTTCCTATGACAGACAAATTCCCCTTCAAAGCCCAGATCCATTCCCCCGCACCCGGAGAACAAACTGAGCATTCTTAAAACCTGGCTACCGCTGGACTTCTTCATAATGGATTATTGAACCTCCAACAAATATACACTATTATTCAGAATGAGCCACACTACTGGAGTGACTCTTCTTAAATGTCGGTGCGGGAGCAGGTGAGGATGGGACACCGCCCTCGAAATAGGGCCAGCCCTTTTTCCAATAAACCCTCTCAAGGTTCATGCAGCGGCCTTTATAGTCATTCCCCGCCCAATAGGCATGATATGCCATCCAATCATGCCCTTTATCATCAGTCACTATCTCGGAGTCGTGTCCTGGTCCACAGAATATCTTGGCGGTATCGCCGGAAAGAATAACCTCATCGTAAACGCCGTCATCACCGGCGATCATGGACATTCCGGAACGGCTCACAAAAGGCCCCAGATGGCTTTTGGAGCGGCCCACGATGATATGATATGTGCTCCCGGAGCCCTCACAACAGGAGCCCTCAGAAGCGAAAAGATAGTAATACTTTCCTCTCTTGTGGACATATACTCCCTCCATCAGGTCACCGGCGACCTTGATGGGCTCGCTGCCAGGCTTCACCGACAGACCATCGTTGGAAAGCTCCACCACATATATTCCCGACTTCCGCCCGACCTCCTTGTCTGTGGGATGCCGAAGGCTCCCCCAGTAAAGATACTTCCGTCCGTCGGTGTCCTCGAAGTAATTGGGATCGATGGAGTTACCAACACCTGTATTGGCCATTGACACCAGCATCCCCCTATCTTCGAACGGACCTACAGGAGAATCCGAGACCGCAACCCCGGAAGCGCTCTTGTCATGATCTCCCCAAACGCCCATGGCGTAATAGAGGACATATTTCCCGTCAATATAATTGATATCCGGTGCCCAGAGAACGCCTTCAGGCTCCCATGAAGGACAGGTTCCCGACGGGAAAGCTTCTCCTACCAATCCCCAGTCAACAAGATTGGCACTCCTGTAAACCGGTATCTGGCACAGATCGTCTCCCAACCGGATTCTGGTGGAATAGGCGTAAAAAAAACCGTCCCGTCCCCGGTTATCCAATATCGAAGGATCGGGACAGTCACTTGCCATCACAGGATTGTCGTAATACGAGACCTCGCCACGACAACCACAAATAACTAAAAGGAAAACCCACAATAAACGCTTCACACTATATTGGAGAGTTTTTCCTTGGCATATGCAAGGGTGACGGTGAAGGTCTTTTTGCCGGAGGAGGGAGCGTCATACATCGCATCGTCGAAAATCTGCTCGCAGATAGAGCGTAAGCCTCTGGCTCCCAACTTGTTCTTAATAGCCGTATCCACAATCAATTCTTTGACGCCCTCCCCTATCTTGAGAGTCATACCGTCCATTTCGAACAGTTTGGCATACTGCTTCAGAACAGCGTTCTTGGGTTCAGTGAGGATGCGTAAAAGTGCGTCCCTGTCGAGGGCGTCGAGATAGGTTATTACCGGAAGACGGCCGATGATCTCAGGGATCAGGCCATAGGCCCTCATGTCCTGGGCATCGACATACTTAAGGAGGTTCTCCTTATCGATCTTTTGCTTCTTGGAGGCTCCAAAACCAATCACCTGGGTGTTGAGCCTTTGGGCGATACGCCTTTCGATACCCTCGAAAGCACCGCCGCAGATAAAGAGGATATTCTGGGTATTGACATGTATGAACTCTTGCTCCGGATGCTTCCTTCCTCCTTTCGGCGGGACGTTTATCACATTGCCTTCCAAGAGCTTGAGCATGGCTTGCTGGACTCCCTCGCCGGACACGTCGCGGGTGATCGACGGATTGTCGCTCTTGCGGGCGATCTTATCGATCTCGTCGATGAAGACTATTCCCCTCTCTGCTTTAGAGACATCGAAATCAGCCTCCTGGAGAAGCCTGGTGAGGATGCTCTCCACATCTTCTCCGACATAACCGGCCTCCGTCAGGACGGTCGCGTCCACGATAGTGAAGGGGACGCCGAGCATCTTAGCTATAGTCTTGGCCAGCAATGTCTTACCCGTACCAGTCGGGCCGACCAGAAGAATGTTGGACTTCTCGAGTTCCACACCGTCGTCAGGGCGATCGACAAGGTTGTGATTGATCCTCTTGTAGTGGTTATACACAGCGACAGCGAGCATCTTTTTCGCCCTGTCCTGACCGATCACGTACTGATCGAGAAAGGCTTTAATGTCCGCTGGCTTGTTATTGTCCTCGATTCGCTCAGAGGAGCTTTTCGCAGCCGTTTTCTGGATTGAGTCAGTGATATACTCATGCGCCAGTTCGACACAGTCGCTGCAGATGAAACCATCCATGCCTTGAAGCAGGAAGGGAACCTCAGATTCCTTCCTGCCACAGAACATGCAATGTCTTTGTGAAGAACCTTTCTGGGCCATTACTTGGCTTTCTTGGAAAGGATCTCGTCCACCATTCCGTAATCGAGAGCCTCCTGGGCTGTCATCCAGAAGTCACGGTCAGCATCAGCGAAAACCTTATCATAAGGCTGGCCGGAATGCTGGGAAATGATGTCGTAGAGTTCCTTACGGGTCTTCTCGATCTCCTTGGCGGCGATCATGATGTCCGAGGCCTGGCCCTGGGCGCCTCCAAGGGGCTGATGGATCAGGACCCTGGAGTGGGGCAGGCAGGAACGCTTGCCCTTGGCACCGGCGCAAAGGAGGACGGAACCCATGGATGCGGCCATCCCAGTGCAAATGGTGGCCACATCGGGCTCCACCAGCTGCATGGTGTCGTAAATCGCCAGACCGGAGGTCACCTGGCCACCGGGGGTATTGATATACAAGGATATATCCGCACTCGGATCGGTGGAGGCCAGGAACAGGAGCTGGGCTTGGATGATATTTGCGACATCGTCGTCAATCGGAACGCCCAGGAAGATTATCCTGTCCATCATCAGACGGCTGAACACGTCCATGGAGGCTACATTGAGCTTCCTCTCCTCGATGATGGTAGGGTTGATGTAAGCGTCGGTAGCTCTCTGGTAACGATCCAGAGTCATGGAACTCAGACCATGACACTTGACTGCATATTTCTTGAACTCGTCCATATTACAGAGCGCGGAATTTCTCCTCGGAAATCTTCTTGTTCTGGAAAGAGATAAGTCCCTTGACAGCAGCCACAACCTTCTCGTTCTCAACGCTTTCCTCGATGTTGCGGATCTGGCGCTCATCCTTGAGGATATTCATGGCCGCATCAGTGATGAACTGCTCAGGGACATTGCCCATCCCGTACATGGCATACTGGTATGAAGCGTATGCCTTCGCGGCGTCGAGCATGTCCTTATCCTCGATCTTGAGGTCGAGCTTCTTCATCAGGTAACCCCTGACAAGCTGCCAGCGGAAGTCCTCGAGGAAGGAGTCGAACTCCTTGTCAACCTCTTCCTTGGAGAGTTTCTCCTTGTTGCTCTCATAGAGCCATCTCTTGAGGAAAGCCTCGGGAACCTGGACACCTGCCTTGTCGACAAGGTACTTGCGCAGGTCGCGTGAGAGCTTGTAGTCAGCCTCCTGCTTGTACTCGTTCTCAAGCCTCTCGGCTATCTTGGCGTCGAACTCCTCGGGAGTCTTCACGGTATCCTTACCGAAGACCTTGTCGTAAGTCTCCTGATTCTCGGAAGCAGGGACGAACGTCTTGACATTCACTACGGTAGCCTCCCACTTGGGATCCATCTCGGCAAGCTCCTCCTTCTTCATCTTGAGCATGGAGGCACGGTCGGTCTCATTGGTGAAAGCCTTGTTGACATCGACGTTGAACTTGTCGTCAACCTTGGCGCCGACAAACTTCTTCTTGGCTGTACCCTCAACCTTGTTGACGGCGACATAAGCGCCCTCGACAACTTTCTCGCCCTGCTTGAAATCCACGACCACATAGTCATCCTCGCCGGCTGCCTGCCCTTCCTCGAGCTGGCCGTACTGCCTAAGGATGTTCTCCTTCATCTTGGCCTTGGCCTCCTCAGTGACAGTGATCTTGTAATAAGGCAGCTTATCCTCCTTGGACACTTCGAAATCAATCTTAGGGGAAAGGCCAAGGTCGAACTTGAACTCGAAATCAGCCCCGTCAACCCACTCGTTCTCCTTCTGTGACTCGCTTCCGATCGGCTCACCGAGGATGTGGAGATCATTGTCCTTGATGAACTTGTCGAGCTGCTCCGAGATGATGGAGTTGATCGACTCGTACAAAGCCTGGTCCCCATAAATTTTCTTCACCAGCTGAGCAGGGACCATTCCTTTGCGGAAACCCTTGAAGTCGGCGTTCCTTCTGTAGGCGGCCAGTCTCTTCTTCTCCTGCTCAGCGTAATCCTCTGCCTTGAGGTTGATCGTCACTTCGACGTTGAGGTCATCGACCTGATTCTTGATAACTTCCATGATGTATTCTTTAAATTATAATATTCATTTTCAATTGGTTCTGTTGGGATACACTACCCTTTCATGGTAAATCTGTGAGAGATATCCCTTCAGAACCTCCTTGATAGTGTTGAGCTGCCGGATCGAGACATCGGCCTCATCCAGCTGTCCTATTATGATCTTGCCCTCCACGATGTTCTCGACGAATTCGGAGAACGTCTCGGGCGAATTGTCTTTCAAAGTGCGGGCGGCAGCCTCGATGCTGTCGCAGAGCATGAGGATGACCTGCTCCTTCGTGCGGGGCTTCACACCCTTGTAGAAGAAGCAGTCCGCGTCTGAGGGATCCCCTCCCTCGTTAAGGTACTTGTTGTAGAAATACCTCGTATTTGACGTGCCGTGATGGGTACGGATGAAATCAATGATAAGCTCAGGCAGGTTGTTCTCCTTCGCCAGCTCGACACCGTCAGGGACATGCTTGATGATGGCTTTGGCGCTCTCCTTCGGAGACAGGCCGTCGTGATAATGGGGGCCGTTGCCGGAGAGGCTGTCATTCTCAATGAAGCACGTCGGGTTCAGCATCTTGCCGATGTCGTGGTAAAGCGCTCCCGCACGCACCAGGAGTGAGTTCGCCTCAATCGCCCTCGCGGCGGCATCGGCCATGTTCATGACCTGCAAGGAATGCTGGAAAGTACCGGGGGCTTTCCGCTCCAGCTCACGAAGCAGAGGGTTGTTCGTGTCGCAAAGCTCACGCAGACGGGAGTTGGACACCAGGCCGAACATCTTCTCGAAGAGATATATAAGGGGATAGCCGGCGACGTTGAGCATGGACCCTATAAACATGAACAGGACAGCCTGGTAAGGGTCGTCACTGATCATCCCGATGAAGCGGAAGGCGAAATATGTGACAACGAGGCTGAAGAAAACAATAATCGCGGTGATGAACTGCTGCCAGCCCTGGTTGAAAAACTTAAAGGCGAAGACCGCCACCACGCTCGCCACGGTGAACATCACATAAAGTGGGACTCCGTTGGCTGGGAATATGAGCAGAGGCATGAACGAGACGACGCAAATCGGCAGGTTCATCTTGTTCTTAAAGAAAGCCTCCAGGTACAGCGCTGTGAGGGTAAACGGCACCATGTACATGAACTTCGGAGCGAACTTGTTGACTATCATCGTAGTCAGGACCGCTATCAGGAAGATGAGCACAAGGTACCAGAACCGCCTGGTGTCGCTGAATATCCTCTTGTTGAGGAAATAAATGACAAGGAAGAAAAGGAGGGTCAGTACGAGGGCGAGCAAGGCGTTGCCGAGCCAGAATAGGATCTTCGGGCCGCCATATCCCATGTTATCCTCATACTCAACCTTATAAGAATCAAGCATCTGGGCTATCTCCGCGGTGACGATCTCCCCTTCCGAGACAATCAGCTGACCGGCGCTGACAAAGCCCTGGGTAGTTGACAGACGGGGGGAAGACTCCGAGTTGACCAGATCCGTAGTCCTTGAGTCATATTCGAGATTGGGAGTGATGAGTTCATAGACCCCATGGGCCCGCAGCACCGAGTCGACATTGAATTTGGTATGCTTGGACGAGACATCCGAAAGCATCCTTGTCCTGGCATCCGACTCTTTATAGACTTCAGAAGCGGGCCTTTTAGCTGCCCGTTTGTCCTTCTGGACATATACCACCGCGGCGCTGGGATCCTCTCCCTTGTCCAGTTTGACACCCTCGTCAGTGACTACCCCGTGGGAGTAGATATTCTCGAGGGAAGCGACCACCTGCGGCCGAATGGAGGAATAACCGCCAAGATCGAGGGAATACGCCGCTTTCAAGCTGTTGTCCACAACATCCTGACGATAGCGATAGTAAGGCACCACCACCTGTTTGTTCTTGCTCCTTTCCTCCCTGATCTGCTCCTCGCTTTTCAAAATCGGGAAATCGAACTGAGCCAGAAGCGTCTCATGGGTCCAGGGAGATCCCTTCCTGTAGTCATAAGCGAACTTCGCACTCCTCGGGAAAACCAGCGTAAGGACCACGAAGATCAAAACCAACGGTACCACCACCCTGTAATTGATTCTCACTTCCGACTTGTTCATGTCTTGCCTATTTAAATGGACTCCCCGCCTCCTTGGCGATATAACCGTATGTGAGTTTGTCGGTCAGCCGAGGGAAAAGATTGTGAGCCAACACTGTAGCCTTCCCAAGGCCGGTCAGGACAACCTGCGACTTCCTTTTCTCAAGGCCTTTTGCGAGATGAATGGCACACTCTTCCGCACTCATGAGTTTCTCCTCCTTCAAAGGGGTCTCACCCTGCGGGGAACCGTCCGCCGTCAAAGCGGCTTTGCGCACATTGGACTCAGTGTACCCTGGAGCGAACACAAGCACATTCAGGCCATCCTTGAGATGCTCTATCCTAATCGTGTCGAGGAATCCCCGGACGGCGTATTTCGAAGCGGAGTACCCTGTCCTGGCAGGCAAGGCAGAGAACCCGGCGATGGATATCACTCCCACGACCTGACCTTTGGACTCAAGAAGATAAGGAAGGGCATATTTGGTACACTGGACCGTACCCCAGAAGTTGACATCCATAAGGGAGCGGATCACACTCAGATCAAGATCCTTGAACATGGCCCTCATGGAGATACCGGCGTTATTCACGAGAATGTCGATCCGGCCGAACTTCCTGACAGTCTCTTCGATAAGGTTCCTGCAGTCTTCCTCCTTGCTGACATCAGTCTTCACACAAAGCACACGCTCAGGATCCGGGCAGAGGGTGGGAGCAAGTTCCAGGAGCTTGTCATAGGACCTTGCGGCCATCACGACCTTCGCCCCGCGGGACGCGAACAAGCGGGCGGAAGCCAACCCGATTCCCGAGCTGGCTCCCGTCACGATGATGACCTTGCCTGTAAAGTATTCTTTATCCATTATTTCACTGTCATGGCGGCTATGTCGTCTCCGTCATACAGGCCGGCATCGAGTTTGGCCTTGATCTCCTTGAAAGTCTTGAGGGTATATTCAACATCTTCCATGGTGTGGGCCGCGGTGCAGACAATACGGAATATGATCATGCCCTTAGGGATGACGGGATAGATAACCATCGAGCAGAAGATGCGGTAGTTCTCACGGAGATCCTTCGCCATCTTAGTGGCCTGGGCGATTCCTCCCTTGATGTGGACAGGAGTGACGCAAGCCTGGGCCTCGCCGATGTCGAAACCTTCAGCCTTGAATCCTTCCTGAATAGCCCTCGTGACCTTCCAGCACTTGGCCCTGAGCTCGTCACCTTCCGGAGAATCAATTATTTCCATTCTCTTGATGTTACCCAGGACAAAAGGCATAGGAAGAGACTTCGCATACATCTGGGAACGCATATTGGCCCTCAGGAAATTGATGATGGCGTGGGGACCGGCGACAAAACCTCCGATCGAGGCCATGCTCTTCGCGAAAGCGCCGATGTAAAGGTCAATCTCATCCATAACACCGAAATGCTCTGAGGTTCCCCTACCGTGAGGACCGAGCAGACCGAATCCATGAGCGTCGTCGATAAGGATGCGGAAAGGATATTTCTTCTTGAGAGCGACGATCTCATCCAGCTTTCCGAGCGCTCCGGTCATGCCGTAAACACCCTCGGTGATAAGCAGGACACCTCCACCGTTCTCATCAGCTTCCTTACAAGCGCGGGCAAGAACCTTCTCGCAATCCTCCATGTTGTTGTGGCGGTACTTGTATTTGCTGCCGATATGGAGACGGATACCGTCAAGCAGGCAAGCGTGGCACTCGGCGTCATAGACGATGACATCGTGACGGCCTGTCAAGGCATCAATCGTGGAGACGATACCCTGGTAGCCGAAATTGTAAAGGAACGCGTCCTCTTTCTTCTCGAAATCAGCGAATATCTTCTCCAGTTTCTCGTGATAACGGGTGTGGCCGGACATCATTCTGGCTCCCATAGGATAAGCCAGTCCCCAGTCTGCCGCCGCCTGGGCGTCCGCCTTGCGGACCTCCGGATGGTTGGCGAGTCCAAGATAGTTGTTAAGGGACCAGTTCAAGACGGGAATACCGTTGAAGGTCATGTGAGGGCCAAGCTCGCCCTCGAGCCTCGGGTACATGTAATAGCCGAAACCTTGCTCAAAGTACTGCCCTATAGGGCCGCCGGAATCTTTTTCGATCCTGTCAAAAATATCGCTGTACATACTAAAGTGTTTATATTCAGATTAATTATTAAACTATGCGTCGATGTTGGCGTAATGGGCATTCTCCTCGATAAACTGCCTTCTTGGCGGGACATCGTCACCCATGAGCATGGAGAATGTCCTTTCCGCCTCGGCGGCGTTCTCGATGGTGATCTGGCGGAGACGCCTGCGGGACGGATCCATGGTAGTGTCCCAGAGCTGCTCGTCGCTCATCTCTCCAAGACCTTTGTACCTCTGGACCGTCACGCCCTTATCAGATCCCTTGCCAAGTCTGGCTGTGGCCTCGAAACGCTGCTCGTCAGTCCAGCAGTACTGTTCCTCCTTGCCCTTCTTCACCAGATAAAGCGGAGGGGTGGCGAGATAGACGTAGCCGTTCTTGATGAGGTCGAACATATAGCGGAAGAAGAAGGTCAGGATAAGGCAGGCGATGTGGCTTCCGTCGACATCAGCATCGGTCATGATGATGACTTTGTGGTAGCGGAGCCTGCTGAGGTCCATTCTCTTGACCCCGTCCTCATCCTCCTGGGCCACTGTGACTCCAAGAGCGGTGTAGATATTCCTGATCTCCTCACTGTCGAAAGCGCGGTCTCCGGCGGCCTTCTCGACGTTGAGGATCTTACCCCTCAACGGAAGGATGGCCTGGATACGACGGTCGCGTCCCTGCTTGGCGGTACCGCCAGCGGAATCTCCCTCGACGAGGAAGAGCTCACACTTCTCGGGATCCCTCTCGGAACAGTCGGCGAGCTTGCCGGGCATTCCCGCCCCGGTGAGGGCGGACTTGCGCTGGACCATCGCGCGGGCCTTGCGGGCGGCCTCCCTGGCGGTGGCGGCGAGGACGATCTTCTCGATGATCATCTTGCCCTCCTTGGGATGCTCCTCAAGATACTGCTCCATGGCGGCGGAAGTGGCCTGGGAAACTGCCGAGGTGGCCTCGGGGTTACCGAGCTTGGTCTTGGTCTGTCCCTCGAACTGGGGCTCGGCGACCTTCACAGACACAACGGCGGTGAGACCCTCGCGGAAATCCTCCGGAGCGAGGTCTCCCTTGAACTTGGAAAGAAGGTTGTTCTTCTCGGCGTAATTCTTCAGGGAGCGGGAAAGGCCCATCTTGAAGCCCTGCAGGTGGGTACCACCTTCGATCGTGTTGATGTTGTTGACGTAGGAATATATCTTCTCTGAGAAGCCGTTGTTGTACGACAGGGCGATGTCGATAGGGATCACCTTGTCGCTCTGGACACAGATCGCCTCGGGGATAAGCTGGTTGGCTCCGGCGTCGAGGTAGTCGATGAACTCCTTGAGGCCTTCCTTGGAATAGAAGACATCCTTGCGGAAGTCCTGCTTCCCGGTAGGCTTGGAATCGCCGTTGGCGTCGGTCTCGAAGACATCAACCACTTCCCTCTCATCGGTCAAGGTGATCTTTATACCCTTGTTGAGGTAAGCGAGTTCCCTCATCCTGGCGGCGAGGGTATCGTACTTGTAAACGATCGTCTGGGTGAAGATCGTGTCGTCCGGATGGAAGGTGATGATGGTTCCCGTATCCGAGCATTCGCCCACGACCTCGACCGGACCCAGGGGCTTGCCTTTGGAATATTTCTGCAAATGGACCTTGCCTTCCCTGTGGATCTCGGCGACAAGGCTGTCCGAGAGGGCGTTCACGCAGGACACACCGACTCCGTGGAGACCACCGGACACTTTGTAGCTGTCCTTGTTGAACTTACCACCGGCATGAAGGACGGTCATGACCACCTCCAGGGCGGAGCGGTGCTCCTTTGGATGCATGCCCGTAGGGATGCCTCGACCGTTGTCCGTGACCCTGATCGAATTGTCGGGGAGTATGGTGACGTTTATCTCGTCGCAATAGCCTGCCATCGCCTCGTCGATACCATTATCGACGACCTCATATACCAGATGGTGAAGCCCCCTCTCACCGACATCGCCGATGTACATGGAGGGTCTTTTCCTCACAGCCTCAAGGCCTTCCAAAACCTGGATACTACTGGCGGAATACTGTTCCTCCGCCTTCTTCATCTGCTCGTTCTCAATCATTTTCAGAATAAAAAATTTGCCCGTTTTTGGGGGTCTCCCATAAAACGGACAAATATACGAAAAATTCTAGATATTTAAGGTGATTCCGGCCGTTATCCACAGGTCTTTTTCGGAATAAAACGGCGATCGTTGGATCGACTCGCAAAGGAGGTTGCCGGACTCAAGCCAGAAGCCGATCTTGCGGTTGAATTGCCACCCTCCCATAAGGCCGACATCGAACCATCCTGGCACTTTCACATCGTAAGAAAGCATCTCATCATCGCTGCTGTTTATCCAGACCGGAATCCCCCAGCATCTGCCGAGACGGGCACCCGCGCCGGAGACCCGGACACCGGCATAAATCCTGGACGTGATGTCATAGATGGCTCTCGCGTCATAGGACACCCTCGGAAGGGCAAGGCCGAAGTCGGCAGCATATTTCATAGCCGTTTTTCGAAGGTGAAGCGCACCGTCGAAATGGAATCCTCCGGCTTTATAATCGACCAGGGCGTCGGCGTAAACCATGCTGTAGTCAGCGTAAGATACGGAAGGAAGGAAAACGGAAGGATCGGCATTTATGGACGGGAGACCCATTCCGCAGTCCATCAAGCCGTTGCCCACAAGGGCGAAACCTCCGGACACACCGACCTGAAGCCTCTCGCCCGCATTCCCCTCAATACCGATCCTGGCATTCACCTTCTCCACAGAGTTGTCCATCAGCGGGGTGGTCATGCTCATCGGATCGATGAAGTGGTGTCTTGAGATGATCGAGGAATATGTGTTCAGCGTGTTCCCTCCGGTAGCTTCGGCGAACAGGCTAAGGTTATTGGTAGGATTATACCTGAAATGGAGGTCCGGGAATATGATTCCTCCCTTGGTCTGGAACATGGACGAGCCCATCCGCGCGGACTCGCTGACCTTTCCCCTGAGAAGCACCTCGAACCTGACACCGAGACTCATGTCGATCTTCCCGTAAGTCATCCTGTATTTCGGGATAAGGGCAAGCTTACCGGCATTGGTGTCATAGAAGTTGCCGTATGACAGGGTCTGGGCCTCGAACCCCAGGAGGGCCGCCTTGGTGGCGTCGAATACAGGGCCGGCCTCTCCGGCGAGGGTCACCGCACTCCCGCTCAGCTTCTTTCCAGCCCAGCTGTCGCCTCCGAACCTCCCGTTGAGCCTGATGTCATAGAAGACATACTTCTCATCGTCCCGGTTGGAGCGGATCCGCAAATTGAGATTGGCAGCGTTGAGGGAGCGTTTGAACAAGGTGTCCCGAGTCAACAGCCACTCATAACCGGCACCGAAGGAAACGATTGTCTTGGCGAAATTATAACTGCCCTCGATCCCCAAGGAGGAAAGGGCGTCGTAGCCATTGAACGACTTGCCCGGAACCTTATCAACCTTGAGCCAATCGCCTTCCTTCTCAGTTTTGAGCGAGTTATACTTTCCGAAGTAGGATTTGTGTCCCGCGTAAACGCTCATCTGGAAGGGGCCCTTCCTCTCAGGGCTGAACACGAAATCCAGCTGCGGATGAAGCGAGTAGCCCGCACCGGCTCTCAAGTACAGTTCCTTGCCCTGATACGCGTTCTTGTCAGGCTTCATGGCAAGCATGTAAGGCTTGAAATTATAGGCTCCCTGGTACGGCTTCTCGAAGACCTCGTAACCGAAATCCATGTCGAACCTGAGCAGGGAATCCGGGATCGCCATCCCAATCTGGGGTTTGTGGACCTCGGAAGGGTCGCCTTGATAGGTGTTGGTAACCTCGACGGTCGGATTGATATTGTTCTGGGCGAAAGAGACCGCGCAGAAAAGCGCCGCGGCAACCGCCAATATATTCTTTCTCATGTCCATCTCTCTTCTCTAGTTCATCAGGTTATTCAGTTTTGAGAGTCTCATGCGGACGTTGTCCAGCACATCGTCGGAGGTTCCGGTCACCGGCTGGTAGCCATTGAGCACACTCTCGAAAGTGGCCTTTGCCTGGGTGTAGTTGTCCTGCTCGGCGAAAGAGTCGCCCAGTACGATGAAAGCCTTGGCGAGCCAATAGTTCTGACCAGCAGCCTTGGAGGAGAAGTCGTAAACCTTCTTCTCGACCGTATCGTACTTGCCTTGGTCGTAGGCATCCTGGATCAGCATGTAAGCCGCCTCGGCGCCCTCATCGGTGGAAGGCTTGGCAGCCAGGACATTGAATATCTCGAACGCCCGGCTTCTCTCATTGGTGGACAGCAAAGACTTGGCCTTGATGTAGTCCGCTTCCCTGAGCTCAGCCTCGGTGCTCTTGGAATCCGCCTTTACCTTGTCGGCGCAGGAGATGGCTGAGGAGTAGTCTCCGGCCCGGTAAGCCGAGCGGGTCATGCCGACCCTCGCGGTGTGCTTGTTCCCCTCGATCTTGGCGGCGCCAAGCAAAGAGCTGAATCCGCCATAGGCATCCTTGTAACGCTGCATCTCGTAAGAGAGCCTTGAGAAATTAAGCATCGCGGCCTCCGCGTAAGAGGAACCAGTCCCACCCGAAACTGCCTTCTTGTACCAGTCGCAAGCCTGCTCTTTCTTGCCCAGATTGCGATAGCACTCGGCCGTGTAGAATACAGCTTTGCCGGCATCAGAGCCCGATGGATAACGCTCGAGGTAGTTCTGCAGGGATGCCAGGGCCTTATTCCAGTTCTCAGAAAGGTAAAGCTGCTCCGCAGCGGCGAAATACATGCTTTCCTTCTCCCCTGCGCTCTTGTCCTTGATAGCTCCCACTTTGTCGGCGTAGTCGATGAACTCGTCAGTCCTGCCGTCAGTCTGGTAGATGGACTCGATCGCGGCGAGGGCATCACTCGCATACTCGGTGCCAGGCATGTCCTCGACGACCCTCTTGTAGTAGCCGAGGGACTTTTCGTACTCGGACATGTTCCTGTAGATCATTCCAAGTTCGATCAGGGCCCTGGCCGCTATAGTCTTGTCATCCGTATTAACCCGCAGCTTATCGAATGCCTTGACAGCGGCGTCATTGTTCCCGGAAGCGACATAAGCCCGCCCGAGCTCGTACATGGCCTCCGAATAATAATCAGCTGAAGGATTGTACTTCAGCGCCCTTGACAGGACATCGACCTTACCTTTCTTGTCGCCAAGAAGACCATAGGCTATACCCGCCTTGTACGCAGGGTAGAGATTGGAAGAATAGTCGAACCTTCTCATGGCATCCTCATATCCCTTGACGGCGGTCTTATAGTCTTTCTTTATGAAATCGCAGTCGGCCCGTCTCGAGGCGGCGTCCTCTCCCTCTGAAGGATTCCTTTCCTGGAGATACTCGTCAAACCATTTGGCCGCATTCTCGTAATCTCCCATACGGAAATAACTGTATGCCAGATCAAAAGGGATCAGCTTACCTTCCGGCTTGCCGTCGAGGGCGGAGTTGTTGTAAAGATCCTGGAAAGTCTCCACGGCCTTGTCGAACTGGTCGCCCCGATAATACGACTCACCCAGCCAGTATCTCGTGAGCTGGTTGAAAGGTTCCCTCTTGTCGGAGTAATACCCAGCGGCCTTCAGCAGCGGCACCGCGTCCCTCCACGAGCCGTTCTGAATCAGCTGGTTGGCTCTCAAGTAATTGGCCCGCATGTAGTTGGCCCTCTGGTTATTGTCCAGGTTGTCGATATTGGCGTATGCGTCAACGGCTCCGGCGTAATCATGATTGTACAGCGAGGCCAGGGCCATATAGCTATAGATCTGGTCGCCTTTCTCTTTGCCCGGATACTTGGCCATGTAGTCGTCGAAGACCTTGGGGTTGTGGTTCAGGTCGAAAGAGAGCTTGGCGTAATTGAAATGGGCGTCCTCACGGATGTCCGGGTTGAAACCAAGTACGGAGGCATCCCTGAAAGCGTCCAGGGCGGCGACCTTGTTCCCGGTCTGGATGTAACTGTAACCGAGCTGGTAGTTGGCGATCTGGCCGATCGAGTCCGTCCTGCTCGACATCCTGGTGAAATTGTCGATGGCCCCCTTGAAGTCCCCGTTGGAATAAAGGACGGTCCCGGCGTAGAACCAGTCGTCCCTGTCCATGTCGATCCTGTCGCTCTCGATCTTGTCGTAGAACTCCTTGGCCTTGCCGGAATCGCCGGTCGCGAGGTAAGACTCGGAAATGATCCTCGCGAGGTGAGACTTACGGTCTGCCGGGACCTCGTCATACATCTTGACGCCGTTCTTCAGGACATAAGCGTAATCCTTCTGCATGAAACGGCACTCGGTCATGTAGTAATTCGATATGTCAGTGAACCTGGCGTCCTTCCCGGCTTTCTCGAACCAGTTGTAGGCTTCCTTGAAATCCTTCCTGGTGTAGTCGATGTAGCCCATGGAATACCTTGAGGGAGCGGTGTAGTCCGAATAAGGCATCTTCTCGCTTCTCGCGAATATATCCCTCGCTCCATCCAGGTCTCCCTCCTCGAACAGGGCGTACCCATGCTTGAACATGTATTCGGCGATCTGCCCCTTGTCCAGGAACTTTGGATCAATGAGACCGAATTCCCCCGCGGCGGCGCTGTAGTCCTCACGGTCGAAAAGGTTCAGGCCATGGTAGAAACGGATCTGGGGCACTAGCTTCGAGTAAGGGTAAGTCCCCAGGTAATTGGCAACCATCGTCTCGTAACCGTTCTCCTGGAGACGGACGGCGCAGAGGGTCCTGTAACCCTCAGCCAGCAGATCGCCTTTTTCGGAGGAAATCTGGTCGAAGATGGTTCCCGCCCTCTCGAACATGCCATGGTTGTAGAGGTCGAGGGCATGGCGGTAGCTGCCGGAAGTCCGGTCTTGCGCCCGGAGCGCGAGTCCCCCGAGCAGGACCGTGGCGGAAAGCAGAGCCGCGGTGAGTTTTCTTTTCATAACGATATCTTGCGAAAGTTTATAGTTCAAATCTACAATCCACAAATTTACTCATTATACTTAAAAAAAAGAAGTATATTTGTAGAATCATGGAAGACAAAACTACGCGATCAACAAAAAACGAGCCGATTGTCTCTTTCAAGAAGGCGGACATCCAAGGTGGCGACAATGTAGTCATCTACGGTTTGGACATGAGCATCAACCCTGGAGATTTCGTGTACATCGTCGGTAAGGTCGGTACAGGCAAGACCTCCATCATCCGTACCATGATCGGCGAGAATCCTCTCCGAAAAGGGTTCGGCGAGGTTTGCGGGTACAAGCTCAATGGTTTGAGGGAAAAGGACATACCCTATCTTCGGAGAAAGATCGGGGTGGTCTTCCAGGATTTCCAGCTGCTCATGGACAGGACTGTCGAGGATAACCTCGAGTTTGTCCTCCGGGCCACTGGCTGGAAAGACCGGAATGCCGCTGACAAGCGCATCCGCGAAGTCCTCGAGGACGTTGGCATGACCCACAAGGCCCACAAGATGCCCCACCAACTCTCTGGTGGAGAGCAGCAGAGGGTGGCGATAGCGAGGTCCCTGCTGAACAAGCCAGGCCTGATCATAGCCGACGAGCCCACGGGCAACCTTGACAACGAGACAGCCGACGGAATCATGCGTCTTCTCACCGGAATCAACAAAGAGGACGGGACGGCGATAGTGATGGTCACGCACAACCGGGGAATATTCGAGAAATACCACGGCAGGATATTCGTCTGCAAGGACGAGAAATGCGAGGAAAGTGTCGATGACGAGGTCATCGATCTCGCCTTGACAATTTGAGATGAGGAAAACTGAGCGATATTCCAGAATACTTGCCTGGTTCGAGGAGAACCAGCCCATGCCGGCGACCGAGCTCCATTACGACTCGCCTTTCCACCTGCTCGTAGCCGTCATCCTCAGCGCGCAGTGTACTGACAAAAGGGTCAACATGGTAGTTCCCCCGCTGTTTGAGCGCTTCCCCGAGCCGAAGGATCTCGCCGCCGCGACCTTCGAGGAGGTATATCCTTTTGTCAGAAGCGTTTCATACCCCAATTCCAAGACCGGACACCTGATCGCCATGGCGGAAAAACTGGTCTCGGACTTCGGCTCAGAGGTCCCCGCGGACATAGATCAGCTGATGACTCTCCCCGGAGTGGGAAGGAAGACAGCGAACGTCATAGCCTCGATAGTTTACGACAAGCCGGTGATCGCCGTGGACACCCATGTGTTCAGGGTTTCAAGAAGGCTTGGACTGTCAAAAGGGAAGACCGTGGACTCCGTAAGGAAGGACTTGGAGAAGAACATCCCCGAGAACCTGAGGGCGAGATCCCACCATTGGCTGATCCTGCACGGCCGCTACACTTGCGTGGCCAGGAAGCCCAGGTGCGGGGATTGCGGCCTTAAGGAATGGTGCGAAAAATACGAAACCGATAACAAACAAAATAAATCACTTTAATTTTTAGAACATGAAGAGAATTGTACTTATCCGTCACGGCGAAAGCCAGTGGAACAAGGAGAACAGGTTCACGGGGTGGACCAATGTTGATTTGAGCGAGAAGGGTGTCCAGGAAGCTTTCGATGCCGGCAAAATCCTGAAAGAGAACGGTTTCACCTTCGAGGTGGCTTACACATCATACCTCAAGAGGGCCATCAAGACCCTGAACAACGTCCTCGACTCGATGGATCTCGACTGGATTCCCGTCAAGAAGACTTGGAGGCTCAACGAAAAGCACTATGGAATGCTTCAGGGCCTCAACAAGGCCGAGACAGCCCAGAAATACGGCGACGAGCAGGTGCTGATCTGGCGCCGCAGCTTCGACATCGCCCCCCACAACCTTCCCGAGGACGACCCGAACAGCGCCACCAGGGATCCCCGCTATGCCGGTGTTCCCGACCAGTACATCCCCCGCACCGAGGCCCTCAAGGAGTGCATCGAAAGGGTCATGCCTTACTGGGAGTGCGAGATATTCCCCGCCCTCAAGGAGCATGACAGCATCGTCGTCGTCGCCCACGGCAACAGCCTCCGCGGTGTCGTGAAGCATCTCAAAGGCATCTCCGATGCCGACATCGTGAAGCTGAACATCCCTACGGCCACGCCCTACGTATTCGAGTTTGATGACAACCTCAACCTCGTGAATGACTATTACCTCGCTGATCCCGAGGAACTCAAGCGCAAGCAGGAAGCGGTAGCGAACCAGGGTAAGGCCAAATAATTTTTCCTCGTCATGCCCGGCGTTTCCATCCGCGGGATAAAGGTTCCCGCCTCTCCGATCAGGAAGCTCACCCCTTTCGCCGACGATGCCAAGTCGCGCGGAATGAAAGTGTACCATCTGAATATCGGGCAGCCGGACCTGCCTACTCCAAAGAAGGCGCTTGACGCCCTCAGGAGGATTGACAGGACGACACTCGAATACAGTCCTAGCAATGGCATCAAACCATTGAGAGACACCCTCACCGGCTACTACGCCAAGTTCGGGATCGATGTCACGGAGAAGGAGATCATTGTCACAAGCGGCGGCTCGGAAGCCCTGCTGCTGACATTCATGAGCTGCATGGATCCGGGCGACGAGATAATAATGACCGAGCCGGGATATGCCAACTACATCTCGTTCGCAGTCTCGGCAGGTGTGACGATCAAGACCGTCACATCAAAGATAGAGGACGGCTTCGCCCTGCCCGGCGTTGATGACTTCGAGAGAGCCATCACGGACAGGACGAAGGCGATCCTGATCTGCAACCCCAACAACCCTACCGGCTACCTCTATTCCAAAGAGGAGCTGTACAGGCTGAGGGACATCGTCAAGAAGCATGACCTGTTCCTTATTTCCGATGAGGTGTACCGGGAGTTCCGATACACCGATGAGCCCTATCTCTCCGCGCTTTGCCTTCCTGAGATCGAGGAAAATGTCATCGTGGTGGATTCTGTCTCAAAGAGATATTCCGAATGCGGGATCCGGGTCGGCATGATCGTGAGCCACAACAGCACATTCCTCGGCACTGTGATGAAATTCTGCCAGGCCAGGCTCAGCCCTCCCCTTCTGGGACAGATTGTCGCCGAGGCTTCCATCGAGGGAACCGAGGAGTACTCCAGGGAGTGTTTCGAGGAATATCTCGGGAGAAGGGACTTCTTCATCGACGGGCTCAACAAAATCCCCGGAGTCTTTTCTCCAATGCCAAAAGGAGCTTTCTATACTGTCGCGTCACTTCCTGTCGAGGATGCGGAGGACTTCTGCAAGTGGTGCCTTTCGGAATTCAGCTACAAGGGCGAGGGCACTCCGGAAGGATTCTCCGGAGAAACCGTGATGATGGCACCCGCAGCGGGATTCTACAGCACCCCGGGCCTGGGCAAGAACCAGGTCAGGATGGCTTACGTCCTCAAGAAGGACGATCTGGCGAGGGCGCTGCTCGTTCTGGAGAAAGCTCTCGAAGCCTACAACGGATAAATTTGTCATAATCAAGAGATATGGCTAATCTGAAGTCTTTGGCGAAGGACACGGCCATATATGGCCTGAGCAGCATTGTCGGGAGGTTCCTGAACTATCTTCTGGTTCCCCTATATACTTATGTCATAAACGCTTCCAGCGGAGGTTATGGAGTAGTCACGAATCTCTATGCCTACACCGCCCTGCTACTGGTGATCCTGACCTACGGGATGGAGACCACCTTCTTCAGGTTCTCCAACAAGGAGGGGGAAAACCCGGACAAGGTCTATTCCACGATCCTGACTTCGGTGCTGACCACTTCGGCCCTCTTCATGGCGCTGGTGATAGGCTTTCTCGGCCCGATATCCAAGGCCATGGGCTATCCTGACCACCCGGACTACATCTGGACGATGGCTCTGACAGTGGCGATAGACGCCTTCCAGTGCATCCCGTACGCTTATCTCAGGCACAAGAAACGTCCCCTGAAGTTCGCGGCCCTTAAGCTCGGATTCATATTCCTGAATATCTTCCTGAACCTTCTGTACTTTGTCTTCCTGCCGAAGCTCGGCCTCAACCCGTTCGGCATTTACGACAACGGCATCCAAGTGGGTTGGGTGTTCTATATCAACCTCTTCTGCACGGCATTCATGACGTTGTTCTTCGCCGGTGAACTCAAGGGGTTCAAGTACGGGTTCGACTGGAGCCTCATGAAAAGGATGCTCTCCTACAGCTGGCCGATCCTGGTGCTCGGAATAGCTGGAATCCTCAACCAGACAGCATCCCAGATTCTATTCCCTTATGTCTATAAAGGCGAGGACGGAGCGGCCCAGCTCGGAATATACGGCGCATGCATCAAGATTGCGATGATAATGGCTATGATAACCCAGGCCTTCCGTTATGCCTACGAGCCTTTTGTGTTTGGAAGCTCCTCAGAAAGAGACAGTAAGGAGACTTATGCGAAGGCCATGAAGTATTTCATAATATTCACGCTGCTGGCTTTCCTCTGCGTGATAGGGTTCATGGATATCCTGAAATACATAATCGGAGAGGATTACAGGGTTGGACTTAAAGTAGTGCCGATCGTCATGGCCGCCGAGATCCTGATGGGAGTGTATTTCAACCTGTCTTTCTGGTATAAACTCACCGACCAGACGCTCTGGGGCGCTCTTTTCTCGGGAATAGGATGCCTGGTCCTGTTCGCCATCAACATCATATTCATCCCTAAAATCGGATACATGGCCTGCGCCTGGGCCGGAGTCGGAGGCTACGGCACCGCCACCCTGCTCTCTTATTTCGTCGGGCAGAAGAAATATCCTATTGACTATCCTCTCAAGGACATATTCCTCTACTGCCTCGCGGCCTCTGCCCTTTACGCCGGCATGGTCATGGCCAACAATCACCTCGGCACCTGGGCGGCTTTGTGCGCCAATGTGGTGATGATCCTCGCCTTCTGCGCTTTGATAGTATGGCGTGACTTTCCCCTCTCCTCCCTACCGGTCATCGGAAAGTATTTCAAGTGAGACATCTGAACAAGGAGATATTGAGACTCGCCCTACCGAGCATCCTGGCGAACCTGACCGTTCCGCTGGTCGGTCTGGTCGATATCGCCGTAGCCGGGCATCTGGAGACCTCCGCCGCGGCCTTGATCGGGGGCATATCGGTAGGCTCGCTGATGTTCGATATGCTGTACTGGAACTTCGGCTTCCTGCGGGCTGGTACAGGAGGGCTAACTGCACAAGCCTATGGCAGGGAAGATTGGGAAGCTTGTCTTCAGAATCTCCGGCATGCGATTGGAGCGGCTCTTGTCTCAGCGCTTGTCCTGATAGCGGTACAGTGGCCATTCCAAAAGCTGATGTTCGTGTTCGTGCAGTGCTCTGATGAAGTCATGGAGCTGGCTCTCAAGTACTTCTATATCAGGATATGGGCAGCTCCGGCCACTTTGTGCCTGATGGTGATGAGAGGGTGGTTCATCGGGATGCAGGACACTTTTTCCTCGATGCTGACCGACATAATGGTCAACGGGATGAATATCGTCGCCAGCATCCTGCTAGCCCTCGGAGTGCCCGGCACATCCTTTTCCGGGATCGGTTTCACCGGAATCGCCTGGGGCACTTTCATAGCCCAGTACTCCGGCCTCCTCACCGCCGCCATCATCTTCACGCTTAAATACCGCCTACTTCTGCGGCATGGTGCTGCGTCCGACAGCACCTTGGCCAGCGCGACCCATGCCACCCTCGGCACTGTAAGTATGAGGGAGTTCTTCAGCGTGAACGGGGACCTGTTCGTGCGGTCGCTGTGCCTGATGGCCGTGTACCTGGCGTTCACCGCCATCTCGGCCCGCTTCGGCGACACCCTCCTCGCCATGTGCTCCATCATGATGAAACTCATGATGATATTCTCCTACTTCACGGACGGTTTCGCATTCGCCGGCGAGGCGCTCACAGGCCGTTTTGTCGGTCGCAGGGACAAATATGCCGTCTCCAAGACAGTCAAATGGACCTTTATCTGGAGCATGGGCATCGGGATGCTTTTCGTGTTCCTATACGCCGCGGCAGGGACGCCGATGTTTCGCCTGATGACCTCGGACAACACGGTCATCCAAGCCGCCAAAGCCTATCTGCCCTGGCTTGTCATCATGCCTCTCCTTGGCTGCCCGGCATTCACCTGGGACGGAATATATATTGGCGCCACAGCGACCAAAGACATGCGGGACGCCAATATAGGATGCCTTATCGCCTTTTTCATCATCTGGTTCGGCGGGATCCTCATCTCCCGGACGACAGGCTCCCAGTTAAGCCTGGACGCCAAAGTGCACCTGCTCTTCGCCGCCTACTACGCACACCTAATCTACAGATCAGCCTATCAGACACTTAAATACAAGACCGCGATTCTGGGCAGGGCATGAGTCAATATTCCCGGATCTCGAAATCACCAGCCAGTCCGTATTGGCGGAAAATGTATTGAGAACAATCCATCTTACCCGCGACTTCGTTCCAGTGGCCGGGGCCTACCATAGTGGTATGACCGACATGGTGAGGGCCATAAAGGTTGTGAAGCGATCCGATGACGCGTACATCCACCTCGTTCTTGCCTTTTTTGAGAAGCCCCGACAAATCGATTTCCAAAGGCTTCCAGCCGATGATCCCGGCTTTCTCCCCATTGACCAGGACTTCAGCCACCGTGCCATGAAGTTCGTCCAGCGCCAGAAGGTAGTGCCTTGAAGGGTCCTCAACCATATAATCTCTTGAATACGAGACAGTCCAGGAGTAGAATGGCATTCCCTGCCCGCTCCACCAGCCTTTACCCAATGTGGAAGGTGGCGCGATCGTCCACCCGTCCGAGCCGGGGACTACGGAGAAATCACCGCAGATGAACGCGTCGGAAATCTCAGCGAACACGCTCATGTGAGGAATGTGCAGGTCGACGATGTTCCTGCCTTCCTTGGCGAGGACGGAAATGTCGAAGCAACCGGTCCGGGCATCCAGCGGGTGAACATCCTCCATCAGTACCGGAGTTCCTCCATTGACCGTGACTTTCCAGAGCCACGGTTTCTCGCATACCAGTTTGAGAGTTGACCGATCGGTACCTGGAGCAATCTGGAAATAGTACCGGACATGGATATCCCCGACCTTGATGGTATCAGCCTCAATGGCTTCCTGCCTGTACTGGACAGCGCTCTCCCAAGGGTTTTCCATCCCGAACCTGGCATACAGGTCCCTGCTTGCCTTGACAACGTAATCATCTTTCCGGAAAAGAGTTCCGTCAATATAGATGTCGCAGGCATCAAGAGTCAGGTAATTGTCGGACAACCTTCTGACTCTTAGTCCGGAATCAGGCTGTAGAACGGGACCCTTCTCGGAAGGCACTGAAGGCTTTCCCCCAAGCGAGACCCTCTTCCGGGACGCGAAAAGAAGCAGATGGCCCGCCGGAGGAAGAGAAAAAGAAGCCTTGACCTCCCCCTTGCCGGCGGGCTCGGATGGGTAGGAGAACTTCTCGCCAGTCATCGTGTCATATTCGATCAGACAGGAGCCCGCGATTGTGAGAGTACCTCTGGAAACTTCTGTCAATGAGGAATTTGCGAGGAAGATCAATTCCCCGTCTCTGTACTCCCGGCGATGGTGGTATAGTCCCGTTCCTTCAAGGTCCCCGAAAACGGCTCCCCCTTTCGGGACATCTGTCATCTTCTCTCCCTTGTTCATCCAAACGGCCTCACCACCTTGACTTTCAAAAGCAGCCAGCAGCGCTTCTGTCTCCGGATAAAGGACCTCAACCTGCTCCGGAATCACGACCACCGAATAGGCCCTCCGCCCGACGATGAACTTGCCATCCTCGGCCTTTCCCAAATCTTTGATGATGTCTTCCGATCCGAGGTCATATTCATACTGATCCTTCTCCAATGAAGTCACAAACGCTTGGAAAGCATTCCCAATCCGCTGAACTTCAGGATTGTTATACCACTCGGAATCATATTGCCAGACGGTGTTGGTCGGCTCGATCACGAGAATATCATTCAGCTGCTCGCCTTGGCTGAGCACCAGTGAGAGGCGGCCGACATGGTCGTTGAGAAGCTTGTAGTCTTCTCCCCAAGGAGAATAGCGAGTGAAATAATCAGGGTAGTCCATCTTCCTGGCGCCCTCAACCGTCACATTCGAATAATGCTGGTTCATGAAGTTGATGCCGAGCGCATATTCCCAGTCAGCCAGACGCTTCATGTCTTCGAAGGTCAAGTCCCATCCCGCACCGCCATAAGTCTCGCACAAGACACGCTGGCGGCCGCATTGGTTAGCCACACTCCTGACTTCTTTCACGGACCTGATATTGCCGAACTGGGCATCGACAGATTTCTCGTTGAAATCATTGAAAAGCATGTCGATAGCTGGCATCTGATGGTAACGGTACATGGCCATGTTATCGGGCCCCATGGCTGTCCTTGGCCAATCATGTTCCCAATAGTGTCCCGTCCAGATCATCCCATGATCCTCGCAATACTTGGAATAAGGGACGGACCAATGCTCCTCGAAAAGGCGAAGTCTGGTCTGGGCGTAGTCCCTGCGGACCTTCTTCCAGTCACCGACTTCCTCGGCCAGTTTCGGAAGGTTTGGCAAGAGGTCATATCCCCAGTCATTTTTGAATTCCTCGAACATGGCGGGGGTGAAGAAAGGGCACCAGGGCTCATCGGAGAATGATCCGTGAAGGAGTGGAGCGAGGTCCTCCCCGAACTCCTTCTCGTAGCCGCTCATCGTTATCTCAAGGAATTTCCCAGTCACACCGGGATAGAGCAGATCGACATAAGGATAACCTCCGGTCCAGGCCGACATGCCATGCACAGCCTCTCCATTCTCGGCGGTATAGAGGTAATATACTCCCGGCTTTCCTTTATAATAATCAAGATTGGAGGAGATGTCGACAAAGTCCTCGCCTTCCTGCCTCAGGAAATATGAATACCCGGACAGGTCTTCCGGGAGAGACTCAAAACGGTGCGGCCGCAGCCGGATTGTATGATCCCATGACTCAGGCATTTCCCGCTGTACATGGCCACCGGCGAAACCACTCGGATAGGAATTCTCGTCATATATCCAGATGTCCAGTCCCAGTTCCTTCGCTTTCTCGACACTGTAGCGGTAGAGTTCGAACCATTCTTCGGACAGATAATCTGTCTCAAGTCCCGGACGAGGATGGATGAACGCTCCTCCGAAGCCCTGCTCCTTGAAAAAGCGCAGGCCCGAGTCAATGTCCCCACGGTTCACACGGGCATTCCATGTCCACAGCGGCGCCGGCCTGAACTCTTTCCCTGGCTCGGCGAAGGATTTCTCAACCTCCTTGAAAGTAACAGTCACGCGACTCGCCCGCTCCTCACAAGAGACAATGGTGGAGAGTATGGCCAAAAACAACAGAATCCGTCTCATATCCTATCATCATCAGTTATTTCCCGAAGCACCCGGCAAGGATTACCAGCCGCGACACATCCTGACGGCAGGTCATGGGTTACCACGCTTCCGGCGGCCACGACGACATTGTCGCCTATGCTGACTCCGGGTAGCACCTGTACCCCAGCTCCAAACCAGACGTTATTACCGACTGTTATTGGCTTGTTGAATACGAGCCAACGGTTCCGCTGATCGGCGACCAAGGGATGGCCGGCGGTATGGAAGCCGCAACCGGGACCGATCAAAACATGATTCCCGAATATGACCTTTCCTCCGTCCAGGATAGTCACGCCGTGATTGGCGAAGAACTCCTCCCCGACTTCGATATTATATCCATAGTCGCACCAGAACGGGGGATAGATATTGATCCGCTCCCCTATCTTCCCGAAAAGTTTTGAGAGGATATCCCTATGCCCCTCGAAATCCATCGGAGCCAGCTGGTTGTACTGGTGGCAAAGGTCTTTTGCCTTTCGGACCTCCGCGATCAGTTCCTCGTCATTGCCAGCGTTATACAAAAGTCCGGCATCCCTTTTTTCTTTTTCAGTCATAGCCGTCAGCAAGTGACAAACTATTTAAGAGCTTTCTCAATAGTCTTGGCGATATCCTGCCAGTGGGCCTGGGTGGCGGTATCTGAAGACTTGGCTTTGGCAGCCTTCTTCTGGATATCTGTCAGAGTGGCGAGAATCAGAGCGCGACCGTCAGAAGATTCTCCTCCTCTGTCGTTGATCACCTCGATAGCGGCACTCACGAAACGACGCTGGAGATAACGACGATAGCTGTCCGTGGCCTTTCCTTTATAGAGTTCAGTGAACACCATATCTTTCAGGTCATTCAGATACTCTTCGGGCTTGTAATTCGAAGCATCTTTCTGGGCGAACTGGCCAAGTCTGTCAAGCTTGCTGACACTCAAGAGGTTCCCGGAGCTAACTACTCCGTTGACCATAGAATAAAGATAAGAGTCAGGGCTATCGGTGAGTTTATCCATGTAAGGAACGTCAATCAGCCATGAAGGCTTCTGGAACAGGTTCCTGTTCAGGAAATCCAAGGCATCCTTCTGACGCTCTTTGGGAACGGCCTCGTACACGGGACCAGGCTGCTCGATGCTCTTGTAGGTGATGTAACGACCTCCGATGTTGGAAGCGACATGACCGAGGTAGCGGTTGTACTGCCCGGTCAGGGCTGAATACATACGGCTGACATTCCTGTACTGGTCGCCTTCCTCAGCGTTCCACTCGGGAATCTGATTGATAATACGCTTGAGATTCTTGATACCGTATTCGCTCGCGGTGACAGAGTTGTCGCCGAGATCCTCACTCTGGGCCCTGGGATCGGAATCATATCCCTCACCTCCGAACCAAAGCTTCGGGTTGGCGGCCAATCTTTCGATTATGACCTTGTTCCAGTAAAGGTGATCCTCCTTGGGAGTCTTGTAAGGAGTAGCCTTATAACCGTATTCAATAGCCCACTTGTCATAATCGTTGATCCTGGGATAGAGTCCGGCCTTACCGATATTGTCCTCCGGCTGGGCGACATAGTTGAAACGGGCATAGTCCATGATACTGACCGTGTGACCGTTCTTCTCGACCCATTCCTTGTCGCGGAGTTTCTCCACGGGGGTCATGAAGCTTGAACCTTTGTTATGACGGAGTCCCAAGGTATGGCCCACCTCGTGGGAAGAGACGAAACGGATCAGGTCTCCCATAAGCTCCTCGTCATATTTGAAAGCGCGGGCCCTAGGATCGACAGCGCCGACCTGGATCTGGTACCAGTCATGGACAAGGGTCATGACGTTGTGATACCAGCCAATGTGGCTCTCGAGGATCTCCCCGGACCGTGGATCATGCACATTGGGACCGTAAGCGTTGGCGGTAGGAGAAGCGAGATAACGGATCACTGAGAAACGGGCGTCCTCAAGGCTCATGTCCGGATTGTCCTCCGGCCACTCCTCGCCTCTGATGGCGTTCTTCCACCCAGCCTGCTCGAAGGCTTTCTGCCAGTCATTAACTCCGGCGATCAGGTATTTCCTCCACTGCTTCGGGGTGGCGGGATCGATGTAGTAGATGATCGGCTTCACGGGCTCTACGAGCTCTCCCCTCTTCTGCTTCTCGACATCCTCCGGACGCGCCTCAAGACGCCAGCGGGTGATGAACCTGACGTTCTCGACGCCTTGCTGCTCATCCGAGAACTTGCTGTAGCCGTCAGCGAAATAGCCGACGCGGGCGTCGAAGAGCCTGGGCTGCATGGGGGTCTCCGGCAGAAGCACCATAGAAGTGTTCAGCACGAGAGTGACAGTCCCGGCCTCGCGACCGGCAGGAAGGGATTGGGTACGCATCGGGCTCTGCCCGCCGCCACCGAAGTTCGGCGTGGGCTGGTTATATGTGAAGGTCTTTGTGACAGTGACTTCCGTATTGATCGGATATGTCCGGACGCTCTCGATGAAACTCGCGTCGCCTTTGACTCCTCCGAGATTCATCTGCCTCTTCGAAGCGGAGCTAAGCGAGAACGCCTGAAGGTCTCCCTCGAACAGGTTGGTGACCTTCACCCTTGTCGTACCGGGGGAAGAGGTCTTCTCCGGCTTGATCGAGGCTATTATAGGATTCTCCGAGCTGACTTTCACGGCCTTCTCGATGTCCTGCCCTTTATCGGCCTGGATCGTGAGGGCATCGACCCTGAGCAATAGATTGCCGTTGGAGGCTTTCTCCCAGTAAATCATATTCTCAGTAACTTCCTCACCTCCGTACTGGGAGGCTCCGGGAGTGTTGCTAACATAGCGAGTCACGGCGAGAATCCTTCTTCCAAGAAGGTTGTCAGGAACCTCGAAATACCAATCCTTCTCGTGATGAGCGACTCCGAACATGCCTGGAGTCACAGTCAGCTCGGGAGCCGGCTTCTCGGCTTCTTCTTTTTTCTCGGCATCAGGTTTCCCGGCCCCGGGACGGCCGCCCTTGGGCTGAGCCAAGGAATTTGCAGACATCGCCATCATGATAGCGACGAGAGTGATAATGATTCTTTTCATACCTGTCATTTGTCAAGTTTCGGTGAATATAATGAATATTCCCGAACTATGGGCAAACGACCTCGGCAAAATCTTTCACTGTAACGTTAATATCTCTATTTTTGGAGTTGGAGACAGCTTCCGAGAAGGTCTTCAGGCAGAGAGGACAGGCTGTCACGATGGTCTGGGGATCATTCGCCAGGAGGCTGTCAAGCGAAGCTTCCGAAATCTTGGAGCGGTCCTTGGTGTCCAGCGTGAGACTGCCCAGGCTGCCACCGCAGCAGATGCTCTCGTCATATTCCTTGGAAGCCTTTACAAGAGTGCCGCACCGCTTCAGGGCGGCCCGGGGCTCATAATACACCCCGCATCCCCTTCCAAGTTCACAAGGATCGTGATAGACAAGTTTCCGGTCCGTCTCCTGGACAGGAAGCTTGCCGGAGATGATGAGGTCGTTGATGAACTGGGTGTAATGGACCACCTTGATCCCCTCAAGGTGATATTCTTCCTTGAATATCTTGTAGCAAATCGGGCAGGAAAGGACAAGGGTATCGCATCCGGATTCCTCGATCATCTTCTTGTTTGCCTCGATTACAGCTGCCGCAGCTTCTGTCTTTCCGGCAAGCATCAACGGCCGCCCGCAGCAGATTCCACCATCCCTGTCGGCGAAGACATAATCCACCCCCGCCGTCTTGAACACCTTTTCCACCGACTTGATTATCCTCGGAGTAAGATGCGTCATGCAACCCGCGAAATAAAGAACCTTATTTGTGGCCTCCGGCAGCACCTTGGCCGGCGCGACCCATGCCACCCTCGGCACTGTAAGAGGGGGGACCGGAGCTTCGCTTTGCGAAGCGAGCGGTGGGGCCGAGCGAAGCGAGGCGGTCGCGCGGCCAAGGGTGCTGGCGGAGGTAGCTGTCGCACCCACAGTCGAAAGGTAGGAATAGTCGTACGGGAGGGCGTTGTTGACGGTGGCTCGCTGGGCACGGCGCAGAGACGGGGCATTGACTCCGACCGGACAAAGGGCGTGACACTTGTCGCACATCAGGCACTTGTCCGCTATAGCGTTGATTTTCTTCTCGTTATGTCTCCTCAAGAACCTGATGAAATACACCGACGAATACTTGAGATTCTTTTTCTGCACATTCATCGGACAAGCGTCCAGGCACAACCCGCAACTCGAGCAAGCGTAAATCTCAGCCTCGGCGACACCCTTCCGGGGATGGTGCGGCTCCACTCCGGCATTGCGGAGCAGGATCCA
This sequence comes from uncultured Bacteroidia bacterium, assembly GCA_902780935.1. GTDB lineage: Bacteria > Bacteroidota > Bacteroidia > Bacteroidales > UBA932 > Cryptobacteroides. The sequence continues at coordinate 6,233 of CACZHP010000025.1, read as the reverse complement.
CAAGACCTCCGTCAGGATGTGCATGTAACGGCTGAAAGGCATGGCCGCGAAGAAAAGTCCGAGGCAGATCGAATATGCCCACCAGCATGGCATGAACCAGAGCTTGTCTCCGAAAAGGAAATGCCAGAAGTGGTTGACCGGGACGGTCAGGAAACTACCGCCGCTGAGGTCAGCCGTGAAACTCTCAGCCAGAAGTCTCAGGGGGAATATCAGCCAAAGGCTGTACAGGGCGACACGGTCGGCCAACGAAGGCTTTGTGGTGTGCCTCATCCCAAGGACTATGGACCGGAACCTCTTGAATATAGCCAGGGCGATGCCGGAGAGTATGTACAACAGGAAGAAGTCCATCAGGAAGAAGAAGAACGCTCCTCTCAAGGTTGTATGGCCTGGGTTCATCCAGACAAAATACCGGTAGAAAATGGGGTAGAACAGACCTCCCCTCGCGACATTGAGTCTGGCCGGCACAAACAAGGCGACCTCGATATGTCCGAGGATTATGATCATGAACCAGCCGAAGGCTATGGCCGAATGCATATAGCCCAGAAGGGGTTTGCGCTGCCATATTTTGGTGTGGAACAGACAGTCGCAGAAAAGGTCCTTGATATTCTTGAGAGCCGTTTTGGGGATGAAAAGCGACTTGGCGAACTTGATGCGGTCCGACTTAGGAATAGCCGCGAGCAGCCTGATGAGGCCGACTCCTATCCAACTGAACATGAACGCCACCCCAATGGTGAACGGAAGGACGAAAGCGCTGAAACCGGAAGGTATCCTGTCGATCACCTCCGGATCGGCGGCCTGGGCCGCGAGGATATACGCCAGAGGTGTCATTTCTTTGAATATACTTTAGTTATCGACATGATAAGATGCCTGGTGTTGATTCCCCGGGGACAGACCATGGCGCATTTCCCGCAAAGCTGGCAAGCCCGGAGAGATTCCAAAGCATTGTCCGTCTTGGCGTTGAATATGTCCTCCATCGCCTCCCGCAGGCTCGTATGGACGAACTTCCCGGCCGTGCACACGGCCGTGCAACTTCCGCACGCCATGCAAATCCGTACATCGGGCTCCATCGACACGAGCTCCTCGTACTTCTCCTTGTCGAAGAGATCCAAATTGATCCTGGAACTGGGGACCAGAGTGAAACCGAAATCTACCATCTCTCCTTGACTAGTTGCTTGTAATTCTTGGCGTCCGGGAATATCTCAGTGAGATACCTGTCCACCTCCATGGCCGCGGCCCTCGCGTCAGCGAGCGTCTCCGGCAGGGTCTTAGGGCCTGTAGCGGCACCGGCCAGGAATATTCCCGGGATAGGGCTTCTCTGACCGGCCGCAATGCCACCGCGAACGGCGAAATAACCGTCTTCCTCCACCTGCATCTCAAGAAGGTCCCCTATGGCCTTTCCGGAGGCGGAAGGGCGCATGCCGGCCATCAGGACCAAAAGGTCAAGTGTCACCTTCAAAGGCTTGCCGGCCACAGTGTCCTCTGCTTTTACCAAGAGCGTACCATCATAGTTCTCAGACACTTCCGCAACTCGTCCGCGGATGAATCGGACTCCATATTCTTTCTGTGCTTTCAGGTAGATGTCCTCATAATGACGGCCGAAAAGGCGCAAATCCATATAGAAGCAATATACCTCGGCCTTCGGGAAAGCCTGCTTCACCTCGATCGCCTGCTTGACAGCCGTGGCGCAGCATACCTTGGAGCAGGACCTGCAACCCGCCTTCTCGTCCCTGGAGCCGACGCAGTGGGCGAAGCCGATCCTCCCCGGATGCTCGATCCTCGGGTCAGATCCCGTCTTGAAATACGCCTCCAGGTCGGCGTTGGTCATGACCTGGTCATATATTCCATAGCCATATTCTTCCTTTTTGACGGCATCGAAAAGGTCGAAACCTGAAGCCACCAGGACTGCGTCCGAGAGAACAGTGATGCCATTGGTCAGTCTCACATTGTAGGACTTGTCCAGGCGGTTGATCGCCCTCACGTCTGTGTCGGTGAAGCATTTCACGCCTTCCGCCCCCCTGAGGAGGCTACCAAGGACCTCGTCAGCGGGGACGCTGTCGGGGAAAAGCCTGTCCCACTTGGCGAGATGTCCCCCGAGTTTCGGGGACTTCTCGATCAAAATGACATTATAGCCCATCCGCTGGAGCTGGGCAGAGGCCTCGAGCCCGGCAGGCCCACCTCCTATAATCAATATATTGTTCTTCATATCAGAATTATTTCAAACAAGCGCAAGGAGCGGGAGCGCCCAGATCCTTGCCGTTTTTACCGAGATACTTCTTCGCAGGATCATATTCAACGCCCATCTTGTCCAGAAGTGGCTCAACACTAACCTGATGGGTCTGCAATCCGAGATCCCAGGGGTCATACCCCATCACAAGTCCAGCGACCTCCTCATAAGTCAGGGCGGGGATTCCATGACCGTCCTGGCCGTAAGTCTTGCCGGTTGACTCCGCTATGACATACTGCCACCTGTCGAGGAAGTAAGGGCAACCCGGACAATTGGTGATGATGAGATCCGGCTTGAAAGGCTCCATGCTCTCGAATTTCTTGTGGGTGTTGGAGAGGGAATATCCCCTGTTGCCCTTTATGAAATACTGCCTGAAGCCGAATCCACAACAGTGGCGACGCTCCGGATAGTCAACGATCTCCCCTCCCCAGGCCTCGATCATACCGACGAGGACATAAGGATACTCAGCTCCTCCGACACCTTTTGAAGGAAACATCTTAGAGTAATGACAACCAATATGTTCCACGACCCTGAGCGGCTCTCCGGTGTGGACATTGACCAGCTTCCGGACCGCCTGAGCGGCGATCTGGTTCCTATACTTATAGATAAGGTCGCTGGCATGGATCAGGAACTTCGGTTTGGCGAACTCGAGTTTGCATGACTTCCACAGGTTCTCCCTTATCTTGGCCTCCAGCTCCGGGAACTCCCTCCATGTCTCCATGGTCTCGCAATAGAGGCCGAAAGACGTGATGCAGGAACAGACATAGTTCTCATAACCATTCTTCGCCATCAAGGCGAACTGTCTGGCGATGATGGTCATTACAGTCTCCTGCGGGATGGTATCGCTGTGGTAGGCTATTCCTCCGCAAGTCGTATGGTGCTCCGTCTCAAAGATATCCTTCCCAAGACGATTCCTCGTTATGTCGAGGAATGTCGCCTCTGAAGCGGGGAAAAAACTCTGCCTGATGCAGCTGCGGACATAGAAATAGTGATCGTCCGGTATATCTTTCTGGTAGTCTGACCAGATCTTCTGTTTTCCTTCGTAAATCATGATCCTAATGGTTCAAGTGTTTTGGATCGCTGGTTGTGTAAACCATCTTGACAAACTCTTCCATGGTCATTCCAAGTTCCGAGGCTTTCTTCTCGCCGGCCGCCTGGACTTTCTCCATCCTCGCTGTCGCTCCTGTGATGTCGAATATCGCCTTAAGTTGGTCAAGGTCTTCTTGAGGGATACGCCTCATTGCCCCTGGCCCCTTTCCGTCAAGATTGCCGCCAAGGCGTTCGAACACATCATCAAGGTGCTTCTCCTCCCATTCCCAGACTCTTCCTGCTTCCGGATGGCCGGCATAGTCGAACCGACGGGGATAGACACAGTAGCCATAGTCCAAAACATTGGAACACAGGTCTTTTGTGAGAAGAAACTGCTGACGTCCTTTTTCAGACTCAATGAAATACCCTAACTCGATGGAGAGGTTCCTTAGAGACATGATAATCAACCCGGCGGCATTCTTCCTCGGGCAGCGGGTCACGCAACTCATGCACTCCCCGCAGTACCAGATAGTGTCGCTCTTCAGCAGTTTCTCAATCTCCTCCTCGTCCTTGCTCTGGACAATGTCCACGATCCGGCGGGGGTCGTAACGATAGAACTCGGCCGCCGGGCAGATCGCCGTGCAGGTCCCGCAGTTGATGCAGGCGTTGAGCCCTTCCTTCAGGCGATAGTCCTTCATCAGAAGGTCGTATAGTTTACCCATTATTATTCTTTTTAGTTGGATATTTCTCAGCCAAAGCCTCCAGATCAGAGGCCGGATCCATATTCTTTTCCATCATGGCAAGTACCTTGACGAAAGTGGCGAGATCATTTTGGGGGATATCCCCAAGGATTCCACAGACTGACTCATAGGCCAGGGAATTAATCTTTTCCCTGACGGAGAGAGAATATGGAGTGACCTCGATAAGGTTCTGCCTCCTGTCCTCCGGATTTGAGACCCGTCTTACGAGGTCGCGGCTCTCCAAGCCGTCTATCAGCTTCACAATCGAGTTCTTGTCCCTCATCGTGATGTCAGCGATCTGCTGCTGGGTAAGGACACCCTCGTCCCATAAGGTATCCATGACCAGAAACTGCTCAGGAGAAAGCTGGAAACCGCCCTCCCGGAAAGTTTCCGTCAACTTCTGCTTCATGCTGTTATGCGCGATGTTCAGGAACAGGAAGACCTGTTTCTCTAGTACCATGTTTTATTGTAACACCTTTTACTAATTCGCGAATATAATTCAAAGGCAGATATTCTCCAAATCAGCCACGGAATTTCTTATCTTCCTCCAGCATTCCGAGATATGAATTGTACCGCTCTTGAGAGATTCTGCCCTGCTCGACGGCCTGTTTGACGGCGCATCCAGGCTCGTGGGTATGGGTACAAGGGGTGAAACGGCAATTTTTCATCTCCCGCAACATCTCCGGGAAATACAGGCCTATCTCCTCTTTCTTGAGATCGACCAGACCGAACCCCCTCAAGCCCGGAGAATCGATGATGTATCCGCCTGAAGACAATGGATACATCTCATAAAGGGAGGTTGTGTGCTTGCCCTGAAGATGAGCGAGGGATATGTCGCCGACCTTCGGGTTTAGGGAAGGATCCAATGCCTTGATAATGGAAGACTTCCCCACTCCGGACTCGCCGGTGAAAAGACAGACTCCTCCATTGTCTCCGACACCGACCGCCTCCCGCAACGACTCAATTCCTTCCCCGGTCAAAGCGGATGTCTCTATGACCGGGTACCCTGCGCTCTCATAAATCCTATGAAAATCAGCCAGTTCCTCAGGGAATTCCTTTCTGAATATATCAACTTTATTGAGGACTATCGTCGCGGGAATACCATAAACCTCACAAGTCAGAAGGATCCTGTCCAGAAAAGGAAGCTTAATCTCGGGAAAAAAGAGTGTAACCACGATGAAGGCGCGGTCGAGATTGGCGGCAATCACATGGGACTGCCTTGAAAGATTGGTGGACTTGCGGATCACATAGTTCTTTCTGTCAGCGATTTCCACAATGCTGGCAGGATGAGTCAGCGATGCTTCCTCTGAATATTCATATGTGACAATGTCGCCGACAGCGACCGGATTGGTCGCCTCACTGCCGGAGAGACGGATCTTGCCTTTGAGTACAGCCGGGAACGGGGCCCATTCAGGGAGCCTCGACAGCAGGAAATGACTTCCCGCATTCTTCACGACAGTAGCTTTGCCTTTCATCGCCGCGAATTTACGAAAAAACAGACAGATGCTTTATTATCTACCATAAGTTTGGATTAAATACTACCAATGTCAGTAACCACGACGCAGTCATTCTGAGCTGTCACTTTCGCTGTCATTCTGAGGAACCACTTTTGCTGTCATTCTGCGCTGTCACTTTTGCTGTCATTCTGAGAGAAGCGAAAAATCTACAAACCAGAAGCAGGCCGAAGTGCCCCTCAGCCCCCTGTGGGCCACATCCGCCCGTGAACCCCCGCCTCAAAGCAGGGGTCTCCGCAACCAAATCGCCCCTGCAGGCCTATGCAGGGCGTATCACCACGCTCTTGGTTTGTAAAATCTCAACAACTCGCCCACTACACAGACCAGCGGCGCTTTGTATTGGGCCATTTGTTTGGGTAAATGAGCATCTTCCCTCCTGCACCTGTGGCACATTGGACGGCACACAGGTCGCGGCGGAGGGGAAAGGGATGCCCAGTCAGGCCGGGCATGACAGAGAAAAGGGTACGCCCCACGGTGGCTTGTCGGAGGCCGTCAGGCCGACAGGGCCTCCCGGCGAGGGAGGCGGTGGTGGGTGGCGCCCCCCGGGGGGCAGCCGCGTGGCGGCGGGGGGTGACGGTCGCCGCCGGAATGAGAGAGCCCCCCTCAGGATCGTGTCCTGAGGGGGGCTCCGAAGAACGGCGGCGACCTACTCTCCCAGCTGGTGGGCCAGTACCATCGGCGCGGATGAGCTTAACGGCTCTGTTCGGGATGGGAAGAGGTGGGACC
>CACZHP010000024.1 GCA_902780935.1 uncultured Bacteroidia bacterium | reverse complement strand
AGCCTGAGAAAAAAGATTGATCAGCGTATCCTTCCGTAGGTCGGTCAAGTCAATCTCAGGCTGTTCACTTTCAGCGGCTTCCGTAAATCCAGCCTTCAGCAGAAGAGTCTTCAGATCCACGAAACAGGCGGCCTTCCTGGCGATTATCGCGGCCTTGTCGGATGCGTCCATCCCGGCGCTGACACGGGAATTCCCCACCCCGAGACTCATCATGAATATCTTCCCGCCGCTCACAGCGGCGATCATGGATTGGCGAAGGTCGGAAGTCAATTCCTCGTTGACTACCATGTTATTGGGATCGACCATGTAACTCCGCTTCAGGTCAGTAATTTCCTCCTGGCCGAAGAAAAAGCGGAACCGGCTCCCCTGCTCCCCATTATAACGGTTGCAGAATATAATCCCGTCATCACAGGTCCCTTTGCAATATAGGATCTCGCTGGCTTCCGGATCGGCGTTGGTCATATCACCGGAATAGATAGCGTGGCCGGTATTATATACGCTGTTCCAGCCCACCTTCTGACCGCCAAGATCGACAAAGCTTATGTCGAAATCATAGGTTCCCCACTCGTTCTTCCAATATATTCCGAAAAAGTTGTTTTCGCTTAGTGGGTACCAGGAGCCGAAAGGAAAGTTCCCAATGAAGTTCTTCTCCGAAGATGGGCATGAAAGGACAACTTTCTCCGGGAACTTCACCGGGCAGGCTTTCGGGGATAGGATCTGAATCAGACGATTCTCCAGAAGTTCCTCAAGACCAGCGTAATAATCTTTCAATCCGGCAAATTCGGTCTCTTCAACAGGAGCCACGAAGGTCTTCCCATTCCGGATCATGAACATCCTCTTTGAAGGAGATTCCATCATCAGAAGGCGTTCCCTGACTGTCTGAAGAAGGGATACGATCTTGAAAGCGCTTAGAGTTCCAAGGCGTTCGGACACATCCTCAAGAGGCCTTTCCGCAGAGAGTAGGGTCTCCCAATAGCCTGGTTTAAGAGGCTTGTGAAGCCTCTGGGCTTTCCTGCGAATCTGGTTTATTACCTTCCTGGAAGGAGAAGGCTCTGTCACCATCTCTTTTTTGACAGTGTCGTAGAACCTCGTCTCACGAGTCCTGAACGCCAGGAAAAGGTCCTTGAAACGATAGAATACAGAGGCCAGTGAGTCCTTTTCTTCCCCTGTCAACTTATTGAAATCAAACTGGTTGGCAGTTTGTTTGATTCGCCTTATCAGATCATTGTTCTTGATAAGGAGGGTCATCCCGGTCGACTCATAAATGATATATCTCAGGAGGGCGACTGGATCGGAGGGCCGTATTCCAAGCTCAGAAGCCAGGATCGAGAGAGCTTCCCTGTTGCGTATAGAATCGATGTCGAGTTTCGTGTCAGGACGGGACTTGTGGTAATCGACGATTTCCCCGCTGACAGCCTTGACGGTCACGGATGCCAGAGCTATTCCGCTTGTAACCAGGCCCATGCAACGATCGTATAGCTCATCCCGGGATATTGGCTGGATTACAGTGTATCGCGAGAAATCAGGAGCCTCTGCCCCGTCGTTGGGAACATAGCCGTTACCTGCCAACGAATAATCCGTCCCATAGGTCGTGGAGTAATGGGCGACCTGATCCAGGAAAAGTTCCCACCTGTCCTTGGAGACCACATCGTCCCAAGCCTTGTAGAAGGTGGAATTGGGATCAATAGCCTCGGCTTTGACGAAAGCGGCGACATCTTCGTTAAGAATATCCGGATGAATGATGAAGCCCCTTTTAAGAGCCTCAGCCTGAAGAGCTTCCGGATCTTGAACCGGCTTGGAAGCCGTCGTCGCCGCCTTGAAGAATTTTATGAGGACAGGATGCATAGTCAATAAAAAAAGGACCGCGGAAAGTAAAAACGAAGCCCGAAGGCCCTCAGAAAAAAAGGAACTATCTATGCGGTCCTAAGGTAAAATCTATTTCAGCTGGAGACCGTCTTTGAAGGCATTGCCGACAGTCTCGCCGAGAACGATGTACTTGTTGTTGAACGGGTCGAAGGTGATGGGCTGAAGCTTTTTCACATCCACATTCCCGTTCTCGTCAAGAACGCTCTCATCGGCGCTCACATTCACGATCTCGCCTTTAAGGATTCCAGTCTCCTCATCGTAGGAGATAAGCTTGCACTCGAGAGCGAGCGGAAGCTCCTGAATGAGAGGGGCATCCACAAAAGACGACTTCTCCACATGCCATCCGGCACGGGCGACCTTATCCGGAACCTTGTTGCCGGAGACAACGCCCACATAATCGCAAGCGACCAGCTGGGGCAAGGTCCCCATGCTCACCGTGAAGGCTCCCCTTTCCCGGAGATCCTTGACGGTCTTGTGGCCTTTGCTCAGATCCATGGATATCTCCTTGTAATCGGAAATGCCACCCCAAGCGGCGTTCATCGCCGAAGGGACATCATTCTCGCCATAAGCGGCGATGATCAGCACAGGCTGGGGATATGTGTAGGGCTTCGCCCCGAAATTCTTTCTTGCCATAGTGTTATTATTTATAGATCGTTTCGCTAATATACGAATAATCCCACGCTTTCGCAAATCGAAAGCTTTGTCATGATGAATCAACTGTCATCCTGAGCGCAGCAAAGGATGACAGGGGCTTTGCTCAGAATGACATTCCAAGAACTCGCATGAGCCCAGACAAGGACTGACTGCTCATCTTTGAGAAGGCGAACAATTTCTTCCCGAGATCCTTAAGCGATGCGCCAAGGTGGTAAACATCATTATCAATAATCAAGAACCGGTCGTGAATGCCGCTGCTCGTCTTGACTTGAAGTGGAGGGTATTGCTCATTATGATGCCTGATGTCCAAAGACAATTGTTCTGAAACAGCTTTTGTGCAGATCAGGACTTGTACTCCTCTCTGCCGCTTGTCCAGGAGTGTCAATACCTTCTCATCAACATAGTTGTCTATCAAAATTATTCTTCGGACGGCACGCCGAACAAGATCGCAGGCGAAGACATATGCGTCGAATATTTGCCCTTCGAAGAATATCCCTTCAACCGAAGGCAGAGACATCCGCACGAAGAATTCAATCTTCTCCTCGGCAGCAGATGCCCGTCTTTCCAAATCCTCCAGCCGCCGGTTAACGGCATATCCACGGATAAGATATTCCTTCAGGACTGTGTTTGCCCAATGCCGGAATAGAATTCCACGATTAGATTTCACACGATAACCGATGGATATAATCATGTCCAGATTATAGTACTCAATCAGACGGGTCACCTTTCTTGCACCCTCTTTTTGAACTGTCGCAAATTTTGCGACAGTTGGCATATCTTTCAATTCTTCATTTAACGCATTGGCTATATGCTTTCCTATTGTCTTAATATCTCGACCAAAAAGAGCCGATATCTGATGGCGGGTAAGCCACACCGTCTCTCCCTCTATCCGCACTTCCAGTCGTACATCTTCATCAGGGTTGAAAATCACCACTTCACCCTTCCCTGTCCCAATTTCCTCATTCGTCATTTTTAATTCATTGATTTCAAACCATTTCAAAAAAAACCGCGACATAGGCACGACCTCCTATATCGCGGTGCAGACTCTCACGTACTGCGGCTAACAGTATTGCTTCAACTAATATACGAATAATCCCACGCTTTCGCAAATTTAAAGCATTGTCATGATGAATCAACTGTCATACTGAGCGAAGCGAAGGATCTATCTTTAACTTTCCCCTAAATAACGGCCCCATCTCTCAAACCAGGAGATGGGACACCTAACGTAAATGATTCAATTAATCACGATGGGGATTATTTGTTGAGATTCAGAATCTCATCTTGGGAGAGTCCGGTGTACTTCTGAATCGTGGACAAAGCCACTCCGTCAGAAAGCATCATTCTAGCAGTCTCGAACAGACCTTCAGTTCGACCCTCTGCTCTTCCCTCTGCTCGACCTTCCGCCAAGCCCTCGTTCCTGGCCGTGCGGAGCTGGCTCCGCTGGTCAACTTCCCACATGTAGCGGGCAAGGTACTCTCTCTGGCTCATCTCATCCATGGATGCGAAGTTAGACAATTGGAACATCTTTTCCAAATAACTGCCACGATATTCAGAAGGCATCTCCTTCATCGACCCCATATTCTTGATAGTGTAAAGGATCCACTCCGGAGTGTCCTTGACCTCCTGCAAAGTCTCCGTCAGCTTCGGCAACTCCACGGTGATGTAGTGCAGGCTGTCCGTGAACTCGATGCCGTTGTCCTTGACGTTCCGGATCGTGTAGTGGTTTATCATGTCATCGTTGCGGGGCACTCCCGGGATGATGAAATCCGTGATGCCGACCATGTAAAGAGGCGTGAAGGAATAGGTGGTGTTGTCCCCCTGCTGGAGGCGGTTGACAATAGGAAATGATGAGTAGAACACTAGCCGGTCGGTGAAGTCGTCCTGGCTGCGGACCTGCATCTCGAGGATCATCTCGCTGCCGTCATCTGTCCCGCAGCGCACATCGACAACAGAGCGCCGTGAATCAGGCCTGAGACCGACTTGTTCCTGTTGCTCCAAGGCAACAGAGACAATGCCCTTTTCCGGCAATATGGCCTGGACAAGGCGCAGGAGAAGGTCCTCGTTGCCGGGGGTGCCGAATATTAGTTTGAATGCGTAGTCGATCCGTGGATCGATAAACACGATGCCCTGTGAGCGGGCCTTCGTGAGAATTGAGGATAAGGAATTCATAGTTTAGCTGAAATTAAGGTTACCGCAAAAATATCGGAAAACCTCCTTCCGCACAAGGGTAGGAAGGAGGTTTTTCTGTTTCTTTATGAAATATTTCTGTTTTTTATTCACTTCGCTGTCATCCTGAGTGCAGCCCTGTCATCCTGAGCGCAGCGAAGGATCTACCAGCCCTGAATTCGATGTATCATTGCCCGTGCCGAAATTGTGGCCTTAACGGGCACGGCAGCCCTCAAAATGCCTTCCCGTGCCGAAGAACGACCAAATTTCGGGCAAGGTCTAAAAAAGAGCTGGGGACCCTGCCTGCTGAATCGGTCTCCCAGAGCCCTATGGTGCATTTTCACGAGGCAAGGTCTAAAGCCTAAAATCAGACCTTGCCCGATGTGCTTCATTTATAGTTAGTTCCCTTGCAGTGGGACATAGATCATCTCGATTTAATAGTAATATTAAAGTGCTTTGGAGAACTCCCAACATAGCCCCAAACCATGACGCTACCAGCTTTCTTAGCACACAATCTATTGCCATCGGCTAAAACATAAGTTTTGTCTCTATCCGCTATTTCCCAACTCGTAATATCGCCATCAACAATCTTAGCAGTAATCACATCTCCTACATACATTGTGAAATCCCTAGATGAAACTTGATAAGGAGCGCGGTCTTGGGGCACATAAGTTCCACTCCCGACAATTGTTAATTTGAACAATTTAGGTGAACCGCCTATATATCCCCAGATACTCACTCTGCCAGCCTTTAGCGCCGCCAATGTACCATTTGAAGTTGCTGACACATATTGAGATATATTTTGATTAACTTCCCATTCATCAACTTTTCCTTCTGAAAGTTGAGCCGACACTCTCTCTCCAACTTTAATTGTAGCTTCTTTCGAGTAGATGGTTCGATCGGTGCTGGAAGATGAAGGCGAAGGAACCGTATTTGACCCCTGCTTGACCACCACGGAACAGGAGAGTATTATCCCATCATACATCACCGAGACTTTGGTAGTGCCAGCTTTAATTCCCGTAACAAGTCCATTATCGCCGACCGTAGCTATCGTCTCACCTTCAGAGACCCAATGAGCAGAACCAGAACCACCGGAAACAGCAAGTTGGTATGTTTCTCCAACCTTTATATCTATCGAAGTGCGGCTGATCTTAGCTGAAGAAGTTATTACTGTTGTATTTGGTTTAGGAGAAACTGTTTCAGCTTTTCTCCTTTCCTTGACTGTCGCTGTTTCAACTTCTTCGTTTACAGGCGAAGCGACCTTCTTCTCTATTGAAGACTCAATCTTTTGGGTTGTTTCTTCCTCTGTCCAAGGGGCTTTACCCGGAGAAAAGATAAATGTAAACTCTTCGCCATGCCAATTCTGGCCTTTGCCGGCAATCGTTTTATCTTTAGGGGAATAAAAACCCTCATAGATTGAAGTGATCTTCTCTCCCAATTTCGACACAATTGTCATATCCGGATTCGACTCCTGTATCTTAAGATAGACATAAGGACCACCAACTTTCTTCTCCACAAACCTTAAATCCAGAGGCTTATCGCTATAATAGCTCTTTCCTATTCCCGAGTCAAAGTTAAACTCAATCCTTTTGATTCTCACCCTACTACCATCCTTTTTCATAAATACCGTTCCATAATAGGCTTTATTGCCAGACGGAAGATTAACCTTTGCCTCTGGAGTCGGTTGCTCAACCTTGGCTTTCTGACTGCCATCAGAATCCGTTGCCGACTTACGAGTCATCACGAGACCAAAAACACTTATAAGAATGATTGCAGCGGCCACATAATACCAGGCTGAATTATTCTTATCCACCTTTACCTTTCCAACAACTGCATTAGTAGAAGGAGCAGGCTTATTATCAGGCGAGACGACCGGAGCGACCGGAGCGACCTGAGGTTCTGCCGTCGAATTTCTGACAGTTGCGGATGTGTCAACAAGACGTGAAGGTTCTTTAAAAGCCACCGGCCTACCTTTCAGCAGACTATCAGCCATCTCCACCAACCTCGCCGCCGTAGGCCTGTCCCAAGTCTCCTTGGCGAGGCAGGCATCGACGAGACTCCGGAAGCCCTCCGACCACTCCCCTCTCAATTCGGGAATATCCGCCCCCCGCAGGAGCAGAGCACCACCCTGACCGAAGAACGGCATCTCCCCGGAGGCCATCTCAAAGACTGTCGCACCGAGCGCCCAGATGTCCGTGGCCTTGACAGCATCAGGATTGCGGGAAAACAGTTCCGGAGCCATGTACCCGATCGTCCCGGCCACATCAGCCCCAGCCATCGCACGGGTAGAGTTGCGACGCAGAGTGCTCTTCATCTTCGAACTCACCCCGAAGTCAGTAATGACAAAGTTTCCCTCCTGGTTCACCAGGATGTTGTCCGGTTTGATGTCACGGTGAATAATGTCCCTGGCATGAAGGTACTCCAGGCCAGAGGCGACATCCCGGATGAACCGTAGCAGCGTCTTCTCATCGGCGTTCCCGACCAAAGACTCCGCCGAGTCCGGACAATACGGCATCACAAGGAACGGCTGCCGGTCCACCACATCGAAGTAATAGGCGTGCAGAAGGTTCGGATGGTTAAGGGAATATGAGTTCTTGTACTCCGCCTTGAACTCCTCCAATCCCTTGTCATCCAATGCGATATACACCTTGACAGCCACATCCAGATCCGTCTGCTCATCTTTCGCCAGCCACACCTCACCGAAAGACCCACGGCCCTTCAGCGACAGCAGCCTGTAACGGGACTGGATTATCTCACCTTCTTCCAGTTTCATATATTTATTTCATTCTCAACAATTTCCGCCGAACTTAACCTGCATCTCTCATCCCTTGAGCAAGATGGGAAAACAAGTCCCTACTTTGATCACCAGGCCCTACTCCAGTCCATATTCACGCACAAGATACCCCACATTAAAGCCTATCTTGTGCAACAGCCAAACCCGCCTAACTGCCTAAACTGATGCTTTTCTAGTATCTTCTTCATTCTGGCTAAGACATTCTCCTAAAATGCGGCAAGCCCATTTTAGCAATGTAGTTTGCCGAGAAGCTTCTGATATGCTCTTTTCACCATGAAACATATTATTCCTTAATCGATATACTATGATTATTATTGCTATCAGCTGTTTTTTACATGAGGGGCACTCATCAAGAAGTACTTCCTTCACAAATTTCTCATCATCGGTTTCTTTATTATTGTTTTTAGAAAGATTCCTGAAGCCCAATTTATCAAACGTTTGTTTTAGATTACCCTTCGTAGAGACATATCGCTTTTTAGCATATGCGAAGGAATCAGATACTATCTTATTGTCAACTAAAAGGATTACATCATCGTCTTTCAACGATTGCGTACAAAAGTTTCTCTCAAACAGGCGAGCTTCAAAAGTGTTCCAATAGAGTAAAAAAGCCAAAACAGGCTTTAGTGAAGCTTTATTTAAATCCACATGAAGGTGATTGGTAATCCAATGATAATCCCCAGGTGCGCTTTTCATTTGCATAATGATTATTACATTTATAATAAGACAGCTAAGAAAAAAGATATTTACCACTATAAAGTACTGTGTTTAAGTAACGACTCGGCCAACTCATATTGATCCATTATAGAATTTCCGAGGATAGACCTTTGCTCACAATTATCTAACTGATTAACAGTTTTATATGCAACAAGTAGTTTTGAATATTCACCGGATCGCAACTCTTCAAGTTTAATAATAATCTGGGTCGGCAGATATTTTTTATATGATAAAGCATTCTGGATCAATATTTTAGCCTCATTATCATAATGAATCAAACAATCTATGATTGGCATCTTATTTATACCTAGTTTTCCGAGATCACATGTTTCCCGGTAAGATTTGCTCGCAAAGGATGAAACTATTTTTTCTCGCGTAAACGGAACCGAATACTCTTCAACTGACATAATACATTTAGCGCTTGCATGATATTTCTCTTTAACATTGATTAAAACGGCCTCAATGGGTTTATGTAATTTATTTCTCAATAGTTGATAAGGTATAATATTCGTCAGCAAGAACACTATTATCCCCGCCAAGTAACTATAGGAGAGCTGAAGCAGTACTTCGTTAACCTCTTTTGACTTATTGATATAAGCAACAGGCCATCCTATTCCAAAACATACATACAGAATGATTGCACAGGATAATAATGTCAATACAATAATAATGGCAAAAATTAAACAGCTGTCACTGAGACGATAACGATGAAGAACCTTCATTATTTGAAATATAAAAGAATAGTCACTCTTAATCTAATACAGCCCTTACAGTTAAACCATAACTTCGTGATCGGTATCCCAATTCTATTGAAGAACCAAAGCTAAAGCAAAGACCTGTTCCGTATCCCTCTGTAGATGCACTCCAATATCCATATGAGGATGATAGTCCAACACCAACCGATGAGTTTTCTGATTTATAACCAGTAAATGGTAAAAAAATACTATTACCATTCTTTTTACTTGTAATGACATAACCATCAACCCCATTAAGAGAAGACAGTGACCACAAGCAATTATTAATCAACTCTTTCATTTCCGAATCAGTCGGCATCCTCCATGAACCGTTCCATGTAGAACTGGCAACATCATCATCTATTTCCAATTTGGTTTTCCCGTCTACACGACCAAATTCGATACTTGTACAATATTTTGTAAGCGAATATGTTGTGCCTTTACACCATTGATAAGTTCCCCATCTGAATGATGTTTTAGTTGTCGTTTCTCCCCAGGCATAATAATCACCATAACCTTCAGGTCTGGAAGCACCAACATTACATGTAGCCCATTTTACGCTCAATCCCAGATCTACCCATGCATGGCCGTTCTCGGTTCCTGTTGTTGCACCTGTCACAGTCACCGCACAAGTGGCTTTCTTCGCACCATCCTCGGTGGTGCATGTGATGGTTGCGGAGCCAGCTGCCTTAGCTGTCACGACTCCGGAGGAGGAGACGGTTGCGACAGAGGTGTTGCTGGAGGACCAGGTTACGGCCTTGTTGGTGGCGTTGGAGGGCGAGACGGTTGCCGTAATAGTCGCTGTCTTGCCTTCCTCAAGACTTAACGAGGTCTTATCCAACGATACTCCCGTGACTGAAATCGTAGCCGGACTAACCGTCACCGCACAAGTGGCATTCTTTGCGCCGTCTTCGGTGGTGCAGGTGATGGTGGCGGAGCCGACGGATTTGGCGGTGACGACTCCGGAGGTGGAGACGGTCGCGACGGAGGTGTTGCTTGAGGACCAGGTCACGGCCTTATTGGTGGCGTTAGAGGGCGAGACCGTCGCCGTAAGAGTCGCTGTCTTGCCTTCCTCAAGACTCAATGAAGTCTTGTCCAACGATACACCAGTTACAGCAACCGTTGCCGCACTGACCGTCACAGTGCAAGTGGCTTTCTTCGCGCCGTCCTCGGTTGCGCAGGTGATGGTTGCGGAGCCAGCGGCCTTAGCTGTCACGACTCCGGAGGTGGAGACGGTCGCTACAGATGTGTTGCTGGAGGACCAGGTTACACCCTTGTTGGTGGCGTTGGAGGGCAAGACAGTTGCCGTAAGGGTCGCAGTCTTGCCTTCCTCGAGGCTCAATGAAGTCTTATCCAACGACACGCCCGTTACAGAAACCGAAGAAGGGAAACTAATGTAAACTTTATGGTAGGCAACATCAATCACGTCTCCATTATGCATCAACTTGACTCTAACGATAGGAGTCCGGCCTCCATTGGGGACACTGCCTGAATACCTTGGATATAGCACACTGCCACTCAATGTGACAAAGTTGCCCTGATCTTCAACAGGCGAACCAACCATATAATTCTTCACTACCTCATATTCGAGACTCAATCCGGCAGATTCCAACTCATTTGCACCCATAGTTGGTGCATTGCCTGAACCATCAAGCATTTTAACCACAGTCTTTGTCTTTAAGTCAACTGTACTGGTATAATCAACCATTATGTTGGAAGATGAGCGGTCTATCTCATTCGTCCAAACGGAACTTATTGAGTACCTTGGAAGTCCCGAGATAAAAGGTTGACATCTGATAGTAGACACTGCAGCATAATCAGAAGTATAAGTGACTCCATTTTTCGATACCTTAAGGACAAAGGTCGTCATGTGGTCGTCGTAAGCCTCTTTTCCAGCGATGTTCGCTACGACTCTTAACTGACCACTTGTATATGAATGTAAATATAGCGACATCGAAAAGTCATCAGATGAATAAGTCCTCGTTGAAATATCAAGCGACGCGGAAGAATAATCGTAGGAATTATCAAAACTGAAGGAAGATGGAGACACATTATATGTAAGAACCGCATTAGATTCCGAGTAACTGTCACGGTGCCCTACCCAAGACTCATTTTTACTGTCAAGCTTTTCTGCAGCACTAGGATCAAGTGGTTGATAAACAAAGGAATTAGCCTTGAAGCCCTTCATACCATTTATGAACATCTGGGGCTGAAAGCTAAGGGTGGGGCTGGGGTCCGTAACAGTCACAGAACAAGAAGCCGTCTTATTTCCGTCCTGCGTCGTGCAGGTAATCGTCGCCGAACCTGCCGTCTTGGCCGTCACAGTGCCGTCGGAAGACACGGTTGCGACAGAAGTATTACTGGAAGTCCATGAGACAGCAGTGTTTGTGGCATTACTTGGTGAGACCGTCGGAGTCAGGCGATATGTCTCCCCTGCCGTCAACGACAATGATGTCGGGGAGACTGAAACACCTGTCACAGCCACTGTGGCGTTTGTCACCGTGACCGTACATGAGGCGGTCTTGCTGCCGTCGGATGTTGTCACAGTGATAGATGCCGTTCCAGCGGCTTTCGCAGTAACAACACCGCTTGACGAAACAGTCGCAACGGATGTATTGTTCGATGACCAAGTCACTCCCTGGTTGGTCGCATTAGACGGATTGACAGTGGCTTTGAGCGCTCCAGTCGATCCAACCACAAGACCCATTGAGGTTCTGTCAAGAGACACGCTCGAAACAGAAACCGTCGCATTCTTGACAGTGACAGAACAGGTCGCTTTCTTCGCACCGTCTGTTGTGGTGCAGGTGATTGTCGCTGAACCTGCGGCCTTAGCGGTGACAGTACCATCAGAGGCCACCGTAGCGACTGATGTATTACTGGAAGTCCATGTGACACCGGTGTTAGTGGCATTGCTCGGAGAGACCGTCGGAGTCAGGCGGTATGTCTCTCCAGCAGTCAACGACAATGATGTCGGCGACACGGAAACACCTGTTACCGCAACAGTGGCGCTAGTCACCGTCACCGTACAAGTCGCGGTCTTGCCGCCATCATCCGTCCGGACCGTTATCGTAGCGGAACCAGCGGCTTTCGCCGTAACAACTCCGCTCGACGAGACTGTCGCCACGGTTGTATTATTGGACGACCATGTAACGGCCTTGTTGGTGGCATTGGAAGGCGAGACCGTAGCCGTGAGTGTACCAGTGGTTCCGGCAGTCAAGGACATACTCGTCCTATTCAGGGAAACTCCTGTCACCGAGACCGTTCCAGCCTTGACCGTCACCGAGCAAGTAGCCGTCTTACCGCCATCGGATGTAGTACATGTTATCGTCGCCGATCCTGCGGATTTGGCGGTGACAGTACCGTCAGAGGAGACTGTCGCGACAGAGGTATTGCTGGACGACCATGTAACCGCCTTGTTAGTGGTATTGCTCGGAGAAACAGTCGGTGTTAGTTCATATGTATCACCAGCAGTCAACGACAATGATGTCGGCGATATGGCAACACCCGTCACAGAGACAGTTGAGGACTTTACTGTCACCGTGCAAGTAGCTGTCTTACCGCCATCAGACGTCTTAACGGTCACCACGGTCGTGCCGACTTTCTTTGCGGTCACGAGTCCGCTTGAGGTGACTGAAGCTACGGACGTATTACCAACAGTCCAGATGACCCCCTTGTTGGTGGCATCCGAAGGAGAAACCGTGGCAACCAACGTCGCAGTCTTGCCGACCTGCAAGGTCAATGAAGAAGAATTCAGGGATACTCCTGTCACTGAGACAGTTGAGGCTTTCACCGTGACTGAGCAGGTGGCAGTCTTGCCTCCGTCGGCAGTCTTAGCCGTGATCGTGGCGGTTCCTGCCTTCTTTGCAGTAACTTCCCCATCAGAGGACACCGTTGCAACAGAAGTATTGCTTGATGTCCACGTCACATCCTTGTTGGACGCATTGGAAGGGCTGACAGTGGCGGTCAACCATGTGGTCTCACCCACCGTCATGGAAAGGCTTGAAGGGGAAAGTGTCACGCTCGTGACAGGAACAGACTTCACCGTGACCGAGCAGGAGGCCGTCTTGCTGCCGTCGGCCGTAGTTACAGTTATTTTGGCCGTGCCTATTCTATTTGCCGTCACTGTCCCGTCGGAGGCGACAGAAGCGACATCAGGATTATTAGATGTCCATGTCACATCTTTATTCGTGGCATTCGAAGGGCTGACCGTAGCGGTGAGTTGAGATGTCGCACCCTTATCAATGGTGAGAGATGAGCGATTCAGGGACACTCCCGTCACGGCGATAGTCTTGGACTTAACCGTCACCAGGCAAGTGGCGGACAAACCGCCATCATTAGCCCGGACTGTGATCGTAGCTTCCCCAGGAGCCACAGCAGAGACGTATCCATTTGACACGGTTACGACATTTCGGTTGCTGGAAGTCCATGACACACTCGGATCTGTGGCATCCGAAGGACTGACAGTAACCCGAAGCGAGGCGTTTTCGCCCTCCGTGAGTTCCAATGAATATGAGCTCAACGTCACCGCCGTTACCTTTGTGGCTTCAACGGTCACTGTGCAAGGGGCACTCGTCACCCCGGCAGCCGTTGCCGTAATTGTCGTGGATCCCACCCGGAAGGCAGTCAACATGCCGTTCGAGACAGTCACCACCGATGGATTGCTGCTCGACCATGAAATGCCGTCATACTCCGCGGCGGCCGGTTCCACTGTTGCGGACAATGTTCTCGATCCTCCGACCTTCAACGTCACACTGCTCTCGCTCAACCGCACCCCTGAAACCTCCGGCAGCCACTGGCAGGAGGATAAAAAGCACAAAGTGACTATAATCAGTACATAAACAAATGTTCCGCAATTATTTCTCCCCATATCCATATTATCTATTCATCATCATTTAGTCTTAATTGATGTCCCTGAAGGTACCCTATTAGTACTTCTATTAAGCGTTACACCTTCAATACTTTGCCCCGTTGACACATAGAGGATTTTCAATGTCGACATCGGTGAACAATCAAGATATGTCAGTGACTTATTCTTCGAGATATCCAAGCTCGTCAGCTGGTTGGAATAGCAAGACAAATATGTCAAGGCTGTGTTCTTCGACACATCCAAGCTCGTCAGCTGGTTGGAACCGCAAGACAAAGATGTAAAGGCTGTGTTCTTCGACACATCCAAGCTCGTCAGCTGGTTGGAATAGCAAGACAAATATGCCAAGGCGGTGTTCTTCGACACATCCAAGCTCGTCAGCTTGTTGGAAGAGCAAGACAAATATGTCAAGGCGGTGTTTCGGCTCACATCCAAGCTCGTCAGCTGGTTGGAACCGCAAGACAAATCTGCCAAGGCTGTGTTCTTCGACACATCCAAGCTCGTCAGCTGGTTGGAATAGCAAGACAAATATGTCAAGGCTGTATTACGGCTCACATCCAACTTGGTTAACTTACCTAAAGGTGAACCATCTGATGAATATGAGCCAGTGCATTCAAGATATGATAACGCTGACATATATTCAATACCTTGCAAGGATTTAATGTTATCGGTATTAACTACAATTCGTTTTATAGATACTGCCTCCGTAAGGCTCAGTTTCCCATTCCTGTTCAGATCAAAATTGTCGAGGATATATTGCCTGAAGTTAGCGTCTGGTAAATCAACATAATCAGCCGTCACGGTCACCTTGCAAGTCGCTGTGACCTTACCGTCGGCGGACTTGGCAGTTATTGTAGTTGTGCCTTCTGTTACACCAGTGACAGTTCCGTCAGAAGCAACAGTAACTATTCCCTCGTCTCCACTTGACCAAGAGACCTCTTGATTCGTCGCATTAGAAGGATTGACCGTCGCTTTTAATTGCACGATTGCTTCCTCTTTTACAGAAACACTTGATTGGGAGAGTGTTATCCCTGTTACATCAATAACTTTGGGCTTGACTGTCACCTGGCAGGTAGCGGTATGATCGCCATCATCTGACCTCACAGTAATGGTCGCAATGCCGGGATTTTTTGATACTACAAGACCGGCAGATGTTACAGTCGCTACATAGCTGTCACTTGTCGACCAAAATAATGTCTGATTTGTAGCATCTGAGGGATTGATTGCAGCTTCGAGCTTTGTTGCCTGACCGGCTGTCAATTCTACACTTGTCTTACTTATCGAGACACTTGACACTCTTATTGACTTTACGGTAACCGAACACGGCGAACTTGTCACGCCTGCAGCGGTTGCCGTTATTTGAGTAACTCCATCTCTTACTCCAGTTATTGTCCCATCGACGACACTTGCCACTTTGGGGTTAGAACTTGTCCAAACAATTCCATCATAATCAGCAACATCGGGTTCCACTCTCGCAGTTATTGTCCTCTGAGTTCCAACTGTTATAGAAATAGCTGAATCACTCAACTTCACATTTCCCACCTCAGGCAGCCACTTGCAACCAGTTAATCCAGTCAATGATAAAACACTTAGCAATATAAGAGGCCAAACTCTACTACTCATAATCAGAACTATTTAAAAGCTTATCCCTACAAACGGCCCTACCACATTGCCCATGGTCTTGCTTTCGTCAGTGAATGAGTTGATTCCGGCTTTGAGGCCGATGTTGAGGCCTAAGTTGCCGCCAAGGGCGATCTTGTAGCCAAGCATGCCGGCGGCTGTGATTCCGATGCCATATTCAGGAGAGCCCATTCCGACACCTCCCCTGGCACCTAAAAACAGCCCGCTGCCGGAACCACCCATGAAGTACCTGGCGTCCACAAAGCCCTGGATCACGGACATGCGCCCGCCGCTAAAACTCTCAAATCCAGCACCGCCTCCGATGAAGAGTCCGGAATCCGAAAGCCAACCAACTGCAGCGGAAAGATCTATCGCTGAACCCTTTAACCAGTAAGTATTATTGTCTCTGGAAGAAACCACGGAAGTCGGCGCAAAGCAATAAGGCGATGCCTCAATCATGATGGCAAGACGACCAGACTTCGCGACTTTAGGAGCCTTAGGGGCGGCCGGGGGTACAACCGCTGGTGTTACAGGAGCGACCTGCTGCGGCTTTTCCTCAACAACAGGCTTGGGCTGCTCAACCGCAGCCTGTTCTGGAGCCCTATCAAGATAATCCTTCGGATAATCAAAAGTTACTCTCTCTAGGATGTCCTCATATTTAAGGGAAGCCCATGAAATGTCACAAGTCGCTACACTCTCCTTGAAAGAGGCCAAGCCTATGGAGCCGAAGGGGAACGACTTAGAGGAAGCGCTCTCGCTCAATGCATCAGCTTTCTCCTGAAGTTTGTCAGCCTCTTCCTTACTCTTGACAGCGCCGCCACGACCAAAACGGACGCACCTGGCCGCACATTCATAGACCTTTGCCGCGACATCCTCAGTCACCTGGCCAAACGCCTCATTTTCAAGAGCTTTCGCCAGATAAGAATAAGCCTTGTCGAAATCCTTTTCCTCAAAAGGGGCCGAGCCTTCATAATGGGCTATTCCCAACATCGCCTGAGCGAAGACATTACCTTTCGCGGCGGCCTTCTCGAACAAGTCGATGGCCTTCTTGGGATCTTTAGCGGTGCTGACGCCCTCGTTGTAATAGCAGCCAAGAATATACATCACCCTCATACTGGGATCTTTCAGTTCCGCATAAAGGTTGAAAGCCCTTTCCTGAAACACTCCAGTGCCAACTCCTGTCCTATAGCAGTCAGCAAGACCTTCCATTCCGGCAGGATCTTTCAATTCAGCGGCTTTCTCAAAATACTTGAAAGCCTCGGCGGGATTCTTTCCGATTCCTTCGCCATGATAATACATGCTTCCGACCAGCGAAGCCGCACCGGCCATTCCCGCATCTGCGGCCTTCTTAAGATATGCGAATGCGATCTGCGGAGAATCGATTGTCTGAATGCCAAGTAACGCAGAAGCATCGGCAATCCCTGCCTTATCAACTTCCTGAAGGAGCTGGCGGGATTTCGCCTCATCCTTTCCTATTCCAAAGGTCTGACTTCCCTCGGAATATCCCTTGGCATAGAATAGTTTAGCGATGGGAAACTCCTGACCTAAAGCCTGCTTCAGGTGATCATTAATCATGCTCTGTTCATACCCTCGATCCTTACTGAGCTGAGCCAAGACCCAAGAAGCAAGGCCATCACCTTTACCAGCCGCTTTATTTCCATTGTACCAGGCCTGGTTCAAGTCCCTGTCTGTCCCGACTCCATTCCTCAGAAAATACGCCATCACTGCCTGCGACGGGGCATATTCTTTATCAGCCGACTTCTTGATCCAGGAATATGCTTCCTTGACATTCTGGTCTCCCCCTTGACGCAGCAGCGACATACCAAGATCGTACATCGCTTTCTCATCTCCACGCCTCGCACTCTTAAGAAGATCCTGCCCATCGTTCTGGGCGAAAACGACATTCTGGCAGGCGAGAAGCGCCAGGGCCAAAACAATTCTCCTAACTAACTTCATGATCAATAATTATTTCCAACCCGGATCGGCTACTCCCTCATCGTAGTAGCCATCCTTCCTTAACTTCACGATAACTGTTGTGCCTTTAGCTTTTCCGGCCTTAAGGGCGTATTTATGGGCATTGTCATAATTGCCAGAGTCATAACTGTGACTTGCGTATTTTGCACACGCATCAGTATCTCCAGCATCAGCCTGTTTCTTTATCTCTGTCCAATCATTCGCCTTGGACTGCTGGACAGATGCTGGGTTAGCCGACTCGATAACGGGGGGTTTTTCCTTGACGGTCACTGAGCAAGTCGCGGTCTTGCCGCCATCAGCAGAAGTCACTGTGATAGTCGCTGAACCGGCTTTCTTCGCTGACACGTAGCCTTTAGAGGAAACGGTCGCTACTGATGGATCATTTGACTTCCAGGATACAGACTTATTGTCCGCGCCGGATGGATGAACAGAGGCCGAGAGTTGAGCACCCTTGCCTTCTTCAATCGACACCTCAGATCTGTTCAAAGTCACACTTGTCACGCTAACCGATTCTTTCTTTGCAGGTTCCTGTGCTTCCACGAGTTCCAGTTTCTTTACGGTGTCCGTCACAGCCAGAGCCTCATCCTCTATAGTAGCACCGGGAGTCAAACCAACTGTAGTGGGCTCTCCCTGTTTCACCACGGGATTAGATCCTGAATTTGACACATTATCCTTCCAAGGAGACCAAATGAAAACTCCAGCCGCTGCAGCAACCGCAATAATCCATAGCCAACCTTTGCTCTTCTTATGTTCCACCGGGGTCACTGGGTTGTCTTTGGCTACTGGACTATCTATCGGTGATGGTTTAGGCACCGGTTTGGATTTAGGCTTCGCCTTGACCACAACAGTACATTTTGATCTATCTTCACCACCAGCAGACTGGACTATAATCTTTGTCTTGCCTTTGGACTTGGCCAAAACATGGCCTTCTGAATCAACAGATGCGATTTCCGGATCGCTTGAAGACCATCGCACCTCCTGATTTGTGGCATCTTCCGGTAGGATAGAAGCTCTTAAAGTAGCGCTTTCACCTTCTACCAGCAATAACTCCGCCTCTGATAATGACACGAAACGGACAGGGATAATCTTCTTATGTACAGTCACTTGACAAACATCTGTCAAGTCTCGATCGGCCGAACGTACTATAATCATTGCCGTTCCTGGTGAAACCGCCGAGACCGAGCCATCAGGATCCACAGTCGCCACAGAACCGTTATCAGAGGTCCATGAGACATCCTTATTCGTCGCGTTCTTCGGACTGATCCTGACGACCAATTTAGAAGAGTCCCCTTCAGTCAAGGTCAATGTGTTAAAAGGCAATGAGACGGACTCTACCGGATAGATTTTTTCCTTGACTTCTACCAGGCATTTGGCTGTTTTACCTTGGTCTTCAGATACCACGGAGACAGTAGCGACACCGGGGGCTTTGGCCAAGACAGTGCCATCAGCCTTGACAGTGGCGACAGCATTGTCGTCTGAAGACCATTTGACGGCCTGGTTAGTGGCGTTTGACGGCTCGACAAAACTATCCAGTTTGACACTCTCCCCTTCCACCAATGACACCGCTTGCTGGGATAACGAGACGGACGACACAGGGACAGGTTTGGGCTTGACTGTCAAACGGCACTTGCCACCTACATTCCTATCTGCGGAATAGACTGTAATAACGGTGGTTCCAGGCGTCAGGGCCACAACGGTTCCATCACCGGAAACCGAGGCTACCTCCGCATTTTCAGATACCCATTCGACTTCTTTGTTGGTCGCGTTATAGGGTCTGATCTCAGCACTCAGGGAGAAAGACTCTTCTTCGGTCAGCACTAAGAAGTCTTTATCCAAAGCAATCGACTCAACAGGGATAATACGTTCCTTTACGGTCACTTGGCATGTATCAGTCCTCTGCTGGTCTTTAGAAATGACTGAAATCTCGGCAGTTCCTACGGTCTTGGCTTCAACAACTCCATTTTGATTCACCGACGCTACCGAAGGATCGCTCGATCTCCAAGTCAAGCCTTTATCTTTTGAATTAACCGGAGTTACAATCGCTGACAAATGGCTTGTCTCCCCTTCCGTCAAAGATAGGAAATGATCAGACAGGCTAACCGCCAAGACATGGACGGATGTAGGATCGTCAATTACAGTTTGCGCATATGAGGCAAGTTGATCTGCCCTCGGACGCACCCAAGGATCTTTCGCAAGGCATGATTCGACTACTACTTTGAGAGATTCAGACCACTGTCCTTTCAAAACAGGAATTTCAGCTCCTGACATAAGCATACCGCCGCCTTGGCCAAAGAATGGCAACTCGCCAACTAACAGTTCCCATAGACTGGCTCCAAGAGCCCAGATGTCAGTCGCTTTCACGGCCGAGGGGTTGGCGGTGAACATCTCGGGGCCCATGTAGCCGATCGTGCCCTGGGTTGTGCTCTCGGAAAGGTCTCTTACTGAATTCTTTCTGAGTGTGCTTCGCATCTTGACACTGACCCCGAAATCAGAGATAAGGAAGTTTCCCTCGCCATCCCGGAGAATATTATCGGGCTTGATGTCCCGATGGATGATGTTCTTGGAATGCAGATATGCCAGACCCGAACAGACGTCCTTAATGAAATGCCATGCTTCCTCTTCGGTAATCTTGCCTACAAGTTCGACGGCGGATTCGGGGCAATATGGCATGACCAGATACGGACGCTTCTCCACGACCTCGAAATGGTTAGCGTGGAGAAGGTTGGGATGAGTAAGGGAATACGTAGTTCTGAACTCCGATTTAAACTCGTCGATTCCCCTGCTATCGAGGGCTATGTAGATCTTGACGGCGACCTCCATGTCCAGGGTGCCGTCCCAAGCCTGCCAGACCTCTCCGAAAGTTCCCCTTCCTCGCTCGGAAACCAAACGGTAGCGGCCATCTATGATATCACCAACTTGAAATGCCATCACTCAACCCCTTGGTTTTCTTTTGCTTCTCCCTCCTTTTCAGCTTTCTCGGATGCCGCAGGAGTATTTGACTGACCCGTATCAGTGCCTTTTTTATCGATTTCTATCCCAGGGCGAGCTTTGTCCAATTTTAGTGTATCAGGCGTTACTTTAGAAGAAGTGTCAACAGCACTCTCCACTGAGTTCCCGAGGATCTTCTTCCAATCACTGCTCTTCTTTTCATCTTGTTTTTTCTGCTTCGCTGGTGCGTTATTCTCTCTAACTTCAGGTACAGGTACACTTACTTGCGGAGTCGAATCAGATGGAACTATTGTAGTATCAACCACTTCGTCAGGCACAGACGGCCTTTCCTGGATGTTAAAACGCCAATAGAAACAACCAATAATAACAATCACCGCCAAGGCAATCAAAAAGGGTAGCCATTTGATCCAAGGTCGTAATGAGCCAACCTTATGAGCGATAGGGGGAACGGCTTCAGGATTGATCTTCGTTTTGTCCAGGTCCGACTCTTTTTTCACTTCCGGATCCTCAGTCGGACGAGCCGGCTCGACAACATATTCCTCCCCTTCAGTGATCTCGCAAAGGACGGCGGTGACATTGTCGTGCCATCCGGCGGCCTCGGCGGCTTTCCAGAGTTCGGTCCTGCAAGCGCTCATCGTCTCGCGATTAGCCCGGATGATCTGTCCCATTTCGTCATCGTGAAGGACCCCGCTCAGACCGTCGCTGTTCAGGAGGAGAATATCCCCCTTGAACAATTTGATAGTCAGCGAGTCAGCCACAGCCTTTTTGCTCATGTCACCAAGGCTGCGGGTGATGACGTTGTTGTAGGGATGGGTAAAGGCTTCCTCCTCGGTGATCTTGCCCTGATCGACAAGCTCCTGGACGTAAGAATGATCCTTTGATACCTGAGAGAGGCCCTCTGGCTCACGGAAAAGATAGATCCGGCTGTCGCCCAGCCATGCGATCGATGCCTCCTCGCCATAAAGCCAGGCCATGACGAGCGTACTGCCCATCCCCTCACACTCAGGATGGGCATTAGCGTGGCTTTTCACCGCCTCGTCGGCCATCACGACCACCTTCTTCAAATACTTTTCCCTACCTGCGGAGTCCTCCATAGCGGAATGGGGAATCGTTTCCTTTGCGAAAGCACCCTTCACAACATTAACTGCTATCTCGGATGCGACTTCACCGGCATTCATGCCCCCCATCCCGTCCGCGACGACGAGAAGGCAACCGTAGTCGGTCAAGACCATCTCTTTGTCGGACTCGAAGAAAGGCGAGCCCTCGGGAGCGCCGAGGTCGGCATTGACGAACATGTTGTCCTCATTGCCGTTCCTCGGAGCCTCGGGGTTAAATCTTCCGGCCGCATCGGTGTAGGCGGCCACCCTGAACTTGACTTGCGTCATTATTTCTTGTTTTTCTTGTTCTTCTTGTTCTTAGCAGGAGCGGCCTCCTTATCCTCAGCCTTATCCACATTTGCCGGGACGATTTTAGGCTTGTCAGGAGCTATGGATGGCCTTGTAGAAGGAGCGCTGGATGGTTTCCCAGCCTTCGGTTCAATGTCGAAAGGATCCACTTTCCAACCGTTCTGGCCTTTGTCCATCACTCCGGCCAGTTCAAAGCGGATAACTCCGACTGAGGGATAAACCGGCTTGACATAGAACCCTCCGACAACTCCCTCTGGGACAACCTTGCGGCCGATGCCGAAGGTAACAGAGTCAGCAGGGTTGACACTGTGACTATAAGTAGTGACGGAGAGTTTGTCGCCTTTGCGGGAAACCCAGACGATCCAACCTTCCGTTTTCCCGTCCAGACCGGAGCAGACCAGTCCGGGGGCGAAAGGAGCCGTGCCCAGGACACATGAATATGAAGTCCCGGGGACATCCTCAACCTTATCGACAGAATACATTGAGAAGGGTTTCCACACGGTGTCCGCCACGGAAATGGCGGAGACAGTCGAAAGAGCCGGCTTATAGTCAGGGAACTGCTTGACTTCCTGGCTGTTCTTCCACGGGGTCACGACCCCAGCCGGAGCGATCCAGCCTTTTTCCGTCTTGACGCACAGTCCCTCCGCGAAACCGAAGTAACTTTTTCCCTCGAGGTTGAACCTCTCATGGGAGACCGTGTCCTCAAGTTGGAACTCGATTCGGACCACACGGAACGCGTCCTTCAACGCATCCTCGATAAAATTCTGATTCGGACTTCCTCCCCTGGCGAAGAAACCTTGGGCGGAAGTAACAGCGATTGCAGCAAACAGGGCCGCTACCGTGATTATAAATCTCTTCATAGTACTATCTTACTCTTGACATTGGAATGATGTTACCAAGATTGGTTCCTCGCCCACCGGAAACTATTCCGATAACGACAAGATCCCCTTTCTCATCATTGTAAAAGACTGGACCACCGCTGTTTCCATGTTCAGTATTAGTGTTTGTAGTAAGGATCCTTCCTCTCTGAAGCCCTTCGGAAGCGACAGTGGCATTACCGTAAATCGGCTTGATGTCATTGATGGAGTTCACGCCCTCTCCAAGAGGGAAACCGAGAACTGTAAGTTCTGTTTTAACTTTAAGTTGATCGCACTTGACATCGTCAAAAGCCAATCCTCCGCTCATACCAGTTCTCATGTAAGCGAAATCAGTCGCTACAACACCGTGAGAGAACCTGATTCCATCTTCTGAGACTCCAGACTGATCTTGTGACCTGTTAACCTTGAAATCGGTACTAGAACAACTGAAATTCGCACCTGAAGGGGAATAACAGTTAAAGTAGTATTTCACCTTACCACCGTTGTTGACGATCACATTCAGGTAGAACATGTCTTCATCGTCACCAGCGGAAGAACGCCAGAACTGCCATCCTTCAACGACGTGTCTGGCGGTGACGAAACGACCATCGTTAAGAAGGAATCCTGTTCCTGACCAGCCTGGGGCATTATTCTCCCCACATCTGTACTGCTCGACCTTGCCATCAGGATAGGTGATTTCAAAGGCTTCTGTCTGGATGTAATAGACAAATGGGAAGCACTGCTCGATGCTCTTCATGCCTTGAGCGCTTGAAGTCCCTGGCTTTGTTCCCTGGCTTGAGCCACTTGCCGGAGTGACTTGTTGTTTGAGTCCGCTGATGGCTGCTGAATTGGATTTCAGCTTTTTACGCATATCGTCAACCTGCTTCTCCAGACCAAGTTTAACCTTGGACAAGCTGTCCACAACATTCTGCATCTTGACCTGGTTTAGGCTGTCACGCCGCGCTGCTTCCACAACGGCATTATCGTACTTCTTTGTCAAATCAACATTCTTCTTGTTCAGATCAAACAAGAAGTACCCACCAACAAGACAAGCGGCGACCAGACCACCAAGCAAACTCCATGATAAAGTCTTCCAAGGCCTTAACGCCTGCTGTCTGAACAGGTTCAGCCTGTTGGTCAAGCCAATACTCTTGACCAGTCCGGCATCGCCCTGAGGGACGACGAAGCCCATTTTCGGGCCTCCAGTCGAAAGCTGGATCTCATCACCGCTTTGGAGATACCAGCTGTCTGAGACCTTATTCCCGTTCAGATAAGTGGAGTTGGTCTTGGACAACTGGACGAGTTTCCAGCCCTCTCCTTCCTTGACGATCGCGGCATGGCGACGGCTGACAGTGGTGAAAGACTCGTCGAACCGTACCTGGCACTTGGGGTCGCGACCAATCTCGATGTTGTCGATAATGATCTTCTGGACAGCACCTTCTTGGTGGTACTTACTTCTGGTCTTGTGGACCAACTCATAGTAACGGCGTCCTTTACCGGCGAAGACGGATTTCATTCCCGCTCCGATCGAGCCGGCGAAGGATCTGTTGTACTTGACTGTTTCCTGTGACATAATTATTTATCTTTTAAACTATTAATATCCTTCCACTCTCATTTTCACATCCCCTATCGAGATGATGTCGCCCGGCTTAAAGGGGATTCCATATTTGTCCGCTTCCCTGGAATTGACGTAAGTTCCGTTAAGCGAATCCCTCCAGCGGCCACCAAGAAGCTGCCCGTCATGGATGTACCATTGTCCTGTAGTCGGATCTTTCTCCAAGGTGCAGTGATGGCGGGAGATGTATTTGCTGGTATCCTCCCGGATCGGAACCTGGTTATGCGTAAGCTCATCGTCCCGGCCCATCGTGAGGGTGCACTTCCCGCACAGAAGTTTATCCAGGTAATAGACCATACCATAGTCCTCGCCCTGCATGATCTTCAAAAGGGTACCGTTGACAACAGGATGGAACGAATCCATTCTCTTTTCCTCATCCTTCGGGGCGACACCTTTGGGAAGCATGTCAAGAATCTCCGAGACGGACTGGAAACGGTGATGGAAATCCGGTCGTAAGGATCCCTCTATTATTGGGGTCCATATTCCTGAAGGATCCGCTTGAATCAAGGCCTCTCTGTCCCAACGGCCCTCTTTTCCATTCTTTAAATATATTGCCAAGGTGTTCTCACTCAGTTCCCCGAAAGGAAGCCTCCCTACGATGAGTTCGTACATCATGGCCCCGAACGAGAAGATGTCTGTAGTCGGAAGCACCGTTGCCTGTCCACCTCTGGGGGGATTGACCTGCTCCGGAGGCATGTATGGATAAGTGCCGAACTGCTGCTGGGGCCTGCCCATGATGCTGCGTTCGGTCATCCTCTTATTCTGGTCTCCGGATATTCCGAAATCAGTAAGGACTGCGGTCCCGTCTTTCCTCAAAAGGACATTCTCCGGCTTCAGGTCACGGTGAACCTTTCCACGGGCATGAAGTGCGGCAAGTCCTTTGAGGATGTCCCTTGCGATGACAACATAATCGACTCTATGGGTTCTAGAATAACTCCTCAGGTCACCAAGGTCGCAGAACTCCATCTGGATGTAGGGATTGCCGCTCTCCTCCCCGTATGAGAAGGAATGGACAAGGTTCGGACTGTCGATAAGGCCCGTGTTGTATTCCATCAGGAAGCGTGCCTTCAGGTTCTCGTATGACGTGGGAGACACTTCCCAGAGTTTCAGAAGCTTGATCGCATAGTCCCGGGAGTCCTGCCCCTTGACTTTATAGACGATTCCAAAGGCTCCGTTTCCCAGGACTTTCTTTACCTTGAAACCGGAACCGATGACATCCCCGACACCGAAATCACATCTTTGCGGTACGGCCATATCTCTTCTAAGCCTTGAAAACGAATCTTCTGTTGCCAAGGATAATCACGTCGCCGTCAGCGAGTTCTATCTTCCTACCGGCATGGACGAAGGTGCTCTGTTGGGCGCTCTTGTCCTCGATGAACCATTTGCCGTTCTCATTGATGATCTCGGCCTGGGTCTTGGAGGTGATGCTGTTGTTTGTAGGGTCAGTGTTCTCCCTGTTGAGTCCAACTACGGAACCGGTGTAGGTCATTGCGGGAAGTTCTCCGGGTTCGTTATCCCATGCGACTGGCTGAAGTTTGAAGACTTTCCCAGCGTTAGGGTTGCTCCAGGGATTGACTGTTGCCCCGTACTTTTCGGCAAACCCTGCCGCGGCGGCAGGAGCCACGAATGGTGCTCCGGCAGGTCTCGCGGCGGGAGCGCCGAACTGCTTACCGCAATTAGGACAGCTCTGGGCACCTTCCCTCAGCGGGAAACCACACTCAGGACAATTGTGACCGCTCTCCTTCCGCTCAAAGGTGTCCATCGGTTCACGGACAGTGGAATTCATCGGGGATTGTGGCTCTTCCGCTTTAGGCTCATAGACATTGCCTCCACCAAGAGGGCTGTTGCATTTCTCACAACGCTGGGCTCCATCGGGATTCTCCCAGCCACAGTTGTTACATCTCATATCGCTCGTTTTTTAGTGTTAATTGTTTTCCTTTTCCCACAGCATACCAAAAAAGAAAGTGTGGAGCATTCTTATTTCATCCTGTTGGAGGTTCTGGTAAAACCTTTGAGCGAATGAAAACAATACCCCACACCCGTGTATGCGTGAATGGGGCCGAAACCACCGTACACAGCGATACAAAGGTGATGGAAGGCTTGTTCATCCTCGCTCTTAGAGAAATTTACCAGATTTCCAACAGAGGATAAAAAGCAAACACTTTCATCAGTTATGTCTTGACTGTCAAAACCAGTCTTCACAAATATAATCATTTTAAGACAATAACTTGCGGGGTATTGAACCTTTTAAGTAATAAAACTGAAATCTATAGATTACCGCTGATCTTTGCGATCGCGATAACCTGGATAATAGTGAAAATGTGCTTCATTTTGCTGACTGTTTTTCTGTTTCGAAGGCAAAAATCGGGGTTTCAGATGAGTCTAGCAAGGATTTTCAGGTGTGCTGTACGAACAGGAACACATCGTGTATGAGAGAGAAATCAGGAAGGTATTTCATACATTGAGAGGCATAGTTCATACATTCTCGTAAATGATAGACATTGACTCAGGAATATTCACTATTTTTGCTATAACATCCCATTATGGAGAAGCGCATAGTCATATCCAAGGGAACAGAATTATTCATGATCCCTGCCCGGCGGTTGGTGTATATATCATCCGACGGTAATTACTCCAACGCAGTGACCCAAGACGGAAGGTCAATTCTTTTATCGTATCAGCTCGGCCAGCTTGAAGACATCATCTCTGAGCAGCTTGGCGACACCGGATTCGATTTCATCCGACTTGGGAGAAAACTGATAGTGAATATGGACTATGTCCATTACATAGACACTGCCAGACAGCAACTCATCCTTTCGGATTGCGTCAGCTGTCGGCACGAACTCACCGCCTCCCGAGAGGTTCTGGCACAACTGAAGGCATACATTGAAGCATCCACAAGAAATGACTGATTATAAGAACGATATCCAAGACGATGAGTTCCGTGTGATAACCCATTCTGACTTCCACAAGAACTCTCACCGCAGCAGCAAGAGCCTTACCCGCTGGATCATCATAGCCCTTGCCGCGGCTGTCTTGCTCCTCGCTGGACTGCTTGTCATATAACAAAAAAAAGCGACACCCGGAAGGGCATCGCTTTATCATTTTCATTCGATGTCTTAGGCCTCGGCCTCGACGACGAACTTGACAGCGGCCTTGACAGCCTTGTAGATCTTGACGGTGCCTTCGTACTCACCAAGGGCCTTGATGTCCTCGGGAATGGTGATGTTCTTCTTGTCAACCTCGATACCGAGAGCTTTGAAAGCATCCTCGATCTGGGCTGTGGTGACAGAACCGTAGATCTTACCGTTCTCGCTGACCTTGACGGCGACCTTGGCGGTCGTAGCCTCGATCTTGGCGGCGAGAGCCTCGGCGTCCGCGACGAGTTTGGCCTCTTTGTGAGCCCTCTGACGCTTGGTCTCCTCGAGCTGCTTGATAGCGGAAGGAGTAGCGGCAATAGCGAATCCCTGAGGAATCAGATAGTTAAGTCCATAACCACCCTTGACCTCGACCACATCACCGGCCTCGCCGAGATTGGCAACTTCTTTCTTGAGTATAATCTTCATAATCTCGGTCTCCTATTATTTAAGAAGGTCAGTGACATACGGAAGCAGAGCGAGGGAGCGGGCCCTTTTGACGGCCTTCGCAACCTTCCTCTGGAACTTGAGGGAAGTACCGGTGATACGGCGGGGAAGGATCTTGCCCTGCTCGTTGAGGAACTTCTTAAGGAACTCGGGGTCCTTGTAATCGACATACTTGATACCAGCTTTCTTGAAGCGGCAGTATTTCTTCTTCCTGACCTCGACTGTCGGAGGGTTCAGATAGCGGATTCCAGCATTCTGAGCGTCATTCTGTGCCATATTGATATCCTCCTATTAATTAAGCGTTGTTCTCTTCATTTGACTCTTCGTCCTCGACGGGAACCTCAGGCTCCTCGGGGGCGACGACAGGCTCCTCAACCTTCGGAGCGGCAGCGGCCTTGGCCCTGTTCTGACGGCGGCGCTCGGCATATTCGACGGCGTCCTTGTCAAGGGCAACGGTCAGGAACCTGATGATCCTCTCATCACGGAAATACTGGGTCTCAAGGACTTCCACAAAAGAGGGATCGGCCTGGAACTGAATAAGATAATAGAAGCCGGAGGTCTTGTGCTGGATCGGATAAGCCAGCTGACGGAGGCCCCAGTCTTCCTCGTACACGACCTCGCCGCCATTGTCGGCGATGAGCTTGGTGTACTTGGCAACCGCTTCCTTCATCTGTTGTTCAGACAAAACGGGAGTAGCGATGAAAACGGTCTCGTACTGTTTTAACATTTTGTTGTAAAGTTTTGATAATTAATATAATACAGCCCTTTTGGGAACGTATGCCAACCCTAAAGGACTGCAAATATAGCGATTATTTCCGAATCCGCAAAAAGATTCTTCGCTTCGCTCAGAATGACACTTACTTAGCGGGAATATTCTCCAACACGGTGGTGAGGAACTTCCAGGTCTGGGCGACCGTATCGATCTTCACCCTCTCATCAGGAGAATGAGGATGCACGATTGTGGGTCCTATCGAGACCATCTCCCAGTTGGGATACTTGGCTCCCATGATGGCGCACTCGAGTCCTCCGTGGGTCGCGGTGATCTTTAGCTCCTTGCCGAAGAGACCCTTGTAAGTGTCCTCGAGAACCTTGATCATCGGGGTGCCGAGTTTCGGAGTCCAGCCGCTGTAAGCTCCTGATGTTGAATACTTGGCACCAGCGAGCTCGAAGACATAGCGGATAGAGTCAGAGAGGTACATCTTGGCGGAGTCGATGGAGCTTCTCGTCAGGGAATGGACAGTCAAGTGGCCCTTGGCCGTGCGGATAATGGCCATATTGGTCGATGTCTCCGTCAGGCCAGGGATAGTGTCGCTCATCCTGCGAACCCCATGAGGGCAGGCTATGATGGCCTTCAGGGCCCTGTCTATGACCTTGGGGCTGATGTAACGGGCAGGAACCTTATCCACGCTCTCCACATACATGACCATGCCGGGATCGGAGTACTGGAACTCGAACCTGCACTCCTCGAAAGTGCCCTCAACGACTTCCTTGACCTTGCCGGTAAGCTCAACGGGAAGGACGATCACGGCCTGGGCCTCGAACGGGATGGCGTTGCGCAGGGATCCGCCGGAGATGCCGGCGACCTTGACCTCGGCGAACTTGCCGGTCACGGCCTTGAGGATGCGGCATACCGCCTTGTTGGCATTGCCCCTGAAGAGGGAAATGTCCATTCCGGAATGGCCGCCCTTAAGACCCTTGATAGTAATCATATAGGAAACATACCCTTCCGGAGTCTTGTATGTCCTGTAGGAGAAATCGGCGGTGCCGTCGATCCCGCCGGCGCAACCGGTGCAGAGCTCTCCCTCCTCCTCGGAGTCGAGGTTAAGCAATATGTCGCCCTTGAGGACGCCAGGCTTAAGGCTGCTGGCTCCGGTCATCCCGGTCTCCTCGTCATAAGTGATAAGGGCCTCCAGGGGTCCGTGTTTCAGGGTCTTGTCCTGAAGGACGGAAAGCGCCAGGGCCACTCCGATTCCATTGTCAGCGCCGAGGGTCGTTCCCTTCGCGGCGACCCACTCGCCCTTGATCTCGGTCTCGATCGGATCGGTCAGGAAGTCGTGCTTGGTGTCGGCGGTCTTCTGCGGGACCATATCCATGTGGGCCTGCATGATAACCCCCTTAAGGTTCTCATAACCAGGCGTGGCCGGGGCCGAGAATATGATGTTGCCGGTGTCGTCACGCTTGACGTCAACGCCGTGCTTCTTGCCCCATTCGAGCAAATATTCCTGGACTTTCTCCTCGTGCTTCGACGGACGGGGAATCCTTGTCAGGCCATAGAAGTTCTCCCATACGGCCTTTGGCTCTAAATCTCTAATTGTCATAATGTTATATTAATTATTTGGTTGAAATCGGGAAATAGCTCTCGACGCCGAGCTGATAGACGGCGACCCTGTCCTGAAGGATCGGGTTGACCCCGTCAGTGAGCTTCACCGCACAGATTGCGGGAATCCTATATACGGCGACAGCACCCTTAGCCGCGGTCGCCTTGCCAGAGGCCTGCGACACAGGCTGGGGAGCCAGCTCAAGCAGGTAAGGCTTTCCGGAGACATTGTCCGCCGAGACAATCCCGTCGGTGTCAGAAAGTCTGAAAGCCACGTAAGTCTGCGCCTTGCGGTCCTTCTGGGGAACCACGTCGCATTTCATTTTCTGGGTCTGGAAATCGCTGTAGCCTATGAACATGGACATATATTCCTTCTCTAAGGCGGCGATCTCCGCCAATGCCGCACCCATCGCCTCGCCGCTGTAGGTGGCGTCCGTGTCGCCGGTGACGATCTGTACTCTCTTCTTCCTGAGATCAAAGATCATCTCGGCAGCCTCTTTGGCCCTCTGCTCCAACGGCTTCTGGACAACCATGCTCTGCTGGACAGCGACACGGTTACCATCCACCCCACGGATCAGGGTGGTAGCCTCCGAAGTCAAGTTAGAGCTCACTCCCCTGTCGGAGAAATCGGCGTCAGCCTGGGAGGCGAACCTCCACTCCGAGCCATTCCCGAACGAGCCGTCGTTGACGGCCACGAGTCCCTGTGAAGTAAGGGAGAGGAATGACATCGCTCCCTTCTCGGGAGTAATGAAAAACCTGTAGTTCTGGTCAGCCTCGATCTGAGGAGTCATCTTGACAGAACTAAGGGTGCAGGTCCTCTGGTCTTCCTGACGGGCGTTGACACCCAGGTACTTCTGCGCGAACTTGGCGTAAGGGCCGGCATGGAAACTCTCGAGCGTTGCCTCCACCTCAAAAGTGATGGTCGTCTGGGGAAGGGCGTAAGAGACAGTCCCCATGGGATCCTGAGCCATGGCAGCCATCGCAGGCAGCAGCGCCGCGGCCAGGATGAATGATAGTTTAGCGTTCAGTCTCATATTCTTAGCAGTTTTACAATTATTACTTTTTCCATCTTTTATGCGTCCAGAGGTAGCACCAAGGCACGGCCTCGATGTCTTTCTGGAGCAGGGCGTAATATTCATCCATGATCTCCTTCACCGAAAGCTTCGAAGCGTCGGGGCAGATCTGGGTGAATCTCCATTCGTAATGGCCTTTCCCGGTCGGGAACAGGCTGGCGTACAACACACTCCAGCCGAACTTTCTGGCCAGGGACGCTCCCCCGAACATCGTCTTGGTCTCCTGATGGAGGAACTCAACCGGAATGTCCGCCACGGAGTCCCTGTAAGGGCACTGGTCCGAGAGCATGTTGACCACCAGTTTCCGGTCTTTGTTCTCAAGGACATGGCGCAGAATGTTCTCCGTGGAGATATATCCTTTATAATCAATACGCTTCACAGGAGCGCAGCGGCTGTCGCCCATAATCCTGTCCCACACGCGGCTCTTCAGGGGCTTGTAAACGAATACCACATCGTCCGGGACAAGGCCATCAATTATCTTGCCGTCCGGGCGGTAATCGTAGTTAAGGCAGCCACCGAGGAGCTCCCAATTTCCGAAATGCGAGGTCAGGACCGCCACCCCGGGGCTTTCTGAATATGCCTTCTCGAAGACCTCGATATTGGAATATTCCACGATCCTCTGACGGCGGAGCCGCTCGGGATTCCGGCAACCACCAAACCAGACTGCCTCGCCGATAAGGCGACCGAAATGCTTGTAGAATTCGTCAGCTATAGCGCTGATCTCGTGGTACTTCTTGTCAGGGAAAGATCGGGAGAGATTTGTCATCACCACGTCCCTGCGGTAGCGCGCGACATTCTTAAGAAACCAGGACAGGAAACGGCCGAACGCGTAATGGACCTTCAGCGGGAGAGCCGAAAGAATCCTCATGAGCGCGAGTAATATGATTGTTCCTATCAACATATCGTCCGATTACCAATCCCACAAATATAACAAAACAGTGCCAAATATCGAAAATTTGGAGAATATGATGGGATTTAGTAAATTAGTTGGTCAATTTGGAATCAAACCAATATTCTAAGATATGTTCAAAAACCATCCGAAAGGACTGCTGGCCGCAGCTCTCAGCAATATGGGAGAGCGTTTCGGCTACTACATCATGAACGCGGTCCTCACCCTATTCCTCTGCTCGAAGTTCGGTCTGACGGACACGAGCGCCGGTCTTATCTACTCTTTCTTCTACTGCGGCATCTATGTGCTGAGCCTCGTGGGAGGTATCATCGCCGACCGCACCTCGAACTACAAAGGCACCATCCAGAAAGGTCTTATTATCATGGCCTTGGGATATGTGGTCCTTTCGATTCCCATTCTCGCCACCCCCGCCAACAAGGTCGGTCTTCTGGTCCTTACGTGCGTGGCCCTCTTCATGATCGCCTTCGGTAACGGTCTGTTCAAAGGCAACCTTCAGGCCATCGTCGGACAGCTCTATGACAACTTTGAGGCCGATGCCGCCAAGGAAGGTCCCGAGAAGCTCAAATGGGCACAGGGACAGCGCGACTCCGGATTCCAGATTTTCTATGTGTTCATCAATATCGGAGGTCTCATCGCCCCGTTCGTCGCTCCTCTTATCCGCCAGTGGTGGCTCGGGCTCCACAACCTTTCCTACAACGCCCAGCTTCCGAAGCTTTGCCACGACTTCATCGCAAACGGCACGGTGTCCAATAACCTTATCACCGAAGCCGCCAACGCCGGAGCTGTCCTGGATCCCTCAAATCTCGAGGCTGTAGGACAGTTCTGCGGCAACTACCTCAACTACTTCAACACAGGTATTCACTATTCCTTTATAGCTTCCGTGGCCGCGATGCTGATCTCTCTTTGCATATTCCTGGCCACCAAGAAGATACTTCCCACTCCCGGAAAGAAAGAGACCGCCGTCTCCGCTGGTTACACCGAGGAGGAGAAGCTCGCCATGGCAAAGGAGATCAAGCAGAGGATGTACGCCCTTTTCGCCGTCCTCGGCGTGGTGATCTTCTTCTGGTTCTCCTTCCACCAGAACGGCCAGTCACTCTCATTCTTCGCCCGTGACTTTGTCAACACCAGCAAGATAGCCCCCGAGATCTGGCAGGCCGTCAATCCTTTCTTCGTGATTGTGCTGACCCCTGTCATCATGTGGTTCTTCGGCTGGCTCGGAAAGCGCGGCAAGCAGATTTCCACTCCTCGCAAGATCGCATACGGAATGGGTATCGCCGCCTTGGCTTACATCTTCCTGTCGCTGTTCTCATTCAAGATGGGTTATCTTCAGCCCAGGATTTCCTCGCCCAGGATTCCGCCGCCCAGGCTTCAATGAAGGCCGGCCCTTGGGTACTTATAGTCCTCTACTTCTTCCTGACCGTCGCTGAGCTCTTTATCTCCCCGCTGGGACTCTCCTTCGTCTCAAAGGTGGCTCCTAAGAGCATGCAGGGCCTTTGCCAGGGTCTCTGGCTTGGCGCCACAGCGGTCGGAAACCTCTTCCTCTTCCTCGGCCCGAAGATGTACAACGTCATGCCTCTGGGCTGGTGCTGGGGAGTTTTCGCCTGCCTCTGCCTCCTCTCGATGGGAGTTATGTTCGGTATGGTGAAATGGCTCGAGAGAGTGACTAACTCTTAGTGACTCCGTAGCCGAAAAGCGCGAAGTCACCCTTACAGGGATCACCGGGGAAGATGTCATCGAAAACCCCGGTGATTTCTTTTACTGTCACTATGTCCTTGGGCTTGCGGCAGGTCAGTCCGAGAGCCACGGCCTCGTCGTAAACATGGACGTCCAGCGGGATCAGCAGGGAAGCCGGATCGGTGTCTTTCCAAAGGCCGAGATCGACTTTCCCGTCACGACGGACCATCCATCGGCGCATCATGTTAATCTTCTTATTGGGAGCCTTAGGGTCGGGTTTCTGCCCGTAAACGCGGACACGTATTTCCTCTTGGGATAAAGGTTCAAGGCTCGGAAGTTCCTC
The DNA here is from genome assembly GCA_902780935.1 of uncultured Bacteroidia bacterium. Taxonomy (GTDB): domain Bacteria; phylum Bacteroidota; class Bacteroidia; order Bacteroidales; family UBA932; genus Cryptobacteroides. The sequence continues at coordinate 55,989 of CACZHP010000024.1, read as the reverse complement.
ATACACAGCCTTAAGGCGGGCGCATATTGCCGCCACCTCGCTCCACTTGACAGTACGGTGGGCACTGCAGTCGTCGCACCTCCACTCCCCTCTCATCACATAGTCGTAGGGCTTCCAGGCCATCTCGTCAAAAAGCCTCCCGCAGTCCCGGACGATCATTGCCCTTCTGCCCCAGGCGAAATGGGCGGCGAAAACGGCTGCCACCTCAACATCCTTGACGGATGCTTTTCCGGAGCGTTCCAACTCGGCGAATCTCCTGGGGAACGAGATCGGATCTTCTTCGAAATATTTTGGATCATTATATGTCTCGGCCCAGAGGACGAGCAGGTCTCTTGTATTCTTATCCATTGTCAGACATTTGTTTACGGGCCCAGGGCATTACCTTCGCCGGGGCTTTTTTAAGGAGGAGCAGATCCCTCATTTTCTCGAAATATGGCTGGGTGTGCCTGAAATACGCTTTCAGCCCCAGGCAAAGGGAGTTCCTGGCCTCGCCGGTAGGCGTCCTGTCGAAACGGTGCTTGGGACACTCTCCCCGGCAAGCGAAATAAAAACGGCATTTCTTGCACTCCGGAGGCAGGCTTTCCCTTTTGGCGACGCCGAAGCGGAAACGTTTGGGATCCTGGTAAATCTCAGCCAAAGGACGCTCAAGGATATTCCCGAGAAGATAATCAGGATAAACGAAATGGTCGCAGTTATAGACGTCGCCATTATGTTCCACCACCAGGCAGTCCCCGCAAGTCTCGCACATCGAGCAGACTCCCGGCTGGACATGGCAGTACTGCGCCAGGGTAGCGTCGAACATCTGCACATAGTACTCGCCCACATCGCTCACGACCCACTCGTCGAAGATGTCATTCAGGAACTTCCCGTACCCTTCGGCACTGACGCACCACGGAGCCAGACGGGCCCCTTCAGTCTCCGGAGAAACTATCACAGGGCGCTTGAAATCAGGCCTGTCAACGACATGCTCAACCGCCGGAAGGAACTGCATGTAATGGCTTCCTATAGACTTGAAGAAGGAATATATCTCCTTTCCCCTACCCTCGCAAAGGGAACTGACGACACTGAGGGTGTTGAACTCGACTCCGAGACGGCGGAGCAGATCAACGGAGATCATCACCCTCTCCCAGGTCGGCCTCCCCATCTTGTCCCGGCGGAACCCGTCGTGGATATCCTCCGGTCCGTCGAGAGACACTCCGACAAGAAAGTTATTCATCCTGAAGAACTCAGCCCACCTGTCATCAATAAGGGTGGCGTTGGTCTGGATCGTGTTGACAATCTTCTTGCCGTATGAATATTCCCTCTGCCAGGCAATGGCTTTCTTGTAGAAATCGAGCCCGAGCAGCAGCGGCTCACCTCCATGCCAGCAGAATGTGACTTCCGGAGCGGCGTTGGCGGTGATATATTGCCGGATATATTCCCGGAGCAGGTCGTCGCTCATCACGGCCTCCTTCCCGCCATACTGAATGGCTTTGTCGAGGTAGTAGCAATAGGAGCAATCGAGGTTGCATGCCGATCCGGCCGGCTTCACCATGGTGGAGAAGGCGACCGGCCGAGACTCTTTCACCGCGTCGGCGAGGGTTACTGTCAGGGAATTATTCATTGAATAGCTGCCTATTGACGCGAATTTAGTATTTTTGCATGACAATGCCACGGCTTTTCATCATATCCGGCTGCAACGGCTCCGGCAAGACGACAGCTTCTTATGCGGTGCTGCCAGAGCTGCTCGGCTGCAGCGAGTTTGTCAATTCCGACGAGTTCGCGAAAAGTCTCTCACCGTTCAGTCCGGAGAAGGCCTCAGTCGGCGCCAGCCGGTACATGCTCCTTAAAATGAGGCGCCTTCTGGAGAGGCGGGCCGATTTTGCCATAGAGACAACCCTGGCCACAAGGTCAATGCTGAAGATGATAAAGGATGCCCAGGAGAGCGGTTATTTCGTGACTATCCTCTACCTTTGGCTCAACTCCCCTGACCTCGCCGTCGCGAGAGTCAAGGCAAGGGTGGCGGCCGGAGGGCACAACATCAAGGAGGAGACCATCCGCAGACGTTACAGCGTGGGGCTCCACTACCTGTTCAGGGACTTCATGCCCCTGTGCGACAGGTGGATCCTGTGCGACAACTCCGAGGACAGGCTCGAGATCGTGGCTGAGAGTTCGGATGCGGGGATCACCGTGAGGAATCCTGAGACTTTCGGAAAGATCAAGTCGGTGAATTACGAGTACGAGAAAGAATTGAGAGAAGAAGGAAAGAAGAGGAATGTTTAATCCAGAGAGTTACTACCTGGACTTGTTCCAGGTCACGCCCGGGACGCTTGAGGAGCTGACGGGTTTGGGAATCAAGAAGGGAGGCAGTTACTGCGACCTGTTTTTTGAGAATACCACTTACCATGAGCTGCTGCTGAGGGACGGTATCGTGTCCTCGGGAGGCTTCCATATCGATTACGGAATCGGAATACGTGTCCTTAAAGACGACCGCACCGGCTACGCCTACTCCGAGAGCACGGATGCCCGTTCAATGCGGGATGCCGTCAAAGCGGCTTCAATGATCGCTCAAGGAGGAAGATGTAGGCCTGCCGGAGCCGACCTTGGCCACCGGCCGTACTCAGCCGCAGCGAGCGAAGCGAAGCGAGAATGGACGCGGCCGGGGTCAAAGGTCGGTCCGGCCACACCTAACGACTACTATCCGTTCGAGCGAGATTGGAGGGCAGCGGAGACGAGCGGGTTCGTTCCTTACATGGAGAAGCTGCAGAGGAAGATCAGCGCCGGGGACCCCAGGGTCCTCAAAGTCATCGTCTCCCTCTCCAGCCAAGTCAGCGACATCATGATGTACAACTCCCTCGGCGAACTCACCTTCGACACCCGTCCCATGGGTACAATAGCCGTCTCAGTCGTTTTCGGCCAGGACGGGAAAGTCGAGAACAAGACCGTCTCCAGGAGTTTCCGCACAGGAGCGGAGATGCTGACTGAAGGGCTTCTCGACGACATCGCCGGCGAGGCTGTCAAAGGCATCGACGAGCGCTTCGCGGCGAAAAGGCCAAAAGGCGGGAAAATGCCCGTTGTCATGGGTGCCGGAGCCTCCGGAATTCTCCTCCACGAGGCCATGGGTCACGCTTTCGAGGCTGATTTCAACCGGAAGGGCCAATCCATTTTCAGCGGAAGGATCGGGGAGAAAGTCTGCCGAGAGGAGATCTCGATTGTCGATGACGGGACTATCCCAGGCAACCGAGGCGCCGTCAATTTTGATGACGAGGGAGTTCCCGGGCAGAACACCTTCATGGTCAGGAACGGAGTGCTTGAGTCATATCTCCACGACCGGATAAGCGCCGCCCATTTCGGTGTAGCTCCCACCGGGAACGGCCGCAGGGAAAGCTTCAGGTACGCCCCAATTCCAAGGATGAGAGCCACTTACATGCTCGGGGGCAAGTCCACCAAAGAAGACATAATCGCCTCCGTGAAGAAAGGAATATACGTTGACCAGTTCAGCAACGGGCAGGTCCAGATCGGCGAGGGCGACTTCACCTTCTTCGTCAAGAGCGGCTTCCTGATTGAGGACGGGCGCCTGACGATGCCTGTCAAGGATATTAATATAATAGGCAACGGTCCGCAGGCCCTGGCCGACATAACGGCGGTCGGGAACGACCCCAAGGTGGACGACGGGGCTTGGACTTGCGGGAAAGGGCAGAGTTGCCCGGTCTCATGCGGGATCCCGACCGTGCTCGTGAACAATCTGACTGTAGGAGGAGAATAGGTATGGAAGAGAATATAACCGGAATGTTGTCGGCTGAGGAGATAAGGATAGCTGACAAATGTGTCGAGAAAGCGCTTGCCCTTGGAGCGTCCAAGGTCAGGGTGACTCTGAACAAGAGCCTCATGGAACTGTTCGGGACCCTCGACGGCGTGCTGGACAAGGTGAGCCACTGCCTGGACCGTTCGATGAGTGTCTGCCTTTTCGCTGATGGGAAATACGGTTCTTTTTCCACGAACCGATTGGTCGAAAGCGAGTTGGATGACTTCCTGGCCAAATCTATCGCCACCGTCAGAATGCTCGCCGAGGATCCCTGCAGGGATCTCCCAGACCCGGAAAGGACCGCCAAGGACGCCAAGACCGGAAAGGAACTTGGGCTGTATGATCCCTCCTACCCTTCCCTGACATCTTCAGAGAGGCTGAAGATGGCGATGGATGCTTCTGTGTTCGAGAGACATAAGGGCGAAGGACTGATCTCCGAGGAGGGAGAGTATTCAGACTCCATTTACGACACTTTGACCCTGGACTCTAACGGCCTTTGCTGCCGCCACACCGAGACCTCCTTTGAATACGGCGTCGAATCGACAGTCAAAGACGCTGACGGCAACCGCTACAGCGGCTATTGGTGGGACTCCAAGCCAAAGTTGGAAGACCTTCAGATCGCGACCTGCTCCGAGACCGCTTATCAAAGGGCCATGGCGCAGATCGGCCCAAAGAAGATTCCTTCCGGGAAATATACCATGGTCCTCGACAGCGAGAATTCCTCTAGGCTGGTCACTCCCCTCACCTCCGCCCTGGGAGCCTTCGCCCTGCAGCAGAAGAACTCCTTCCTTCTGGACACCCTCGGCAAGAAAGTTTTTCCCGAATGGATGACCCTGAAGGACATGCCTTTGGCAATAGGGCAACCCGGTTCGAAACTATTTGACTCCGAAGGAGTGGCGGCGAGGGAGACCCCCGTCATCCAGAACGGGGTCGTCAAGGAATATTTCGTCAACACCTACATGTCCAGGAAGATGGGGATAGCTCCCACCATTGAGGATGTCATCCGTCCTGTCCTGGAGCCATGCGTGGCGCCTGGCATGGACAAGCCTTCGAGGATGGACAGGGACGCGCTAATGGCTCTCGCTGGCGACGGGATCCTTGTCACAGGGTTCAACGGAGGCAACAGCAACTCCGCCACCGGCGATTTTTCTTTCGGTGTGGAAGGGTTTTTGTTCAAGGACGGAAAGATTGTCCATCCGGTCAGGGAAACCCTCATCACGGGCAACCTGCTGACCCTGTGGAACAACCTGCTTGCCGCCGGAGATGACGCCCGCACCTGCAAGTCGAAGGTCATCCCGACCTTAGTCTTCAAGGACGTTGACTTCAGTGCCTGAGGAATGTCATTCTGAGCGAAGCGAAGAATCTATTAATACTGAGATAAATATTTTATGAAAGCAGAAAAGAACAAAGTTGTCAGCCTGACCTACGAGCTGATCGTGGACGGAGCCCTGGCTGACAAGGCCGACGAGACACGTCCCCTTGATTACATCCATGGTACCGGAATGCTTCTCCCCAAGTTCGAGAGCGAGGTCGAGGGCAAAGAGCCCGGCGAGGAATTCGCCTTCACCCTGACTCCCGAGGAGGGCTACGGCACCTTCGATGAGAGGATGCTTGTCGCTCTCCCGAAGGAGGCCTTCATGATTGACGGAAAAGTCAGGGACGACCTCCTGGTTGTCGGAAAGATGATTCCTATGATGAATGACGCGGGTCAGGTGGTAAATGGCATAGTCCACGAGGTCACCGACAGCAAAGTCACCATGAACTTCAACCACCCGATGGCTGGAAAGACCCTCAACTTCTCCGGTAAGGTTATCGCCGTCCGCGACGCGACCGAGAAGGAACTCCAGAAGGGACACCCCTGCAAGCACCATGGCGACGGCGACTGCTGCCACCACGGCGACTGCCACAAAGACGCCGAATAAGCTACTTGTAATCCACGAAAATAGGATTAATTATGTGGGAAAAACTAATTGCCGGCGTTGTCCAAGACATGGATGTGGGTCACGACCTTCCTCTCTTTGTCATGCTTGAAAGTATTTGACCCGGAAGGATAATTCACCACATTTGTCTCCCGCGATCCTTGACCCTTAACACACATCGTGGTAGATCCACCTCCATCCAGATTCATAGCCTGCTGGGGATGGAAGTGATTCTCTATAAAGGAAGTAAGCTCAAACGCGTTCATTCCCTCAGCTATTCCTGGGCGGCGTCCGTCCACGACTATCAAGATGAGGTGATTATCTTCTGTCGTCGCGACAGCTGTCCTGGGATGGCGCACGCCCTGGTGACGTAGAGGATCCTCATAATTGAGTTTGCCGACTTGCTCGTCTGAGAGACTTGTGGCAGCGAAATACTTGCCGACCGGGATATACCCGTCTATGAGCATCGGTGAGCATCCGAAAATATTCGGATAACTGAGATTTGAGAAAGCCTCCCTGCGCTCCTCAATCGTCATGTCCTTGCCAGTGTACTCAATCTTCACATTCCTGCCGTCGGTGCTGATCGAGCAGTCGGTCTTCCACTGCGCGGGAGTCCCGTTGACCGGAACGACATCACTGTCAATGTTGTTGTAGGTTTTTCCATCCACCTTGATAAACGACGACACTCTCTCATAAGTGGCGTTGATCGTGGCTACAGCTCCCGCTTTCCTGAAAGCGTCAGAGGTAGCCATCCGGCCTTCCTCGATACCGAATTTGAGAGAGTAGCGGGGATTGTTCATATCCACATCCACCGCATACACAAGCTGATGGACTCCGGAGATAGGTTCGACACCGCTATAGCGCTTGTACACAAGGCCATCCTGGACTTTCTCAACCTGCCATCCTCCCCTGTTGAAATCAGGACCTTTCTCTATGGACTCCATGTAATGAGCCCGAAGGTCGGACCAATTGTAGAAGGGCCATCTGTCCGCCTTCACTCCGGCTATCCGGCATTCGTTCTCATTGAGAAGGACCTTGACCAGTATGTCTTTGGAACCCTTTTTCTTGAAAAACACCATCTGGATATTGGCTCCCATGGGACAGGCGTTCTCCAACATCCAATGTGAAGCGAGATTGTCCAAATCAGCGACGGGAGAGCAACAGCCCTCGATGTCCATCTCAACCGCCAGCGGAGCGATCTGCGTGTCGTGGCCATACCTCAGCGTCGCCTTGTACTCTCCTCCCGCAAGAGCTCTGTCAGCGTGTTCTATCATGTGCCTCAAAATCACAGAAGCCTCATTGCGGACGATCTCACCATATTCTTCGGATGGACCTATGGAGAAATACTCCCTTAGGTTATTCGACTTCCATGTGCTATAGAAATCATTGTAAGTAAAATACTTGTAGAGGTCAACCCCCAATTCGTCATTAAGGGCGTTGTCGATAGTGAGCTCCCAAAGCCATCTCACCATCCGTTTCCGAGTCACCGGATCAAGATACTTATTCTTGTCCGCCCCTCTGTAAGTGAATATCTTGTCGATCAAGGCCTCGCCGGCTTCCTCATCAATAAGCTTGTCGCTTAGAATCCGGCCGTATTCATGGGAGGCAGCCGAGACAGGATATGAATTGAAAACCTCGGCTTGGATCTTCGTGCCGCAATGGCGGTCGTACCTGACCTTTGGATTCTTTGCCGTGATAGCGTCAAGACTATACGCCATACTCATGATACATCTCTGGATCGTGGATGTGTAAACATCTATCTTACAATCATTTCCCGAGAAGATTTCGGGATATCTGGCTATAGTTCTCTCCATGATATGCCGATGCTCGCGTCCGCCTCTCGGAAGAAGCATGCCAATTCCAGCAAGGCTTTGCCAGTCTCGGTTAAAGATCCTGCCCTGCCGGCGGCCTCAAGGACCTCCAAAGGCTTGGTGTAGGTGTCGCCGGAGATAAGGTAACGGCTCCCATGCCTCGCGAAATTGGCAAGATAGACAGGTTTGTAGCCTGCGGGAGCCTTAGTCCAAGGTGTCTCGACGTCAGGATAAGGCTTGTACGACCAGGAAAGTGAACGGACGTCCTGACCATATAATGAAGAATACAATATGATCAAGCAAGCCAGAAAGGACAGGATTCTTTTGCTCATAGCTATCGTTTTGTCCACAAGTTAGTCATTATTCTGAATAGAAGAAAGTTTTTTTCTTATTTTCGCGTAAGATGAGAACCGCGGTAGTCATACTCAACTGGAATACGAAGGAGTTCCTGGAGAGGTTCCTTCCGGGCCTGTCGGCTTCGATGCCGGAGGGGGCCGAGGTGGTCGTGGCCGATAACGGCTCGACTGATGGGTCCGTCCGGATGGTCAATGAGAAGTTCCCGAATATCAAGACATTACCCTTCGAGAAAAACTACGGGTTCACCGGAGGGTACAACCGCGCTTTCAAGGCTCTTACTGAGATGCCGGAGGCAGGCGACCTGGAATATTTCGTCCTTATCAACTCCGACATCGAAGTCCCGCAAGGCTGGCTGGAACCCCTCATAAGCTGGATGGACACCCATCCTGACTGCGCCGCCTGCGCCCCGAAGCTCCACTCCTGGCAGGACAAGGAGAGCTTCGAGTACGCCGGGGCCGCCGGAGGCCTTATCGACAGATTTGGCTATCCATTCTGCCGGGGAAGGGTTCTTAAGCGCCTGGAAAAAGACTCTGGGCAGTACGACACGCCCGCCAAGGTCTTCTGGGCCACTGGTGCCTGCCTGATGGTCCGGGCCAGGGAATATGAGAGAATGGGAGGTCTTGACGAGAGGTTCTTCGCCCACATGGAGGAGATCGACCTGTGCTGGAGACTCCAGCTCGAAGGAAAGTCGATATGGGTCGTCCCCCAGTCCGTCGTCTATCATGTCGGCGGCGGCACCCTGCCGAACGAATCCCCCTGGAAACTCAAGCTCAACTATCGCAACAATCTCCTGATGCTTCAGAACAACCTCGCGAAGACCTATGCCCTCAGGGAAGCCGCCAGCTCACCGGCCGATCTGGCGGCCAGGAAAGGGTCGCGCGAAGCCAGGAAGCTTATCCTCTTCAGAGGCCGATTGGACGTATTGTCCTCACTCGTGTACCTCTTCACCGGAAAACCAAAGCTGTTCAAGGCTGTCCGCGACGCCCATTTCGAGGCCGCCAGACTCTCCTCCAAGGTGACCGAGGAGGAACTCGTCGGCTTCCTTTCCTCCCACAAAGGGGTGGAACCACCGGTCCTGTTCCCCCGTTGGATCATTCCTTTGGCAATGATAAAAGGAAATGGTATATTTGAATATTTAAGAAAACGAATATGAAGATCGTCATCCAAGGAGCCGGCGAGATCGGGTCCCACCTCGCGAAGATGCTGAGCAAGGAGGCAAACGACATCACGATAATCGACGACAACCCCCAGAGGCTCCATAACATCACCTCCATAGCGGACGTGATCGCCATCGAAGGCCAGCCCTCATCCCTTCACATCTTGCGGGAGGCGCAGGTCCAGGATGCCGATCTGTTCATATCCGTCGTGCCGTTCGTGCCTCAGGATGTCAATATCGTGAGCGCCCTGCTGGCAAAGAACCTGGGAGCCAAGAAAGTGACCGCCAGGATAGACGACCCTGATTTCCTCTCGCCTGAAAACAAGCTCTTGTTCAAGCAGATGGGAATAGAACTCATGTTCTGCCCGGAGAAACTGGCCGCTGACGAGATCTTCGAGCTGCTGAAGCATTCCTCATCATCCGACTCGATGGATTTCGCGAGGGGAAAGCTCCAGGTGGAAGTGTTCAAGCTTGAGGAGGACTCTCCCCTGCTGGATATGAAAATAGCCGAGTTCGCCGCCATCGCCTCCAAGGACGAGCTCCAGTTCCGTGTGATCGCCATTTCCAGAAACGGCAAGACCATAATGCCGAAGTTCGACACGAAACTTCTATACCACGATCTGGTGTTCATCATCGCCACCCGCGAGGGGATGCGTTTCCTGATGAAGTTCCTCGGAAAGAGCAACGTGGAGACGGACAAGGTGCTGATCCTGGGAGGCTCCAAGATCGCCGAGCTGGCCGCCGAGCAGCTCAGCAGGAAGATCAGCATGGTAAAGATCCTCGAGAAGGACAGGGAAAGGGCGATGTACCTTTCCGAGAAGCTTCCCGACAACGTCATCGTCGTCGTCGGTGACGGCCGCAACTCTGAGCTCCTCGTCGAGGAGGGTGTCAAGGACTTCGACGCCTTCCTGGCCCTGACCGGCAAGGATGAGGCTAACGTGCTGGCATGCGTCTCGGCCAAGAAGTTCGGGATCGAGAGGACCATCGCCGAGGTCGAGAACATCGAATATATCCACCTCGCCGAGGAAATGGGTGTGGATTCCGTCATCAACAAGAAACTCATCACGGCTGGAAGGCTGTTCAAGTTCACCCTGAGCGGAAAGGCCCGCCTCGTGAAATACATGAGCGGGACAGATGCGGAGATACTGGAGTTCACAGTCCCGGCCGGCAGCGCCATAACGAAGGGTCAGCTCAAAGACCTCACGTTCCCGAAGGACTCGGTCATCGGAGGAGTCATCCGGGGCAGCGAGTCGCTGATAGCAGTCGGCACAACCCGGATCGAGCCTTACGACAGGGTCGTCGTGTTCGCCCTGCCACATGCCGTGAAGGACGTAGATAGATTCTTTAAATAGAAAGTTCCAACCACCTGGTTTCCAGTACATCAAGTTTCTCTGATACTTCAGAGAAACGGGCACTTACCTTCTGCAGTTCGGCGACATCCGTCAGCCCGCCCTGGAGCTTAGACTCAAGATCCGCCTTCTCGGCGGTCAATGCTTCTATCTCCTTCTCCAAGGTCTCCAGTTCCCTTTGCTCCTTGTAGGTCAGCTTACGTGGTTTGCCTTCGCCATTAGCCGGGCTTTGAGAGCCGACGGAGGTGTCATCGGGGCGGACATTTACCCGGATAGGGCGCGAAGCGCAGGGAGCCCCGGTGGCACCCCCGTCGGCCACTTTAGCCTTCCTTGCGGAACGCTCGGACTCTCGATACTGGCTATAACTGCCGACGAAGTCCTTGATTGTCCCGTCGGGCTGGAAAACGAGGATATGCTCGACCAGCCTGTCGAGGAAATGACGGTCATGAGACACTATGATCAAGGTACCTTTGTATTCCCGGAGATATTCCTCCAGGACATTCAGGGTCACTATGTCCAGGTCGTTGGTCGGCTCGTCCATCACCAGCAGGTTCGGCTGGCGCATCAGGATGGTGAGAAGGTAAAGGCGCCTCTTCTCACCACCTGAGAGTTTGCGGATCTTGTTGTTGAGCATGTCGTGCGGAAACATGAAGCGTCCCAGCAGATGAGTGTCATTAACCGTCTCCAACACAGTCTGTTCCTCATCAAACGACATTCCGTCTTGACGATAGTAACCTATATTCAGGGACTCGCCCCGGGAGATGCTTCCGTAGATCTCGAAAGGAGATCCTGCTCCCAAATTGCCGGTCAGAAGGTTGATGAAGGTCGTCTTGCCGGCTCCGTTGCCGCCGACTATCCCCACCCTCTCGTAACGCTGGAAATTGTAGGTGAAACCCTTGAAAAGGGTCTTCCCCTCAAGGGATATTCCCAGGTCCCGGCAATTGATGATCTTTGTGCCGAGCCTGGTCGCCTGTCCAATCTCGTCGAGGTTGAGCTTATTCGTCCTGTAAACCTGGGAGGCCCTGTCCTGGAGCTCATAGAAAGCGTTCTTGCGGGACTTCGCCTTGCCTGTGCGGGCACACGGGCTGGCATGCATCCACTCCAGCTCGCGCCGGAGGATATTCCGGATCTTGTCGGTCTCCGCATTGTAGTTGTCTATCCGCTCCTGACGTTTCTCAAGATAGTTCTCGTAGTCGCCTTTGTAGATGAAGACCTGCCCCCTGTCCAGTTCCATGACGATATTCGCCACACTGTCAAGGAAATAGCGGTCATGAGTGACCATCAGGAGCGTACAACGGGCATGGGAGAGGTAGTTCTCCAGGAACTCAATGGCGTCGATGTCAAGATGGTTGGTCGGCTCGTCCATGATGTAGAAATCCGCCTCGCAGGCGAGCATCACGATGATGGCAACCCGCTTGACCTCTCCCCCGGACAGATCCCCCATCCTCCTTCCGGGATCCACCAGACCGAAGGATGAGAGCAGTTGCCTGACACGCTGCTCATAATCCGCCACATGCTCAGGATCAAGATGTTCCATCCACTTGGAGCTGTCGGAAATGATCTGGTCCCACACCGTGGCGTCGGGGTCGAAATCATATTCCTGCTCCAGGAAGGCGATCCGGATGTCCTTTAGGAACAGGACGCGGCCTCCCGAGTCTGAGCTGTCCTTCCCGGCAAGGATCCTCAGGAGGCTCGTCTTGCCGGTGCCGTTCGGGGCGATCAGGGCAATCTTGTCCCCTTCGTTGACATTGAAACCTATATGCTCGAAGAGGATCTTCGGGCCGTAGGATTTTGAGATGTTCTCTATTTGAAGATAACTGGGCATCAGCTACAGATCAGTGTTGTCATAATCCTCGAACCACTCCCCGAGTTTCTGCCTGGCCATGATCTTCACCTCTGGCGTGACGTTCCTGGCCACGGAATACAAGGCCCACATCAGCGCCGCGAGGTCGTCGGTATAACCCACGGCAGGAAGGAAGTCAGGGATGAGGTCAGCCGGGAGGATAAGGTAGCCCAGGGCTCCGAGGATCTTAGTCCGGTCAGAGCGTGGGGTCGCCGGGTTGCGAAGGACGTAGTACAGCAGCAGGGCCGCGTACACGATTTTTATCCCTGCCTTCCGGGCGAGCTTCTTGAGTTTTCCCCAGAACTGGTCGTCGGTGAAGTACTTCCGGTACTTGTCGTAGTTGTCCAATACTTGCATAGCGACCGTAAATATAGTAAAAATCATGCGGAATGATTATATTCGCGTATATGAGATCCTTTCTTGCACCCCCTCCACACAAGGAGATAATGACCGGCCCCGAGGTCGATTCGATCTACAAGAAAAAGCGCTTGCAGGTCTTTTTGGGCATATTCATAGGCTACGCAGGATTCTACATCGTCCGGAAGAATTTCTCGATGGCCATCCCAGGACTTGAGGCTCTCGGGTTCACCACCGGTGAGCTGGCAGTGGTGCTCTCCATGAACGCCATCGCCTATGGTTTCTCCAAGTTCCTGATGGCGAGCATCTCCGACCGTAGCGACGCAAGGAAATTCCTGCCCCTGGGACTGGTCATGGCCGCGCTATCCATGGCTTTCATGATCGTCCCTGTTCAATGGCTCGGAGTTGAGCGTAAAGGCTGGGCAATCGCCCTCATGTCCGTGTTGAACTTCCTCGTGGGATGGTTCAACGGGATGGGCTGGCCGCCTTGCGGAAGGGTGATGACTCACTGGTTCTCGATCAAGGAGAGGGGCACCTGGATGTCTGTCTGGAACTGCGCCCATAACGTGGGCGGGGCCCTGGTGGGGCCGATGGCCACCTACGGGGCCGTCTGGTTCGGATCCTGGTTCTACGGGGCCCATTACGACCACTACTTCCTGATCGGCTCCTTCGCGTTCCCGGCGGCGGTTGCGATCCTGATTGCCATCATAGCCTATTGCCTCATCCGCGACACGCCTCAGTCCCTCGGACTGCCATCGATAGAGAAATGGTCCGGGCATGCGGCCAAGCACTATTCAGAGAAGAGCGAGGAGGTGATCTCCGTGAAAGAAATATTCCGGACGGTCCTTTCCAACAAACTTCTCTGGTACATAGCTTTCGCCAACGCCTTCGTATACATGGTCCGTTACGGCTGCCTGGACTGGGCTCCCAAAATATTGACAGACAAGGGAATAGACATCACCAGCACCGGCTGGGCGTACTTCGCCTACGAGTTCGCCGCCATTCCCGGCACACTGTTCTGCGGCTGGCTCAGCGACAAGGTCTTCGGCGGACGCAGGGCCCTGCCCACGATGCTGTTCATGGCCCTTGTGGGAGTGGCTATATTCATCTACTGGCAGAATCTCGACAACCTGACTGTCATCATCGCCTGCCTGATAGCTATCGGTTTCTTCATCTATGGCCCGGTCATGCTGATCGGGGTCCAGGCCCTCGATCTGGCTCCGAAGAACGCCGCTGGTACAGCGGCCGGGCTGACCGGCTTCCTGGGATATGTGCTGGGAACCGCTGTACTTGCCAATATCCTGGTGGGCTTCGTGATGAAAAGCGGCGGTCTCGACACGGTTTTCATCATGTTCATCGCCGCCTGCGTCATCTCCATCCTCCTGATGGGACTGACCTACAGGGCCGAGCAGTACCTCTCCAAGAAGGATTAGATCCCGTAAGAATCTTCTGCCAATCTGTCAGCGCTTCGGCGTTGGCAGATTATTTGATATCTTTGCAGTCGTTTTAAGGATAATGGATATGAGCAAGAAGAAAAACTCAGAAATAAAGGAAGAGAAAACCGAAAAGAAAGTAGAAAAGGAAGTCAAGAAGGAAGTCCCTCAGGAAGAGGATGTTCTGGCGAAACTGAAGAAAGAGAACGAAGATCTGAAGGCCAGTGTCGCCAAGGAGAAAGACGATTACATCCGCCTGATGGCAGACTTCGAGAACTTCCGCCGGCATGCGGCTGAGGCCAAGCTGGAGCTTATTGGCACAGCCTCGGCTGACATCATCAAAGGCCTTCTTCCGGTCCTGGACGACTGCGAGAGGGCACTGAAGATGCTCTCGGACGCCGACGACAAAGTCGCCGTAGAGGGTACGGAGCTGATCTACAACAAACTCATGTCATTCCTGAAGACCAAGGGGCTGGAGGTTATAAAGGCTAAGGACGAGAAGTTCGACACGGACTTCCATGAGGCTGTGGCCCAGATTCCTGTTCCCGAGGAGGATAAGAAAGGCCTGGTCTTCGACGTGGTCCAGACAGGATACACCCTTTCAGGGAAAGTCATCCGCTACGCCAAGGTCGTGGTCGGAATATAGGAGATTGGAAGAATATGGCAGAGAAGAGAGATTACTACGAGGTACTCGGAATCGGCAAGAACGCCACTGCCGACGAGATAAAGCTGGCCTACAGGAAGGCTGCCATGAAATGGCATCCTGACCGTTGGGTTGAAGGCACCGACGCTGAGAAAAAGACCGCCGAGGAGAAATTCAAGGAGGCCTCGGAGGCATATTCAGTGCTCAGTGACCCGGACAAGAAGGCCAGGTACGACCAGTTCGGCTTCGCCGGAGTCGATGGCCAGGCAGGGCCAGACTTCAGCGGTGGCTTCGGTAACCTTGAGGACATCTTGAGAGACCTCTTCGGAGGCGGCTTCGGCGGTTTCGGAGGTGGTTTCGGAGGGTTCAGCGGTTTCGGCGGGTCAAGTTCGGGCCGCACACAGACCCGTGTCTATAAAGGCCGGGACATCCGCACGAGGGTCCGTCTGACACTCGAGGAGATAGCCACGGGTGTAGAGAAAGAGATCACTATCGAACGCAACCGCCCTTGCCCCGACTGCGGCGGACGCGGCACCAAGAACCAGTCCGACATAAAGACCTGCCCTTCATGCAAGGGCACCGGACAGGTCCAGCACGTGACCAGCACCCTGTTCGGGAGGACTATGACATATTCCACTTGCCCCCAGTGCGGTGGTGAGGGGAAAATCGTCACCAACCCCTGCCGTACCTGCGGCGGGACCGGCTTGGTGCGCAGGAAAGAGACCGTTAAGGTCAAGATTCCGGCCGGTGTCGAAGACGGGATGCAGCTCACAATTCGCGGCGAGGGTCATGCGGCTCCCCACAACGGAGTCAACGGAGATCTCCTCGTGATAATCGAGGAAGTCGCCCACTCCAACCTCAAGAGGGATGGCAACAACCTGTTCTACTCCACGATGATCTCGGTCACTGACGCCATCCTTGGCACCGAGATAGCCGTCCCCTGCCTTGACGGGACATATAAGGTCAAAATCGATCCCGGCACCCAGTCCGGCGCGGTTGTCAGGCTGAGGGGCAAAGGTCTCCCGGCCGTCAGCGGCTACGGGAGCGGCACCGGTGACATGTATGTCAAGATCCTGGTGTGGATCCCCAAGAAACTCTCGAGAGATGAGCAGGCCGCCCTGCAGGGCATGAGGGCCAGCAGGTCATTCACTCCGGATCCCTCCAGGGAGGACAAGGCCGTGTTTGACAAGATAAAGGATATTTTTTAAAGAATATTGGTGAAAAAGTTTTGCGATTGAGAAAATAATCGTATTTTTGCAGTCCGAAATTTAAAGGCAACCTCTTGCGGGTCGTTATCAGATGTGCGTAATGTTGCGATAAAAGTATTGAGAGATGGATTTAATGAAAATTGTTGAGCAATCTTTCGCTAACGAGAAAGTTGCTACCTATCCTAAGTTCAAGGCCGGTGACACCATCACCGTCACCTATAGGATCAAGGAAGGAGACAAAGAAAGGCTCCAGAACTTCAGGGGCGTTGTCATCCAGGAGAGGGGCGCTACCCCCACCACCAGGACTTTCACTGTCCGCAAGGTTTCCGGTGGCATCGGTGTTGAGAGGATTTTCCCCTTCCAGTCACCGTTCATCGAGAGCATCGAGCTGAACAAGGTCGGTAAGGTCCGCAGGGCTAGAATCTTCTACCTCCGCAACCTGTCTGGTAAGAAGGCCAGGATCAAGGAGCGCAAGTTCAACGCCGTAAAGAAAGAGGCCGAGGCCGAATAGAAAGATTGGTCCCCTAGCTCAACTGAATAGAGCATCTGACTACGGATCAGAAGGTTACAGGTTTGAATCCTGTGGGGATCACTACTTTGCGGAATTAGCTCAGTTGGTAGAGCATCAGCTTCCCAAGCTGAGGGTCGCGAGTTCGAATCTCGTATTCCGCTCGCAGAAAAATCCAGCCATAGTGGCTGGATTTTTTGCTTGCGGAATACTTCCGCAGCGTTTATACCGACCAAGTCCACAGTATGTGGATAATCTGCATTCTGAGCGAAGCGAAGAATCTGCAAACCAAGGGCAGGGCAAAGTGTCATCCAGTCCCCTGGTAGCCACATTCTCCCGCGAACCCCCGCTTCGAAACAGGGGTCTACGCAACCGAATCGCCCATGTAACGCCATGCAAGGCATTTAACCCTGCCCTTGGTTTGTAAAACATCATCGCATTATCCATTTTAAAACTGGCAGTCAGACATTTCCATTAAATTAGACGGAAGACCCGGAGAAATAGCGGCCGGCCTTCCAGAACGTCCTGTGTAATCGATTAGTAATCAGATACTTGCAAAAAGATTACTGGAGGGTCTATTGACATCAGCCCCAAAGTCGGGGTAAAGCTTGTCCAGATGCCTTACAGTGCTACACATCCCGAAACACCTACCAACAAAATTGGCTTCCTAATAATAAATAAAACAAAAATGTTTTATATTATAACATTTTTGTTAATACGCCACATTTCCCCTTAACATAGCCGCCGATAGGCTGCTTTTGGACCAGGATGAGAAACCAAAAGGAGACGGCCCAAGTCCCAGCTGAACGCTGAGTTAGGAATAATCAGTGACAAACAATCAATAACCTCCGCCTTGATAGCCTTGTACCAGGCCCTCGGCGGAGGTGTAAACTGAATAATCCGGACTTAAGCCTCGGGGATCTCGTTTCCGGCAGGGATCGAGAACGGGGACGGAGTTGAGTTACCTACTTTGAAAGTGTCATCCTCAACCTCCGGTTCGGGGACATCGTACATGGAAGGGCGCTCCCCTGTCGTGAGCTGGTTGAACTCGCTCTCGGTGATCATCTTGCAGTTGCCGTTGAAGGTGGCGTCCAGATCGACCTGCAGCCTCCTGATGTGGAGATCGCCGGTGACGACGCAAGTGTCTTTAAGGCTGAGAGTGTCCTTCACATAGAAGTTGCCCTCTATCTTGCCCCAGAAGTCGCAGCTTGAGCAGACGATATCGCCTTTGATGACGGCCTTCTCGCCGACCACAACCTTGGCCTGCGAGACTATCTTGCCCTCGAAACTACCGTCTATCCTGATGTCGTTCGGAGAAGTGATCTCTCCCTTGATTGTCGAGCCTGCGGAGATTCGGCTCACGTCATTGACTCCAACCGAGTCGCCGGACCTGTCGTAATTCGATGCCATATCTTTCTCTATCTTTTAATTATTAATATTCACTTAAACTTTCTATACAAGACCTGCGCCATGGCAGTTCTTGTACTTTTTCCCGGAGCCGCAAGGGCAAGGATCATTCCTTCCGACCCTCTTTTCCACATGCACAGGGGCGTTGGCCTTCTGCTCGCCGTTTGTCACGAGGTCGTTGCGGCGGGTCTGCATCTGGCTCATGTCGGTCCTGCGCCTGGGTGCCTGGGCCGGACGAGCCTCATTCTCATCCCTGAGCGGTACGAAAGCCCTCAGGAGGAACGAAAGCACATCCTTGTTAAGATCCTCCAGCATGGAGGCGAAGAGATTGTAGCTCTCGAGTTTATAGACCACAAGAGGATCCTTCTGCTCGTAAGCGGCGTTTTGGACACTGGTACGGAGATCATCCATCTCCCTAAGATGCTGCTTCCAATGCTCATCAATCTGGTAGAGGATGATCGTACGGCTCAGGGCCTTGGCGATCTCCTTGCCCTGAGTATTGTACGCTTTCTCAAGATTGACGCTGAGAGTCAACATCTTCCGCCCGTCTGAAATCGGGATAGCGATGTTCTGGTACATGCTCCCCTGCTTCTCGAATATCTGCTTGATGAAGGGATAGACCTTCTCAGCCAAGGTGTTCATCCTGCGGTCATATACCTCCTGCATGTGCTTGCAAAGAGCATCCGCGATGTCCTCCGGCTTGGCACCGGCGAAGAACTCCTCGTCGAAACCAAGGTCGATCGACATCTGGCCCATCACATATTCCTCGAAAGCCTGATAGGACATTCCCTCGGCCCGCTCGGCGATCAGGTTGGACGAGTCGATCATCATGTTCTGCACGTCGATCTCGATCCTTTCTCCGGAAAGGGCGTTGCGCCTGCGCGCGTAAACCGCCTCCCTCTGGTAGTTCATCACGTCGTCATATTCAAGGAGTCTCTTACGGATACCGAAGTTGTTCTCCTCGACCTTCTTCTGAGCGTTCTCAATTGACTTTGAGAGCATTCCGTTTACAAGGGCCTCGTCATCAGCCATTCCAAGCTTATCGACCACTCCGGCAATCCTCTCGGAACCGAACAGGCGCATGAGCTTGTCCTCCAGAGAGATGTAGAACTCTGACGAACCGGGATCTCCCTGACGGCCCGCGCGGCCTCGCAGCTGACGATCCACTCGGCGGCTGTCGTGGCGCTCGGTACCGATGATCGCGAGACCACCTGCTTCCTTGACCTCAGGAGCCAACTTGATGTCGGTTCCACGGCCGGCCATGTTGGTGGCGATGGTCACATTCCCTTTCTGACCCGCCTGGGCGACGATCTCGGCCTCCCTGGCATGCTCCTTGGCGTTAAGGACGTTATGCTTGATGCCGCGGATCCTGAGCATACGGCTGAGGAGCTCGGAAGTCTCCACGTCAGTCGTACCCACAAGGACGGGTCTCCCCTTCTCGGTCAGCTCCTGGATCTTGTTGATGACAGCCTGGTACTTGGCCTTCTTTGTCTTGTAGATGAGATCGTCCTGGTCGTCCCTGATGACAGGGCGGTTGGTCGGGATCACTACCACGTCCAGCTTGTAGATGGACCAGAACTCTCCCGCCTCCGTCTCAGCCGTACCGGTCATACCAGCCAGCTTGTGGTACATCCTGAAGTAGTTCTGGAGGGTGATGGTGGCGAAGGTCTGCGTCGCGGCCTCGACCTTGACGTTTTCCTTGGCCTCGACAGCCTGGTGGAGACCGTCGCTCCAGCGGCGTCCCTCCATGATACGTCCGGTCTGCTCATCAACGATCTTGACCTTGTTGTCAATGACGACATAGTCAACATCCTTCTGGAACATGGCGTAAGCTTTCAGGAGCTGGATCATGGCGTGGACCCTCTCGCTCTTGAGGGAATATTCCTCCATGAGCTTGTCCTGGGCCTCCTGCTTCTGCTCCGGAGTCATGCTCTCATCCTTCTTGATGTCGGCTATCTTGCTGCCCATGTCGGGAAGGACGAAGAAATCGGGATCGGAGACGGAATTGGCCAGGGCGTCATGTCCCTTGTCGGTCATGTCCACAGAGTGCTGCTGCTCGCTGATCACGAAATACAGCTCGTCGGTGACGATGTGCATCTGGCTCTCGTTGTCCTGCAGGTAGAAGTTCTCGGCCTTCTGCATAAGGGCCTTCATTCCCTGCTCGCTCAGGAACTTGATGAGCGGCTGATACTTAGGCAAACCCTTGTAAGCCCGGAACAAGAGCATTCCTCCCTCGTCCATCTTGCCGGCGGCGATAGCCTTCTTGGCGTCGTTGAGAACCTGGTTGACCAGGACGCGCTGCTTCTGGTACAGGCTCTCGACATAAGGCCTGTACTCGATGTACTGCTCGTCATCCTCGGCCTTAGCCACAGGTCCGGATATGATCAAAGGGGTACGGGCGTCGTCGATCAACACGGAGTCAACCTCATCGACGATGGCGTAATGGTGCTTCCGCTGCACAAGGTCGTTCATGTTGACGGCCATGTTGTCCCTCAGGTAGTCGAAACCGAACTCGTTGTTGGTGCCGAAGGTGATGTCGCAGTTGTACGCCCTCTTGCGGGCGTCACTGTTGGGCTCGTGCTTGTCGATGCAATCCACCGAGAGGCCATGGAACATGTAAAGAGGTCCCATCCACTCGGAGTCTCGTTTGGAGAGGTAGTCGTTGACGGTCACGACGTGGACTCCCTTTCCAGCCAAGGCGTTCAGGAACACCGGAAGAGTAGCCACGAGGGTCTTTCCCTCACCGGTGGCCATCTCGGCGATGCAGCCCATCTGATCCTTGTTGGACTTCACCCTTCCGTTCAGGACGATACCACCGATCAGCTGGACATCGTAATGGACCATGTCCCATGTGATCTCGTTTCCTCCCGCCATCCAGTGGTTGCGGTACACGGCCTTGTCGCCCTCGATGGTGACAAAGTCGTGATCGATGCTCAAGTCCTTGTCGAATTGGGTCGCCGTAACCTCAATAGTCTCGTTCTCTTTGAACCTCCTGGCCGTAGACTTCATAATGGCGAAAGCCTCCGGGAGGATCTCCTCCAGAGTCTTCTCGATCTCCTCGTCCTCTTCCTTGACCAGCTTGTCGGATTCGGTCGCGAGCTGCTCCTTCTCCGAGACGGGGATGTCTTCCCCCAGCTTGACCTTGATCTCCCCGATCCGTTTCTCGAAAGGGGCCTCACACTCACGGAGCCTCTCCCTCAACGCCTCGGACTTGGCCCTCAACTCGTCGTTGGAGAGAGCGTCTATCGCAGGATAAGCCGCCAGGACCTTGTCCAGGACGGGTCTTATCAACTTCATATCACGATCGGACTTTGAGCCGAATATTTTCCTTAAAATTCCAGATACACCCATATAAAAAAATTGTCTCTGATTAACCTACAAATATAGCGATAATCAGAGACAATAACAATACCAGATTCTTCACTGGCATTCAGAATGACATTTTGTCATCTAGAACAGGAACCCGACGCCGAGCTTAAGCTGGCTGCGGTGGATCTTAAGCACTCCACTTGTGAGGTTGCCGCCGTTGCGGTTCAGAAGACCATAGTCATACCTGACGGAGAACCTGACAGCGTCCATCACGTCGAAGGCGACACCACCTCCGATAAGCACGTCGAAACGGCCATACTTGGTGTAGTCCTTAAGTTCCCCGCTGTAGATGTCATATTCAAGGCTGGTGGACTTCTCCTTGATCCGGGAGGTCAGCCCAAGGTCGAGGGTAGGCCCCGCGAAGACGACAAATCTCATGTCGTCGCTCATGGCGAACTTCAGATTGAAGTCAAGCGGAACCTCGAGGTAGGTCTCTGTGAAAGAGATGTCGTCGTAACCGTAGATATCGACATTGCTCTTGGTAAAGTAACCGAAGCGGACACCGGGGGAGAAATCAAGGGTCTGCTCAAGGACGGGGATCGCGTACGACACTCCGAGGGTGCCTCCGAACAGGTCAGCGTTCGCCTTATAACCCAATGCGTTGAAATTCGTGTTGCTCATGCCGAAACCGGCCTCGACATTGATGTTCTGGGCGAACACGGTGGTCCCGGCAAGCATCATCGACGCCGCAAGGACAGTTGTGAGAATTCTTTTCATGAAAGGATATGATTTGAATGTTTCATATTTGTCCAATGCGGTATTACTAAAATCAAGCCAAAGAAATAGCATTATTCTGCCACACGGCTATACAATTCCATGAATCCAGCAGCGACATTGACAATACTGTACTTCTCCAGCCTGTCGAACACAACAGCTCCGGAATAATCGCCAGACATAAATCTCAGAAAAGCGTCCTGCTCGCGGAAATCATTGGAAACATTCATGACCGGACGACCTGATAAAGCGTAATCAATCAGCTTGCTGGGGGTCTGTACTGTATCCGGATTCAAAACATTGATCAAGAAATCACACTTGCTTATTTCCCATATGACATCCTTCCGGGACATTCCATGGATAACCTCAATCCTTCCTCGGGACAATTCTGAATACTTGGGGTCTACATGACTGAAAGTAATAATCTTGAACTTAAAATCAATGTCAATACCAAGCAGGTAATCCATGAACGAGGAAAGGTCTCTCTGCCCCGGATACAGACGACCGGCAAAGGCAAAAGTCGGGACCTTCCCGGGGACATACGTGGCAATCGGAGTCTTGGAAAAATCAAATCCCTGCGGTATTACTTCAA
Source organism: uncultured Bacteroidia bacterium (assembly GCA_902780935.1). Classification (GTDB taxonomy): domain Bacteria; phylum Bacteroidota; class Bacteroidia; order Bacteroidales; family UBA932; genus Cryptobacteroides. The sequence goes on along the minus strand of CACZHP010000024.1, from coordinate 33,539 downwards.
TCTTATTCCAAAACTCCTCGAAATAGCCTTTCCGGCTTTCTTCCGTGGGTACAGTAATGAAGTCGCTCTGCCCGCACCATTTCTTTTCGTATCGTTTCATGTACGAGGGATAATGATGCATCGGATTGAGATAATACGGATCTCCGCTGTCCGCAATCCAGACCTTTGGGAATGAACCTGGTCTACGGGTCTTTTCCCTTGCGGCTCCAACATGGATCATATGAGGTGTAGCAATCGTAATCAGAAGGTCCGTATCCGGTTCCTTCTTTATTATGGACGGCACCCTAAAAGCATATTCGACTTCAGGGATATCCACGAGTTTACGCAGAAGGCGCCATAAGACTTTGGTAAGGATGTTCCTTTCCTTACCCATATTCGGCCTTGGCAATGTCATCACGGAAGGAATATCCTTCATGGATACTCCAGTCTCCTTTTGATATTCGGAATAATCATACTTTCCCATCGGGGAATACACAGTCACGCTGTGTCCTTGACGTACCAGTTGCTCAGCCAGTTCACTGGTCCTGAACGCCCTAGGATTCTGTGTTGGAAAAGCATAGCCAGAGATTATCAATATTTTCATCCTAGAATATCATTTTTATTGTTGTTCACACTTATCATCAAGCCCTCCCTATCAGTCTTTTTAGCTTCATGAACAACGAATAGGCTTTATTGTTATCCCTGATGACCAATGCCAACGCCACATAGCCCTCTACTTTTGTGAACTTATATAAATTTCTCAAGACGTATCCGGTATTGTATTCCCTGTAAACATCCCTGAAATCTTCGTAGGGGAGGAAATAGAAAGCCTTCATCTTCGCCACGGACTTCAAGGTTCTGATCGCCCTATCACGTATGACCCTATCACCTTCAACCTTTTCCAGCATGGTAACGCTTTCCTGGACGGCTTCAAGTATCCTTTCCAGCCTGACCCTGGTCAGGGAATTGTCATTGCTGAAACGGTCATAATAATAATAAACCCCCTCACAAAACGCGCATTTCACACCTTTGATAAACAGTGAATGGCAGACCAACGCATCCTCCGAAGCCTGCAAGCCTTCCGGGAACGATAATCCATATTTATCAAAAACAGACCGCCTGACAAGTTTATTGCATATTGAGTGGGACATCTTTGCTCCTGACACTGCCATTGCGATATGTCTCTGGGAATAACACGGATGGCATTGACGAGAGAGGCGGCTGCCGTTACGGAAAACCATCATGAAATCACAGATAACGATATCGGCGTCCTTGGTCAAAGCTGTATCATACATGCCCCCTACCCAGTCCGTACTTATCCAGTCATCCGGATCGATATGAGTGAAATATTCTCCTGAAGCTGTATCCATCCCGTGTTGGCGGGCTGAAGATACTCCTTCATTGTTGTAATGCAATACCTTGATTCTGGAATCCTTGGCTGAGAAACCATCGCAAAGTGACCCGCTGCCGTCTGTACTGCCATCATCCACCAGGATCAGTTCCCAGTTCGAGAACGACTGTGCCAGGATGCTATCGACACAACGATCAATGGTATCCTTGGCATTGAATACCGGGCAGATTATGGATACGGCTGTCCTGCCATAGTTATCTTGCATGATGATAGAGATTTGAAATAAAATCCGCAAATGAATGCCAGGAGTTACGTTCCATGAAAGCCTTCCTTCTGTCACTCATGGTATTTCCATTGGATTTCAATAATCCGACCATTTCTTGTTCAGAATGGTAAACCGCACACATTCCTTCTTCTTCCAAGTCAAGGAATGCCCCTACGGCAGGCCCTATCGGATTACCTCCCATGGAAATCGTATCCATCAAGACTCCGGAACTGGAAATGCTTCCGGGAAGGTACGGAAAAAGCACCCACCGACTGGCCGGTATCAACCGTGAAAGCTCAGGAAAATCGGGCAACCTGTTCTCATAGATGAAACTGGTCGCGGATGGAATGGAAAGAGCTTGAAGTATATGTAAATCCAAATCAGCATCCTTGCATTGACCGACTATCCTGACCTTGAGGCCGGCATCGCGGACCGCATCCGATGAAACGAACTCCAAGACCCCTTTATAAGGAAGGATATTTCCCCAAATCAGTATTTCATCATTCTTCTCCACTTCAGCAACCTCACTAGTGTAATAAAGGGGATGACACACATAATGTACGGAAGAAGCATCCTTACCTGAAGCGCTTAGCATCTCCCTGGCAAGTGAAGCACATTCCTTCGAGTGCGAGATGACCGCCTCCGATATAGCAAGCTGCTTGCGTATCAAGCTTCTGGTCATCCAGTTTTCCCCCTGATGTGGTCTCGGGTTATGGAATACGAACATTACCACGCATTTCCTGAGTTTCATTATTGCCAGACTAAGAATGGCCATCAGGTACTGGATGAAACCCAGTTTATGGAAAGGGATAGTTTCGACGAAACTAAGAAGACAGACATCGGCACGGAGAGAATTCCGGATCAAGGCAAGTCCCTGCATCAGGCATGGAGCGTTATCGGCTTCCAGAACATCGAAAAAAGGGATAAGCTCTTCCTTCAATATCCTGAAGTATCTGTTAGGAATGCCGTTTTTCCGGTTCGCGGAAGGTGCGACATAGATTTTCGGTTTTGCCTGCTCAGTCTTCAAGGTCAATTTACATTATTCGTTAAAAATAGTAAAATACTCAAGAAACACTTAATACCCAATATGAACACTTTTGCCCCTCATGACTTTTTCCCGCTAGATCAGTTTCTCTATAACACCGGCGACTGTCTCAGCCCACAGTTCCCACGACAGACGTTCATCGACAACCTGACGGGCTCCCTTCGAAAACAGCTCCATCTCACCGCTTTCAATGCTGTTTTTTATCACCCTGCCGAAATCTTCGCCCGTGGAACCTAAAGGCAGCAGACGTCCACTTTGCCCCTCTATCACATAATCGCTCACCCCGCCTGTATCGTGGGTAAAGCAAGGAAGTCCATAGGCACTGGCTTCGCAGAATGAGATTCCCGTACACTCGGCCAAAGTCGGAAGAAGGAAACAATCCGCCTGATTGTACAAAGACATGATCTTTGAATACTCCTCTGGATTGTTCTTGTTGAGAAAGCCGTGATTCTCGACATAAGGCAAAGAGGATATATTGGGATCCAATGACTTAATTCCGACTACATGAAGTGTCGCATCAATACCGTTTTCATTCAGCCACTTGCATGCGCCCACGGCGATGTCGCCTCCTTTCCTTTTCCAGTCAACCCCGACAAACAGCAGATCAAGGTGGCCGTCGAAACTGAACACATGGGAAGATATCTTTTTGACATCCAAATTGGGACCGAAATAAGCCAGCGTGATCTTCTCTCTAGGCTGCCCATAATCGCTTACCGCACTGTCAGCAGCCCAACGGCAAGGGTAGATCAACGCCGCGGCTTTATCTAACGCCGTTTTCTGGATCATCTCCAACTCCTCTATGTCTCGTTTGGGGTAATCGAACCAATAGTAATCGATCATCGCATGGAAGGTCGCGTCAGAAAGATAGACTATAGGTTTATTGGTTCTAAGGAAAAACAACGCTCCGGACTGTATGGGAGCGAAGATAACATCGCAATTATCAATAAGGTTCAAGTCCAACTTTCGTGCCGCGATCCTGGATTTCCACACGAGAAGCTTGCCAAATCGTCCTTTTAAAGGTGGAAACAACTTTCCAATATATTTGACAGCCCTCATATAAAGCTTTCGGAGGGAAGATGATGAGTCGACAGGAATGCGGACAACCCTCGCTCCAGTGCTTTCCAATGCCTTGACCATTGAATACATCGTGCCGCTGAATGCCCGCTTGTCCTCTAATGGATTCTCAGCCAGGAATCCGATTGTCGTACCACTTAGTCTCATTCGTTTTTGTTTAAAACACACCGCCATTGTTTTTGTAAAGTTATTAAAAAATCTTAAAATTGCGGAACTAATCAAGACTAAATGGCCCAAGGCAACGAGAGAGCTAAGAAAAGCATTAAGAACGCGGTGGTCTCCACCGTGTATTATTTAGCTATCCTGGGCTTGAGTTTCTTCTCAAGGAGAATATTTTTCGACTACCTTGGAAGTGAGATTCTGGGACTGAACACCACTGCCAAGGATCTTCTGTCCCTGCTGAACATTACCGAGCTTGGCATCGGAGGCGCTATCGCTTTCCTGCTGTATAAACCTCTTCACGAGAAGGATCACGACAAGGTCAGGGAAATAGTCACCGTCCAAGGATGGCTTTACAGGATCGTCGCCTATATAATCATGGCAGCCTCCTGCGTGCTGATGGGCTTTTTCCCGTTGATTTTCGCGAAATCCCCCCTTCCCTTAAGCTACGCCTACCTCGTTTTCGGCACCCTCCTTATCGGGAACATGCTGGGATTCTTCTACAATTACCGCACTATCGTTCTGTCCGCCCACCAAAAGCAATACAAGATAGTAAGGATAAACCAAGGAATCGAGGTCCTGAAAATCATAGTCCAGATCATCGCCGTATCAAAGTTCAAGAATCCTTTTTTCTGGTGGCTGGGGCTCGAGTTTGCCGTGAGAGTCGTTTGCTGTTACCTCCTCGACAGAGTGATCAGGAAAGATTATCCTTGGCTTGACATCAATTTGAAGAACGGAAAAGAATACCTGGCCCGCAACAAGGAGATAATCAAGAAGACCAAACAGGTCATATTCCACAAGTTAGGCGGAGTAGCGCTATCCAATACCAGCGCGCCGATCCTCTATGCCTATACCTCACTGACCGCTGTCGCGTTTTACGCCAACTATCAGATCGTGCTCGGAAAGATATCCCGGCTCATAGGCAACTTTTTCAGCAGCACATCTGCCGGAGTCGGGGATCTCGTAGCCGAAGGCAACAAAAGCAGCATCAAACGAGTGTTCTGGGAACTTTTTGACTCAAGGCTGCTGATAGCCTCGATCACGATCCTCTGCTGCTACCACCTGACTGATCCTTTCATCTCCGTATGGCTTTCTCCTGATTACCTGCTTGGAAAGAACTTCCTGATCATATACCTGATCATGCAAGGCATATTGATGACAAGGGAGACCGTGGACTCGTTCATCAACGCTCATGGGATGTTCCAGGACATCTGGTCTCCTATCGTAGAAGCGACTATCAACATCGGGCTTTCAATTTTGTTCGGTCATTTCTGGGGACTTGAAGGAATCATTCTCGGGGTTACCACAAGCCTCGTGCTTTTAGTAGAGATATGGAAACCCATCTTCCTGTTCAAGGTCGGTCTAAAAGAGAACCCGATGCAGTACTTCTCCAGGTTGGCCGGAAGGCTGGCGGTCATCCTCGCCGTGGCATTCATATCCACCAAGATATGTCCATTGCTACCCAAAAGCGGCTCCGCGGGTTCCTCAATCCTTGATTGGACGATTTACGCCGGCGAGACCGCGCTACTGATATCCCTGATGCTCATCCCGCCTTTCATGGCTTTCAGCCGCGGGATGCGCAACTTCGTCAAGAGGATGAGCGCCATTATCCTCAAGAGATAGCAGCATGGATCATTATCTCAGGCATTATCGTAAAGATTCACAAGCCGGGATCCGAACTTGAAATGTGTCACGAGATAATAGTTCAATCCTTTCTTAAAGCCAAAGCGACGCACCAATGAAGGGAAGGAGATAATGGATGAGAGCCCAAAATCAGATACAGCGCTAACCAACTCTTTCCTGTTTTTACCTCCGCTGCTCTTTATCGAACAATGAAGCCCTTTAAGAAGAAAAGTCTCTGATTCCTTACCCAAATCCTTATCGATTCCATAACAAATACTTCTGACGACAGACCGGGCATAAAGTTGGTCTCTACGCAACTTCGGACCACCACTATGGGTAAGTGAGCCATCAACTTGCCAGTATTCATAAACCACACCGCTGACGCGAACCGCATTATGGACATTCTTCGAGGCGCTGAATGACATAATCTCGTCCTCGCATAGGTTAAAATGTTCGAGATACTCCGGAGGATTCTCAACAAAGAGCCTCTTCTCAAAAAGCTTGGAGTGCAGATAGCGTTTCAACTCGCCTTTTAACATCGCCATGGCGACTCCGTAAGGACCGTTACCATAGTTCAGCTCATTATTCTTAACTACTTTCCGGCCATCATTCCAACAGAGTTCATATCCTCCGATGACCAGATCGGCACCAGATCTCAAGGCTTCCGAATAAAGATTCTCGCAAGCATCCGGTTTCAAGGCATCATCCGAGTCAAGAAACATCAGGTGATCACTTGAAGAATTGTTAATCAGCGTTTTCCTCGCCATGAAAACCCCAAGGTTGCGGGGATGCCTGACAACTTTCACCCGGTTGTCTGAGGAGGCATACCGATCCAAAACTTCCAGGGTATTATCTTGAGAGCCATCATCCACCACCACAATCTCGATGTCAGAAAACGTCTGTCCAAGAGCGGAATCAAGGCTCCGATCTATACATTTTCCGGCATTATAAGCTGGTATCAATATGGATATCTTCGGCATAGGAAGAGACTATCTCAAGGGATTCTTGTCTGACTTGAACCACTGGGCGAAGGCGGCTATGCCGTCATGGAGGGTGGTAGCGGGGTGATACCCGAGGCGGGTCTCGAGTTTGGAGCAGTCGGCATAGGTCTGATAGACATCGCCGGGCTGCATCGGAAGGTACTCTTTCACAGCCTCTTTGCCCATAGCTGTCTCGATCTCGGAGATAAAGTCCATCAGCTTGATGGGATTCGAGCAGCCAATATTAAAGATCTCGAAGGGGACAGTGGTGGTTGGAGGGGTGTCGATGACGCGGATGGTGCCTTCGACAATGTCGTCAACGTAGGTGAAGTCACGGATCATGTCGCCGCCGTTGAAAACCTTGATAGGTTTCCCATGCGAGATCGCCGTGGCGAAAAGCATAGGAGACATGTCCGGACGCCCCCAGGGGCCATAAACGGTAAAGAAACGCAGCCCCGAAGCCGGAATCCCATAAAGTTTTGAATATGAATGGGCCATAAGCTCGTTGGCCTTCTTGGTGGCGCCATAGAGACTCACCTGGCTGTCGGCCTTGTCCTCCTCGCTGAAAGGCACCTTTGCGTTCAAACCATAAACAGAGCTTGAGGACGCGAACACAAGATGCTTCACCGGATTATGCCGGCAAGCCTCAAGGATATTCAGAAAACCTTCCAGATTGCTATGGAGATAGGAATACGGATTTGTGATCGAATATCTGACTCCCGCTTGCGCGGCCAGGTTGACGACCACATCGAACCCCTCAGTCGCGAACAGCCGGTCAAGTGACTCCTTGTCGCATATATCCCCTTTCACGAAGCGGAAAGATGGCCAGCGTTTGCTGGTCGTGATCCCCCACTCCGGATAAGGTCCATTAAAACCATTCTCCTCAAGCCGAGCGAGTTTCAGACGTACGTCATAATAGTCGTTGATATTGTCAAGACCAACGACCTCGTCTCCCCCGCCGGCAAGCTTGGCCGAGAGGTTGGATCCGATGAAACCTGCCGCTCCTGTTACAAGAATCTTCATCCGCAGGCTATTTCAGACTGTCAATCCAAGCCCTTACATTAGCCTCCATGGAAGCTCCGGAGTACTCCACTTTCTCGAACTTCTCGCCGGTGATGTGCTCGTAAAGCTCGATATAGCGGTCAGTGATCCCGGCCACGACCTCAGGGGTCATCTCGGGAACCTTCTGGCCTTCTTGACCCTGGAACCCGTTGGCCATCAGCCACTCACGGACAAACTCCTTTGAAAGTTGCTTCTGGCGCTCACCCTTCGCGAGCCTCTCCTCATAACCTTCCGCATAGAAATATCTTGATGAATCCGGAGTGTGAACCTCGTCCATAAGATAGATTTCCCCGTTCCTCTTTCCGAACTCATATTTGGTGTCAACAAGGATGAGCCCCTGCTTCGCGGCGATCTCGGTGCCACGCTGGAAAATGGCCCTGGTATATTCCTCAAGCCTCTCGTAATCCTCTCGGCTGACAAGTCCGCTCGCTATGATATCTTCCTTTGATATATCCTCGTCGTGACCCTCGGCGGCCTTGGTCGTAGGAGTGATGATCGGCTCCGGGAACTTCTGATTCTCCACCATCTCATCCGGGAGAGGGACTCCGCAAAGACTCCTCTTTCCGGCCTTATACTCTCTCCAGGCGTGACCGGCGAGATAACCGCGGATCACCATCTCGACCTTGAAAGGCTCACACTTATAGCCCACGGTCACAGCCGGATCAGGAACGGCCACCTTCCAATTGGGAAGGATGTCAGAGGTCGCATCGAGAAACTTGGCGGCGATGCGGTTAAGCACCTGCCCCTTGTACGGGATTCCCTCTGGAAGGACAACGTCAAAAGCGGATATCCTGTCGGTCACAACCATAGCAAGATATTCTCCGTCAATATCATACACGTCACGAACCTTACCAACATACTTTCCAACCTGTCCAGGGAGGTTGAACCCCGTTTCCACAATAGCTTTCATGAATCTATATTATTTAAATCAATTTCCTTTAGTAGTCCGTCCACAACCGGGGCGACCTGGTCGTACTCATATCCCCTCGTGAGGCCGAACTTCAGCAGCTTGAACTTTATCTGGGGATCCCCGACAAGGGTTTTCACCTTCGTCTCCAGGACGGACCTCATCCTTCTGGCAGCCTCATCCTGATCCACTTCCGACAGCGCCTCAGCCACCACCGGCCGGGGAATCCCTTTGCCGACAAGGGTATATGTGATCTTGGCCGGACCCCAGCCTGTGAGCCTGGACTTTTCCCTGGCGAAGGCCGAGGCGTAGCGCAGGTCATCCACAAACCGGTCATCCCGAAGGGACTGGAGGATCCTCTCCGCCTGCTCCCTGTCACCGTCGAAAGCCTTCATCGCCTTGCGGTATATGTCCGAAGAGCAGTACTCCCTTTTCGAGCACTGAGCCTGCAGGCGATTCAGAACTATCGAATATTCCTCCATAGACTAGAAATCGAATCCAATACTTACGTAGGCCCCGGTGCGATGGGTGTAATCCGACCAATGCACATTGGCGCTGATGGGACCGACGATGGAGTTGTACGTGTACTGGAGGCCGAAACCATGGTAATCATAGACCTTGGTCCCCCAGTTGTTGAAATCATCTATGTCATCGACAGACACGGCGTAATTGTAAATGCCTGTCAGATAGTTGTTACGGTAAAGCTTCACCCTGAGATCCGCCCTCGCTATACCCAGCATCTTGGACATTGAGGCGGCATTGTTGATCCCGATGAAAGGCATCTGCTGCTCAAGGTACCTTCCGGCCATGCTTCCGCCCATGGTGTTGGCGAACTGGATCGGAACCTCCTTCCCGAACAGCACCCGAGCGTTAATTGAGGGGATAAAGGCAAAGGATTCGCCTCCATAGACCTTCAAAGCGTCGAACTGCACAGCATGGAACTTATTGAACCTGTTGGGGAAACCGCCGAAAACCCACCTGTAAGACAATCCGACCGAATGGCCCTTGCTGGGCACATACCCATCATTGAGGGAATCATTCCTGCCGTCCACAAAGAAAGACAGGTAGCTGTTTTTCAGCTGCTCCGAGTTATAATCCCAGATCGCGCGCTCAGAGAGAATCGAGCTGATGTTGTAGTAATCGTTGCGGAAGCCCTCCCTCAGATAAAACTTCGACCACTTGATATTAGACAGATAAACCTCCTGCCTGAGGTTGGTGTTGTTGATCCTGAAGTTGTTGTTTCCCAGGCTGAAAGTGTTCCTGTCCGTGTAGCGGAGACTCGCAGCGGCGTTGACTGTCATTCCCCTTTGGGCCACATAGGAATACACGGCCCCGACATAGGGATTGGCCCCGACCTTACCGGTGAAATCCCAGGACGCGCCGCGGAGCTTCTGGACTCCGAGGCCCACATTGACCATCACCGCGACAACCTCCTCGGTATCGAACCTCGCTCCGATGCCCACTTTGTTGATAGGCCCCTTCTTGCAATTGAATTTCAGTCGGTAAGGCTGATCCTCCCCGAGAAGCTCATAGTTGACATAGTCGAAAGAATTGGTGGCGTAAATCGTGGCGACGGCGTCCTCGATCTCGACGCTCCCGACCGCGGTCCCGGCCTTTACATCTATCTTGTTCTGAAGATAAGCGCTCTCCTTGTCGCTCACCCCGGTGATTTCCACACCTGAGATCATGACTTTCCCAAGCCTGATGTCGTCCGCCACAGGATTGTTGATGGTCTTGGTCCCGGGACCAATAACTCTCTTGAGGGAGTCCAGCTGGTCCGCGACAGCGACGGCGGCCTCATATCCGCGCCCGATGATGACATCAATGCTTTGGGAGTCGAAACTCATCATCGAGTACTCATGGAGATCGGGTTTGATCGTCACATCGGGGATGTCGATATTGTTCTCGAAGGACGCGCGGCCCATCATGTCGATGCCGGTGTCCAGGATATCCCCGAGGTTGTTGATCTCGGAATATGACTTATACCCGCTTGAGAGGTTGACTCCGATGACGATATCAGCCCCGCACTTCTTCGCCAGGTCTGTCGGGTAGTTGTTCCTCATGCCACCGTCCACCAGCACCATCCCTTCGGTCTTGACAGGAGTGAAGAGCCCCGGGATCGACATCGTGGACCTCAAGGCTGTGTTCCATTTGCCCTTGGTCCAGATCTTGGCCGTTCCTTTCACCAGGTCGGTCGCCACGCAAAGGAACGGGATGGGCAGATCCGTATAGAAATCAATGTCATCCTGGTACCCTACGGACAGGGAACTCAGGAGGTTGTTCACATTCTGCCCGAACACCATACCTGAGGGCAGGCTGCCCATCAGGTTGGACCTTACGAGGCCGGAAGCGTCATCGCCGTTCGCTCCGAAATGGATGTCCTCGCTTTTGTGGGGGTATTGCAGCTCATCAGCCTTCTGCTTGAGGAACTCCTTCTTGTCGTAATAGAACGGGAACGAGAGGACGTATTTCTCTTTGTATTTGATGGATGAATATGAGAGGTAATCCCTCGGGACCTTGTCAGAAAGGGCCATATCCCAGTCGATGCTCCTGATCAGGGAATCAAGATGAGGAGCGTCATATCCCAGGGCGTAGATGCCTCCGACCAGGCCTCCCATGCTGGTGCCCATGACAAGGTCCACAGGCATCCCGATCGACTCCAGATAGGAGATCACTCCCACATGGGCGGCTCCCTTGGCGCCTCCGCCCGCAAGGACAAGGGCGACTGTGGGCCGGTGCTCGACCATCCTTATCGAATCCAACCTGTGCCTTATCACTCTGACTCTCAAGTCCCTGGCCTCAGCGGCCGCGTCCAGGGCGGCGTGGGTGGGCTGCGCCTCGCAGAGGACCGACGCCATGAGAGCCACGGTCAAAGACGCAAATATCGCGGTGAGTCTGCTCATTGTAGTTCCTGTTGTGTTCTCCAGTTGTTTTTCCTGTGTTCTCCGGCGAGCATCCCGCAGGCCGCCATTATGTCCTCCCCTCTGGAAGCCCTTATCGTACAGGTGATTCCATGATTTGAGAGACGATCCCTGAAACTCTCCATAACAATCTGCGGTGAAGTCTCATACGGAGCGTCCGGGATCTTATGGAAGCGGATAAGGTTCACCCGGCATTCCAAACCTTTAAGGAGTCTTATCAACGCGTCGGCATGGCGCTTTGTGTCATTCAAGCCAGCGAACATAGTGTATTCGAAACTCACCCGGCGCTGGCCGGTGAAGTCATATTCACGGATCAGGTTTATCACATCCTCGGCGGGCCATGCCTTCTGGACAGGCATAATCGAAGCCCTCTCCTCAGGGAAAGGATTATGGAGACTGACAGCCAGATGGCAACGGGTCTCGTCAAGATAACGCCTGAGATTAGGCAATACGCCGATTGTGGAAAGGGTGATCCGTTTGGGGCTCCAACCGAATCCCCAGTCGGCCGTAAGGACATCAATAGCCCTTTTCACATTGACGTAATTATCAAGTGGTTCCCCCATGCCCATGAATACGGCGTTGGTGAGATCCGCGGCCTCATCAATGGCTATGAACTGCGACAGGATCATAGCGACGGAGAGGTTGCCATGGAAGCCCTGCCGCCCGGTCATGCAGAACTTGCACCCCATCCTGCAACCGGCTTGTGAGGAAACGCAAAGGGTCTTCCTATCGTCGTCCGGAATCATCACGGCCTCAACCGCTTCGCCCTCGTTCATGGGAAACAAGTACTTCTTTGTCCCGTCCGTGGAAACTTGGCAAGTGGAGGGCATGGTGACGCCCAGGTCATATTCCTTCCCAAGTTTCTCCCTGCCGGCTTTTGAGATATTCGTCATCTCATCAAAAGAACGGACCCTGCGGCCATAGAGCCACCCGGCCAGCTGTTTGCCGGCAAAAGCCGGAAGGCCAACCTTGAGTGCCAACTCCCTCAATTCATCGGGTGTCTTTCCAAGCAGAGACTCCTTCATCGAAACGAATATTATTACAGACTACAAATTTAAATAAAATTATTGTCAGATTTTTTCTAAATTTGCAATTAGATGGAAATGGATTTCCATACGGCTGGCTTGTACCTGCTCCGGTAGGCACAAAGGCGAAGCCATTATCACGAAAACAACAAATTAAATAATAATTGAAATGCGTAAATCAGTCATTTGTCTCGTCGCCCTGCTGATCGGAGCAGCGAGCTTGTCAGCCCAGAACTACGGGCAGCAGACCAAAACCCAGCCTCAGGACACAGTCAAGAAGGTCAAGACAGAGAACCCTGAGAAAGCAGCGAAAAAAGCTGTCAAGGAGACCGCTAAAAAGGCTTCTGACGAATCGAGAAACAAGTTTTTTGTCACGATACAAGGCGGAGGCCTTCTATCCCTTAACGAGAATTTCCGCGCTTATGGCGATGAGGGTAAGAATTCCGACCTGTTGACTGGCCAAGGATCCGCCTCATTTGGCTACCAGATTACCCCTGTCTCTGGCGTACGTCTCTGGGCCGGCTACGGCAACAACCGCTCTGCCTGTAACAAAGAAGAAACTTCCGGTCACCGCTTTTACCCTTACAAATTCAACAGCGTCAACGTGTTCGTTGACTACGTCATGGACTTTAGCGGCTTCGGTGACAACGATTGGACTGTCGTTCCCAAATTATACGCTGGAGTCGGATTAGGCCACACCTCGGGCTTTGAGAAGACGCCCGACAACCCCGCTTCGGGCAACCTTTTCCATCCTTGGCAGAAAGTGAAAGACAATAACACTGTCTTAGGTCTCAGAGGTGGATTGATTGTCGAATTTATGGTCAGCCGGTCATTCGGCATCCTTGCCGACTTCGGTGGAGAGTTCTATATGGATGATTATAATGGCCTTAATCCCGGCAAGGAGGTCAGCAAGTCCGGTGATAAGAACTTCCCTCTCGACTTCAGAGGATTGGCCTCGCTGGGAGTGGCGATACATTTCTAATTTAAATTTCAATTGTCACTCACTTCAATAAAAAGACGGATTAGACAAAAACTTAAGCCGGCATTTTATCGTTGGGTAATGCCTGCTTATCTTCATTATTACCGAGCCAAAATAATACATCGGATACGGAAGAAAAGCTCCGCATCAGTAGTTTTTATTGTATCTGAACTATCACAATGGAAATACCAAAGCCTTTATGACTTGTTGTTTTCAGACAAACGGTTCATGTTAAGTATTCTTCTGGTGCCTTATGTCGCATATTCCGATAAAGATAAAGAAGAAGCTTTAAAAAGATTAAGAAATTATTTCTCCAACAAAGGTATTCAATTCTACGATTTCAGGTCATATGATCTAACATATATCACATTGAAATCAGGACTCGACCCTGATTTCATTTTTTTCCCACAGCCATACGACAATTGCTTCGCCCCGTGTTTGAGCAGTCAATCTTTCGAAAAAAAGCTTATCTGTTATTCTCCTTATGGAATGCCGACAATTTTCGAGGAATGGACTATCAATCTCCGTTTCCATAACATCGCCTGGAGGTTTTATTACCCGACTTCAGCAAATTGGGAGGATTTTTTGAAGAACTCTTTTATAAAAGGACGAAATGTCAGAGTGGTTGGGGATCCCATCGCAGATCAATTCAACTCAAGCGAGACGCTAGACATCTGGAAACCGCAAGATAAGAATAAGAAGAGAATAATCTGGGCTCCACATTATTCTATAAAGAATAACTCAAGCGGAATGCTTCACAGAGACTCTTTCGATTGGTTAAGTGACGTCATGCTTGAGATTGCCTCGGAGTATAAGGATCGTATTCAGTTCTCATTTAAGCCACATCCAAGACTTTTTCAAGAATTAGAGAATTCAGAAGGCTGGGGAAGCAAAAGAGCGGGTGAGTATTATTCGATATGGGACCTATCGCCTAATACGCAATTAGATACTGGAGAGTATGTTAATCTTTTCAAGACCTCTGATGCCATCATCCACGATTGCGCATCTTTTACTGCCGAGTATCATTTCACCGGCAAACCAGCATTATTCGTCACAAAAGATATTGATTCTCAGCGAGCTCAATTAACATCATTTGGAAAGATGGCTTTAGATTGCCATTACATTGGCAAGTGTACCGATGATATCCGCTCTTTTATTGACGAGGTCGTTCTCAAAGAGAGAGACCCACTCAAAGATGCTCGAGAGAAATTTAAAGCGACCTACTTATGCCCTCCGGGAGGAAAATCATCTGCCGAGAACATTTATGAGGATATAATCACCTCAATAGGTTTTAAGAACTAATATGGCCGAAGGGCTGAAGACTCTGACATATAAGGGTGTAGCATGGAGTACCGTGGAACGGTTCTCTCTTCAACTCGTTCAATTTGTCATTTCTGTAATTATGGCCAGATTGCTGGATCCCTCTGATTACGGGTTGATCGGCATGTTGGCGATTTTTATGTCTTTATCCCAAGTCTTCATTGACGGAGGTTTTTCAAATGCGTTAATTCAACGGAAGGATTGTTCAGATGAGGATTTCTCTACCGTCTTTTATATTAACCTTACAATAAGCATCATTGTTTATGGGTTGTTGTTTCTTTTTGCGCCACTCATTGCCTCATTCTATGAAGAACCTTTATTGACCTCTATAACCAGGGTGTATTCTTTAACATTGATTATCGGCTCATTATCCGCAGTTCATAATACGAAACTCTTGATTGATATTGATTTCAAGACTCAATCAATCATTTCTTTGACATCCGCTATTGTTTCAGGAGTAGTAGGGATCTATTCAGCATTTAAAGGATTAGGAGTATGGGCGCTGGTTATACAAGCCCTTATTGGCACCACACTCGGAAGTTTGTTGCGGTTTTTTTTTGTAAAATGGCTTCCTCATCGCCGTTTTTCTATTAACTCATTCCGTACTCTGTTCGCATTTGGGTCAAAGCTTTTGGTCGCTCAAATAATCAGCTCCATATATGATAACCTTTATAATTTGTTTATAGGCAAAAGGTTCCCCTCGAATACACTTGGCCACTATACTAGGGGGAACCAGTTCAGCCGATTGGTAAGTGTAAACATTAGCGACATCTTCAATAGAGTTTCTTTTCCATTATTCAGCAAAGTTCAAGAAAATGACGAAAAATTATTGGACATATATGTTAAATACGTCAAGATGTCCGTTTTCATCATTTTCCCTCTGGTTTTAGGACTATGTGGAATAGCCAAACCTCTAGTTTTGCTTTTGTTGACAGACAAATGGCTCCCTTGTGTTCCACTTCTACAGATCCTTTGCTTCGCTTATCTTTTTAACGGAGTGATTAAAGTCAATCTGAATCTATTGTATGTTAAAGGACGATCTGACCTTGTTTTAAAATTAGAGATCATAAAAAAAACAGTTGCCGTATTAATCCTTTTGGCAACAATTTTCTTTGATATTAAAATCGTTTGTTTAGGACAGGTATTGTATTCATTGACCGCTTTGTACTTGAATACTATCTATACGAAAAAGATTCTTGGATTCGGATTCTTGAAGCAAATGGTTACCGTCATCCCATACTTGTCATTAGGGTTCGTAGTCCTGATAGAGGCTTCAATTATTTCTCACTTTATTACGACTCCATGGATTTCTCTTGCTTTATCACTTATTATTTGCACAGTATCATATTTAGGCCTCGCTAAATTAACGCATTTATACGCCTATGCTGAAATCATGGTGGGGATAAAAAATTATTTCAAAAAGGTATAGTTTTATCTGAAAGATGTATTTAAAGTCTGAAATACCGACTGTGTCAGTGATTGTAACAATCTACAATGCAGGCAAGACTATTACCAGATGTTTGGAAAGCATTCTCAACCAGACATTCACAGATTTTGAGGTAATATGCGTCAATGATGGTAGTACGGATAATAGCTCTGATTTATTGAAACATTTCGCTGATAATGACCCAAGGATAAAAGTATTTAACCAGAATAACCAAGGAGTCGCTTCCGCTCGTCAATTAGGGTTGAATAATTGTATCGGGGACTATTCCATACATGTTGACTCTGATGACTGGATTGAAACTGATATGTTGCAAGGGATGCTGTATATGGCGCAACATGAGAACTCTGATATGGTGATCTGTGACTTGCTAAAAGAATGGCCGGATCGGAAAGAGGTTATCTCGCAGAAACCCAGAGAATTGGACCCTGCTGTTATTCTAGGGCAGATGTTCGGTGAACTTCATGGCAGTCTATGTAACAAGTTGATACGTAACAGTTCTATCCACCAAAATGCAGTTGCGTTTGAGAACGGTCTCAACTCTTGTGAAGATCAACTATTTGTCATGAGATTGTTAGCCGCCAACATAAGAGTCTCATATATAAACAAACCATATTATCATTACATTATCAATCCTGATCAGCAATCAATTACGCAAAATTGGTTCCGTACCCCGGTCTCTCAAAGGCTTTTATTTATAAAAAATGCCGAAGAACTGGTGAAGACAGATGAACAACTAGATAGCTTCAAGGAATATGTTGCCAGGATAGCTTATGATGCCACTATTTGTGACAAAGAGTTCTGTCCTGATTTCCGTCAATCGTTTGGCAAATTCTGGCCTTTAATAAAAAGTTCTTCTATCCCTCTATATAGAAAAATCATTATCTGGTTAGCATTATCTGGCATTCGCATTCCGAGAAATTAATGGTTATCTTGATACTAATTCTTCTTCTTATATGCCTGCGGAAGTGTTCCTTCTCATGGTTTCAAGAGGACTACATGTCAAAAAGCAAGACTGATGCCATAAAAGGGATATTCGTTTGTCTTATATTCTTCTCACATCTGAGAGGATACATACATTATCCGACAGGAAACAGTTCCATGATAAACAACAGCTTTGATATGGCGCTGAATTACTTAGGGCAATTAATCGTCGCTCCTTATTTCTTTTACTCCGGCTATGGTATTATGGAGCGATATAAATCTAATAGCGTTACTTATCTTAATGGTTTCACAGTGAATCGCATATTCAAAACGTGGTATCATTTTGCCCTCGCTGTGTTGCTATTTTTGATCATTCAAAGCTTTCTCGGAAACTATTTCACATAGTATGAATATGCCTTTTGCTGGATTGGCTGGACGTCTATCGGGAACTCTAACTGGTTCGTATTCGATATATTGTTTTTATATACTTTAGCCTATGTCTTCTTATTAGTCAAGGAAAAGTTTCATTTTTCAAATAACCTCTTCGTATTATGTCTTTTCTCAGGAGTGGCGCTGTTCTGGGCCTTTTTGCATTCCACACATGCTGGAAGCGTTTGGTGGTATGACACAATCGTTACTTTCCCCCTTGGAGTATTATTCTCTCTTACAAGAGAAGACACGGAACGTAAGATCTTCATGAACCGATCTATACACCTTTTGTCATTTCTGATCATATTCGCATTATTCATATTATGGCACCATTTCTTTGGAGTTGACTCAAAAGGGATTTGCGCCACTTTATTTATGGTTTTGATACTATTATTCTCTTCTTTTGTCAGCACTAACAATCAAATCCTTCAATGGTTAGGTATACATTCGTTCTCGATATACATCCTACAGAGGTTACCAATGATTCTTCTCAAACATATAGGCGTCTCCGATGTTATTTTGTTCACAGCCGCAGCTATTTTTATGACATTACTACTAGGATGGATATTTAACTTATGTGTTAAGAAACTAGATACTATTATATTAGGTATATAAATTACTCCTTACAACCATCAATTAGACTATGCCAATCAAACGCACATGAATAAAACAATCGCAATTATTATAGCAGGAGGATCTGGTCACCGCATGGGTCAGGATATTCCTAAACAGTTTATCAACGTATATGATAAACCGATTCTTATATATACACTTGAAAGCTTTGAAAAGCATCCGTTGGTGGATGCGATAGAGGTAGTATGTCTCGACGGGTGGCATGATGTACTATGGGCATATGCCCACCAATTCAACATTTCAAAATTGGAATGGGTCGTAAGTGGAGGGAGTACAGGCCAAGAGAGCATTCGGAATGGTGTATATAATCTTGAAGGCAAAGCAAATGATGAAGACATCATCGTGATTCATGATGGCATCAGACCTTTAGTCGACGCTACTGTCCTGTCGGATGTCATTCAAAAAGCCAAAGAATATGGCAATGGTGTAACCTCATTACCGTATAATGAACAAATATTTGTCATTAATCCCGATGATGAGAGCACAACCAAGCAGTATATACCGCGAGAGACCATCCGGCGTGTCTCAACGCCGCAAGCCTACCGTTTTAAGAGATTGGATGAGGCTTACCATGAGGCTTATGAAAAAGAAATCGGCATTTATGGGGCAGCATATACTAATACGATGATGGTGGAACTGGGAGAGACGCTCCACTTTGCCGCAGGATCCGATAAAAACATCAAACTTACGACCAAGGATGACCTTGAGTTATTCAAAGGCTACCTAAAACAGGATAAAGACACATGGTTGAAGTAAGGGCTCTCAACAAGCGACACCCTCTTTATAGGGAAGATCTCAATAACGTTTTAAACATCCCCGATATTGAGTTTTTGAAGGGTAAGGTTATCCTGATCACTGGTGCAAGTGGTCTGATTGGACTCTGCCTAATTGATGCGTTGATGCTTTATAATAAAAAGGGCGCCGGGATAATTATTTATGCAGTCGGGCGAAATAAAGAAAGAGTTGCCTCGCGACTAGGCGAATATTATCAAGAAGACTGTTTCCATTTTATTGAGCAGGATGTGCGCCAACCTTTCCCAAATGAAATAAAACCAGACATTATTATCCCTCTCGCCAGCAACACCCACCCTTTGGCTTACTCTCAATATCCGGTAGAGACCATTGAAATCAACGTTAAAGGAGCCGAGAATGCTCTCTGCAAGGCCTCAGAATGTGGAGCCACTGTATTATATCCTTCCTCTGTCGAGGTATATGGAAATGCAGAAGGAGATGATATCTTTACAGAAGAATATACCGGCCTGCTCAACCTGTCAAATGCGCGTTCATGTTACACCGAGTCAAAACGACTTTGCGAATCACTTTGCCAATCTTACTTAGCCGAGAAAGGAGTTAATGTAAAGATAGTACGTTTAAGTCGTGTATTTGGACCCACGATGTTAATGAACGACTCAAAGGCTTCATCCCAGTTCATTTTGAAAGCTTTAAACGGGGAAAACATCGTATTAAAAAGTAATGGAGAACAGTTTTTTTCATATACCTATGTGGCAGATGCGGTCTCAGCGATATTATATGTTCTTATCCATGGAATTTCAGGTATCGCTTATAATATCGCAAGTGAACAATGCAATGTCCATCTAAAGGATTTTGCTCAGTGTTGCGCGCGAATCGCCGGTTCAAAGGTCGTATTCGATTTACCTTCCGAGAAAGAAAAAAACGGTTTTTCAATCGCAAATAAAGCGATATTGGATAATACCAAGTTACTTTCTTTAGGTTGGAAAAGTAATTATAGCTTTTTCGACTCTGTAGATCGGACAATCAAGTGCATGAAAAAGGATAAGTACTCATATTCAGTAGCAATTAGAACTCTCGGGAAGGCTGGCCAGATGTTTGAGAAGATGATCGGATCCTTGAAAGCTCAGACAGTTCCACCGCAAGACATATTTGTGTATATTGCTGAGGGTTACGAACTTCCACAGCGTGTTGCCGATGAGAAATATATCTATTGTAAAAAAGGTATGGTTCACCAAAGGGCACTGCCGCTTGATGAGATAATGACTGACTACATCCTTCTATGTGATGACGACATCGAGTTCAAAAGTGATTCGGTCTCGAAACTGTTTGAGGCTTTGGAAAAACAAGACGGGGACTGCATCAGCCCGAATCTTTTCCCGAACCATGAGATGAGCCTTAAGGAGAAGATCTCTCATGCTATCCTGTACGGGGAACTCCCCGGCATTATAAGGAATAAGTACGCGTTCAGGATCCGTCGTAACGGGTATTACACATATTCATCAAACCCGAAAGAGGTTATGGCCTCTCAGTCAAGTGCCGGAGCATGTTTACTAATGAAGAAGGAGGCTTTCCTTAACATTCGCTTCCAGGAAGAGACATGGATGGACAAGTTTCGCTACCCTATCGGAGAGGATCAGATGCTCGCCTACAAGTTATACAGGACTGGTCATAAACTATTGGTGCATTTCAACGCCGGGATCACTCATCTTGATGCGGGATCAGGCCACGTTACTGATCCTGAGAAGATCGATCTTGACGAGAAATGCCTGCGTTACCTGATTTGGTACCGGTCCATCTATCAACCGGCAAAAGGGTTTGAGAGGATTCGGGCGATACTATCATATTATTCCCGATGGACACTCCTGCTGGCTTTGTCACTGGTAAGCCTCATTAAAGGGAAGTCTTTCAGGTTCACCAACTGTTTCTCTTCCTTGAAAAAAGCCAAATCCTTCATCGCATCCGAAGAGTTTTCAAGAATTCCCGAATGGGAGGTAATTGTGTAGAAGATGAGAATCATCCCCATACTATTCACTTTTGACAGAAACTTGGTCACCGCCGCCGGAGTGTGCCTCACTTCCCTGCTTCAAAACGCCGGGCAAGACACATTCTATGACATCTTCATTCTACACAAGCCTGATCCGCGGATAACGGACGGCAAACTGGCGGATCTTACGAATCATTTCAGCAACTGCAGGATCACCTTCAGGGATGTGATCGGAGAATTTGAGAACGGGTTCAATATCAGGGGTATTCCCGAGACGGCATATTTCCGTCTCTTGTCCCCCGAACTTATTCCCGAATATGACAAGATCATTTACTCGGATGTGGATGTCATTTTCAGGGAAGACTTGTCCAAATATTATGATATTGACCTAGGAGACAATTATTTCGCGGGTGTGGATTCCCTCCCCGCGATTAATGACGATGATTTGGAATATGCCCAAAAGACCCTTGGCAATAAGATAGGTAACGGATATTACTACTCCGGCAATCTCATCATCAATTTGAAGCGACTCAGGCAAGACAATAAAACCAAGGAGTTCAGGAGTCTTGGGGACCGTCACTTCAAGTTCCAAGACATGGATATAATCAATTTGACATGTAGCGGGCGTTTTCTGCCTCTTGGACCTTCCTTCTGTCTTAGCACCTATTACTACGATTCAATAATGTCCGGCAGGGAGAGTGTCAAGGCCGCTTTCAGCGAGGAAGAATTGGAACATGCCCTGCGATCAGGAATTGTCCATTACAACGGCGCCAAACCTTGGAAGGAAGTCTGCCCTAACATGGATATATGGTGGTCTTACTACAGAAGGTCTATCTTCTACGATGAGGAGTTCACCCATAAGTTCTGGAAGGACCAAACATATAGGCTGGAGAAAATGTCGCTAATGAAGCGTATTAAATTGGTTGGCAGGTATTTCCGTAAAGGAGGAAGAATGTAGGAATATGGGGGATTCAGAACGCATTAAATACTGGGATATCATAAAAGGTATCGCAATTATTCTGGTTGTTTATGGGCATTCTTTTTCTGAAAGAGAGTCCATCTCAACACTGCTCATATACAGTTTCCACATGCCCCTATTCATGCTTATCAGTGGTTATTTCTTTTATTACACGATAAATAAAAGGAGCATTGTTTACATTGTCAAAAACAAGTTTTTCAAGACTATTGTCCCAATTGTACTCACCACCATCCTGATTTATTTTGACACATATAATCCTAAATTAACAATACACGAACAATTGGTGGCATTTTATGCCATTCTAATCAGAGAGTTATGGTTCCTTTGGGCGATATTCCTTGACTCAATGATTGTAATGGCCATTTATTTTTCATCAAAATATATTTCAGGATTAAGCATGAGCTCACGTTTAAGTCCTTCGTTATTGTTTTATTCAATTTCCGCAATCGTATGCGTCCTGTTTATGGTTTTGCCTGACATTTCAGTCATTAGGGATGGAGTTAAATTCATGTTTCCCTGTTTCATATTCGGGTTCTGCATTAATCAATACGATTTAACCACAGTTTACAAAAACAATCGTGTTTTAATCCTGATTCTATGTTTAGTAGCATATATTTGTTTGTTCACGAAATTTGATTATGCCTTTACTTTTTACAAGTCAGGCGTCTATATTTTTAACAGTTTTTTCTCTCCAAACAAAATGATCTTCATCAACATTTATAGAGTTGTCGTTGGAATTCTAGGCAGTTTGTCGCTAATGATGCTCGTATACGAAATAAGCCAGAAGGTGAGTATCCCATCGATAGTGAATAGTCTTGCAAAATTGGGGCAACATACTCTTGGAGTGTACATTTTGAGCTGGATTTTGAATTATTATTGGTTAAAACTAATCCCTTTGCAGCCTCATTTCAACCTTTATTCATTAGCAAACACAATCGTAATGCTCATAGTCTCTTATGCCATTACTATCCTATTTATCAGATTTCAAAGCACAATAAAGCAGAGGCAAACAAATAATGCCTAAAGTTACAGTTATAATTCCCGTGTACAAGATAGAGCGTTTCGCGGAACGATGCGCCAGATCTTTGATGGAACAGGACTTCCAGGACGTGGAGTTCATATTCGTGGATGACGCTTCTCCGGACGATAGCATGGAGATTATCCGCAGGGTTTGCGGAGAATATGACAGAGATGTCAAGTACCTCACTCACGAAGTCAACAAGGGCCTTCCTGCCGCCAGGAACACTGGTATGGCGGTGGCCAAAGGTGAGTTTATCTACCATTGCGACTCTGACGATTATCTTGAGCCGACCCTGCTGAGAGATCTTTACGAAGCGGCTACAAAGGAAGGAGCCGACTTCGCCTATTGCGACTTCTACCTGGATTTCGGGACATCGAAAAAATACATGACAAACCCAGAATTCAACGATCCGGAAAGGATGATAAAGGAAGGATTCCTTGCCGGCACGATGAAGTACAATGTCTGGAACAAACTGGTAAAGAAGGAATTGTATGACCGGGACGGATTATCTTTTCCCGAAGGCCACCCCATGGGCGAAGATATGACAATGATTGCCGTCGCGATGGGAGCGACCAGATGCGTCCATGTTCCGAAAGCCCTCTACCACTACATGAGAACCAACTCGGAGGCCTACACCAGCGTCCTGTCCCAGAAGAGACTGGATGACATCCGAAGCAATATGGATAGGACCATCGGTTTCTTAAGTAAGTGGGAAGTTACTGACAAAGAGCGGTTTATAGAGTATTTCAAACTGAGCGTCAAGTTGCCGTTCCTCTTTTCCGGAGACAAGAGTCAGTACAAGCTTTGGGAAGAATGGTACCCTGAGGCAAACAAATACATTGACTCTGTCCCTTATATTCCTAAGAGAACCAAGATGGTACAACAATGGGCCAGGGACGGCAAGTTTTCCCTTGTCAGGCTTTATTCTTTCGTCGTCAACAAGATATATTATAAACTAGTGAAGCACTGATGCTTAAGTGGTTGGTCATATTGGTCAGCATTGTGCTGACTAGTCTCTTCCTCTTCCCTATCGTGCCGGCAATCATGCCGTGGGCGAACACGAAGATGATTCTGGCCGTCATCGGGCTTTTCATTTTTGTTGTCAAACACTTATTAGCTGGCTCAGCAAAAGTATCAAAGGATTTCGCCATACTAAGCTCACTGGCGATCCTGGTCAGTGCAATCAGTTATTTCACCATGGTATTCAATGGCACCAAGGATTCAACATTTACAGATTATATAGTTTCTGTATGGGTTTGGCTCGGAGGTGCTTATTCCCTGATCTGGTTGTACACTCATATCCATGGGAAAGTTAACGTCAAACTCATTAGCAATTACTTAATCGCTGTCTGCGTCGCACAGTGCATCCTTGCTTACATGATGACGGTATTTCCTGCGCTTGGTAGTACTATTGACAGTCTCTATGGAGAATCAGAAAGTTACATGGGACTTGCGGAAGACCGCATGCATGGACTTGGAGCAGCGCTTGACCCTGCCGGTCTTAAATTCTCTGCGATACTAGTTTTGACTTCATTTTTAATCGCTAATAACACATTCCCTACAACACCCGTAGAAAGGATTCTTTATGTTATCTCTTTATTGGTCATTGCAATTATAGGGAATATGATATCAAGATCTACCACTGTCGGACTGATTATCTCTATCATTTATCTGACAGCCTACACTATATTGTCGGGAGATTTAAAATCCAGCACTAGATTCTTTATTTCTTTTTCAGGAATAGTAGTGTTAGGAGCCTTACTAGTAATATATCTTTACAGGACAAATACTGGTTTCATGCAAAACCTAAGGTTCGGTTTCGAGGGCTTCTTCTCCATCGCTGAAAAAGGCTATTGGGAGACAAATTCTAATAACATTCTAAAGAATATGATTGTGTGGCCTGAAAGCCTCAAGACCTGGATCATCGGAGATGGCTATATAGAAAACCCGGCGTCTGACCCCAACTTCTTGGGAGAAGTCACAGGAGGCTACTATAGAGGTACTGACATCGGTTACCTACGATATCTCTTCTATTTTGGAATTATCGGACTGTCAGCATTGGTAGCAGTGTTCATAAAGTCCACAAAGATTTGTATCAACCATTTCAAAGGATATAAAATTCTTTTCCTCTTGATGCTGGCATCAAATCTAATCTGCTGGTTAAAGGTATCCTCCGACACCTTCTCGGTTTTCGCCCCATTCCTATGCCTGGCTTTCATGGAGGATGACGAGTTATGAGACTGGTCTATTGCATACACTCGACCTACAATCCCGGAGGAATGGAACGTGTCCTTCTGAACAAGGTTCGTTACCTTGTCGCCAAAGGAGGATACGAGATATCTATCGTGACTACTGACCAGAAAGGCCGTCCATCTTTCTTCCCGTTCCCCTCGAAAGTCAAGATGATTGACCTGGGCATCAACTACACCGACGATAAGTTCAAGAACCCTTTCACAAAGATTGCTGGCTACTTCAGACGCAAAAGGCTTCATAAAAAGCGGCTTACCGCCTATTTGAAAGAGGTACGGGCGGACATTGTGATCTCGCTATACCCTTGCGAGTCCTCATTTATCCCGTCAATCAAGGACGGCAGCAAAAAGATCCTTGAATTCCACCAGTGCAAATTGGTTAGGCTGTGTTATGACAGGAAAGGGATAATAGGTCTGACAGACAAGATCCGAACGAGGATGGATGAGAGAATGGTCCGTCGTTTCGACCGCTTTGTGGTCCTTACCGAAGAAGACAAAGGCTATTGGGGCGACTTGCCCAACATCCTTGTCATCCCGAATGCCGCCCTGGCTATTCCGGAAACGAAGACTACCCTTTCCGCGAAAAGAGTTATCGCCGTGGGAAGGCTTGACCATCAGAAAGCATTTGACCGTCTGATAAAGGCGTGGAGCCTGATCTCCCCTGCCAGCCGCTCCGGTTGGAGACTCGACATATTCGGACAAGGGGAATGGGAGGAGATGCTTAAGAATATGATCACTGATCTCGGACTATCAGATTCAGTCAGAGTCAACAGACCCACCCAACGCGTCTACGATGAATATTCGACCAGCGCTTTTTTGGCCATGACATCTCATTATGAGGGATTTCCTATGGTGATGATTGAGGCCATGGCATGCGGCCTGCCTGTAGTCACTTTTGACTATCCGTGCGGTCCGAAGGAAATTATCAATGAGGGAGTTGATGGGCTGATAGTCAAAGACGGAGACCTTCAGGCCTTCGCCAACGCGATGGCTTCACTGATGAATGACAAGACCCTCCTCGAGTCCATGTCTGCCCAAGCCCCAAAGGTTGTGGAAAGATACTCAGAGGAAAAAGTTATGGAACAATGGGAAAACTGCTTCAGATCAATCCTGTCATAAGGGAATCCACCTCAACTGGCAGGATCATGAAGGAGATCGGGGCGCTCGCGAGCTCTTCCGGTTGGGAGAGTTATATAGCCTACAGCAGGGCAAGGGACGGGATAAATGAGATCCAGGGGTCAAAGATCGTTCCTGTAGGAAACAAGTTTGACCTGTTGTGGCATTTCCTGGCGACAAGGTTGTTCGATGCCCACGGACTGGCATCCAGACAGGCCACCAGGCGATTTATCCAGGAAATCAAAAGGATCAACCCCGATGTGGTTCATATTCACAACCTCCACGGTTATTTCCTTAACTATAAGATACTTTTCCAGTACCTCAAAGAAAGCGGCAAGCCTGTCATCTGGACTGCCCACGACTGCTGGCTATTTACCGGACACTGCTACCACTACTCATCCGCAAAATGCTACAAGTGGAAGGACGGATGCCATGATTGTCCGCAGAAGAAGGCGTTCCCTAAGAGTTTCCTCATTGACCGCTCGAGACAGAATTTCGAGGACAAGAAAGCGGCTTTCACTTCTCTTGGCAAGAACCTCACAATCGTCACCGTGTCGGAATGGATGAGGGACGAGATGCGGGAATCATTCCTTGGCGAATGCCGTTTCAAGGTGATACATAATGGGATAGACCTTGATGTGTTCACAAATGTTGGCCCTTCGACACCACTCAGGGACCAAGAAGCTAATATCGCCAAAAAGAGAATCATTTTGGGAGTGGCCAGCATCTGGATGAAAGAGAAGGGATTGGATGACTTCAAGCAGCTCGCGGAAAGACTCGACGACGACAAAGTGATTGTGCTTGTAGGGAAAATGACCGCCAGTCAGGAAGAGGGCCTGCCGGAAAGGATAGTTACTATTGAAAGGACAAGCGATGTCCTTGAGTTGGCTTCCATGTACCGGTCGGCCACGGCTTTTGTCAATCCGACCTGGCAGGATAACTACCCTACTGTCAACATGGAAGCAATCGCCTGCGGCACCCCGGTCATCACTTACAGGACAGGAGGTAGCCCTGAATCTGTGATTGAAGGCCAGACAGGGTTTGTGGTTGAGCAAGGAGACATTGAAGGGATTCTGGAAGCCCTGCGGAAGATCGAGGCAGGAGAAGGATGGACTGACAGGTGCCGTTCCATCGCCGTCCAAAAGTTCGGGAAAAAAGATAGGTATTCAGATTATATCGCTCTTTATGAAAGTCTTACAACTAGGTAAATTCTATCCTATCCGAGGTGGAGTGGAGAAGGTGATGCTGGACTTGACGGAAGGTCTGGCAGGGGCCGGGGTGGAGTGCGACATGCTCTGCGCCTCGTTTGGGGGGAGATCCTTCGCTAACGCTCAGGATGACAGGAAGGGCGCTCAGGATGACAGGAAGGGTAGGGTCATCGTTTGTCCGACCTGGTTCACGGCTTCCGGCACCATGATAGCTCCCAGGATGATTAGTTACTTAAGGCGACATGCCCGGGAATATGACATCATCCACATCCACCACCCGGATCCTATGGCAGGGATCGCGTTATGGATGAGTGGCTACAAAGGCAGGGTTTTCCTCCACTGGCACAGCGACATATTGAAGCCGAAGGCACTCTTGGCCCCATATCTCCCTATCCAGCGATGGCTTATCCGAAGGGCGGAGAGAATAGTTGGCACTACTCCAACTTATGTCAAGGAATCGCCGTGGCTGAGTGACGTTCAGGAAAAGGTCACTTATGTCCCGATAGGTATCGAGCCCATCGTTCCGGATCCCGCGAGAATCAAGGATATTCAAGAGAAGTACAGTCACCGCAAAATTGTATTCTCCCTTGGAAGGCTTGTCCCCTACAAAGGCTACACGCACTTGATAGATGCCGCCAAATACCTCCCTGAAGAATATATGATCCTGATTGGAGGGACGGGACCTTTGAGGGAGAACCTGGAAACACAAATAAAGGAATCAGGTCTGGATCAGAAAGTTAAGCTGCTCGGACGGGTCGAGGATGAGGATCTCCCATCGCTCTATGGCTCGTCTTCGGTCTTCGTGTTAAGCTCAGTGGTGAAGGCGGAGGCTTTCGGGATCGTCCAGATCGAGGCGATGTCAGCTGGAGTGCCGGTCATCGCCACAAAGATACCGGAGTCTGGAACAGCGTGGGTTAACGAGGATGGCTTCTCGGGATTGAATGTGAAACCTTGTGATCCAGAAGGACTTGCGCGAGCGATCAGGAATATTTGCGACGATGATCAGACTCGGCACAGTTATAGCAAGAACGCATTGGCCAGATATGAACGATTGTTCAGATCTGAGAATATGATAAAAGAAATAATCAAGTTATATGAATCACAGTAGATTAATCACAATTATGGCAGTTGCCCTGCTGGCAGCGTCCTGTGCCTCCCCTTCAAAGATTTCATACTTGAAGGACATGGAGGACGAAACTGTCTATTCAGCCTCCCCTGCCCCTGAAATCAAGCTTCAGCCCCAGGACAGGCTCTTGATCCGGATTATGGCTCAAGAGCCAGCGTTAGTTAGCCCATTCACTGATGCTTCAAGTCCCGCCGGTGGAAGCGGAGCAGGCCTGTACACGATCGACTCTAACGGTTGTATTGATTTCCCTGTTATTGGAAGATTGTCAGTAGCAGGTCGCACAATGGAGGATGTTAGGGATGAGATTGTAGAAAAGATTAAGATAAAAGGATATATTAAAGAACCGGAGGTCAGCATCTCCCTTGACAACTTCACGATCACGGTGATCGGTAAGACTGGACAAAGTGTCATGAAAGTCGATAACAACAGCATCAATTTGTTCCAGGTGATCGCCAACTCAGAATTGGACGCGACAACCGCCGATATTAAGAATGTCATGGTAGTTCGCACTGAAGAAGGCAAACGGTACTCCTATTCCGTCAATCTCCAGTCCAAAGATGTCTTCGACTCCCCAGTTTACTACCTCAAACAAAATGACATAGTGTATTTCAAACCTAAGGGAGTCCAATTATCTCAAACTGGGGAAACTGTCCTGAAGGTTTTCAGTTCCACTTTCTCATTCATTACATCTATCGGATACGTTTCCTGGTGGCTTAACGGAAGGAAATAAACATGACTGATCAGAACACAACTTCAAAAAAGGTGAACAACCAAGTCAACTTGGTTGACATCCTGCTTTATCTCCTACGCTACTGGTACTGGTTCCTGCTTTGCGTTCTCGTAGCTGTCGGGATCACGTATTACTACTACGCCAAGACTCCCTTTGTCTATCGCAGCGACGCTACGGTCGTGATCAAGAACCCTGAGAACACCCAGAGGACAGTAAGGTTGGAGAACTACAGCAACAACATCAACAACGTCAACATCACAACCCAAATTCTCGAACTGAAGTCTAAGTCATTGTTGAAGGGTGTTGTGGAGGCCCTTGATGTTGATTTTGATTACACTATCCACAAAGGGCTGAGAGACATTGAATTGTATCGCGACGCCCCGGTGTGGATCCACATGGAGAGGAAAGGTGATGACCTCCCTGTATTCTCCGGAAGGCTCATTCTTAAAGACGCTTCAAACGTGTCGATACGTCTTGACGGAGAGACACCGATTGATGCCGCATTAGGAGATACCATCTCACTCGGAGGACGTCAGGCGGTGCTCATGCCTGGAAAGGGATATTCCTCTGGATGGTATGGGAAAACCGTCCAAATCAGAAAGATTCCGACCTCCAGTGCCGTAAACGCTTTCCGCTCAAGACTCAGGGTAAGCCAAGCAGACTCCGAGGAATCAATCCTCACTCTTTCTCTCCAGGACTTCTCTCTTGACCGGGCAAATGATTTCCTCATGACTCTTGTCGAGAAATATAATGACGACGCCATCCGTGAGAAGAACAGGATTGCGGTCCAAACAGCTGAATTCATCAACGAGAGAGTCGGGATCATCGAGGAAGAGCTTGGTGACGTCGAGAAAGATCTCGCGAGGTTCAAAAGTTCTCAGCGGGTTATGGATGTCGATGCGACTGCCTCAGGTTACCTCAGCGAGGCGCGAGTCTATGACACCGAACTGCTCGCCATTGAGACCAGGCTTGCGATGGCCGATTATATAAGGGACTATATCACAAAGCATTACAGCTCTTATGACATGATCCCTTTCAACACTGGGCTTGATGATCACAACGCTGACCAGGCTATCGCCAAGTACAACGATCTCGTACTCACAAGAGAGAAACTTGTTGAAGGGAGTAGCACAGAGAGTCCCGCGGTCAAGCAAGTGGAATCTTCGATGATGGCGATGAAGAACAACATCATCGGCATCCTTGACAATCTTAAAGTTGGACTCGACATCCGCAGAAAGGACATTCAAAAGCAAGAGAACGCCTCTCTCAAGAAATTCACGGCAATGCCCTCAAAGGCGAGGGAGATGCTATCAATCGAGCGCCAACAAAAGATCAAGGAGTCGCTCTACATGTTCCTCCTCAACAAGAGGGAGGAAAACGCGTTGACCCAGGCTATGGTGGACAATAACGCCCGAATGATCGACACAGCTGAAGGATCTCCTTTACCGGTCTCTCCCAGCAAGAGCAAGATGATGATCCTGGCTTTCCTGATCGGGATGCTTCTTCCCGCAATCATCCTTCTCTCAAAGCTGTTCCTCGACACGAGGGTCCACACCAGGAAAGAGATTGAAGAGAGTATCTCAGTGCCGTTCCTTGCGGAGATTCCGCTTAAAAAGAAGCGCGGAAAGAAATCGAAGAACGCTCTTACTACCGAATATGATCCCAATTCAAAGGGCATATTCACTGAGGCTTTCCGAATGATGTGCACCAATCTGGATTTCATGAAACCATCGGGGAAAAGCAGTGCGGTCATCTCCCTGACATCTGCATCAGTTTCAGCTGGTAAGACTTTTGTGACCACCAACATGGCAGCTTGCCTTGCGGATGCTAAAAAGAAGGTGGTCCTGATTGATCTTGACCTGAGGAAACGCACCTTGTCGGCTCACTTCGGACTGAGGCAGCATGTGAAAGGTGTATCAAACTTCATCTACGACGAGACCATAGTTCTTGATGATGTGATAAAGACAAACATAATCCCTGGTGTCGATTTCATCCCTGCCGGTCACACTCCGCCGAACCCGGCTGAACTTCTTGGCCGCCAGCGCTTCGACGACATGATCAATGACTTGAGGGCGAGATACGACTATATCATCCTCGACGGCGTGCCGTTCAATGTGGTAGCCGACCCGCTGGTTATCAACAGGGTAGTCGACATGAACATCTATGTCGTCAGGAGTGGCCAGATGGATCGCAGGAATCTTCACGAGATTGAGGAGCTATATCAAAGCGGCCGCCTGAACAACATGGCTATAGTGCTGAACGGCTCTGAGATTGTCAAGGGGTTCGGATACGGTGCTTATGGCTATGGCTACGGTTACGGCTATGGCTATGGCTACGGTTACGGCTATGGCTATGGTGAACAAGATGATTGATTATGACGATCGCTGTAGATTTTGACGGGACGATAGTCGAACACAAGTACCCGGCCATCGGTCGGGAAAGGCCCTTTGCCATAGAGACACTCATGGAGCTCTCAGCGCAAGGTCACAAACTCATCTTATGGACAGCGAGAGACGGGAAACTCCTTGAAGACGCCGTACGGTTCTGCAAGGAAAGGGGGCTGGAGTTCTTCGCGGTCAACAGTAATTATCCCGAAGGCGCTTTGTTCGCCGACCGCTCCGACAAATCCGGTAAAGTGATCGCCGACATTTACATTGACGACAAAAATCTCGGCGGACTCCCCGACTGGGGGACAATCTACGAGATGATCACCAAAGAGCCTCCAAAGCGACACCACAAGAAATCGCTCTGGAAGAGAATATTCGGGAAAAAACATAGAAGAAGATGAGACTGAGAGGTGATTGCAAAGTGGTCAGTTTCAGAGGTCACCATCTCTTGACGACTGGCTCCAAATCATTGGAGATCAACCAGTCTTTTGCGGAAATTTTGAAGATTGCCTCAAAGGGGTCTTTCACAGTTGAATCTCTCGCAAGCGAGCTTATCCAGATGTTTGACCTGGAGGCACCCGAGGCCACCCTCGAGGCGAGCAATCTAATCGACATTTTGAAGAATCACGACTTATTGGATGGCAACGACTGACAAGGTTGTTCAAGACGCTTTTCGCATCCTTGTGAGAAGGGCATTAAAGGCGGGGGAAGATGAACCTTTCCCCGATCTTGATGAATTCCAGTGGGAAGCGGTCCTTAACCTAGGAAAGATCCAGGGAGTAACCGGTCTTCTTTTCTCTGGGGCTAATTCGCTGCCTGATGAGATACTTGTCCCTGACAGTATCGCTTTTCGTCTGATGGTTGAAGCTGACAGGATCATCAGACGCTCCGAGCAAGTGTCAAAGGCCGAAAGCAGTCTCATTAACAAGCTGAGAAAGAACGACTTCCATCCTATTATCTTAAAGGGTCCGGCCGTCGCCGCTTACTATCCTGACCCAAGTCTGAGGGAAAGCGGTGATCTTGACATATTCCTCCCTCCCGGTGAGTTTGAGGCCGCGGCCGAGGCCTTATCGATAAAGGATTTCCATAAGGATCCTGACGGGAATCTTGTCTATACTTGGGAAGGGGTTATGATTGACCAGCATCCACGCTATTTCGACCTTCACAACCGCGGGCGCACCGATCTCAAAGCAGACAATTCCCCTGAAGCCCAGCTCCTTATGCTCTCGCTTCACATCCGAAAGCACTGCATGGGTGCCGGGGTAGGTCTCCGGCAAATCTGCGACATGGCCATGGCGTATAAGCACTTTGATGGCAATTATGACCATCAGTCGCTTCTCGATCTTTATGAGAGAACAGGTTGCGGGAAATGGAACCGCTTGTTAGCCTCATTCATCAAAGAATATCTTGGGAAGGTGCCTCTCCCCTATCCGGTTGACTCTCCCCTGCCCAACCCATCCACGCTTCACAGCATCGTTTTCGCGGGAGGCAGTTTCGGCCATTACGATCCATCCAGGGGAACCGCCCTGAAAAAAGGAGGAACCGCCAGGAAATTCGACTCCTTCCTCCGAATCCTCCGAAGAGTTCCATTTTCCCTTATCTACGCCCCAAGGGAACTTCTTCCCTACATGACTTCGCTTATCAAAGGAAACATCAGGAGCCATTCTTAGGCACTCTGAGAGACAAAACACAACCCCGTGCTTAGAAAACACTCTTTCTAGCACGGGGTTGAAATATTAACGTCTATACCTTTAATCCTAATGTATGCATCCGTCCCCTCGCTTTGGGGCGTAAGAACTTCCTGTTTGCCGGCAATCACGATGCCGCGGTCCGCGCGGCCATTGTCTACTCCCTGTTCAGTTGCTG
>CACZHP010000023.1 GCA_902780935.1 uncultured Bacteroidia bacterium | reverse complement strand
AGCGCTTACCGTTGTCCCGGAATAGCATTGAGTGAAACGGAGGCCATTGGCGGCCAGCGCGTCGATGTTCGGTGTCTCGAAGCGCTCCTGCCCATAGCAGCTGAGGTCTCCCCAGCCGAGATCGTCAGCGAGGATGAAAACCACATTAGGCATTTGTCTATCAGCCTTGTCCGTGGCGCATGAGGCAGCCGCCAACGCTCCGCTGGCCAGCCACAACAGTCTCCCTTTCATCTTATTTCCACTGATAAACTTTTATCCAGTCGACCCTGAGCTCCGAGGGTAGCTGGGAAGGGTTCTTTACCTCTCCTACCCAATCCCCGCCAAGCTGGTTGGACAGGATGAAGTAGAAAGGATAGTCCGGCCAGGGGAATTGCTTCTCCTTGCCTTCGACTCTGGGATAGGTTAGGGTCTTCTGGCCGTTGGTGTACATGCAAATGCTGTCGCGGTACACCTCAGCGGCGTAGATATTCCAATCATCCTTGACTATGGGGCCAGTACCGAAGTTCTTCGGATCCTCACGGCTCACGTCAAGGGAATATCTCGAGTGAAGGGTCTGGTAAACGAAGGTGTCGCTGTTCAGATGCTCCATGATGTCAATCTCGGCATACACGTCTTTGGGCATGTCATAGTCAGGCATAAGCCACAAGGCCGGCCAGAATCCGTCAGCGCTGTTGAACTTAGCCTTGATCTCGAATTTGGCGATGGGCATAAAAGATTTTTTGCCCTTGCTCCTTAGGCCTCCTGTCACGAAAGCGGTTGTGTCTGAAGAGCTTCCGTCATTGACCTTGCCAAGGAGCACCAGCTGTCCATCCTCGATGAACGCTAGGTCCTCCCTCAGGGACATCATGTCGTTCCAATCACTGCCACCTTTCTCGACCCTTGTCCAGACATTCTCGTCGATCTTAGGGCCGTTGAAGTCTTCTGTCCATACCAGGGTCCATCCTTCCTGATGGGAGCATGAGACCATGGCCAGGGTAGCCAAAACAAAAAGTAACCGTTTCATAATCTGCAGTCTATTTGATGTTTCTTTAAAAAAAGAGGTTGCCCCGCAGGGCAACCTCAATCTATGCGGAATGTTGATTATTCGATAGCGCCCTCGGAGGCCTGGGTCGGCCAGTAAGGGTTCTGATAAGCCACGGAATTCTCCACTGAACCGTCGGTTGAGGTCAGGGTGAGATCCTGGAGCCCGTAAGGCTGCAGGTAGTAGGCCTTGTGCCAAGTGTAACCGTCATAAAGCTCGTTGTTGTCGTAGATGACGCGGAGCGGGCGGACATATTTGCTGTCGGTCCTGGCGGAGATGTTCGCGTCTGACTTGCCACTGGCGCACTCGACGAAGGCGGATTCGGTGGTAACGTTACCGGCGGCGTCCTTCTTCAGGTATTTCTCATTGTCCTTCAGAGGGCTCTCCCAGAGGTTGACACCTTCAGGAATCCACTTCTCGGTCATCAGGTGGTCGAACGAACGCCAGCGGATAAGGTCGTTCCAACGGAAGCCCTCACCGATGAACTCGCAACGACGCTCCCTGCGGATGTTGAACAGGGTGGCATCCACGAGGGTCTCCCCGCTGCGCTTGCCCCAGTCATCCTCCTTGGAGAGGTCGGTGGCGGCGATGGTCTTGTTGTAGTCGGGATCGACACCGGCGCGGGTGCGGATGGCCCTCCAATAGGTGTCAGCCTTACCACCGATGTTGCCGTTGAGCTCATAGTAAGCCTCAATGTAGTTGAGGTAAGCCTCGGCGGCACGGTAGAGGATCATATCGTTGGTTCCGATGATGTTACCGCTGGCACCGACGGTCTGGGCCTCATCATAGGTGTATGACTTGCGGATACGGAATCCGGTCACATCCCTATGCTCTGGCTGTTCCAGGAAAGCGGGAGCGTTGAACGTCTCGTCTCCCGTAACCCTGTGTGCGAGCAGGTCGGTGTTGTTGAACACGAAGAGCTGCAACCTTTCGTCGCGGCCTTCCTGCTGGAGATCCAGGGTCTCGTCGCCCTTGTACTCGGAACCGGCGGCGTAGATCGGGAGACCGTTGCTCATCAGGAAGCCGTCCACATGGCTGCGGGTGGGTCCGCAGTTACCACCCTCAAGGATGTAGGGACCCTGGCCGGCGGTGACGTTCAGCTCGCGGCTGTACTCGCGGTAAAGGATCACCTCGTCGATGTTGCTGGCATCAGGCTGGTTGAACATCTCAAAGTAAGAGTTCCATCCGTAGTGAGGATTGGCGTCTGTGGGGTTCATCACATGGGTATTAGCCACGAGAGAGTGCGCGTCGGCCACCTGGGCGGCGGCGTCAAGGCACTGCTGGAGGAAGAATTTGACTTCTCCGTCGATATCAAATGACTTGCCTGAATTCTTTGAGGCGCCGGGCCAGTTGGAATCTCCGGGGACTCGACCTGAACCCTTGTGGTACTTCTCGAAGGTTGCCTCGTAGAGAGCCACGCGGGATTTTATCAGAAGAGCGAGGTCTTTGGTGATCCTGTTCTTGGCTCCGTTGCTGAGCAGGCCGGCAGCCTTGTCAAGGTCGGAGAGGATGAAGCGGGCGACCTCGTTGCGCGGGGAGCGCTTGCTGGCCTCAACCAGGACGTCGTTGTCGTCAGGAAGGACGGTCTCGATGATCGGGAAGTCTCCGAAGTTGCGCAGGGCGTAGAAATAAGCCTGTGCCCTCATCACGTACATCTCGCCGACATAATGGTTGACATCCGCTCCGGAGAGAGTGCCGTCCTCAAGTTTCGGGAGAGCCTGCTCGAAGAAATAGTTGCAGATCCTGATCCTGTTGAAAGCGGTGGAGGTGTTCTGTCCGGTAGGGACGAGGAACCTTCCGTTGCTTGAAGAGAAATACTGCAGAGCCGTGGCGAAGTCAGAGCCACCTCTCACGAGGTTATCAGTGCAGGCGTCCTCCCAGATCACACCGACGTTGTAGTTGCCGCGGTAGCTGGGGAAGAAAGTCTCATAATATGCCACGGTATAAGCCGCAAGCTCATCAGCCGATTTGAAATACTTCTCGGGCGTGATATTGGTGATAGGCTGCCTGTCGAGGAAGTCGTTACAACCGGTGGTGATGAGAAGGGCAGCGGCGGATACTATAATTGTAAATATCTTTTTCATGTCTTTCCCGGTTTAGAAGTTGATGTTGACACCGAAGGAATAAGTCTTCATGAGAGGATAGACCTTTCCGTCTCCCCAGTCTCCACCGATGGTCTCAGGGTCGAAGACCTTGCTCATCTTTGAGAATGTGAAGAGGTTCTCTCCGGAAGTGTAGATGCGTACCGAGGACATTCCGGCTTTTTCGGTCCACTTCTTAGGCAGGGTGTAGCCGAGCTGGATGTTCTTCAAGCGGATGTAAGCGGCGTTCTGCAGGTACCTTGTGGAGGTTTGCTGGTTCTTGGAGTTTCCGTTGAATGAGGGCTTCGGATAGTAAGCGTCGAGGTTGGCGCCGTACTCGTCGCCTTCAGGACGCCAGAAGTCCCAGTGCTGCTCGAAACCGGCGGACTGCCACATACCACCGCTGGTACCGAACATGTAAGGTCCGGAGCACCAGTAGTCACGCTTGCCGACTCCCTGGAGGTAGGCGCGGACGTCTATACCCTTCCAAGCGGCGTCGAGGGTGATACCGAAGTTGTAGCGTGGAGTGCTGTTACCGATGATGGAGCGGTCGC
Source organism: uncultured Bacteroidia bacterium (assembly GCA_902780935.1). Taxonomy (GTDB): domain Bacteria; phylum Bacteroidota; class Bacteroidia; order Bacteroidales; family UBA932; genus Cryptobacteroides. The sequence goes on along the minus strand of CACZHP010000023.1, from coordinate 45,302 downwards.
CGTGATCGTCAAGGGTGTTGGATCCGGCTGTGACTTTTCCGTCTCCGTTGATATCCTTGTACATCAAGTCACCGGCGCCCCAACCTGAACCCCATGAAGGACGGTTGCTCTGGAGCCAGGAGTCCATCTCAGCCTGTGAGGAGGCGAGGTTGTCGGCCTGGTAGCCCCAGATCTCACCCATCTTACGGCCCACATAGTAGGTCGAGAGGGAATTGGTCTTGTTGGGGTAACGGGTAATCTCCTGCATGGCATCAGAGAGGACGAGGCGGGCTCCGTAGGAGAAGTCCTTGCCGATCTGGTCGCGCCAGGAGATCTCGAGTTCCCAACCATGGGATTTCATATCAGCGTTGTTGACCTTCGGCACGCTGGTTCCAAGGGCGGCTGGAAGCTCAGGAGCCGGGCCGACCATGTTCAGGGTGTTGCGGACGAAGTAGTCGAAGGTGGCGTTGAAACGTCCGTTCCATGCGGTGATGTCAAGACCGGCGTCCCAGGTCTCGATGGTCTCCCAGGTCATGAGGGCGGAGACGATACCTGGAATCGTGGCGATGTTGGGCTTCTCTCCGTTCAGGATCCATGTTCCGGCGGCTGTGCTGACGGGCATGGTCTGGTAGAACGGGTACCAGCTGTTGGTGTTGGTGTTACCAAGGCGACCGTAGGAAGCGCGGATCTTCAGGGTGCTGAAAGTGTCGGCGAGGGAGCCGAAGAAATCTTCCTTCGCGATGTTCCAACCCACTGAGACAGAGGGGAAGAAAGCCCATCTCTTGTCATTGATGAAACGGGAGGAACCGTCGTAACGGCCGTTCAGCTCAAGCATGTACTTGTCGGCGTAGTTGTAGTTGAACCTGCCGAAGAAGCCTGCCACAGAGTTGTGCTCGCGTCCGCCGGAGATGATCGGGTTGGTTGTGGTCTGGCTCAGGTAAGGCACGGACATATCCACGAGGTAGTCACCTCGGCCGCTCATCTGGTCGTACTTGGTGAGCTCGGCGTTGAAACCGCCCAGCACATGGAAGTTATGGTTCCCGCCGAGAGTCCAGCTGTAGTCGGAGTAGATGTTGGTCGTGAAGTAGTCCTGGGTGTAGCGATACTCATAGACCCTGCTCTGTCCGGGGGAGATGGAACCCACACCGTTGTCCCAGCTGTCATAGTAAGGCTGGTTGTTGGCGTCGTAGGAAAGGACGGGCTGGAAGACCTGGTGGTCACGGTTGGTGTAGGTCCTCATGTTACCCTCGATGTTGATGTGCCAATCCTTGACGGGCTCGAAGACGAGAGCGAGCTGGTTGGTGTAGTAGTTCTTCTGGGTGAGCTGCTCACCACCGTCGCGGAGGGTCTCGGTCTCCATACCGCCGATCAGGTGGCCGTTCGGGTCGTAAACAGGAACGTTAGGCCAACGACGGGCGATGTTGTGCATGAACAGACGGCCCTGATAAGTCAGGTAGGTAGGACGGGTGTAGTCCTCGCGCACGAACTTGTTGGTGTAGTCCAGGCGGGCCCAGTCAGTGAGCTTGGCGCTGATCTTGGAATCGATCGTGTAGCGGTTCATCTTGTCCTTTCCAAACTGGAGCAGACCATTCTGGTTCATGAAGGATCCGCTGACGCGGTAGTTGATGCGGTCGTTTCCTCCACTCACGCTGAGGTTGTGGTTGTGGGAGGGAACGTTCTTACCGTAGAACTCCTCGAACCAGTCGGTGTTGGCGTTACCCACACCATAGGTTCCCCAGCGGCCGTTGTCTTGAGCCACAGTACCGGTAGTGATCTTTCCGGCGATGTAGTCATCGACTCTCTGGACGACCTCGGGTGAGAACTGGGCGGCGGTACCGTCATTAGCCCTCGCGCGGTTCCAGTAGCGCACGAACTTGTCTGAGCTCATCATGTCAGGAAGATGGAGTCCGCTGTTGAAGAGCACGTTGCCTGTGTAGGAGACGTGGGTCTTGCCAGCCTTTCCGCTCTTGGTGGTGATGAGGATCACACCGAAAGCAGCCCTTGCTCCGTAGATGGAGGAGGAGGCGGCGTCCTTCAGGACGGAGATGGTCTCAATGTCGTTAGGGTTGATGGTGTTCATGTCACCCTCGATGCCGTCGATGAGGACGAGCGGGGAGGCGGTGGAACCGTCACCGATGGTACCGGTACCACGCACGTTGAAACTCATGTTCTGGTTGAGCTCACCACCACCGGTCGTTACACCGAAGTTGAGGCCAGGGATTTGGCCCTGGAGGGCCTGGGAGACAGTCTGTACAGGGCGGGACTCGAACACTTCGGAATCGACCATGCTCACCGCACCGGTGACGTTGACTTTCTTCTGCACGCCGTAACCCACGACGACAGACTCTTCGATGGAAAGCCTGTCTTCCTTAAGGGTCACGTTTAGTGGACTGCCGTTCCATGTGATCTCGGCCGGAAGATAACCGACAGAGGACACTTCAAGGACATCGCCAGTCTTGGCTTGGGGAAGCGTGAAATGTCCATCGACATCTGTGGACGTTCCCTTGAGGGTTCCTTTGATAAGGACGGCCGCTCCGATCACCGGCACTCCAGCCTCATCGACGACGACTCCCGTGCATGTCTGGTTCTGTTGGACCATGGCTTGGGAATCGGCTCCGGCTGCTTGTGCCTGGAACAGCCACCCTCCTGCGACTATCGCGGCCACGGCCAGCGACAGTCCGGTTTTGAGTGTTGATTTAAACATAAAAATGGTTTTGAATGGTTTGGTTTTTACTCTTTCTTATGAGTGGTGCTATCAAAAATGAAAGTCAAAAGTAAGTAAAATTTCAAAATATTTACAAAGATTGGTTGGCTGGAGTTAAAGAAGTGAGGCTTTTTTTCGCAAAAAGTGACAATATTTAACCATAAGTCATAAATTCCGCAGACGTTCCGTCTTGAGGAAGCGAAGCAAGTCATTCTGGTAGTTGGTTTCCAGGATGTTGAATCCTTGGGCGACAAGCCATCCCCATCCCTCCGAAGGACGCTTGAAGAGAGAAGTGTTGTCGCTGTGGCCGGCGGTGTGGTGGTCCCAGGTCGCGGCTATAAACGCCCTTGATCCGGAGGCGAGGATCTTTGGAAGAAGCCGGTAAGTCACAGAATCAAGTGTGTCCATCCGGAACTGGAAGGCTATGGGTTTCAGTTTCTTAAGGTACTCATCGACGTATTCCTCCAGATCTGGCACCTTGTCGTCTATCACCGGGCAGTAGATAACCTTCTCAAGGTCGTCCCCGAATACTCTTTTGGCCTTCTCGTATGGCCAGTCCAGCACGAATATCGCCTCTTCCAGCGCATCATGCTCCTTCAGGACTTTCAGAAGCTGCTTCACAAAGGTGCCCGGCTCGTTTCCGGGAAGGTCGTAGGAGGCCTTGTCAAGATAGAGGCAGGCCTTGCCCCTGGCCATCTCGATGAACTCGTCCAGGGTCGGGACCAGGAGGGTTGTCCTGCCTCCCCAGTTGGTCTTCAGGTGCAGCTTTCTGATTTGGTCCAGAGTCATCTCTGAGATGGTGCCGGTGCCGTCGGTCATCCTGTCCACAGTGTAGTCATGCATTATGACGATATGGCCGTCTTTCGTGACACGGGCGTCGGTCTCGATGATGTCCGAGCCGAAAAACAAGGCGTGTTCCAGCGCCTCCAAGGAATTCTCCGGGGCATAGACACAATCCGCCCTGTGGGCCGCTACCCACACATAATCAGTAGGTTCCTTCGAGCGCAGAAGGTCAATTGCAGCGGATCTCTGGGCAGCTGCCGAGAGGCTCGTCCCTGCGATAGCCAGGAACAGGAGGAGGGATCTTCCCATATTATATTGGTATGTTGGTTATAGTTTCGCTATGGCTCCGAGAATCTGGTCGCCGAGACCGATCGTGTAACCCTCGGTCTTGAAGAAAACCCGGTTGAAGGTGTCGGCGATCATGACCCGGGGCATCGTGCCTTCCAGCATCTCCTTCGGAGCTATACCGTAGCTGACATTCGAAGGCATGCGGGAAGCATATTCCTTTACCCAACTGAGACCCTCCTCGCTCGTGAGGAGAAGGATCGGCCTACCCCATTTCTCGAGGCCGTCCTTTGCCGCGATGAGGTCGTTGACGGCGTGGACGGAAGGCTCGTGACGAGGAGTGAGGAACCCGATGACGAAAACTCCCCGGCCGGTGGTCGAGAGCACGGACACTGGATCGGAACCTGCCGATTTCCAATATCTTGTCTCAGAATCAAATTCTCCGATCACGCTTAGCTTGTTGTCCGGGATCTCAATCACAAGGTCAACAGTGGTGGTCTCGCCTTCCTTGACCGTGAATTTTTTTAGCGTCACAGGCACGCTGCCGTCCGAAAGGCGGTTGCCGCTGACGAGGATGTAGTCGCCGGTGTCGATGGAGGTCCCTTTCTTGAACACGTTTTCCCAGCTGACTCCGCCGCCCATGTCTACCTGGCCTTCGTCGAAGGCGAGCAGGTTGGTGCGTCCATCCTGGATCTTGCTGATAGTGAAGTTGCTGTAGTAGCCGGGGTTGGCGAGCTTCGGGGTGGGGGTGTACCTGAGGACCACGGTACCCTTAGGGGTTACCTTCTCCTTTGCCGCCTCGAAATCGACATCGATCCAATCCTTCCCGGTCGCTGAGCCTGACGAAGCGTACTGGACTTTTCCTGTCACGGGATCCTTCCTGGCGTCGATGCCGAGGGTCCTGGCGAGCGCGACGAAGAATATCTCCCTTGAGCGGGGGTCTGCCAGCCGTGACTTGAACACCCCGATCGGCGACATCGTTATCCTCCACGCTTTGGTGTCGTTAACGAGTATAATATTGTCTTTCACCCATTTGACAAGATTTGCCGGGTTGGAAAGCTGTTTTTGCTCTTCAGCGGAGAGTGCGCTCTTGAAGAACCCCTTGTAAGGGGAGAGGAACTCGTTCGCGACTCTCGGGCAGAGAATGGCGTCGGTGGCCTGGTAGCTGTCTTCGAGGATCTCCCTCGTCACATCGACCATATCCTTGTCGGAAAGGGAAGCTAGCAGGTCCAGCGCCCTCTGGTCCGGGTGTGCTGCGAGGAAGCCTTCGATCACCCCGTGGTTGCCGGCCGCCTTTGCGAGGAACTTGCCCTTCGGAGTGCCGTCATCCTTGGCGAATGTCGCCATGTACGCCTTGCGGATCTCGTCTTCCCTGGCGGTGCGCTCACCGTTGGTTTTGCGCTGTTCCTCAGTTACTTCCGGAATATTCGCTCCTCCTGCCGGGGGAACTATCATCATGCTTTCAGACATGTCCGGATGGTCGGCAGTGATCACGATCGTGACGAGGGAGTCTTTCCCGAAAGAGACTTTCGAGTGGCCATATTTCCCGTCTTTAGAGGCCCATGCGAGCATGTCTCCCATGCCGGCGGTGAGGAAGGTCTTGCCCTCCTTGTCGGTGTATTTTGCGAGAGCGGGATAGAACTCGGCGTAGTTGTAGATGTCGAAGTCCACGAGGGCGCTGTCCACAGGATTGCCGGAGTCATCCTTGACAATGAAATCTACCTTGGCGGTCTTGGCGTAGTTGTCAATCAGGTTGATCTCCGTGTAGTTGGAACTTTCCATGACCTTTTCCTCCGGACCGTCATAGCGTCCGAAGACCCTTGTGTGCATCAGAAGGCCGCGGCTGGCCGGGGTGTTGAACCAACCGAGGTTGAGCACCGCTTCCGGTTCACAAGCTCCGAGGAAGTACCAGGTGCCGTCAGCCCAGGCCTCAACCCAGGCGTGGTTGTCGTCGGAGTGGGCCCAACGCGGGGTGTAAACCTGCCTGGCGGGGATGCCTACCGAGCGCAAGGCGGCCACGGTGAAGGTGGATTCCTCTCCGCAGCGTCCCAGGGAACTCCTCATGCTCGAGAGCGGGGACAGGGTCCTGGCGTCGGAGGGCTTGTAGGTGAGCTTCTCGTGGCACCAGTGGTTGACCTCAAGGATGGCGTCCTTCATCGGCATACCCTTGACCCTTGGCTTGATCTCCCTGGCGAACACTACCCTGGAACTGTCCAGGTCCTCATTGTTGACCCTTATCGGCAGGACAAAATGCCTGAACTCCCTCTCTGGCACGTTCCAACCCATCTCGTCACGGGTGTCGAGCGAGGACCTGACGTTGGACAGGTAATATTCCGTGGTGTAGTCGGTGAAGTCAGCCATAGGCATGTAGGCATAGAGGAACTCGAGAGCCTCTTTTTCCTCTGTCGTAATGACCATGTCATCGGCAGTGTAGAATTGTCCGAGGTTGCCCTCGCCGTCAAGCCTTGCCTGGAGATCCTTCTCCATCTGGCGGCGGTAATCCGGGTCATTGATCAAATGATGAACTTCGCACGATGATAAAACCACGAGCGACAGCAAAATAAGTAAGGACTTTCTCATTTTTAAAACTAAAATCAATCTCGCAAAGATAATAAAAGAGGTTGAGTTATGGTCAGGAAAGGAGAGGATTGATCTCCTCGATGACATTTGCGCACTCCTCTATGACATTTTCCAGAGAGGTACCGTACTGGTCTTTTAGCACGATCCGGGCTTCTTCCAGGGTGATGGGAAGGGCATCTTTGGGCGGCGGGTTGCCAAGGCTTTCCAGAATGCGGACTTTCTCGTACAGTAGCGAGTAATCCTTGCCGACACCTTTAGCGGCAAGCACCTCTATGCGGGGATCCAAGATACGCTTGAACTGCTTGACGTTCTGTCGGATACCCTCTTCGACCAAGGCCTCTCCATATCCCTGTATCCGCATCGCCTCGTCATAGAGTCCGGCTTCGTATAAGCTTTCCGCCTGTCGTCTGCAACTTTCTCCCTGGCCAATGAACTCTTTGCATTTGTGCTTGAAGGTGTTGGCGACACGCCGTGGATCAATGAGTTTCTCGGTTTGCCTCGCCTTGTCGATGATCCTGCCCAGATCTTGTCCGTAGGATTCGGCTCCTTCGAGACCATTGACGGTCGCCTGGTCGAATTTTTTCAGTGTCTTCAGAAGTTCTTGACGGTCATGTGAATAGAATCCGAAATGGACCTCATCGAAAGCCTGCGCATAGCATTCCTCCATGATTTCCTCCTTTATATCCACCCACTTCCCGTCCTTGCCCCGGACTTGGAAGGTCACATCCCGGTCCGCACCGATCTTCCTGCCCAGATAGAGATCCCTGGCGTCATTGCCTGTGGCGCCGTTCCAGACCTGGATGTCCGACTCCGGCACCCCGAGACGCTCGGCCATTTTCTTGATGGCGACAGGATCCGTATTCTTGTACATCTCCTGCATCTGGGCGTTGAAATTGGCCCTCAGCATATCTGAAGGGTGGTTGCGGAGCAGGTTCTGAGCGTTTTTATTCCCCTGCAGCATCAAGGTAACGCGCCTCATTTCCTCAGGAGTAGCTGTAGGGTTATTCATAACGGCCTCAAACTCATCGACAATCTTGCGCGCGTCTTGCCGGGCCCGTTTTGCGCATTCCTCCGCATATAAGGAGTTCTTGGAGAAGACGGCGTCCCCCTTCATCCTGGTGCGCTTAATGGATTCATTTGCGCCTGCCGCGGCGCTTTCCTTGGTGTGTTTCACCTTGTCTCCGGCGTTTTTCACTTTATCTCCGAGTCCGGCGGTATTGAAGTCTTTCGCTTTGGACAGGTTTTCCGTGGCCTGTTTGGCGCCATTGGCTTTTTCCGATCCTTCTTTCAGTTTCTTGAAGTTCTCTTTTAGTTTCGACCACCCGTCTTTCGCCTTGTCTTTCACCGTTTGCGTCCAACCTTTCTGTTTGGCGAATTCAAAGGCTTTTCCGCCTACATAGAATACGCCCTCCCAAAAAAGAACATCTTTACTGCCCACGACAAAGCCTTCCCAGGCGCTGTCACCTCCCTTGTTCACGTAATCCCGCATCTTCATCATTCCGCTATAGGGAGTCAGAACTAGCTCTGAGGCGCCTGCGGTGAAGAATCCCAGCGCAATGCGCATTCCGATGACCGGGATGGATTTCTCCATTTTGCCGAAGGTGGCCACGAAAGCGTTGAAATTCTCATCCGCCTCGGTCCACGCCGGTGTCCATACGGCGTCATTCACGAAATAGTGGCCGATCTCACCGGAGCAATATTTGTCGAATACTCGCTTGATTTTCTGGTAATCAGGCTCATAGACTCCGAACTTCGGGTCGTAACCTTCCACCAACGCGTAGACCTTGTAGTAGAATGGAAGCAGCTCGGCGAAGCGGGGATCGTAGGCTATCTTGGAACGGATGTCCACCAGCTGCTCGTATTTCTTCTGGTTGTCGTTGAGCCAGTTGTTGTACTCCCTGGTGTCATTGATGTCCACGAACGGCTGCGAGATGACCGGAACGGTTACGCTCTCCTCGAAGGACTTTCCTTTCCATCCGACTTTCAGCGTCACCTTGGCTTTGCCGCGGTTCGGCGGCAGCAAACCGCCCGCCGTGGAATGGATGACCCCGATGACTGTGTTGTCGATGTCAACATCCACGAATTCGAATTTCGGCTGCATCGATCCCACAGGAGACGGGACATCGTTGCCGTATTTGTCCCGGAACAGAAGGCTCTCCTCCCGGATGTCCTCGTAGGTGAAGTCAGGGCCGCTGTCCGGAATGACGGCCTGGATCTGCCCTGTCTCGGGATCCTCCGTGAGCAGTTTGAATGTGACCTTGCTCTCGGCGAATTTCTTCCGCACCTTCGGGTCGGTGGCTAGTCTCTCGCTGTCATAGGTGCTGTCGAACTCGACCAGATACGCTTTGATCGCCCTCATTTCAAGCCGCAGACCGAGACCTACGCGGTAGATGTCGAAAGAACCGGTGAGGGGTTTCTTCCTGGAGCGTGACTTGACGGAAATGTCACATGTGTACCGGTCGATATCCCCTGCTTCCATCTTCGTGCTGCCGCATTCGGTGACGTGGACAACGAATTTTCCGGGAACATCCTTCGCCTTTTCTATGGCGATCTTGAAGACGTCTTTCGCCCTGGGTCCGGCATCGGCGGTGAGGGCCGTCACCTCTTCGTTGAAATTGTTGATCCCGAATTCCATGTCGAGGGTCTTCCCGCTGCAGGCGGCGAACGTAAGCGCCTCATCCATCACTATTTCCGCAGCTTCCTCAAGTTTGAAGACGACGTGGTTCACAAAAGTTCCACCCTTGCCTTTGAAACTAAGGCGGACAACAGCCCTTCCGGAAGAGGTGGGATTCTCGTCTGGTTTGATCTGGGCAAGCTGGTATGGTCCGTTCATCCGGACCCGGCTGATGACGCAGTTCTCCTCATCCTCGATCGTGATCTGCGCTGAGAGGTCCCGTCGGTCAACCTTATGTCCCTCAGGGGTGGTCTCCTCAATCCTCGCTCCAACTTCCAGGTTGTCGGCATCCAGTGGAATGGTGCTTCCGAAATTCTTGTACAGGATCATCCGGAAGGTGCTTTGCTTCTCCTTCTTATCCTTCTTCTTGTCTTCCTTATCCCCTTTATCCTTGTCCTTGGCTCCATTTTTCTTCCGCTTTCTTCGACCAAGCGCTATCCCAGTACCGATGATGGCGGCTCCGCCCCCGATGATTTCCCAGGGAATTTCGGTTCCTTTCTCGGGGTCACCTCCATCTTCACCATTTTCATCCCCTTCCTCGCCGAAATCATCTGAGGCGATGGTTGTTGTCTCGTAGGTGCCGGAAGATTCTGGAAGGAAAACCACGTAAAAATCAATGTTTTGGCGAACATTATGGTATTCATTTGGCCTGGACTTCGGTTTTTCCACAAGGGTTGAAGCTATGAAATGCTGATATAACCCTCTGTGTCTCTCGGTCATTTTAAACAACAAGTTAACGTGCCCGGTTGGGCGTGAGATGCCATACCATTTGAATGGATCCGTATCGTCTATCTTCTCAAAGCAACCTGTGTATTTGCGACTAGTGGAACTGTATGAGGAGGGGCCGAATTTGGGAAGAGTCAATGCGCAGAAAGGAGTATGTTCAGGGCGATTGTTGTTGGCATAATTTCGGTTATAGGCGAGATGTTCAGTCTCTGCCGAAACATCTATCTCGAGAGTGGTGCCGGGCTTGTAGGTCCCGACCCAGACGACAGTTCCTTCTGCTAAACTTTGGAGTAAACCGTTGGTAAGGTCGTCGATACTCTCCTTCTGAGGATCGAAGTCCCGCAGTTTTACTCCCGGAATATCCACCCGTACGGTCAATCCATCTCGTGTGTACTCCTTGTAGTCCGCCCGTATAAAAGGACCGGCCAGGAGCAAAGCACCGCATATTATCAGTAATCGTTTCATTGCAAGCGGTTTAAACGGAGGTGTAACCTTGATAGAACCAGTACAGGAACAGCAGGATGATGGCAGTTATGATCATCCCGAAAATGAAGCGGATAACACGCCCGAAAAGGGATCTTTTCTTTTTCCCTTTCTTGCCCGATGGTTGCTTTGCGGGAATGGCCGCTGGCTGTGATGTTTGTTTGGGATCGGCTATGGGTTCGTCCCATTCGCTCAATGTGAATTCTCCCTTAAGCTTCGGAGCATCGAATGTTGAAGTCTTTTCCGGGACTTCGGAGATGCTTACTGTAGCGCCTTTGGGGGCGTCGATGATGATGCCCCGGCCATCAGCCGAGGTTCTTGCTGAGACGGTCGCCACGGCCTTGCCGCAGACGGGGCAGAATCGGGCGCCGTCAGGCAAGGAGGCGCCGCAATGGGTGCAGTATGCCATTGGTATAGAATTATTTAGCGTTGGGACAGTGCTTGCGGATGAAATCTAGGACGAAGTCGAAATCCTCGTCGGGGACATAGACCTGATTCCGTTCCAGGCTCTGGTTGACCTTTATGAGGTTCTGCCCGCGGCGTGGCTTGACGCGCCGTACTTTGTCGAACACCGAGATTGAAGTGTCGCGGGAGGCGGCCAGAGCCCCGGCGCCGGCCGCGGCAGGACGTTTCGCGAATATTCCCACCAGGGCCGCTAGAAGTCCGACTTTACGCGCGCGGTCGTACTGGACGGGAACCTGCTCGTGGATGAGACGTTTCTCATCCATGGTGAAATTCACGACATACTTGCCTCCGTTCATCCAGACCACGATCAAGTAAGAGATCACGATGATCACGAAAAACACAACCATTACGATGAGCCAGATTTTAAGGAAGCTGTCCCAGATTTTTTGCCAGTCATTGTTGGCGGCGGCCGAAATGAGTGCGATCAGCAGAGGAATGCTCAGCAGGATTCCAAAAATCTTCAAGAGGACGAAAAGGATGCTCGGGTTCTTCAGCATGTCCAGCGGGTAGGTCCAGCGGTATTTACCGTCCTCGCATAAGGCCACCCTGCTGCCAGAATAGTCGTTTGGGCTCATAACTGTTTGAGTTTGTGGTACAATATACAAATATAAGTCTAATAGTCAAGCATAAGATAATTAATTTGTAACTTTGACGCCGTTTTGTTGGTAAATGAAGCTTCACAAGATAGTGCTGTTCTTCTTGGCGCTGTTCGCGCTGATGTTCACCTGCTGGTATTTCTTCCCGGCGGAAGGGGTTGACGTCCGCGGCGTGAAGCTGAGGTTCCCTTCTTACGAAAAAGCCCTTGAGGACCTTCGGAACGGGGATTCGGCTGTTGATGTCGATTCCGTCCTGCTGGCTGTCCAGAAGAGTTACGAGATGGTCCGGGAGCAGGGAGACACGCTCGCTTTCTATAAGGAATATATCACGTCCAATCCCAACAGGATCCATCTTCCTGGAGACGACTACACCTTTTTCGATTCGTTTTTCGAGGGGCTGGACACCGCGGCTTCCTCAGGCCAGCTTGCCAGGATTGTCCATTATGGCGACTCCCAGCTGGAGATGGACCGCATCTCCTCGATGCTCCGCCAGATGCTCCAGGATCGCTTCGGCGGCTCCGGCCCCGGGATGGTTCCCATCCTGAAGCCGATGTCCTCTGTCTCAGTCTCGCAGAACACCACCGGGAGCCTGACCAGATATTCATTGGTCTCGGACACCTTGTCCAGATGGTCTTCCACCCATCGTTACGGTCCGCTTGCGCGGTACGCCACGCTTTCCGGGGAGGCCCGGTTCAATTTCCGTCGTGCGGAGAACCGTTACGCCCAGGAGAGAGTAAGGAGTATCTCAAAGATATCCGTCCTTTTCGGGCATAGCTCTCCGGGGCTCAGGATGAGCCTTAAATGCGACACTTTGGCTCTAATGACAGCTTCGGTCGATTCCGCTGTCAATGGGGTCTCGGTTGTCTCCTGGGATCTTCCTCAAAACGTCAGGCAAGGATCCTTGACCTTGAACGGCACGGCGGAGATCTACGGGATCATGCTTGACGGCGGCCCCGGGGTCACAGTTGACAATGTGGCTCTCCGGGGATGCTCCGGAACCATTCTTTCCGGAATGGATTCGACTTCCTTGAGAGCAGCTTACGAGAACACGGACACCAGGCTGATCATCCTCCAGTTCGGCGGCAACGCCATGCCCGGGATTGGATCGAGGAAGGCCATATCCCTCTACATGAATAAGTTGGAGAAGCAGTTCGAATATTTCAAGGGAGTGGCGCCATGGGCTAAACTTCTGTTCGTCGGCCCGGCCGACATGAGCAAGAGCGTGAACGGCAGCCTTGTGACATGGCCGTTGCTTCCGGACCTGAACGACTCACTGAAGGTCCATTGCCTAAACAACGGCATCGCATATTGGGACACCTTCAACATGATGGGAGGAGTAGGCTCCATGAAGGAGTGGGTGAACCACAACCCTCAACTGGCGGGTCCGGATTATATCCATTTCACGACCAGAGGAGCCGCCGAGGTCGGAAGCGCGCTGGCTAAGTCGCTGCTGCTGTACGACGATTTCCGGAGACTTCGGGCTACGCTATCTGAGCAAGCGGTCAGGGATTATCTTGACTCTTTACCTGGTCCGGCACCGTCTCAAATAGATTCTTCGCTTCGCTCAGAATGACAAGGAAGGGATAATGAATAAGATAGGGAAAATACTGGCTCTGGCGTTGCTGGCGGTTCCGTCGGTCCTTTCGGGGCAGACGGTGCGCAAGGATATTCCCGACCTTGAGTTCGCTCGTTTCGACAAGAACAAGATAATCTTCCTCGGAGACAGCTCGGCTTTTGAGAAAGCGTTCTCGAAGATGGACGCCGCCTTGCTGTCTGGTTCCGGGAATTTCAGGATTATGCACATTGGCGGCTCGCATGTCCAGGGTGGCACCCTGACGAGACGTTTCCGAAATGACCTTCTGGCTCTCGGAGACGGGATTGACGGCGGCCGGGGGATGGTTTTCCCTTTCACAGCAGCGAAGACCAACACCCCGAGCAGCTACCGCTCCCGCTACGAAGGGGAATGGGAGGCCACGAAGAACATCAAGAGGGACCTTCCCAGGAGGCTCGGTCTTACGGGAATGGCTGTGACGACCTCTGATTCAACAGCTTCCGTGAAGATAGTCCTGAAGGCAAGGAATGCCACCCCGGCAGATCCTGATTTCAGTTTCGATCGTTTGAATATTCTTGGGTATGCCACTGATGGTGAACGGTTTCCGGTTGTGGTCCTGGAGTCCGGGGACACCCTTCAGGGGGTCAGGGTCGAGGATAAGTCCTGCTGGTCATACCTCCTTCCGGAGCCTCAGGATTCAGTCAAGGTGGCGGTGGCAGGACACGGCGGGGAACTGACTCTTACTGGAATATACCTGGACAACCCCTCTCCGGGAATATCGGTGACCGGTATAGGGGTAAATGGCGCCGCGGTGCCGTCGTTCCTGCGCTGCGAGGACCTGGAAAGGGACCTGCGGATGGTGAACCCGGACATGGTGATATTCGCCATCGGAATCAATGACGCGACGGGGAAGAATTTTACCCAGGATGAGTTCATCGCTGGTTACAAGCGCCTGATCGCCCGGGTCCGTGCGGTCAATCCCGACTGCGCCCTTCTGTTCGTGACCAATAACGACAGCTATAAGCGGGTGCGCCGCAGGGTATATGCTGTCAATCGCAACGGGCTTGAGGTCCAGGAGGCGTTTTTCCGTCTTTGCCAGGATTGCGGCGGGGGCTATTGGGACTTGTTCGGGATCATGGGCGGCCTCGAGTCGATGAAGAAATGGGAGGAGGCCGGGCTTGCCCGCCGGGACAAGATCCACTTCACCGACGAAGGTTACACGATCATCGGGGATCTTTTGTTCAATGCCTTCATGGAGAAATATATAGAGCATTTAAGGAGAAGGACATGGCTGGTTTGAGAGAAGTGTCGCTGCAGTTTCTTAAGGACCTGTTCGCTTTCGACCAGGCCCACCCGCTGCTGTTCACCCAGTTTTATTTCTGGGCGTTCTTCGCCATTGTCCTCGCCTTCCTCTGCTTGTTCAAGAACAAGACTCTCATGCGGAATGCCTTCCTGTTCTTCGTGAGCCTGTTCTTCTACTACAAGACCAGTGGGCTGTTCCTGATGCTCCTTGGCTTCGTGATAGTCTATAACTATCTGGCGGGCTTGCTTTTGCCCCATTGCCGGAGAAAGTTCTGGAGGAGCTTCGTGGTGGTCACGAGCGTCGTGGTGGACCTGTCGCTCTTGTGCTACTACAAATACGCTTATTTCATCACCGATGTTCTGAACAACCTGTTCGGCACTTCGTTCGTCGTCAAGGACTGGATCGCCTCCTGGGGCAATTCGGTGGTCGGTTCAGGGGCGTTCAGCGTCGATTCGATCTTCCTTCCCGTCGGCATCTCGTTCTTCATCTTCCAGGCCATCAGCTATGTTGTCGATGTCTCCCGAGGTGGAGACACATCCAAACACAAGGGCGGCATCGAGCCGGTGCGGAACTTCCTTGATTTCGGATTCTACCTGAGCTTCTTTCCCCAGCTTGTAGCCGGCCCTATCGTCAGGGCCAAGGAGTTCATTCCCCAGCTCCACAAACCTTTCTTCCTCGGCCGCACCCAGTTCGGTTTCGCCGTCTTCTGGATTCTTAACGGATTGGCCAAGAAGCTGATTCTCAGCGATTACCTGGCTGTCAACTTCTGCGACCGTGTCTTTGAGAACCCGCTGCTATATACCGGCTTTGAGAACCTCACCGCCCTGTTCGGCTATTCCCTGCAGGTTTACGCCGACTTCTCCGGCTACACTGACATAGCCACCGGAGTGGCGATGCTGATGGGCTTCTATCTTCCCAAGAACTTCAACTCCCCTTATAAAGCCAAGAACGCCGGCGAGTTCTGGAAAAGATGGCATATATCCCTTTCCAAGTGGTTGCAGGATTACCTGTATATTCCCCTTGGAGGCAACCGCAACGGCACTTTCGGCTCTTACGCCATCATCCTCGGGATCGCTTTCCTGGCTTCCGCCCTGGCAGGGAGCTGGTGGGTTTTCGGCAGTGTCCTTGTCTTGACTGCGATCATCGCCCTTTTGATAGCGTTCAAGAAGAGCTGGCGTAAGGAGCTCATCTCGGACATCAACAGGATGGACACGATGCTCTTGGGCGGACTTTGGCACGGCGCCAGCTGGAACTTCATGATCTGGGGCGGCCTGAACGGGCTCGGAATGCTGATCTACCGCTTCTGGGCCAGCTGCAACGCCTATTTCAAGGTTCTCGTTATCGGGCTCATTGTGGCCGTTTTCGGGGCTTTGAAGTATTATTTCGGCGCTCCGGTGTTCAATATGTTCTTCTGGTGGACAGTGATAATCCTTTTCGGAGCCTTTGTCGGGATGGTTTTCCACAAGGTCAGGAAGGGGAAGGCCGTGAGCTGGATCAGCGATGCGTGGGCCGTGCTTATGACATTCATATTCATCACTTTCACCCGTCTTTTCTTCCGCAGCGGCTCGAACCTGGATCCCGCGGAGGCCAATGAGAAGGCTTGGAGCACAGCCAAGAACATGGTGAACCAGATAGGTGGGCAGTGGGACTGGTCCTTGGTGCCGCAGATGGCCTGGCAGCACAGGAGCATCATCCTGGTCTTCGTGGTCGGCATGCTGATCCACTGGCTTCCTGAGAATTTCAAAAGGCGTTACCGTATCTGGTTCGCGAAGATGCCTCTGGCTCTGATGGTTCTCGCCTGCATGGTCGCTGTCTTCATCATATGCCAGTTCATAACCGCAGACCTTCAGAGTTTCATCTACTTCCAGTTCTAGCGCGCTAGAACTGGAACTGGAACTATCTACCCCCCTGGCCCCCTATGGGGGACTGAGGGGCGTTCCCCTCAGACTCCCTGAACTCGCTTCGCTCGGAATCACCGCTAGACCCCTATGGGGTTTTCGAATGTTTTTTTGTAAATTGCGAGATATATGAAAGGAAGATACATTTTGACCGCTATAGTGGCGGCGCTTTGCTGCCTGACTGCCGGGGGACAGACCGTACCGGAGGGTAAGGCGGAGAAGTTCATCGACTTCGAGGCCTCGCAGCCGGATGGAAAGATCGTCAAGCTGTCGGATTTCGTCGGCAAGGGAAAGTACGTGCTTGTGGATTTCTGGGCTTCCTGGTGCGGTCCGTGCCGGGAGGAGATCCCTCGCCTTAAAGATATCTATTACCAGTACAAGGACAAAGCCTTTGACATTGTCGGCGTGCCTGTCTTTGACAAGGTGGAGAACACCTTGGAAGCGGTCAATGAGTTCAAGGTGCCTTGGAAGCAGATCCTGAACGCTCCTGATACGGTTTCCGAAGCATACGGCTTCAATTACATTCCGTACATTATCCTCATCGGTCCTGACGGGACGATCCTGGAGCGGGATCTTCGTGGCGACGGCCTCTGGAACAAGGTTCGTTCTTATTTGAATACTAATTAATAACATTTGACAATATGAAAAGAAGAGATTTCATCAAGGATTCGGCGATGCTGGTTGCCGCCGCAGGGGCGGGGAGCGCTTTGAAGGCGGCGGACCGTGTGTCTGGGATGACCGGTCTGGCCGGTCATGACGCTAAAATGGCCGACGGGGACGGGAAACTTATCACTTCGGCGCCGATGCTGCAGAATTACGCGGAGGATTCGATCGGGGTGGCTTTCGCCGTCGGGGCCCTGGCCAACGGCTATGTCCTTGTCGGTGAAAAACCTGACTTGAGCGACGCTAGAAAGATAAAATGCGGAGGCTACCGCCTGACTGAGATCAGCGACAAGGTAAGCCAGATCCGGGTGACCGGCCTGAAGCCTTCCACCAAATATTACTATAAGATCGGCGCCGACAGGATCCATTATGGCGGCGGCTACGATATGAAGATTCTCGGCACTGAGGAGGATCCGCGGACCTACAGTTTCACCACCGCCGGGAAGGCCTCGGAGGGACATTTCTGCGTCATCAACGACACCCATGTACATTGGCCCGGCATCGATAAGACGATAGCTAAGGTCAACTCCCTGGCTCCTTCATGCGTGATCTGGAACGGTGACGCTTCCAATACACAGGAAACGATTGAGAGTCAGATAGAAATATTCCTGGATCCCAAGATTTCAGCCAAGGACTACGCTTCCGGGATCCCGTATCTTTTCAGCCCTGGCAACCACGACTCCAGGGGCATGGCCAACCGCCATCTGGAAAGGGTCTGGATGTATCGCCAGCCTGAGGAGAGGGCTCCGAGGGACTGGGATCTCGGCAGGAACTTCGCCGTCAGGATGGGGGATATCGCCTTGATCGGGCTTGACACCGCCGAGGATAAGATGGACACCAATCCGATTTTCGCCGGATTGTTCAACAGTGACGCTTACCGCAGGGCGCAGGTTGCCTGGCTTCGCGACGCCTTGAAGCGGAAGGATATAGCCAAAGCTCCTTACCTTGTGGCTTTCTGTCATATTCCGCTATTCGACTCCAGACCCGAGTCCAATCCCGGTGATGTGGCTCCGGACGACAAGGATCCGAAGTACACCCATGATTTTGCCATCTGGCAGCGTACCTGCTCGGAGCTTTGGACTCCGCTCTTAGAAAAAGCTCATTGCCAATTGATTATCACTGCCCATGAGCATACCTATCGCCGGGACGACCCCACTCCTGGAAGGAGCTGGACGCAACTTGTCGGAGGAGGTCCGAAATTGGACGAGACTCACTTCCCCACAGTGATAGAAGGAAAAGTCGAGGGCGGAAGGTTGAACGTCATCGTACATAATGTCCTGACCGGTCAGGTTCAGGACCAGATATCATTCGCTCCCAGAAAGCGTTAGCGAGCAATCTCCGGATCCGAGGGACTTCAAGGCACTGACGAGTCCCTCGGCTTCGGTCTTGTCGTGGAACGGGCCGACCTTGAACACGACGGAGCCGTTCTCCACGCTCTTGGCCACATCCATCCCTGTCTCCCGGATCGCGTCCATCGCACCGTCAGGCAGGGATTGGCCGTTCTCCGGGTAGAAGACCACGGTGTACAGGCGCTCAGACTCAAGTTTTCTGGCTGAGGTGACACTGATGGACTCCCCGTCTTTGTAGGCTCGTATCTCGGCCGTCCTGAAGCCTTGTCTCTTGACCTTGTTGAGGTTGGAGAGGGCATCGGCGTAGGTTCTGAAAAGTCCGGCGGAGCAGATGTACCTGCTTCCTGACTTTTTCTCGAAAACCGGGCTCAATCCCTTCAGGTCCGCCACCGTCGCCTTACGGGACTGGGTGAACATTTGTATTTGGTACACAATGCCTTCCGGCAGAGTGTTGTCCTCGGCGAAACGGCCTTCAGGCAGGATCATGAAAGAGTAGTCGAACTTTCTCTCAGGCTTCCTCATGGCCAGCAGCGGGGCTGGTCCGTAACTGTTCCGGGAGAAGGTATACCCGGTCGAAGCCCCGACCACATCTTTGTCCGCGCGATCCTGTAACTTACTGATGTCCAGAACTATCCCGTTAGCGAGGAACTCCATCTCGAGAGCCTGCAAGCCTTTCACGGCTTTCTGCAGGGA
The DNA here is from genome assembly GCA_902780935.1 of uncultured Bacteroidia bacterium. Classification (GTDB taxonomy): domain Bacteria; phylum Bacteroidota; class Bacteroidia; order Bacteroidales; family UBA932; genus Cryptobacteroides. The sequence goes on along the minus strand of CACZHP010000023.1, from coordinate 26,569 downwards.
GTCGTTGAGGACGGGAAGCTGCAGCTCCTTACTGAGAATCTCTTCGGAGAGGGCCGCTTTCCTTTCCTCCGAGGCGGAGGAGAACTCGGCGCGCAGGTTTTCGATACCCTTGCTGAAACGGGAGACGGAGTCGCGGAGGGAACGCACTTCCTTCATCTTGTCCATGTATCTTCTGGCCTCCTCTCCCGAGGTGTCGTTGTCATTGACGGCAGCTCCGTTGTCCATCCTTGACGGATCCCTGGCCGGAGTCAGGGTGGCCAGTTCTTTCAGTGCGTTTATGTCGCTTATGGCTTCCCGCACGGGCATGCTGTCATATTCAAGGACATAGATCAGGACGCTGTCCTTCCCGCAGCCGCGGTTGGATGCGAATATGGAATATCTCCCATCCTCAGTGTTCATGAACAGGAAGTCGTCGTATGGCGAGGAATATGGGAAACCCATGTTGACCGGGATGTCCCAGTCTCCGGTCTCGGCGTTCCACCTTGAGACATAAAGGTCGTAACCTCCCATGCCGTAAAGACCTTTGGATGCGAAGTACAAGGATTCCCCGTCGGGGGACAACATAGGATAAATCTCGTCGGAAGAGCTGGTCAGCTGCTCGTTGATCAATGTCGGAGCAGTCCACAGGGAGTCCTCCAGAACCGTCCTGTAGATATTCCTGATGCCGTTCTCGTCTGTCGCCGAATAGTAAAGATCCTTAGCGCCTTCCGGGAAATAGACGGCTTGAGCGAGTCCTTCCCCGCCCAGGGAGTCCAGCTGGTTGGGAGACTTTCTCCATCCGTGGTTCGAGAGGGGGTAATACAGCAGGAAGTCCTTCAAAGGGAAAGCCTGCCTTGCCACCACCACTGGCCGGCTGCAGAAGTCCATCATGGACAATCCGTTATCGCTGATGATCCGAAGGTCCTCAACCCTTACAGCCGCGGTGGAGTCGAGCTCGGCTGCCTTTTGGCAAAGCTCTACCGCCTTAGGAAAATCATAAGAGAGTCTCGCCGAGTCTGCTTGGGCGATGATCCTGTCAACGATGGTCTGGGACCCGGCTTTCAGCCCGGACACCAGCAGGGTGGAAATTATGATGAAAAATTCGAGAGTTATCTTTTTCATTCCGAAAATCGGAGTCAATGCGTCTGCAAAAATAAGAAATACTTGGCAGATAATTTCTTTCTTAGAAAAAAATGCTAAATTTGTACCCTTATTTTTATGCCCGAAAGCAAAAACAATAAAAATATAAACTAAAACATTATGCAAAGTAAAGGTTGGATAAGGCTCGTCGCCATCTTGCTCGCCATCGCTTCGATCTGGCAGCTTTCTTTCACGGCGGTGACGACCATCCAGGAAAGGAAAGCGGACAAGTTCGCGGAGCAGGCCGCCCAGGCGGCGATGAACGCCGCGGAGTTCGCCAAGGTTTCCCCGGAGAACCAGGCTTATTATCTGGACTCCATCAGAAAAGACCAGAACAGGGTCTACATCGATTCGGTCTCTTCCAAGAAAGTTTATCTCTGGAACACCTACAAGGACTGCAAGGCCAAGGAAATCAACCTGGGTCTGGACCTCAAGGGAGGTATGAACGTCATGCTCCAGGTCCAGCTGCAGGATCTTGTCAGGGCTCTTTCGGGTGACAACCCCAATCCTGCGTTCCAGAAGGCTCTTGCTCTTGCCAAAGAGCGCAGCGTCAATTCGAGGGATGATTTCATAACCCTCTTCGGCAACGCTTGGAAAGAGGTCGCCGGCGGGCAGAGGCTCGCTCAGATCTTCGGCACTTATGAGATGAAGGACAAGGTCAAGCCCGAGTCCACTGACGCCGAGGTTCTGACCGTGATCCGCGGAGAGGCCGAGAGCGCCGTCGCCAACTCCTTCAACGTCCTTAGGAACCGTATCGACCGCTTTGGTGTGACCCAGCCTTCCATCCAGAAGCTCGGAAACAGCGGACGTATCCTCGTTGAGCTCCCTGGTGTCAAGGAGCCTGAGCGTGTGAGGAAACTCCTCCAGGGAACCGCTTCCCTTGAGTTCTGGGAGACTTTCACCAACCAGGAGATCTCCGGTTATCTCGCCGAGGCTAACGCTAAGCTCGCTGAGATTCTCTCAGGCAACGAGACTCCCGCTCCCGCCGAGGCTGAGGCCGAGGAGGCCAAGCCGGAGGGTGAGGGTTCGGTGCTTGACGCCGAGATCGCCCAGAACCAGTCTTCCGACGCCGATCTCGAGGCTTACAAGAAGCAGAATCCCCTTTTCGCCGTCCTTACTCCTTCCCAGTACACTGGTAACGCCTGCATAGGTTTCGCTTCCGGTGTTGACACAGCCAAGGTCAACAGGTACCTCGCTATGCCTCAGATCGCCGAGATCTTCCCGGCCGAGTTCATCCCTATGTGGTCAGTGAAGCCCTCCGAGATGTTCGAGTCCGACAATATCTTCGAGCTCGTCGCCATCAAGTCGACTTCCCGCAACGGAAAGGCTAAGCTTGACGGCGGTGTCGTCACCGACGCCCGCGTGGTCTATGACCATGGCACCAACGGAGAGCCTTCAGTCTCGATGAGCATGAATGCCGAGGGCGCCAATATCTGGGCCCGCATGACCGGCGACAACGTCGGAAGGCAGATCGCCATCGTCCTCGACGGCATGGTCTATTCCTATCCTAATGTCAACAGCGCCATCACCGGCGGTCAGTCCTCAATCACCGGTCATTTCACCCCGGATGAGGCCACTGACCTCGTGAACGTATTGAAGTCCGGTAAGCTTCCCGCCCCTGCAACTATCATTCAGGAGCAGGTTGTCGGACCTTCCCTCGGAGCCAAGTCGATCAAGGCTGGTATGATCTCCTTCCTGATCGCTTTCCTGCTGGTTCTCCTTTATATGATATTCTTCTATCAGGGAGCCGGTGTCGCCGCTGACATCGCCCTTCTCTGCAACGTCCTTCTGCTCTTCGGAGTCCTTGTGTCGTTCGGAGCCGTCCTGACCCTGCCCGGTATCGCCGGTCTCGTCTTGACAATGGGTATGGCTGTGGATGCCAACGTTATTATATATGAACGTATCAAGGAGGAGCTTGCCGCCGGCAAGGGCCTGAGCAAGGCTGTGGCTGACGGTTACAAGAACGCTTATTCCGCCATCATCGACGGTCAGGTCACCACCCTCCTCACCGGTATCGTCCTCTTCATCTTCGGTTCCGGTCCCGTCCAGGGCTTTGCCACTACGCTCATCATCGGTATCATCACCTCTGTTCTTACCTCCATCTTCATCACCCGTCTGATCTTCGACGACCGTATCAAGAAGGGCAAGAACATCACTTTCGAGAACAGCCTCACGAGGAACTTCCTCAAGAACACCCACTTCGACTTCATCAGCGCCCGCAAGGTGTCTTACATAGTCTCCGGTGTCCTGATCCTCATCTCCCTCGTGTCCATCTTCACCAAGGGCTTCACCTATGGTGTCGACTTCACCGGTGGCCGTACTTATGTGGTCCGCTTCGACAAGCCCGTTACCGCTGAGGAGATCCGCCAGGCCGCTATCGCCGAGTTCGACGGAGCCGTCGAGGTCAAGCAGTTCGGTGGTGAGAGCCAGATGAAGATCACGACCCAGTACAAGAACGACGAGGAGTCCTCCGACGTGGACGCCGAGGTCGAGGGCAAGCTCTACAAGGCTTTGATCCCGTTCTTCGCCGAGAAGATGAGCATCGACGAGTTCAAGTCCACACTGGGCAACCCGAACGGTATCATCTCCTCCGACAAGGTCGGTCCTACGATCGCCAATGACATCAAGAGGGACGCCGTGATCGCCGTCATCCTCGCCCTCATGGTGATCTTCGCATACATCGCCTTCAGGTTCAAGGGCTGGACATGGGGTCTTGGTGGTGTCGTCTCACTGGCACACACCGCCATCATCGTCATCGGTTTCTTCTCATTGTTCTCCGGCATCCTGCCGTTCAACCTTGACGTGGACCAGACGTTCATCGCTGCTATCCTGACCATCATCGGATACGCCATCAACGACAACGTGGTTATCTTTGACCGTATCCGCGAGTACAGGACTCTGCACCCGAACACGGACATCAAGACCAACACGAACCTGGCTCTGAACGCGACCCTTACCCGTACGGTCAACACCTCTGTCTCAACTCTCGTCACCATGCTCGCTATCGCGATCTGGGGCGGTGAGTCCATCAGGGGTCTCGCGGTCGCCCTCATCCTTGGTATCCTCATCGGTACTTACGCTTCCATCTTCATCGGAACTCCTGTGATGTACGACGCCACAGTTGCCCGTCAGAAGAAGCTTGCTGCGGCTGAGCCTGCGAAGAAGTCTTTCAAGAAGTAAGGATCATTAAGAATATTGAAGCGCCAGCCAGGTGGTTGGCGCTTTTTTTATATTTATTATATATATTTGTATGATATAATACGTTTTTAATTTAAAGATAGAAATATGAGTGAGAAATTCAGGATTGAGTCTGATTTGCTCGGCGAGCTTCAGGTTCCCTCGAACGCTTACTATGGCGTACAGACACAAAGGGCATTGAATAATTACAAGATATCCACGACCAGGATGTGCCATTATCCTGATTATGTCATCGCCATGGCTTGCATCAAGTACGCAGCGGCAAAGACTAACAAGGAACTCGGCGCCCTTGACCCTGTCATTGCCGACGCCATCATGGAGGCGAGCAAGGAAATCATTGACGGCAAGTTCCACGACCAATTTCCTGTCGATATGATGCAGGGAGGTGCCGGAACCTCCGTCAACATGAACGCCAACGAGGTGATTGCCAACAGGGCTCTTGAGATCATGGGTCACGAGAAAGGCGAGTACAAATATTGCTCTCCCAACGACCATGTCAACTGCGCCCAGTCCACCAACGACGCCTACCCTTCGGCTTTCCGTTACGCTTTCATCAGGATGAACCGTAAGCTCGAAAAGAGCCTCAAGGACCTGATCGAGGCTTTCCGGGCCAAAGGGGAGGAGTTCAAGGATGTGATCAAGATGGGTCGTACCCAGCTTCAGGACGCTGTTCCGATGACCTCCGGCCAGGAGTTCCATGCCTATGCCACCAACCTTGAGGAGGAAGTCGCCAATCTTGAGAGGAATGTGAACCTCCTTTATGAGATCAATATGGGCGGTACGGCCATCGGTACCGGTCTCAATGCCAAGCCAGGTTTCGCCACTCTCTGCGCCGCCAACTTGACTGAACTCACGGGCGAGAAGTTCATCGCCGCCCCGGACCTCGTGGAGGCGACTCCGGACACCGGAGCGTATGTAAGCTATTCGGGAGCCCTAAAGAGGTTGGCCGTCAAGCTCTCAAAGATTTGCAACGACCTTCGCCTTATGGCTTCCGGTCCCCGCTGCGGCCTTCATGAGATCAACCTGCCTCCCAAGGCTCCGGGATCTTCGATCATGCCCGGCAAGGTCAATCCGGTCATTCCTGAGGTGACTAACCAGGTTTGTTTCAAGGTTATCGGTAACGACACGACTGTCTCCTTCGCCGCCGAGGCCGGACAGCTTCAGCTTAATGTGATGGAACCAGTTATCGCTGAGTCGATTATGGAAAGCATCACATGGCTGACCAATGCGATGAACACCCTCCGGAAGGAGTGCGTGGAAGGCATTACCGTCAACAGGGAACGCTGCTACGACATGGTCAAGAACAGCATCGGCATCGTCACCGCCCTCAATCCGATCATCGGCTACAAGGCCAGCACCAAGATCGCGAAAGAGGCCTTGGAGACCAATCGCTCCGTCTATGACATAGTCCTGGAGCAAGGGGTCATGACCAAGGAAGCCCTTGACAAGGCCCTTGATCCTGAGAATATGATAGGATAATTTCCCCCATTTATTATTTTAAATCCATGAAAAGACTAATGATTTTGGCAGCCGTGCTGCTGCCGGTGATGTCCCTGATGACCGCCTGTGGCGGAGGGAGCAAGAACTTGACTGACAAGGAAATCCTTGCCCTTGTTTACCAAAAGGCCGGTGGCGACACCTGGAAGGACAGCGACAAGGAGAACTGGAACAGCGAGGAAGATCTCGCCAAATGGAAAAATGTGAAGGTCAATGCGGAAGGCCGTGTCACCGAGCTGACTGTCCGCGGTACAGGTGAGATTCCCGCCGAGATCTCCGGCCTCACCGAGCTGAAGAATCTCGTTATCGTCCTGAGGAACGATGACCTTGATCCCAAGAAGGATGACGTCATTCCAGCTTCGATCTCACAGCTTTCCAACCTCGAGACGCTGCGTCTGAATGTCAGCGGATCCAACTATACGGTTCCGGACCTCAAGTCCCTTTCCAAGATCAAGACCCTCTACCTCAACCTTCCGAAGACGGTTCAGTTCCCAGAGGTTCCCGCTACCATGGAGTCTCTCGATATCGATGGTGGAACCGGCCAGATTCCGGCCAGCTATTATGACTTGTCCAACCTTAAGAGGATCAGCATCACCACATCTGGCCTCAAAGGTGGTGTCAGTCCCAAAGTCGCGAATCTCAAGAAGCTGGAGCATCTGCAGATCGACCAGACCGCCGGTCTTATCGGCAACGTCGCTGCTGCTGACGCTGTCTTCCCCAATGAGATCTACACGATGACGAACCTTAAGAGGATATTCCTCCGCAAGGTCTCGACGAGCGGTACGGTTCCTCCGGAAGTAGCTAATATGAAGAATCTTGAGAGCCTCATCATCGCAGATTGCGGACTCACTGGTGAGCTTCCCAAGGAGCTTGGTCAGCTGACCGGTCTGAAGACCCTTGAGATTTACGACAATAAGATCACGGGTTCCATCCCTTCCGAGATCGGGAACATGACCGCCCTCAAAGAGCTCTGGCTGCAGCGTAACCAGCTGACCGGCACCATTCCCGCCTCCCTTGGCAAGCTTGTCAACCTGGAAGGTCTCCAGCTCTCCAAGAACCAGCTTACCGGAACCATTCCAGCTGAGCTGGCTAATTGCAAGAACCTCGGCAAGGGTCCTTTCGTGGACTTCTCCGGCAATCAGCTTGCCCCAGTGCCTGAGGCCCTCAAAGCCCTTGAGAAATTCAGCAAGTTCAAGTTTTAACCGTATAGGCATGAATAAAGCGGCGACCTTTAAGGGCCGCCGCTTTTCTAATAGTCCGGAAGGAACTTATTTGATTTTCTTGTAGCCGTAGCGGGCCTCGTCGCCGAGCTCGATCTCGATCTTCATGAGGCGGTTGTACTTGGCGATACGGTCAGTCCTGCTGAGGGAACCGGTCTTGATCTGGCCGCTGTTGGTGGCGACGGCGATGTCGGCGATCGTGGTGTCCTCGGTCTCACCGGAACGGTGGGAGGTCACGGTGGTGTAGCCGTTGCGGTGGGCCATCTCGATAGCGTCGAGAGTCTCGGTCAGGGAACCGATCTGGTTGACCTTGATGAGGATGGAGTTACCAGCACCCATCTCGATACCCTTCTGGAGGTACTTGACGTTGGTGACGAAAAGGTCGTCGCCGACGAGCTGGCAGCGTCCGCCGATGGCCTTGGTGAGCTTCACCCAGCCTTCCCAGTCTTCCTCGGAGAGGCCGTCCTCGATCGAGTCGATCGGGTACTTGGTGATAAGCTGCTCCAGGTAAGCGATCTGCTCCTCGCTGGTGAGCTTCTTGCCGTTAGGATCCTTCTGCTTGCCGTCCTTAAGCTGCTTGTAGTCATAGTAGAAGGTGTCACCCTCCTTGAAGCAGAACTCGGAAGCGGCGCAGTCCATGGCGATGGTCACGTCCTTGCCAGGCTCGTAGCCAGCCTTCTTGATGGCCTCGATGATGCAGTCGAGAGCGTCGTCGATGCCATTGAGCTTCGGGGCGAAACCACCCTCGTCACCCACGGCGGTGGAAAGGCCGCGGCCTTTCAGAACCTTCTGGAGAGCGTGGAAAACCTCGGCTCCGATACGGACAGCCTCAGCCTCGTAAGCGGCTCCGACAGGACGGATCATGAACTCCTGGAAAGCGATAGGAGCGTCAGAGTGGGCTCCACCGTTGATGATGTTCATCATCGGGACAGGAAGGACATAAGCGTTGGTTCCGCCGATGTAGCGGTAAAGAGGAATGCCGAGATACTCAGCGGCGGCCTTGGCGACGGCGAGGCTGACGCCGAGGATGGCGTTGGCACCGAGGTTGCTCTTGGTAGGGGTGCCGTCAAGCTCGATCATGGTCTTGTCGATGGCCCTCTGCTCGAGAGCGGACATGCCGATGATAGCGGGAGCGATCTTGTCGTTGATGTTCTCGACAGCCTTGAGGACGCCCTTGCCGCCGTAGCGCTTGGGGTCGCCGTCACGAAGCTCAAGAGCCTCGTTTTCACCGGTGGAAGCGCCTGAAGGAACAGCCGCTGTGCCGATAATACCGCTTTCGAGGACCACCTCGGCCTCGATCGTGGGGTTGCCTCTTGAATCGAGGATCTCCCTTCCTGTAACTTGGATAATTCTCATGATTTAATGAATATTGGATTATAAATATCTCATTTCAAACCAGAAGACAAAGATAATCATTATTCCTCAATAATCGTTATCTTTGTTTTGTCATGAAAGCAAAACAACCAATCCTCTTCATTTTTGTAATCTTGAGCTGCCTTTCAGCGGCTGGCCAGGAGCGTCTTCGCCGGGACCAGAGTTTCCTCGGCATCCATTTCGATTTTCACGCTGGCGCGGCCAACAAGAATATAGGCGCCAACACCACACCTGAGATGGTCGGGACAATCCTTGACATGGTCCATCCTGACTATATCCAGGTGGACTGCAAGGGTCATCCCGGGTATTCAAGTTATCCGACACTGGTCGGGAATCCGGCCCCTGGTCTTGTGACTGATCCGCTGGCAGTCTGGAGAAAGGTGACAGCTGATCGGGGAGTCGGACTTTACATGCACTATTCCGGTGTCTGGGACGGGAGAGCAGTCGAACTCCATCCGGACTGGGCAGTGAAGGACCCGTCCGGAAACCCCAGTGACAGAATTACTTCCGTATTCGGGCCCTATGTTGATAAGCTGCTCATTCCCCAGCTGAAAGAGCTTGCTGGAAAATACAAGGTTGACGGAATGTGGGTTGACGGAGAATGCTGGGCGACCACTCTTGATTATGGGGAGAAGGCCGTCAGGCTTTTCAAGGAAGAAACCGGATTCGACGCTCCTACCTCACCTGAGGAGCCTCATTGGTATGAGTGGAAGCAGTTCTGCAGGGAAGCTTTCCGGAAATATCTCCGTCATTACATCGCCGCTGTCCGGAGCGAATATCCTGATTTCCAAATCTGCAGCAACTGGGCATATACCCATCACATGTCGGAGCCGGTGTCGGCCCCTGTGAATTTCTTGTCGGGAGATTATTCTCCCACGAATAGCGTGAATTCGGCGCGGGTGGCCGCGAGGTATCTTGCCTGGCAAGGTGTTCCGTGGGATTTGATGGCATGGAGTTTCGCTGGCAATGGAGAAGCTCGTAGGCAGAAAACCTCCGTTCAACTGATGAGGGAGGCTGCGGTTACACTTTCCCAAGGCGGTGGTTTCCAGGCATATTTCACCCAGAACAGGGACGGCTCGGTGAAGCTCGATAAGCTTACATCGATGGCGGACGTGGCTGTTTTCGCCAGGGCAAGGCAGAAATATTGCCACCATTCGGCCTCGGTTCCCCAAGTGGCCGTTCTTCTGTCCACTTACGACTATCAACACAGGAATCTCCCGGGCAATCCTGGGGCTCTGTTCCCTAATTTCACAGGAGGGGCGGCCGGGATAATGAACTGCCTTCTGGAGGCTCAATACAGCGTGGATCTTCTCGGAGAAGCCTCTCTGCTTCCTGACCTGAGCCGCTTCCCGCTGATTGTCATTCCTGAATGCGAAACACTGTCTGAGGTGTTCAGGGATGATCTTCTGGAATATGTCAAAGGGGGAGGGTCGCTTCTTGTCGTAGGCAAGGATATGGCTGACTTCTTTTCCACGGCATCCGGAATCGGGCTCAAGGGATCCGAGTGGTTCAGCGCTGGTCTCGGTTCGGGAAAGATAGGATTCATTCCCACTGAAATCGCTGGTGATTATGAGTCAGGGAAAGGTTCTGACAGTATCAGGGCCAGGGTCAATGTGCTTGTTAATGAGCTGTTTCCCGAACCATTGGTGGAAGTCCTTTCCTCTCCTTTCGTGGATGTGTCTTTGAGGAAGTTGAACGGCACTCTCCAGGTTCACCTTGTCAATACCTCCGGCGACCATAGAAACACCCCCATCATCGATTCAATCGATCCGGTGACGGATATCGAGGTTGCCTTGAGACTTCCGGATAAACCTTCCAGGATAGTCTGCCAGCCAGAAGGGAAGGAGTTGAGATTCAAGTATAAAGGAGGCAAAGCCATCTTCAAGGTGCCATCCTTGGAGATTTACTCGATTATCGAGGTTGAATAGCTAATTAATGCCCAGGGCTTTCATTGCGAAGGCATAGGCACCCAAGGATATGGCCCGGCTAGCGCCGAGTCTTGAGATGGCTATTCCGGTTTTCTTCACAAAGTCGTAACGGGCGGTCATGTCAGTGCCGGGAATATTCACGGCCTTGGACTCGTCTTTCAGGAAATCGGCCTTGTCGTCTTTGTCTGTCAGGTCGAACAACTTGCTTTGGAGGCATGGGAAGGATGCACCAGACCTGGTCCAGACAGATCTTCGGGCTTCCTGAATCAAGGCCGGCATGAAGAATTCGGATGCCCCTGACAAGCCTCCTCCTATCACCACGATTCCGTCAACGATATCGAGGGCGTGGACTATGCCATGGGCGGCATGGCGGCCAAGTGAGGCGAAACTCTCTTTGGCAGCCTCAACGTTTCCGGGTCGTTGCCCTTTAGCTATCTCGAAAATGTCCTTTGGAGTCAGGCCGGTAGTGTCTTCACCAGACAGGAGACCATAGGATCGTGTGACTGCCCTGATACTCACACCTTCCTCCACGATGAGTTCCGGCTCACTTGGATGGCGCATAAGCCAAACGTCTCCACCGCAGCCATTGTCTCCAGTCAATAAGGTGCCGTTTGTTACGACTCCGGCGCCAAAACCTGTTCCCAGAGTGATGCCGAGCAGGTTTTTGTAACGCTTTTCCGATCCGGCGGCCTCGAGCTCGGCATTGATTTCCGGTAATAATCCGAATGCGGCCTCGCCTAAAGCGAATAAGTTCCCGTCATTGTTGATGAACGCCGGGATCTTGAACCGGTTTTCCAGATAAGGACCAAGCGCGACTCCTCCCCTGAAGCCCGGGAAGTTGGGTAGATCACCTATTATCCCATGCTCATAGTCCGCCGGGCCAGGGAAGGCGAAACTTATGGCCACAGGTTCATAGGGGCATTCCTTTTTTACGATGGAGAATCCCTCCGCTATTAATTTCAGGCAGGCTTGACTGTTGTCAGATACCGCGGGAATGGTCTTTGGCCGCACAATCTCCCTCCCGTCTTCCATAGCTGAGAAAACGAAGTTCGTGCCTCCTGCGTCGAGGGTCATTATGACCCGGTTTGTCTTATCGTTCATATTCAGTGATCTACCATTTAGAACCTTACATTGGCTTTAATGACCATGCAGGACCCGCCTTTGGCGATCCCTGAGGGGGATATGACATATTCCCCGAGCCAAGCTGGGATGATAAAAGTCTCGGCATAGTGGACGACGAAAGGGGGAAAGGCGCCGGAAGGACTGGTGATGACAGCCTCTTCCCCTTCAACCAGGTTAAGAACGTTCACTCCTCCTCCCGTGTTGAAAGTCACTGGGCATGAGAACCGTGTCCTCCGTGTCTCAATGAACTCGTAAGGATGCAGACCTGTTCGTGTTTCTTCCCATCCATCGCCATTGGCCACGGGCTCGAAATGGTTGTGGAGGTTCTTTTCCACATATTCAGTGTCCCTGTCCCATTGGATGACCTTAGAGCCTCGCTCGATGTTGATGGGTCTCGGTTTTCCGTCCAGGCCAAGCCTGCCCCAGTCCCAGAGTTTGAAAGTGAATATGTTGGGAGTGGCGCTTATCTCAAGGACCATGCTTCCGGCCCCTGAGCAGTGGATTGTCCCGGCGGGGATTAGGAAATGGTCATGTTTCCTCGCCGGGATCTTATTGACATATTTCCCGGCGTCGAATACGATCTCCCCTCTCTGGGCCGCCCTCAGGTCGGAGAGCATCTCCTCCGGATTTATTCCGGTTTTGAGCCCGAGGTAAACCACGGCGTCCTCATTCGCGTCCATCAGATAGTAACTCTCGTCCTGAGTGTAAGGCAGGCCGAAACTTTCCTTGATGAATTGGGTGGTAGGGTGAACTTGAAGACTCAGGTTACCTCCCCCGATGGTGTCCAGGAAGTCGAACCTGATCGGGAAATCTTTTCCGAAACGGCTTTCCACAGGTCCACCGAGCAGTTTTCGGCTTCTCAATAAGACAAGATCCTGCGAGGGAATCTCGAACAACTCGCCATCCACATTGAACAGCAGGCTGTTCTCCTCCGGGACGCAGTCGAAACACCATCCGTAGTTGGGCTTGTCCGGATCGAGATCGCATACCTCTTTCATCCATTGGCCTCCCCAGGGTGCGGGATCGAAGAACGGAACCACCCTGAAGGGTGAGCTGACGGTCTTGTCTATACCTTGGATAAAGGTTTCATTATCAATCATTTTAGGCTTAAACGGATCGTTTGTGTCGAGCCATAAGTCCACCTTGCCGAAAAGACTGTCCTTGTGGATGTCACATATTCTCCAGTCTATGAATAACCCTCTTTTATATTGGATGCTGACTGCATCGGACCTGTTGTCCACCCCGATGCCCTTGACCTCATGGAGGCGCATCCTGCGCTGAATCTCCCATCGCGCCATGTCGGCGTAGACTATCAGGGCGTTCTCTCCGGCCGCTAAAGACGCTCCGACGCCGACTATCACCTTAGGGGTTGAGTCCCTGGCGGCGGTGAGTTTGGCCTCGTTAAAGAAGTCGTTGATTCTCAGCGAGGTGAGATACCCGAACAGGACATCGTCAGTCATGAAGGGTTGGGTCATGGAACGAATATCCTCCTCGCTTCTCATTAAGGACCTTGTATTCACAACAGGACCTAAAGCCTCGGAAAACACCTTGATTATCTCATCTTCATAAACTCCGGGATATGTCTCCACTATGACTTGCCGCTCGGCCGCCACAGCTTGGATTTCCGGAATTATATTCTCCCATCCGATAAAAATATTACCTTCTACCGGTGTCGCTGGGGTTTTGTCGTAATTAGGCTTTCTCATGTCTTTAATATTTCAGGCTTCCCCAAGAGGTCGCTGGTTTTGGACCGAGAGTGAGTTCAAGGACGCCGCCCTTGGCGAATTCCTCATGGCTGAACTGTGACCATTTCCAGTTCCGGCCGTTCAGGCGGGCGTTCTGGATGTAACAGTCAGGATTGCCTTTCACCTTGATTGTGAACTCTTTCCCGGGATAGTAGTCCTGGTTCAGGTGTATGACCACCTTGTCGAACACAGGCGATGTGATGTCGTAGCAAGGAGTGTCGGTCTCAGTTCCGGTCACGCTGAAGAGGCCTATGGACATGAGGGCGCTGATACCACCCATTTGGCCCTGGTCCTCGTCATGACCTCCATAGCCAAGATCTGGAGTGGTACCCCCGTAGGCTTGCTCGTTAACCCTCCGTACCCAATACTGGGTCATCCATGGTTTCCCCGCATGAGAGAAGACATGGGCGTTTGAGCAGCCGGGCTGGTTGGCGTAGCTGACATAACCGCTGCTGTAGGCGTAGACGAAATCAAAGTCCTTGGACTTCTCGAAAGCCTCGTTCAATTTGTCGCAGAACCTGTCTTTACCTCCCATGAGCTTCACGAGCGTGCCTATGTCGTGGGAAACTGACCAAGTGGCCTGCCAGGCATTGGACTCAACCCATCCTCTTCCGTTGAGAGGTTCTTTATGAACCCAGTTGCCGTCTTTGTCTTTCGGGAATACGAGGCATTCCTCAGGGTCGAATAGGGCTGTCCATCCGTGCGACCTGCGTTCGAATTCCCGAGCGTCGTCTTCGTGGCCGAGTTTTTTCGCCATCCGGCTGAGTCCCCAGTCTTGGAAAGCCCACTCAAGGGTTTTTCCGGCGTTGTCCGGACACCAACCGTTCTCAATGTAGAACTCCAGGTTGGAGGAGCTGTCGAAACTCATCATTCCACCAGGAAGATGATTGCGTTTCACAGCCTGGAAGGCTTCCTCGGGATCTGTCTTGGTGAGAATTCCTTTCAGGAAAGTGCTGGTTATCATATTGCTGGCAGGGCAGCCTGTCATTATGAATGAATATCCTCCGGCGCATGCGCCCCTTGGCAGAAGTCCTCCGTTGGCCGCATATTGTACAAGGCATGCGGAGAAGTCATCCAAGATCTCCGGCCACGCCAAGCCCCAGAGCGTGTTGAGGTTCCACTGGCTGAGCCAAAGCGAATCGAAACCGTACATATTGTGTACGGGAGTTCCATCCTCGTTTAAAGGCAGTCTCAACACCCTCATTGGAGCCGAAGTACGATTGTTGACATATTCCCCATATGTATAATCCGGATAGAACCCATTGACGTCGTTTATCTTATGCCTTCCGAGCAACACGTGCCAAAGATCAGTGTAGAACTTGACCTTTTGCTCATGGGTGCCGCCACTGACCTCTATCTTTCCGAAGGCCTCGTTCCAGATGGCCTCACTCTCTTTCGCCACGGCGTCAAAATCCCATCCAGGAGCCTCTGCGGCCAGGTTTTCTCTCGCATTCTCGACACTTGTGTAGGACATGGCTATCTTCACGTTTACCACATCCTTGTCAAAACGCAGAAGCATCCCGGCTCCATCACCTGTCACAATCCAAGGGTCAGGTTCCCTCCATTTTGCTGTCCAACTCTCGGCATCCGTGATCGGGGCGTCTGACTTCAAGACGAAATATAGCCCTATCTCGTCAGGCCCTCCCCAGAACCTGTCAGTTGTCATGAAATGGCCCTCTACGGTATGTTCGTCCACCTTGTTCAAAACGGCATCCCGCATGGTGCAACTCCCGAGGACACTACCTGCGTCAACCAGCAGTCCGGGACGGCTCCCGGGGGCATAGGAAAGCCTGTACAGAGCCACCCTGTCGGTCGCGGTATACTCTACCCATGTCTTGTACCTGTCCAAATAAAGCTTATGGTACCCAGGATGTATGGTCTCGCTCTCGTGACTGAAGCCTGACTTCCATCCTTCCATCCCAAGGAGAGGGTTCACTTCACCCTCGATAGGCATGATATTCAGTCCGGAGATCATCCAGTCGTTGATTTGTGAGAATCCGAGAATATAGGGGAAATTATAATTGTAGCCGCCTCCACCTTGGTTTTTCACCCTGTTGAAAGCATGAGCTGCGACCATTCCCATGGGCCGTCCTCCAGGGGTGCAGTAAAACCATCTGCCTCTGGTGGTTTCGATCAGGGGATCAACCCAATTGGTGAAGTCTCCTTCTTCAGGCTCATAAGGGAAGACCTCGATCTCGCTCAGACCTATATTCTTGCCATTACCGTCGGTGGCGTCGAAACGGATCCACCGGATAGTCTTGGGCTCGAAGACAAGTTCTTTCGGGCTTCCGTCATTGGGAATGGCAGTCACGCTGAGACGGCTTCCGTCGCTAAACAGCAAGGTTCCTCCGGAAAGGTGTTCTTCCATGGAGGGGCGGTCATAAACGACTACCCTGCTCACTGTGACATCTTCGTCCCAGTCGAGCCTGACCCAGGGCAAGTACATTTCGCCCCAGCTTGTCACATGACCTTTGCAGGCCCATTCCCCGGTGTTTTCCCACATGACTCTCCCGTCAGTCACATTATTCGCGTCGAAAGCCTCGGAAAGGCTTCCTGAGGATGTGACTTTGGCTTTTTGAGCGATATTACCGGGTGCCGCCACGACGGCCTCAGGTAAAAGAAGGAGGACTAACGCCGATAGGACCGTCTTCCTTAAAGACTTAAAAATCATTTGGTTTGTATTTGTGTTATTATATTGCCTCAAGCAGGTCGTCTATTGAGCCCACGACCTTGTCAAATATTTTGTACATCAGTTCCGGCTCCTGTTTCTCGGGGATGTAAACAATTGTCTTCAAGCCCTTTCCTGCGAACCATCCGGCCTCCGTGTGAGCCGAGCGGCCGCAGGGAAGCACCAGCACGCATGTGTCCGCCCAGAGCATAGCGTCGAAGTCCGCCTTGAAACCTTTCTCGGCTATCGGATGATCAAGGTTGCCGATGTAACTCTCAACGTCCCATTCTTGCCAGTCATCGGAAATGTCTGACCAGTGGAAACCGCCTGGGTTGGCGACAGGGTTGCGGAAATCATAAACCTCATGTCCGGCCTCCAGAAGCCGCCGCACGACTTCGGGCTGGTAGGGATTGCGCCAGCTTGACGCCACATAGATCTTTGCCATGGCGCTAATATAGTGCTATTTTGTTTTAAATGAAACCCTTCTCTTTAGCTTTAGAGATAAGTTCGGCTGTGTTGGCGGAGTCAAACTTCTCAAGGAGTCTCTTGCGGTGCCATTTGATGGTGGACAGGGAGAGGAATAGCTTGTCGGCGATCTGGGGACTGGTCATTCCGGAAGCGATCAACGGCAGGATTTCCGTCTCTCGTTCCGTCAAAGTGGTTTCATCACTCTTTCCTTCTTCGATAGCCTCATCGATAGCCTCGTCCGCCGCATCCCTTTGCCTTCGGAATATCCAAGCCTTTCTCAGCACGGCTGCGAGAATTACGGTCAGCAGGGCAAGAAGTATAGCTGTTAAAGTGATGGTTCTCAATTGTTTCTTCTGCAGCGAAAGCACCTGCCCCATCAAGTCCAGAGTCTCGATCCTAGCCCTGAACTCCTGGTCCTCGTGGAGAGAGTAGTAGTTGTCGGCCTCTTTGAGGTACTTCAGGGCTTTCCGGGTACGTCCAAGCTCAAGATACAGGGCTCCCAGTCCGGTGTAGGCGCTGGAGATCTGGAGAGTGTCCCCTGAAGCGAGGGCGTAATGGAGGGATTTCTCGTAGTTTTCCCGGGCTTGCGGATAGTCCTTCAGGTCAAGATAGGTCTCTCCGATGTTATGGTAAAGGATCGAGTTACTTTCGTTCCAGCCATATTTATCGAATATCTCTCCTGCCATCCGGTAATACTCCATCGCCTTGGGGATTGAGTCCATCATGTTGTAGAGGTTTCCGATGGCTCCGTAAAGACTTGAATAACTGTCGTCCGCCGTGACCTGGCTGTAACCGTTGGAGTTGTCTGGGTCGGCCGCGATCTTGGCGATCTTGTCAACATCGTTCAGGGCATTCATGTAGTAGAACATGGCGCTGTCGTACTGCTCCATTGCCCAGAAGTGCTTCCCGAGGGTCTTCTCCGCGTCAGACTTTTTGACCAGCCAGCCCTTTTTTGAAGCGAGGGCGATCTGTTTTCTGGCAAAAAGGATACTTCGCTCCCGGTTGATCTGGAGGTAGCCGTTCATCAGGTTGTCATATGCGTTGATCAGGTCAGACAGTTCCTCTTCGGTAGCGTTCTCAATCCTGTCTGGAGTGTATTTCACCACGACATTCTCCAGAGAGTCGAGGTTCTTCCGGCGGTGGTCGGTGTACTCCGCCCGGAGAATGGCGGAAGCCAGGGGCAGGATAACGGCTATGGTCAGGATAGGTCGGACGTTCATGTCTGAAAGATAACAAAAAACCTTTAATCAAGCCTCAACCGCTTAAAAATCTATCCTTTAGGATAGTTTATTCTATCCTTTCGGGTAGTGTTTTCGAGAATATGATTGACGAAATTCGCGATAATAAGATGTCAATGAACATGCGACCGACAGATCCGAAAAGAATCATTTTGAACAAGAAGGAGACAAGGATCCTTTCCCTTATCGCTGAAGGGAAGACAAGTCCCCAGATCGCTGAGATAATGATCCTTAGCCTTCCGACCATCAAATGGTACCGGAAAAGGCTGAAGGAGAAGTTTGAGGCTGAGACCACCGTCGAGATGGTGAGCAAGGCCATCAAGGCCGGAATACTCTGAATTCATATTAAATGAATAATCTTTTAAAATAGATGGCAATGAGACGTTTTCTTGTTTTGATTATGAGTTTGGCCTGCGCTCTGGCCCTGGTCTCCTGCGGGGGCAAGGGTGGCAAGAAGGCCGGAAGCGCCGTCACGGAAGACGGCAAGGTGGACCTTGAGAAGGTCGCCGAGAAGATGGTCAAGGAAGCCTTCGAGGGAGACAAATACTCCAAGGAGGCCGCCGAGTACTATTTCAAGAAGAACGAGGGCATCAAGTTCTCGGATCTGGTTCCCGAGTACAAGCTCAATGAGACCAGCAAGTACACTTATTATGGTGATGAGCACGACGTGCTCGCCAACTTCAAGATCCAGGACGGGGACACCTACACCAAGGAACAGCACGAGGACAATGTGCGCCGGATCTACGCCGTGACTAAAAAGGTCGCCGACAACGGGATCAATGTCTATGGTTTCGAGGACAAGTCCGACAAGGACGAGGCCTATTCCGAGAAGGATCTGGAGCAGATGATTAAGGACAATGCCGGCTCCAAGATCCTCGGCATCGAGATCTACATCGGTAATTATGGCTGGTCGTTCCTAAGGGACGGAGTCCTTCACCGCTGCGAGATTAGTCTCCTGGAGAAGAATGACACGAAGCTCGGCTATTCCGTCAAAATGTACAAGGGACTCCAGAAGAGCTTCGACGAGACCATGAAGGAAGCCGAGAAAGCCCTTGAGGATCCGGAGGTCCAAAAGCAGCTTGAGAAGGCCTTGAAAGATGCTGCGAAATAGCGCTTCACACTATTAATAAACTTAACAAGCGAATGTAAAGTTATTTTTAAAAACTCTACAATTACTCTATACCATCCCTATTGGAAAGGCTTGTACGGCATGTACGAGCCTTTTTGTTTCTCTACAAGGTTTTGTAATTATTTCGAAAAACACTATAATTACAAAAGATCCGAACAGTTATGGGACTTTTCAATATATTCTCCAAAAAGAAAGCCGACGGCCTTGTGGGAAGCATGGACAAACTTCTCGGCATTGTTGACCACTCGCTCCTCGTCTTCAGGGAAGGTGTCAAGAATTACCTCTACAATGACGAGTCAGCCTTTGTGGACAATCTTTCTTCCATGGCCTCGCTGGAGACTGAGGCCGGTGCCAGGATCAGGGAGATCGAGAGTGCCCTGTATTCCCGGGGGTATCTCATCCGTTCCAGGGGAGACATCATGAGGCTCCTGGAGAGATTCGACCATATTATATCTATAATAAGTGTGGATCTTGTCCAGTTCGAGATTGAGAATCCGAAGATTCCCGCGGAGCTGAGGAAGGAGTTTCTCAAACTCAGTGAGCTCGCGTCCCTGGCTGTCGAGAGCACCATCCCGGGGTCGAAGGCCTACTTTACCCAGCCCGAGGAGGTGGCTGAGACCACAGAGAGGGTTTACTTCTATGAGAAGGAGGCCGTGAAGCTCTCGCAGTCTATAAAGCGCACGGTTTTCCATGACATGGTCGACGATCTCAAGCTTAGCGAGAAGTTCCATTTGCGGTATTTCGCCCTTCACATCGAGGACCTTGCCAAGGCGGCCGTCAAGGTCGCCGAGCAGCTCTCGGTTATGGCGATCAAAAGAGCCCTCTGACAAGTCATGGATATCCTTGTTTACATCATATTCTCCACTCTTCTGGTTGGTTCCCTGGCTGTGCTGAGGGATCTGCCTGTCGTCAACGGGGCCGTGCTGGCTTCCGGGGCGGGGGAAAGGCTGTCAACAAGGTATCTTTGGCCTTTTGTCCTGTTGGCCGGTCTCGCCGTCCCATTTCTGGTGACCGGCGATCCTCTCTCGGCTGCGGCTACAAGTGTATTCAGGCCAACTTCTGCCGCCGACATCATTCCTGTCGGCTTGGCCACCGCGATATCGGCAATAGTGGCGGGACGTTTTGGCCGCTATATTGCCGTGCCGTTCGCTTTCATAGCCTCCCTTGCCGGCATCTCTCTGGCAAAGGAGGGCCAGCTGAACCTCATTGCGGCGGGCTCCTTCCTACTTTCTTGGGTGGTCGCTCCCTTGCTGTGCGCTTTGGTAGCGGCGGGAATATACCGGATCTACGCTTTGGTCTTGAAGAACAAGAAGATCCATCTCGCAGTCATTGACGCGCGCCTCCTGGGGATTTCAATGATAGCTTCATTCCTCCTTCTGGCGGCTTTCTCTGTCAATTATTCACTGCTGTTCTCATATCTGCCGCAGACAGCCCCCGCCCCACTTTGGGCCAGGATCCTGACTTCCTGCGCTTGTGCCTCCTTCCTATACCTCCTGATGCGGAAGGAGGTCTCCATAGACACGTGGAACATCTCTGATTATGAGCTGGACATCAATTCCCAGTCGATTTCTTCAGTGATCCTTTCAATGGCGGTCGTCCTTGCCTTGTTCTCAAGTCCCTTGCCGGGAAAGATCGGAATGGCGGCTACCCCTCTGCCTGTCGGGCTTTTGTTCGTCTCCGCCCTTGTAGGGATCAGCGTAATCCGCGGGCGGGCTCTCACGGACACTAAAGTCATAGTGGGGACCTTTGCCGCAGCCGCGTTGGCTCCGGTCCTGGCCTTCATGCTCTCGTATTGCCTGGCAAAGGTCGTGGACGGGACTGCCCTCGGTTCGTTGATTGCCCTCACTCTCACCGCTCTTGGTTTTGGCGTGACGTTGTTCTTCCGCTGGCAAGGCGGCAGGGACCTTCAGAAGCGGATCCTCCGGGCAAGGGAGAGCCAGCTTAACAGCACCAGGCGGTCGTTGTCTGCCCTTGAGGTAAAAGCGGAAATGACTGAGAAAGACCTTCTTAACAAACTTGACATAAAGAGGAAGGAACTCGTGGATTTCGCGGTGGGCATCGGTGACCAGAAAAGGTTCATGGAAAGCTTCTACGAGGATCTCAAAGAGGTTCGGGCCTTGCCAGACGGGCCGGAGAAAGACGCCCGGACCGACACCTTGCTGTCCTCCATGAGGGAGAGGATGTATTTCACGAGCGAGATGAATGACTTCTATGCCCGGAGCGAGGTCCTTCACAGGGATTTCAACCTGCGCCTCTCGGAGGCATATCCCAACCTCACCGAAAACGAGAGGAAACTCGCGAATCTTCTCCGCCAGGGATTCTCCTCCAAGTACATAGCCTCGCTGATGAATATAGCCCCCAAAAGCGTGGAGATCAACCGTTACCGCCTGCGCTGCAAGCTGGGTCTCCAAAGAAGTGACAACCTTATCAAATTCATAAGAGCGATTTAACTACAATAACATTTATCCTAACCAATTATGCGTAAGATAATTTTAATAGTCGCGACGCTGCTGCTGGTAGTTCCGGCGGCCACCGCGCAACAAAGAGTCAAGTACAACCAGTACGGTGTACAGGTCAAATCCGACAGGCTTGACGTTGAGGCTCAGGACGGAATCCTTGTCCTGGAGTCTCCGGCAAGTGGTTACAAACTTTGGTTTGATATCCGCGCGCAAGCTGACGGGGCGGTGTTTTTCGGCGCTCCCGACTATGCCGACAAGATCGGCAACGGTGTCCAGATCCGCAGGGCCCGTTTCGCGGTCAAAGGCCAGATCGATGAGAATTGGTACGGAGAGTTCGATATGGATCTCGCCAACGGCCTTGCCGAGCTGAAGGATGCCATCGTCCGTTATACAGGTGTCCCCAACCTGGATCTCCAGGTAGGAAACTTCAAGGAGAACTTCTCTATCCAGAGGAACACGACCTCCCGTTACCTCCAGTTCATGGAGCGTCCTATGGTCTGCTCGGCCCTGTCACCGTCCCGTCATCTTGGATTCAACGCCAAGTACGCCAAGGATTGGATCTGGTTCTCCGCCGGAGCGTTCTCTCAGGTGATCGCCGGACAGGAGGAATGGACCAATGTGGCAGACAACAACAAGGATTTCGGCCGCAGCTCCGGTTATTCCCTTACCACCAAGCTGGTCTTTCGTCCCCTGTACAAGCTTGACAACGCCAGCCTCCACATCGGTGCGGCATATTCCTACAGGACAACGACCACCGACCTTGCCACCGGCGAGTGGGGCACATACAGGGCAAGCGCGCGTAACTCCACGAGCATCAACCGCAAGAAGTACATCGACACCAATAACCTTCCCGGCTTCGACCACAACAACCTCTGGACTGTCGAGCTGGCCGGTCACTGGGGCGGACTGCGCTATGAGGCCGCTTATATTGGCGACAACGTCCATTTCAAGCCGGAAGCCGCTGATCCCGAGACCAAGAACTTCGGTGGTTGGTACGCCCAGGCGGGCTATCTGCTCTTCGGCGGAAAGCAGCGCTATGACTCAATGGGTGGCAAGTACACCAAGGTGGAGCGCGCCCACGACTGGGGCGACATCGAACTCTGCGCCCGTTACGAGACTTGCAACCTTAATTTCGGCAATGTCTATGGTGGAGCGGCTGAGGCTTACACCCTTGGTCTCAACTACTGGGTGAACGAGAATGTCAAAATGCAGCTGAACTACCAGTTCAACAACAACGACCGTTACGCTAACGGTAAGGGCAAGCTCAATGTCGGCAAAGATTCGGCAGGACAGCCTACCAAAGACTACACCAAGGTCGCTACTCCTACCGGAAAGGCGGGAGTTGACTACCACATGCTGGCTCTTCGCTTCGAGATCGACTTCTAGTAAAACCACATTAAGAAATAATTGATTATGAAAAAGATACTTTTATTCTCAGCGGCTCTCATCGCGCTCCTCGGATGCGTGGAAGACAAGATGTTCGAAGGCCCGTCAAGCATCGACAAGGTGGCGTTCACTCCAGAGGCACCGACCTCAATCGCTCCTGTCAATGTGACCGCGACGGTTTCAGGACTGCAGGCTGTGACATCGGCCACGCTCAACTACAACGGGAATAACGTCCAGATGACCGGTTCCGGAACCCAGTTCACCGCCACGATCCCGGCGATGGCTGACGGCACCGAGGTCAATTTCACGATAACTGTCAACAATGAGGCCGGTTTCGCGACCACTTCAGACAAGTTCTCCTACAAGGTCGGCGATCCGGCCACCGACTGGACCAAGTTGAGGCTCAACGAGGTTTATGGCGCTGGTGCTGACGAGGAGAAATTCTTCGAGCTGTACAATGCCGGAGACTTCCCGATCAAGCTCACGGGGGTCACGATCAACAAGGATGAGGAGCTGACATGGACCGGGATTGACGGTGAGGTCGTGCCTGCCAAGGGCTACTTCGCCATTGTCGGTGGCAAGGGAACAACCCCCAGGGGATTCAAGAGCGGTTTCTCCGCCAAGAAGAGCGTGCTTATCGAGCTTTTCGACACAAAGGGCAACAAGATCGACTTCTTCCAGAGGGGCGAGAAGATGGATACCGGTGAGTGGGGTGCGTCCCTCTCCAACAACAAGGGTTCTTGGAGCCGTATCCCGGACGGCAGCGGCAAGTGGATGCAGACCGAGAAGTTCACTCCCGGAGCCGCTAACAGCACAAGCGGCACCGATGATCCGGATGTGAAGCAATAGACGTTTAACTTAAATATCAATAATATGGCAGAACTTAAAATCGGCGAGCAGAGCAAGCCTCGCTTTGAATTCCGTAGCTTTGGGCAGAACTTCTGTGAGGCCCACAAGAGAATGGCGCGTCTTTCCGTCCCCGTGCCGGAGAAGGTCTGGGAGCGTACAAGCGACGAGATATACATCATCTCCGCCAAGAACGACATCAACAACACCAAGATCCGCAATGGCAAGATGGACATCAAGACCTATGTCCAGACCGTCGATGGTCTCGAGCAGTGGAACCCGCTGATGAAAGGGGAGTTCCCTATCTCGAAAGAGGTTCTTGAGAAAGAGGTTTTCCCCGCTTTCATGGTTGAGATGCCGGCCTTGACAAAGGACACCTACACTTATGAGGAGTTCATCGCGATGGTCAAGGCATGCCCCGACCTCGCCGCCGTCAGGGTCCACAAGCAGCGCTTCGGCTACATGGTCAACGACACCATCTGCGAGGTGGGCAACGTGCTGATCAACGGCGCTAAAGTCGTCACGATCAACTCCGAGTCCACGGAGATCGAGGACATCAAAAAGACCATCGCCGACTGCGGTCTCGAGGGAGTGGAGAACATCAATTACCTCCAGGCAATCAAGAGGGTCATCGGCATGATAGATAAACCTTTAGCTAACGAGTAAGAATATGGGACAGGAAATAGAGAAGAAATTCTTGGTCAAGGGAGACTTCAAAGATGAGGCCT
The DNA here is from genome assembly GCA_902780935.1 of uncultured Bacteroidia bacterium. Taxonomy (GTDB): domain Bacteria; phylum Bacteroidota; class Bacteroidia; order Bacteroidales; family UBA932; genus Cryptobacteroides. The sequence goes on along the minus strand of CACZHP010000023.1, from coordinate 2,444 downwards.
TCAAAGCCACGCGTATCACCCAAGGCTACCTCAGCAGCGTCCCTGAGAGGACCGTCCGTGTCAGGGTAAAGGGCGACAAGGGATTCATCACCGTAAAGGGTATCGGCAACGCCTCCGGAGCCTCTCGTTTCGAGTGGGAGAAAGAGATCCCTGTTGACGAGGTCAAGGCTCTGCTGGATCTCGCTGAGCCGGGAGTCATCGACAAGACTCGTTATCTTGTCAAGAACACTGACGGCAAGCACACTTGGGAAGTCGATGAGTTCTACGGAGATAACGACGGCCTGACGGTCGCCGAGGTTGAGCTCACCGACGAGAATGACACCTTCGACAAGCCGTCTTGGCTTGGCGAGGAGGTCACCGGTGATCCCAAGTACTACAACTCCATGTTGATGAAGAACCCTTATAAGAACTGGAAATAACCATGGCGACAGATATCGGGACAAAGGCGGCGAGCGCGTTCGATCCGCTGGACATGAACAATTACAAGATCGAGAAGCTGCCCAAGATGCGGAAATCCAAATTCGAGGTTTGGATGGCCCGTCTTGGCGGGCCCCTGGCTATCGTCGCCTTTGTCTGGATATGCTGGTTCTGCCATATCGGCTTCATCGACAACCTGGACACGACCGGTCTTGCCACGACAGCGCAAAAAAGGCTCGGAGTCCTCGGCCTGGACGGATTCATCCGGGCCAACTACGCGATGCTGGCGATATTCGTCGCCAGCCTGATCCTATGGATGACGGAGGCCCTTCCAAACTATCTGACCTCTCTGATCCTGATCCTGGGAGTCGTCTTGTTCAACGTGACCACCCAGAAAGAGGCTCTCGCACAACTCGGCCACCCAGTGATGTGGCTGAATATCCTCAGTTTCGTGCTGGCCTCCATGCTTGTCAAGACACAGTTCGCCAAGCGGTTCGCCCTGGCTTTCGTGATCAAGTTCGGCCGTAGCGCGAAGGGGGTTCTGTGGAGTTTCCTTTTGATCAACCTCGTCCTGTCGGCCTTCATCTCGGCCACCACAGTCAAGGCGACCATCATGCTGCCTATATTCATGGTGATCTGCGCGATCTACGGAGCTTCCGACGGGCATAGGAATAACTTCGGGCGTAACCTCGTGATCCAGAACTTGTTCCAGGTCAATATCGGGGCGAATGCCTTCTACACCGGGTCAGGGGCACACCTTCTCGCGATATCCCTTATCGCCGGCTTCCTCGGATCCTGCGACTTCGGTTACGCAGACTGGCTCATTGCCGTCGGCCCGATGAGCGTGATCATCCTGGTCGTAGGTCTCCTGGTGGGGATGTACGTGTTCTTCCCGATGAAGAAAGAAGAGCAGAAACCCCAGATCGAGGGCGGGATCGAAAGGCTTAAAGTCGAATTGGACGCCATGGGGAAGATGAGCGCCCAGGAGTGGAGGGCGGTCTGCATATTCATGGTAGTCCTCTTCCTTTGGGTCACAAAAGGCACTTTCCACAATATTGACGAGACCATCGTCGCCTTGATCGGAGCGGTCCTCGCCCTGCTTCCCGGAATAGGGGTCGTCAAATGGAACGACGTGGACATCCCCTGGCACCTGATGCTCTTCTCCGCCGGAGCGTATGTGCTCGGAAGCGGCCTGAACGCCACCGACCTTCCCAACACGATGGTTAACGCCGCATTTGACTCGATGGGGATAACCTCTGACACGCCGTTCTGGGTGTTGTACGTGATCCTCACCTTCCTGATGATGTACTCGGGGCTGGTGTTCCAGAGCAAGACCATCCGCACGATGGTTTTCGTGCCGATAGCCCTTGGAGTGGAGCAACGTTTCGGTTTCATGCCGATGAGCCTGTCCCTCCCGGTCGCCATGCTGATCGAGCATTGCTATGTGCTGCCATTCAACAGCAAGCCGGCGGCGCTTCTATATAATACAAACCAGTATAGCCAGACGGACGCGTTCAAGTTCGGAATCACGATGATGACATTCTCCTGGTTCCTTATCCTGATCTTCGGTCAGACGGTCCTCAAGTGGCTGAACATCACTCCCGGATTATTCTAAACAGACAATGATATGACAATAGAGTGGAATTTCATATTAAGGCTCCTGGTGGCCGGCCTGCTGGGCGGGGCGATCGGTTTCGAGCGCGAGTTCCGGGCCAAGGAAGCCGGGGTCCGTACCCATTTCATAGTCGCTCTCGGCAGCGCGTTGTTCATGATCATCTCCCAATATGCCTTCTCCGGGCAGTATGACCATTCCAGGGTAGCCGCCCAGGTCGTGTCCGGAATCGGTTTCATCGGGGCGGGAGTGATAATATTCCAGAAAAACGTGGTCAGGGGCATCACCACCGCGGCCGGCTTGTGGGTTGCCGCGGCGATAGGCCTCGCCTGCGGTGCCGGGATGTACCCAATAGCCATTGCCGCCATGCTGCTGACCGTAATATGCCTTGAAGCCATGCATTTCATTACCAGTA
>CACZHP010000022.1 GCA_902780935.1 uncultured Bacteroidia bacterium | reverse complement strand
ACATTCATAAAATTCCAGTTCGACCCCGACAGCTTCATTCTCATAAAGAATCAACGCTCTCGATTCAAAAAATTCTCGGTACTTGCTTGTACTAATCTTTCATTATTTTCAAAGAACTTAGTTCTTGAAATAATTCCAACCCCCTCAATCCCCCTGAAGGGGGACGATCAGCGCCTTTCGGAGCGCCGGCAAGCCGGCCCTACGGGAGGAATCTTCAATGAACGTCGGTGCTTCTAATTCAGAAGCGGGCTGCAAAGGTAACAACTTTTTCTTTCTCCACAAATTTTTTGTGGATTTTTTTGAAAAAGTATTTAGTACCAGACCGCCGGTGTGTCTCCCATTTTGAAAACGAGCTCTCCTCCGGCCATTATTTCTGAATAATCAATATATCCTCTATCAAGCTTTTTCCCGTTCAACGAGACCTTCTGTATGTATTGGTTGGCCGCATCAAGTCCTTTGGCCTTGATTCTTAAAACCCCGCCGGGAACCTTGACGTCAGCCTCCTCAAAAGCAGGAGCTCCGAACCAGTAACGGGTTGAGGCCGGTTCTATCTCATAGAATCCCATAGATGAAAGGACGTACCACGCAGACATCTGCCCGGCATCCTCGTTACCGGCGAGTCCCTCTGTATTATTCTGATAGAACTCAGAATAGACCCTTCGGACAAGGTCGGCGGCCTTCCAGGGCTGCCCGGCCATAGTGTAGAAATAAAGGATATGGTGGCTGGGCTCGTTGCCGTGGACATATTGGCCGATCAGGCCGGTGATGTCGTTGGACACATTGTCTCCCTCGAGATGGGAATCCGCCAGGAAGAGCGAATCCAATCTCTCGATAAACACTTCCTTGGAGCCATAAAAATCAACCAGTCCCTCGAAGTCATGGGGAGCGAGCCAGGTGTACTGCCAAGCCGTACCCTCGCAGTAATCGGTGACTTCATGAGCCGAGTGATAAGGGCTGAAAGGAGTACGCCAGGATCCGTCAGAGAGGCGTCCGCGGGCCTGGAGGGTCTCCTTGTCCATATAATTCCTGTAGGAATGGCTCCTTTCCAGGAAAAACGCGGCATCCTCGCTCTTTCCGAGGCTTCCGGCAGCGGAGGCCATCGCCCCATCGGCTATGGCATATTCCATGTCGCAGGCCACGGACTGGTTGTAAAGGTCGGAGGGGATGAAACCGTATTCTTTCCTGAGATCCTGCCCCCTGTCGTCGCACATGGCGGTGGTTTTCAACGCATTCCAGGCTTCTTCCTTATCGATGCCGGGGACATTCTTGACAACTGCGTCGGCCACGGCGATGATTCCGGGATTACCGACCATGCAGTCGGTCTCATTGGCCATAAGGTGCCAGACGGGAAGACGCCCCTGGTCGCGGCATATTCCTATCATCGTATTGACCATGTCAGCCTCCCTGTCCTGATGAATGATGGTCATAAGGGGCATCTGGGCCCTGTAGGTATCCCAAAGGGAGAAGGTCGTGTAGTTGACATGGCCGTCGGCGGGTTTGACCTCTCCGTCCGCCCCGCGGTATTCCCCGTTTACATCACTGAAGGTGGAAGGGACGATCATCGTGTGATACAGCGCCGTGTAGAAGACTGTCCTGGAGTCCGGGTCAGGGGTTTGTATCCTGACCTTGGAGAGTTCCTCGTTCCAGGCCTTGGAGGCAGCGTCAGCCACAGCCTCGAAATCCCATCCGGGAAGCTCGGCCTCAAGATTCTTCTTGGCGTTGTCCTCACTCACTGGAGAGATGGCCACCTTGACCATGATCTTCGCGTCTGCGGCTGTATTGTAATTGGCTCGTCCAAACTTTACAGACTCTTCTTTTTTCACGGGGATGACATCGAAGGACTCGAAAGGCTCGCTGAACACCGCGTAGAAGAACAGCTTCTGATCCTTGGCCCAACCTTGGGAAAAACGGTGCCCCTTGATTGTCTTATTGTCAACAACCTGAATGTCAGTGTCATAGGCCAGATCCCAGCAGCCTCCGTTCTGAAGGTCGACCACGATAGCGGCCTCGTCAGAAGCCGGGAAGGTGTAGCGGCTGAGACCCACCCTGCAGGTGGCGGTCATCTCGGCGGTAATCCCGTAACGGGTCAGGGGGACGCTGTAATATCCGGGCCTGGCGACTTCCTTGGTACGGTCGGCGTAGGACCAGAGGCCCGAAGTCTGATCATCCTCGGTGCCTCGAGCATAGGTAACCTCACCGGTCACAGGCATCAGGGTCACATCGAAAAGATCCCCGATCCCGGTTCCACTCAAGTGGGTGTGGGAGAAACCAATCACTGTCGAATCGCTGTCGTGGTACCCGGAGCACCAGTCCCAGGCCTGGGGGATGCTGGTCGGGCCGAGCTGCACCGCACCGAAGGGGACGCTCGCACCCACGAACACGTGACCATGACCGCCGGTGCCGATTTTGAGATTGACATATTGAGTCACATCCTCCTGCGAAGGAGCTGGTGTTGAACATGAGCTCGCCAGGGACAGGAGAGCGACCAAAGCCGCGGCGAATGAGGTTCCTTTATGAATCATACAGGTCTGCGATTAATGTGAGCCGCTAATTTAAGAAAAATAATTATATTTGTTTTCTACCAATAAAGACTCGCGACATGGGCTTTTTCACATTCCCCGGCCAGCAGGAGCACAGGAAGTTCAACTACAGGCCGATATATTACGATAAGGACGAAGAGGAGCGCCGCCAGGTGTTCGGAAAAGTCGATGGCAGACTCGACGCCGAGAAGGCCAAAGAGAAGGAGAACGGCGAATACAAGGCCGGGTCCTACATCCGGGGCGCCTTCCGGGACGGCAACTATGCCAGGAGGGGCGACAGCGCCGGCACAGCCCAGAAAATAATAGGGATCGCCGGACTGATCCTTCTCGCCGTCGCGCTCATCTATTTCTGCAAGTTCTTCCTGCTTCTGTAATAGATATGGAATTAAGGATACTGCCGGGCAACATAGCCAACATGATTGCCGCGGGGGAGGTCGTCCAGAGACCAGCCTCCGTCGTGAAGGAACTGATGGAGAACTCCATAGACGCCGGCGCAAGTCAGGTTGGCGTCGTGATCGGAGACTCCGGAAGGACTCTTATACAGGTGATCGACAACGGTTCCGGCATGACCCCTGACGATGCGGTGCTCTGCTTCGAGCGCCACGCCACATCAAAGATAGCCACTGCGGAGGACCTGCAGGAAATCATGACCTACGGATTCCGCGGTGAGGCTCTCGCGTCCATCGCGGCGGTGGCGGAGGTGACCCTGAAGACCAGGACGGCCGACAGCGAGACCGCTTGCCAAGTCGAGATGGCCGGATCGAAGCACGTTTCCACCTCCGAGGTCTCAGCTCCAGTAGGAACGAATATCGCCGTCAGGAACCTTTTCTTCAACATCCCGGCAAGAAGGAAATTCCTCAAGTCGGACAACGTGGAGCTGAAGCATATCATCGAAGAATTCACGAAGGTTGCCCTGACCCGTCCCGACACCGGATTCTCCCTTTCCCACAACGGTAAGGACATATTCGTCCTCAGGCCCGCCAAATCCATGAAATACAGGATTATGGATCTGCTCGGCACCTCTGTGGCAGGAGATCTTGTCGACCTTTCAGCGGACACTTCGATGGTGAGCCTGCGAGGCTTCGCCGGCAGGCCGGACACGGCCCGCAAGACCCTCGGCAACCAGTTTTTCTTTGTTAACGGCCGTTATTTCCGCAGCCCCTACCTCCACAAAGCGGTCATGAGGGCGTACGAGGGGCTTATCCCCGAAGGGGTGACCCCGTCGTATTTCATCTATCTGGAGACCAATCCCAGTTCAGTCGATGTGAATATAAGCCCGACAAAGTCGGAGGTAAAGTTCGAGGATGACTCTCTGGTGTTCCAGGTGGTTTATGCCACTGTGAAAGAGACGCTTGGCAAGAACTCGTTTGCCGGGGACATAGATTTCTCCAACCCGGAAGCCAACGACATGCCCGTACTGGGAAAGCATTTCTCGGAATATAAACCAGACACGGCCCCAAGGGTGCAGGTGGATCCGGGCTACGATCCTTTCGAGCCGATGTTCCGTGAACAGGACTACCAGCCCACTGGAGGACAGGGTGGAGCCTACCCGACAGGCAAGATGGTCGACCGGCGGGAGGATTACGGGAAACTGTTCGAAGACAAATCATTACCTATCACCCAGACACTAATCCTGGGCGGTAGGTACATAGTCGCTCCGGCCAAGGATGGGATGATGGTAGTGAATATCCGCCGGGCCTGGGAGAGGGTACTATACGACAGGGCGATAGCCGCCTTGACTAAAGAAGGCCATGTCACCCAGACCAACATGTTCCCGGTGAAGGTCGAGGTCGGCGCCGCGGGAAGACTCCTGCTCGAAAGCAAGGCGGCGATTCTGACTTCACTGGGCTTTGACATCTCGCCTTTCGGGACGGACACGATCGTGGTCAATGGAGTGCCTGAAGGTTTCTCGGGAGAGGCCGGCAAGGTCGAGACCATGATCCAGGACCTTCTCCTCATCCTCTCCGACGATAGCGTGTCCCTGCCAGGGGTCATGGAATCCTCTATGGCAGAGAAGATAGCGCTCCTCGGAGCCTCGACGCGCGGCCAGCTCTCTTCCCCGATGGAAGCCAGGGCGCTGCTGGACGCTCTCCTGTCCAGCGCCAATCCCGAGCTCACGATCTCTGGAAAGAAGACGATGGCGATCCTGACTTCAGCCCAACTAGACAAACTTTTTTGAAAATAAGGATATGGCACAATACTACGGCTACGACAACAACCCCGGAGGCTTTTTCCAAAGGCTCTTCGGGAATATGCCCGTCGTGACAAGGAACATATTCATGATCAACGTGTTGATGTTCCTGGCGACCCTGATCAACCAAAGTTTCATGATAGAGACTTTCTCCGTCTTCTATCCCAAGTCGCCTTTTTTCCGCTTTTGGCAGCCGGTGACCTACCTGTTCATGCACGGAAACTTCTGGCACATATTCGTCAACATGTGGTGCCTCCTGATGTTCGGAACCGCCCTTGAGAGAGCCATCGGCACAAAGAAGTACCTTATCTTCTATTTCGTGACCGGACTCGGGGCTCTCCTTGTCCACTTCCTCGTCCAGGACATACAAGCGCATCACTTTCTTGCCGACGGCGCCAACATGCAGAAGTACTACGCCCTTCTCGGCACTCCGACCCTCGGAGCCTCCGGCGCCATTTTCGGAATCCAGATCGGTTACGCGATGCTCTACCCCAACGCCCTGTGGACCTTGGTGTTCCCTCCGATCACGCTGAAAGCCAAGTGGTTCGTTCTTATTTTCATGGCAATTGAATTATTTACCGGCATCACCGGAACCATGGATGGGATCGCCCATTTCGCCCATCTGGGAGGCGCGCTGTTCGGCTTCCTGCTTATCTTCTGGTGGAAAAAGAAAGGCACGCTTTGGCAAAGATGAGGAATAAAGGCTGGTGGCTCACCGGGATGGTGGCGAGGATCCTCATGCTTCTCGCCGCCCTCCTGCTGCTCCTGTCCTACGCCTCGATGGTTGTCAATCCGGCCAAGGCGTGGTACATGAGCGCCATCGGGCTGCTCTTCGTCCCCTTGGCCCTACTCAACCTTTTCCTTCTGGTCTGGGCCATACGCAGGAAGTCCGGAGCCTTGATGATCCCGCTCCTGGCTTTGCTGCCATCCATCATACTGATAGGCAAATACTTCCAATTCTCCTCAGGAGCCCAGGAGGATGGTGAGCCCCTCAAGGTCGTCTCCTACAATGTTGGACGATTCATAATGGGGAGAATGCCAGAATTCAAGGAGCCGGGAGGCCAGAGGGCTTGCATGGATTCTGTCGTGAGGTTCGTCAAATCGACCGATGCCGACATCATCTGCCTCCAGGAGGTGGACCTTTCCGGGGAATATGACGTGGGGGGCTTCATCAAGAGCCATTTCCCTGATTATGAGGCGTGTTATTACATGCACATAAACAAGGAAGGCTCCTATGGCAATGTCACCCTAAGCCGTTTCCCGATCGCGGGGAAGGGGCATATCCAGTTTGAGAAAAGCTCCAATCACGCCATCTACACGGACATGAAGATCAACGACGGGATTACGATAAGGGTATATAACTGCCATTTCGAGAGTTACAATGTCCCGATAGCGGATCTCATCAAGTCTGGAGGCAAGGACAGCACTCTTGTCAAAGACACCGAGGTGAAACTGAAAAGATCCATAGCCAGGCGACCGGAGCAAGTGGAACAGGTCATGGCAGACATGCGGGAATGTCCCTTCGAGGCCATCGTGGCAGGGGATTTCAACGACAACCCGATGTCTTACACGTACCACAGGCTGATGAAAGGGAGGAAAGACACTTTCGTGGAGGCCGGGAAGGGGTTCGGAGCCACGTACTCGGCCTTATGGCCATTTATCAGGATTGACTATATCCTTTACCCGAGCCATTTCAAGGCCGTATCGAACCGCATCCCGAAGCTAAAGTATTCCGACCACTATCCCGTCATAGCGGAAATATCATTCTGAAATCCCGGAAATTGGCATTCCCCGCCATTCCTGTTCCGTGGAATGACGGGGAACGTTTCCCAAACCATTTTTACTATCCATTCCTATATATTCCATCCAAAGCTCTTTCTACGGTGTGAAAGTAGTCACTATAGTTAATAAAACAGTTCACTATTGATAAAAAAGAGTTCAAGGAGAGAAACTGAAGTACTCAAATGTGCCCGGATCGGTCAGTTTTCCTCGATGAATCAGTCCGGGACGGAACACTCTGTCCCATTGGATAAGCCCGGTTGCGGACAAGTCTGAAGGGACATCAATCCATTTTCCTCTGTCTTTCCAACTGAAACGAAGATGGGAAGATGGATCAACTTCACACCTCAAGATAATTTTTCCGGCTTTGCATGGCGCTTGATACACAATGGTCTCTTCCCCGCGGGTTCTGGTAATAAGGCACACCTTGCCACTTTGGACCGCAAGCGCGGCATAATTGGAGTCATCACCGTAAATTGTGATTCCCCTGAGGCTTTCGCCATTGGTCAAGACCTTTGTTTCAAATGAATATGAGGATACCGGAGCCCGAAGACACAAGGCTGTCCCTCCCCATTTGCCAGCCTCGACACTCTCCGTAGGGGTGCCAGACAGATTTAGTCTCCCACGACGAAGCCGGATGTCCGGATCCGAGAAAGGATAGTTCCACATCCAGCCCTGACGCAAGGCCTTTCCCCTGAATGAATCACGGAAAGGAGCCGGCCTACTTTGACGTGTTCCAGAGAATGGTGTTTTCTGGGAGAGAGCAGCCTTCTTTCCAGTCTTGCACCGGATCCATCCGTCATCAGTCAATTCAAGTTCAGAAAGCATAGGCTGACGGCCGAGATAAAAATCATGCCCAGCAAGATATGAGTGGCACATGTAAAACATCCTGTAATCCGGTGTAAACACAACGGTACCATGACCGCAGGACTGGAACTCCTCATCCCCGCCCGACAGGATAGGATTGCCGGAATAATATTCATAAGGCCCCTTGAAATCATGTGAACGGGCCACCCTGACCTCGTAATCACTTCCGGGACCGCAGCACCCTCGGGCGGCATAAAGAATGTACCACCATCCGTCTTTGAAGAAGACACATTGGCCCTCCATGCCGATTTCATCGTCATCCCGGAGCAAGGTGAAAGGCTCCCCAACCGTGCGCAGGCCATCTTCTGAAAGCTGGTAACAAAGAATCTCAATGGGACGATCGTCCAAACCATAGGCCTTGAAGGTTATGTAACGATTCCCTTCCGCCTCGAACACAAAAGCGTCTATAGCCTCCTTACCGAATTGGACAATCGGACCGCGGTCAGTGAACTCTTTTTCAGGAGAATCCGACACGGCCACCCCAATAAAAGACAAGCCGTCCGGCTTGCGCCTGGCCGTGTAGTAGCAATAGACTTTACCATCAGCGCAAAACAGTTCAGGAGCCCAGAATGAACGTGTTGTCCATGCCGGAGGTTCATTAAACACGCTCCCGATCTGTTTCCAGTTCACAAGATCCTTGGACTCAAAAATAGGGTAAAGCGGTGCCCACTCCGAGGAAGTACCTGTGGCATAATAAGTTCCGTCAAAACGTATAATACTGGGATCCGGCACGTCCCCGCATATCACAGGATTGGAGAAATAACCCGCAGGCATACGCACAGGGCCGGAAAAGGACTGGAACAGTCCCAACATCAAAATAAAGGAAAGGAATGCTGTTCGTCTCATATTGTCAATACCTTCACTCCAAAGATAGATAAAGAATATCATGTACAGACAACCATCCGATCCAATGGGAATAAAATGCTGAAATAGTGGACTATTTTGCCGCCTTCATACATTATTATTGTAAAAACATCAAGCCATGAAGCGGTTATTCATCTTTGTATTTCTTCTTTTGCCTGTCCTTGCCTTCTCCGCCAACGGAAAGGATTACACAAAGTTCATCGACACCAGGATCGGGACGAATTCCAATTTTGAGTTGAGCCACGGAAACACCTATCCCGCCACAGGCATGCCTTTCGCCCAGCATCTCTGGTCCCCACAAACCGGGGACCGCTATGACGGATGGAAATACAGCTGGCCCCATGAGGAAATCCGAGGCTTCGAGCAAACTCACCAATGCAGTCCATGGATGCAGGACTATGCCGTGTTCATACTCATGCCCGAGACCGGGAAGCTGGTCACGGATCTTAAGGAGAGAGGGGCGAAGTTCAGTCACGACAAGGAGACTGCCCGTCCCAACTACTACAAAGTGACATTCGATAATGGGATAACCACCGAGATGGCCCCTACGGAAAGATGTAACATGATGCGATTCTCTTTCCCGAAAAAAGGAGACGCGATCCTGCTGCTGGACGGCTACAACGAATTGAGCGAGATACATTTGGACCCCGATAGGAAGGAAATCACCGGCTGGGTGAACAACATCAGGTTCATCAAGGACAAAGAATCATTCCGCTGCCATTTCGTTATCCGCCTGGACAAACCCTTCCAGGAATATGGGGTATGGAAGAACGAGGACGGAAACATATTCCCTGACCAGAAGGACGGTGAAGGCAAAGGATACGGGGCATACATAAAGTTCAAGCCCGGGACCAAGGTCAACGCCAGGATATCGTCCTCGTACATCAGTCTTGACCAGGCCAGGCTGACCCTCAACAGGGAACTGGGCACTTTCACCAAACTGGAGGAAGTCGCGGCTGCCGGAGCCAAGGTCTGGAACGCCCTCCTGGGTCGAGTCGATGTGGAAGGCGCTTCAGAAGAAGAGATCCGTACCTTCTACAGCTGTCTCTTCCGTTCCAACCTGTTTTCCAGGAAGTTCTATGAGATAGGCCCCGATGGGGAGGCTTATTATTACAGTCCTTATGACGGGCAGATCCACAAGGGATACATGTACACCGACAACGGATTCTGGGACACCTTCCGCTCACAGTTCCCGCTCACCAACATCCTTCATCCAGAGATGCAAGGGCGCTATATGAACGCGCTTCTGGATGCCCAGGACCAGTGCGGATGGCTGCCTCAATGGTCTGCTCCAGGTGAGACCGGAGGTATGGTCGGCAACCACGCTATCTCCCTTTTGGCGGACGCTTGGGCGAAAGGAATACGCTCGTTCGACCCTGAAAGGGCGTTGAAGGCCTATGCCCACGAGGCCATGAACAAGGGGCCGTGGGGTGGAGCGAATGGCCGTGGCGGGTGGCAGGATTACTGGACGCTTGGATATGTCTCACACAAAGGAGGTAACGGTGCCACAGCGATGACCCTTGAATACGCTTATGACGATTTCTGTGCCTGGAAACTCGCCAAGAGCATCGGTAATGAATTCTATGCCAAGATATTCGGGAAATCGATGTACAACTACAGGAATGTGTTCGATCCGGTCACAGGCTTTATGCGAGGCCGTGACAAAGAAGGCAACTGGACCGAGCCGTTCGATCCCGAGGAGTGGGGCGGAGCCTATGTCGAAGGAGATGCCTGGCACTACACATGGTCGGTATTTCAAGATGTCCAGGGGCTTATCAACCTCTTCGGAGGCGACAAGGCTTTCACTGACAAGCTTGATGCGGTCTTCACCACGGAGCCGGCGATGAAGAAAGGCACCTACTGGGAGATAATACATGAGATGACAGAGATGAAGTTGGCGGAAATGGGCCAATATGCCCACGGCAACCAGCCCATTCAGCACATGCCTTATTTGTACTGCTACGCCGGCCAGCCCTGGAAGACCCAGTATTGGGTGCGTCAGATTATGAGCAGGCTCTACAGCAGCGGCCCCCAGGGTTATCCCGGTGACGAGGATCAGGGTGGGATGTCGTCATGGTACGTGCTGAGCGCGTTGGGAATATATGCCGTGACTCCCGGAACAGACCAGTATGTGTTAGGAAGTCCTGTGTTCCGAAACGCGACCATCTCGTTGGACGGAGGAAAGACGTTCAAGATCATAGCTGAAGGCAACTCTCTTGAGAATGTGTACATCCAGTCAGCCACACTCAACGGGAAACCACTGGATGCCAACTACATAACTTATAGTGACATAATGAATGGCGGGGAACTCCACCTGGTTATGGGTCCAGAGCCGTCATACTCTCGAGGGACATCAAAGTCCAGCGCCCCTTACTCCCTTTCTCAAGGTAATACGATGGACTTGACCATTAACGGCTGTGCTACCACGATGGAACACGATTGGATGCTCGGACCTTTCTCAAAGGTGCTTGAAGCTAATCCATGCTTGATTCCGGATAACACTTTTTCGTTCAAGGATCCGATTCGTAAGGAAAACATTAAATGGCAGGCCAGGAATGCCTACAATCCGGCGGCAATCGTAAAAGATGGGAAGGTTTACCTTCTTTTCCGGGCGGAAGACATGGAAGGAGCTTACAACGGTACTTCCAGAGTAGGATTGGCGGTAAGTGAGGATGGTTTCCATTTCACAAGTTTGGCTGAGCCTGTCATATTCCCTGACGAAGACGAGTTCAAGGAAAAGGAATGGGAAGGTGGTTGCGAAGACCCCCGCATCGTGGAAACTGAGAACGGAGACTTTTTTATCTATTACACTAGCTACAACGGCCACAAAGTAAATCTTTGTTGCGCCCAAAGCCGGGACCTTATCCATTGGAAGAAACATGGAAACATTTTCGCCAGTTCACTCAAAGGCAAATACTCGGAGATCTGGGCGAAGTCTGGCGCAATAGTATGCCGTCAGGATGGAGAGCACTTCTACCCCGTTAAGCTTAGAGGCAAGTATTGGATGTACTGGGGCGAAAGCAATATTTATGCGGCAACCTCCGACAACCTGGTTGATTGGACTCCTGTCGAGTTCTATTGCGAAGGGCCGGCTATTCCCGAAAAGAAGATCTCGGTGGTGGATTATGAGGGTAACGAGACTCCCTTCGACTCCGAAAAACGGCTCCTTCCGATTGTCACTCCCAGATTAGATGGACCTGATGAGATTCTTTGCGAACCGGGTCCCCAAGCCATCCTTACCGAAAAGGGAATTGTATTGATATACAATGGATTCGGGAGGAATGCCGAGGGTGGTAGGGTTTATGCCGGAGAGCAACTGCTCCTATCAACGGAAAGTCCCACAGCTGTGATATCGCGCACAACCAAGCCGTTCCTGACACCCTCGGAGCCCTACGATTTCTGGCGCTGGTCGAGAACAGGGAAGGACGGCAACTGTTTCTTGGAGAACCTGGTGTACTTCAAGGGAAGGTATATAATGTATTACGGGGCGGCCGACCATGAAGTCGCCATGGCGTGGACCGATCCTATCCCTCCTATCCGTTAGATCATTCAAAGGACGGAGGCAGTTCGGACTTGCCCCAAGATCCTGGTTTAGAGGCGGTTCCATATTCAATGGTGCCGCCTTTCTCTATTTCCTCCAGGTCTATCCACGCCCTGCCCCGATGCTTTCCGTTCACTTTAAGGGAGGTCGTGTAAAGATTCTGCTCCGGTCCGGCTTTGATTGTCAAGTCTCCACCGGGAAGATGGATCACGATTCTCTCGAACGCGGGAGTGTTCAGGGTGAAGCCACCAACTCCCGGGATCATCGGATACATACCTATGCAAGCAAAGACATACCAGGCGCCCATGGTTCCCATGTCGTCATTTCCAGGTACTCCGCCCTCTCCAACAAAATACAACTCATCCAGAATCCTGCGGATCGTCCCGGATGTTTTGTCCGGTCTTCCGACCCAGTTGTAAATCCACGGAATCTGGAAACTTGGCTCATTGCCTCCAGCGAACCAGTCTTCGAAAGGTGACGCGTCAACGGCGATGAAATGCTCGTCAAGACGTCTCTCGGCCGCTTCTTTTCCACCCATTATGTCTATCAAACCCTTGAGGTTGTATGGGACCATCCAGAAATACGCCTTGTATGAGGCCTCGCAATAGTCCGCCCAGTCTTTTGAGAATGGACGCCAATTGCCGTCAGTGTCCCTGCACTGAAGCCAGCCTGTCTCCGGATTGTAGAGGTTCTTCCAGCTTCTTGCCCTAGACTCGAATTCCCATTGCGCGAAAGCTTCGTTGCATGCGTCGATAGCGAAACGACTCAAGGCAAAATCAGCGGAAGTGTATTCCAGCTGGAGAGACGCGTTTGTGTATCCTTTTTCGATATATTCTTTCAAGTTCGGCCGGACCTCCCAGCCTTGGCATTTCAATCCGGGAACGGTGGCTCCGCGGCGCATTATGCGAAACAGCGGCTCTGGGTTGAACTGCCTCGCCCCGAAAGCCCAGGCGTTGGCGACCAGCAAAGTGCTTGGCTCTCCCTGCATGATACCGGTCTCGATGTTGGCCATAGACCATCTCGGGAAGGCGCCTCCCGCCTGCTCCGCGAACAATTGATGGGAAACAGCCACGTCTGAAGCGACGTCCGGCACAAACATGGCAAGCATCTGTATCTGCGTCCGATAGGTGTCCCAATTGCTGAAATTGGCATAGACCGTCCTGCCCTGGGGAGCGACATGTACCGCGAAATCGGAACCAGGATACTCTCCATTCACGTCATTGAATGTGTTGGGCCCCATGAAGACATGGTAGAAATGTGAATAGAACTGGATCTTGCGTGCCTCATTCTTTCCCTGCACCTCGATCTTTGACAAAAGGGCATTCCATTCTTTCTCCGCATCGGCACGCATTCCATCAAACGACCAGCCGGGATTCTCGGTCTTCAAGTTTTCCCTGGCGTTCTCGACTGACACATAGGAAATACCTATCTTATAATGGATTGGTTTTCCTTGATTGACAAAAGTGAGATAGGCTCCAGAGTCCTCGCCCTCTCCGAACTTTCCTCCTGGCACAAGCTTATCACCCTTCCAAATTCCACTTTCAATAGCATCAGAGTCAAATTCCGCCACGAAATAAATGGTGTACGGGGTTTTCCTTCCGCAAAAGTTGCCACCATCGGAAAAACCCTCGAGGCTGTGAGGGCCAGTCAAGACGATAGCCGCCCTGTCCACCCTACTTGACGCGATACCTCCTCCTATTATGAAAGTGACTTTGTCACCGCCATCTGGTATAGAGAAACGGGCGAATCCCGTCCTGCATGTGGAAGTGAACTCAGCCCGAATGTCCCTGTCCACCGTAGCCGAATAGAAACCGGCATGTCCTCGTTCTTCGGAAATAGGGATCTTCCCGTCCATCATGTGCCCGGGAGAAACCGAAAGAGCTCCCTTGAAGGCTAATAGAGGGAAATTACCCATGTGGCCGCAGCCCGCATTGACCTGGTTGATAACGAATCCTATCCCTTTCCGTGTGATTGGAGTGGTGAACTGGACCATGCCAAACGGCCTGGTGGCACCAGGGACGCAATAGCCGGACTTGAAACCGTCCAGTTTTGTGCCGATAGTGGTGTTGACATATTCAGCTGGTGTCTGGGCAAGTGACAGGCAACAAAACAGGCTTGCGGTTATCGCCAGAAGGCTCTTTTTCTCAAACTTGATCATAGGGGGATTATTTATTATCCAATGTTTTTTCTATGTCTTTTGTTATCCAGATAGACAGAAGTTGAAGCAATCCGATTATCAACAACACGTAGCGCAAAGCGAACTCGTCTGAAACGCAAATGGCGAAGAGAATGAACAACCCGCAACCGAAAAAGCGTCCAACATACAACCCGGCCTCGTGTATGAAGATATATGAATAAGTGTTGCGGTTCTCTTTCTTACTGACATGGTCAATCACTCTCATTTGAATTGGGAAGTATCCCATATCCAGAAGCGGACGGGCAAATACCAGACACATTATGAATATGATAGCTCCAGCAGCTGAGAACAAGATAGCGTTGGATAATCCTCCGACGACAAATAGCAAAAGACCGGAGGCGAAAATCCATAGCCTATGCTTCGGAAGGGTCAAGCGCCCGAGCAGATATAGAAGGATAGCTGAGATCAAAGCCCCGACGGACTGGAGGGAACCAAGGGTGGTCTCATTACCTACAAGAGTCATTATCAGCATCGAAGGAGCCGTCACTATATATCCTTGCGCTATTCCTTTCAAACCGGCAAGGCCCATCATCTTGTTCCAAAGCTTGTCATACCGAGCATATAGGAAACGTCCCTGAGCCGGATTAGCGAATCTGCCTTGACACACCATAACTGAAGCAGCCAGGGTGATCAGGAACACCACAAGGGTAACGATCCGGTAAGCCGTATTCAGGTTCCCGGCAAACCAGCCGTTATCGGCGGAAGCCCCAAGGAAAGCTCCTATCGTGAACGGGACCACCACACTGGCGAATGTGTTGAAAAAACTTTCAAGTCCATAGTAATAGTTCCTGTTGCTGTTCTCAGTGCTGCTCAACGCAAGGTAGTCGCGGTTGGCCCAGAAGAATCCATATGAGATACCCATTATCAAACCGGCAAGAATTATTCCTCCTAGACTAAGTGTCTTAAGGGACATCATGACGGCCATGGAGACTCCGCTCAACATCATTCCGAATGAATACAGGTACTTCATCTTCACCTTCCGCATAAGGAAGCCGTTAATCATGAAGGTCATAGGAATCCCGGTGTAGACCGCGAGCTGGTATCCTACAACGAAAGACAACTGCGACGAGTTGCGAAGGATGTACGTGCCCACAAACAGCTCAACGACAGGAAGGACGAAAGCATAGAGCATGTTCGTCAAGAGGAGCACCCGCATATTCCTCGGATAAGACAGGAAATGCTTTATTTCATTGAGATAACGAGCCATCTTGTTATATTGTCAAAAGTGTTCAACCATTATCCCGGGAACGGAGATCTTTTGGAGTCATACCGAAAATCTTATAGAATTCCCTGTAAAAATGTGACTTGTGATTATATCCTGATTCATACATTATTTCCTGGACTGTCTTTCTGGTGGTGCGTAGCTGATGCGCGGCATGACGCACTTTCACGGAATTCACGAATTGGGAAGGACTCATTCCCGTAAGCTCCTTAAGTTTCCGGTACATGTTGGACCTGCTGATTCCAATCTCGGAGCACAGGTCTTCCAAGGAAAGTTCTGTGTCACTTATTTTTGATTCTATCTTCTTCGTAAGGTCGACAAGAAAAGCTTTGTCGTTGGCATCCATCTTCCGCCCATCATAGACATCTGTCGAGGAGGCGACAGAATCATAATAGTTCTTCAGTGAGACTCGGCTACTTAGTATCTGACGGACGACAGAAACCAAGAGTTTCGGATGGAATGGCTTCTGAAGATATGCGTCAGCGCCTATATCTCTCCCCTGAATGTTGAAATCAACATCGTCTTTGAAGGTAAGGAAAATGAATGGAATCTGGCTGGTAACCTCGTTCCCCTTCACATATCTGATCAACTCGAGGCCATCCATCTTGGGCATCACTATATCGCTTATGATAAGATCCGGTCTGGAATTCTTGAGAATATCCACAGCTTCTTCCCCATTATTCACGGAGACTACTTTCCATCCCGCATTGGTCAGGATTTCTGACACCAAGTCGCATATTTGACGTTCGTCATCAACCATTAGAATAAACTTGCGATTGTCATAATCCAGATCCTTGGCCTCGACCGAAGGGCCCACAGTTTCCGGAATCTCAACTTCATGGAGTTGCGGGGATTGTCCAAAAGCGGGTTCCGGTTCCTGTACTGTCTCCTCCGACACAATCCTCGGCAATGTCAATGTGAATGTGGTAGACTGCTCAGGAACGCTTTCTACGGTTATATCTCCAGAAAGAGCCTTGGCAAGACTTTTGGCAAGCGCTAGTCCGATACCGTTTCTACGGATCTTTCCCTTCTTCATCTGTTTTTCCAGTTTCCCGAGAATCTCATACCTATTGAAGACCTTCGGCAGATCCTCCGGTTTTATTCCTTTACCGGAATTGATAACTTTAACCACATCCTTGTCTTCCTCATGTGTGGAAATCAGTTGTACGACTCCTCCTATTGGGGTGTATTTCAAAGCATTGGATATCAAGTTGTAAAGAATCTTATCCAGGGCTTCCTTATCCGATATCACTTCGACCGGATATGGAGGAAGCTCCAAACTGAACTTTATACCGTCCTCCTGAGCCACCTCGATGAAGTTGTCAGCCACCTGTGAAATGAAGGACGTTAAATCCACCTTCCCGTATTGAGGAACATAGTTGCCGGTATCCGCTTTGCGGAAATCAAGCAGATCACCCACGAGCCTCTGCATCCGAGCAGAATTGTTGCGAATAATGCTGATATGGCGCTGGACATCTGGAGACAAGGAATACTTTTCCTGCAAATACTCTCCAGATCCATAGATGAGGGTCAGAGGGGTGCTGAATTCATGAGAAATACTTGTGAAGAAATCCAGTTTCGCCTCATATGTGTCTTTCTGCTGACGATTCTTCATCGATTCCAATAATAGCAATTCCCTCTGTCTCATCCTCTCCTTCAAAACACGCAACGCAAGCAGGCCTAACAGGATAAGAGCCAAGCAATATGTTAGATAGGCCCACGGTGTAGCCGACCAATGCGCGCGAATCCTTACCGGAAGACTGAATATCTTGTCATTCCATACCTTGTCTCCATTTGTGCACCTTACCATCAGCTCGTATTTGCCAGAAGGAACGTTGGTGAACGAAGCTATTCCATTGGTGCCGGCATAATTCCACCTGTCGTCAAAACCATTCAGCTTATAGGAATACTCGCAGTTCCCTCCCCTTATGAAATCCCTGGCGAAGAAACGTATCGAAAAGAAATTCTCATCGTGACGGAGCACAACGCCATTGCCGGGGACCAGGATCTCCGCAGGCTGCTGTTGTACGGACAATTCATCAAAAATAATGTCCGGACGATAGTCCCTAAGATTAATGTCCTCCTGACGGAAGCGATTGTAGCCACCTACCCCTCCGAAAAAGAATGATCCGTCACTTCCCTTGAAACAGGCCCCATCTGAGAACTCGTCACTCTGTAGTTCCTCGTAGTTGAAGTAATTTACAAACGAGTTATTCAAAGGATCGAATCTGGATATTCCTCTTGTGGTCGAGAGCCATATCCTGCCCTCATCATCACCCAAAATACCATGTATAGTATTATTGGCAAGACCGTCTGATTCCGTGAAAGACTTGAACTCTCCCGCAGCCACATCCTCCTTGCGCAACGAACTGAGCCCGTAACTTGTACCTATCCAAAGGGTGGAATCAGGATCCATGTACATGCATAAGATATCATTGTTGACCAGGGAATACTCTCCTGAAAAGAACCTGCGGCTTTTGCCCGTTTCCGGGTCGAACAAGTCCAGACCACCACCTCGCGTTCCCACCCAAATACGGCCGTCACCAGATGGGACCACGGAAAAAATGATATTACTGCTTAAAGATGAGGAATCGTCTGAAATGTTGGAATAAATACGTTGTTCCACAAGGGAAACCTTGTTGCCAGAAAGAGAGTATCTGACTTTCACCAACCCGAAACCGTTGGTTCCGATCCACAAGCAATCCCTGTCCGGATCCGGACAAAGAGCATACACATAACGCCAGGAAGTCCCCGAAGCAGGATCGAGGTGAGAAACCCTGTTGGTGGCAGGGAAAAACAAGTCAACACCGTCACCGTCGCTGCCTATTACAATATGCCCAGGATACAAACCATGGGATATGCAATAAACCGCATTATTGGACAGCCCCTGATCCGTTCCAAGGTAAGAGCGCTTCCCATCGGGAAAGCATCGGACAATACCACTCCCTTTGCTACCTATATAAAGCGTGCCGTCCTCATCCTCCCAGAAAGTTCGGACAGGCCTTGATCGGCCAGGGAAAATGTCCTCCACCGGTGTCCTGTTGAAAGCCAATCCACTGTCGAAACATTCCACAAGCCCTTTACCATCACTTCCAACCCACAAGATATCCTGAGTACCACAACACATGGAGAGGATGTCGGTGCCGCCCGCCAGATTCTCGGGCAAAAAAGTGTCCTCACCTATTGACATTGAACAAATTCCTGAACGTCCCAGGGCAATATAAACCCTGCCTGAATCAGACAGTGTCGCGGCTCGCACCTCCTCACGGTCATTCAATGCGCCCACATAGATAAGGTCCTCACGCTCTGGTTTCTTGTACCATACATCATAATCGGATGACACAATCACAAGGCCAGCTTTCGACTGGCTTATACATAAGGCGACAGGAGCTTGCGAGAGTGGATCAGCTGTCTTCATAGTCACAGTCCCGTCCTTCGCGTCAAAACCAGCCACGAACAATTCACCGGTCTGGGTCTGGATCAAAAGGTCAGCACCGTTCCAAGTATAAATCCTTTTTATCCAAGAAGTGTTGAATTCAGGAATATTCAAGGACACCAGTTGTTCTGTAGCGGGGTCGTACCATGAGAGCCCCCAACCTATAGAAGAACAGAACACTGTCCCTTTTTGAGTGACGGCGACATCAAAACTTTCTTCAACATTAGGCATCCGGCTCTCGTGACCGGGATAGAAACGCTGTACTGTTCTACCTCGTATGTCCATACGGTTTATTCCGTGGTCAGTAGCGATCCAAATAATGCCTTCCTTTTCCTCGACTATGTTCCTGATGATATTGTTGGAAAGGGTATTGGGATTGCCCGGATCGAACTTCCAGGTCTTGAAACGGTGTCCGTCATACATGTTAAGGCCGTCCCATGTCCCGATCCACAGCATCTGCTCCGAATCCTGGAACAAGCAGGTCACGGAACTATTGGACAGGCCTTCGGCCGTCCCGAAATACACCTCCTTGACATACGCCCCACAAATCGGAGAAAAGAGGACGAATGAGAGAATTGACAATATCACGGAACGTCTCATAGGAAGGATTATCTATTATCAGCCGCCCAGGAATCTGTACGGAAAGGAGAGGCTGGAAGGCCAGCTCCATTGTAGAGGTTGCACACTGGATTGTTCGCCCAGCCGTATCTTACTGATGTAGGGAACTCAACCTCGGGACAAGACACAACGACAGTACCTCCATCGATAACAGCCTTCGCCTTGTGGAAGACGTGGTCAGCCCCAGCCAAGTAGAATCCTTCCAAGGAGGAACCGGAAGGAGTCGATAGACCACCCTCAATGTGGTCGAAAAAGATTCGCACCGAACTACCTTCTATCTTGTATGATGAATAGATAGGGCCGCTGTAAGGAATATCCTTCCCATAGGTAAGCGCAAGAGCGTTCAAGGCAAGCCTTCGCCCGACCTCCGCCTTGTTCTTGGGATGAATATCAGCAGCCTCGCCGATGTCAATCAAGACAGCCATCCCGGTGTTCTCAAGCCTTGTCGTGAATAATTGAGCTTCACGCAGCTCTGCCCAGTCGGATTCCTCAGGGCCGGTCTGGACAGCCTGATAATTGGCTAACTGGGCTATGTAGAACGGGAAATTGATCCCCCACGCCTTTCTCCAGTCTTGGATCATGAGAGGGAGAAGTGTCTGATACTGAAGGGATCTGGCGACATTGGCCTCACCTTGGTACCAGATAGCCCCCTTGATGGGTACCCGAAGCAGAGGATGTATCATGGCATTATAGAGAAACGTCGGGAAATTGGCTTCCCTAGCAGTATTTACCGGAAGGTCGGGAGTGTCTGACAGTCTCATGGCAACCTTGTATTTCCAAGTACCCGCAAGAGTGATTCTATCATTCCCGGACAAGGCAAGGAACATCCTGTCTTTGTCTCCCCATATTCCTCCCTTTCCACCGGTGTCCATCACCCTTACGGCTATGACAGCCTTGCCGGCCTTGACAAGGGATCCAGGCACTTCGTAATGCCTGTGTGTAAGGCATCCTTCTGTATGCCCAACCTCCACTCCGTTGAAATACGTGAAATCATTGTCATCTATCATAGCTAGGTCAAGGGTAATATCCTTCCCCGCCCACGAGGAGGGGATGTCAACAGTTTTACGCATCCATAGGTATCCGCTGAAATTCGGAAGACCGGAATCCTGCACAAAGCCAGGAGACTCAATCTCGCTCCAATCAGAATCAGGGCACTCGAGCGAGCCCCAAACCAAGCGTCCTTCTGAATAAGCCGGATCATATTCCTTCACACTCTCACGCCAACGGGCTATATCCTGATGGAATTTCTCTGTCCTGGCTTCTTCCGTCAAAGGTAGGGATGCAGCCTCCTCCACTCGAGACGCGAAATAAGGCATCTTCTTCAATGACTCTCCGCTTGTCCACGCCTCAGCCAGAGTGCCTCCCCAGCAAGTCTCGATCAAACCTATGGGAATATCAAGGTTCTCGTTAAGCTCCTTGCCGAAATAATAAGCTGCGGCGGAGAAATCCCATATAGTCTCAGAATCGCACATTTGCCAGCCTCCGTGACGAACAGGAATCACGTCAGTCGGGAGGGTGGCGGTGGTATTCTGGACATGGAAAATCCTGATATTCGGATAATTCTTCGCTTGAGCAAGTGTCTCCTCCATACCGGTCACTTTGTCTCCGATCTTCATCTCCATATTAGACTGACCGGAGCATATCCACACATCACCGATAAGTACATTCTTCAAAATCAATGGTTTCCTACTATCGGCAACGGAAATCTCATAAGGTCCTCCAAAGGAAGGGGTGTCGAATTTAAGGCTCCAGCTTCCGTCTTCCCTTGAAGCGGTGGCACTATAGGAACGCCCGTCCCAGGAAGTGGTGACGGTGACTCTCTTGCCAGGAGAAGCGGTTCCCCAGAAAGTAACAGTGGCCTGCTGCTGAAGAACCATGTGGTCAGTAAATACTGGCGGAAGGACTACCTTCGCCATCAGCAAAGAGGGCAGGCATATGGCTGCCGCAAGTAATAATGCTATTCTTTTCATAATACTATGTTAATAATCGAATGAGTCGGTACGGAAAGGAACAACCGGCTGACCAAAAGCGTCCCACAAGTGTCCCGGACTGCAATTCTTGAAGTTATAGCGTAAATACAATGGCTTCCCGACATCGTATGCGGAAACATAC
The DNA here is from genome assembly GCA_902780935.1 of uncultured Bacteroidia bacterium. Taxonomy (GTDB): domain Bacteria; phylum Bacteroidota; class Bacteroidia; order Bacteroidales; family UBA932; genus Cryptobacteroides. Next base: position 30,997 of record CACZHP010000022.1, on the reverse strand, counting down.
AAGACTGTCGGATCCGGACGGCGACGTTCCGCATGGGCTTTCTTGAACACCCCGTCAGCTCCGGCCACCTCAAATCCCTCAATCGGGCCATCTACGATGAATCCGCATTCACTTCCCGTGAAACTCACCTTAAGGACACCACCTTCCATCAATTCCATAGATTTGAAACGGGGACCTATCACTTTCACAGCATCGCCATAGCCATAATCACGGCTCAATGCCCACCAAGCCAATCTCTCGGCAACAGGCTCTTTCCTGCTCGGATGGACATTCCATCTCTCATACTCATAAACAAGATCATTTGTACATACCATCCCGGTGTTCTCCACGAGATCCATCACTTTGGCTTGTTGCTCCCGAACCAAGGCTCCTTTTATATTCTCTTCACCATTCTCATGAGGAGCTATCTCGACATAGTAAAAAGGCTTGCTCGCCCCTCCCCAGAGTTCTCTCCAATGCCGTATCAGAGCGGCTTGCTTTAAAGCGTAACAAGTGCTGCGCCCCTCATTTGTGCAGCCCTGATACCAGCAGAATCCTTTGATCTCATAGTTCCTCAACGGGTAAATCATACCATTGTAAAGGATCTCCATAGTGTTCATTCCACTCTGACCCTCACGAACCGGGACAGTGGCAGGATCATAATCAGCGAACTCCTTCTGAAGCTCGGCCGGAAACCAAGCCTCAATCCAAGTTCCTCCACAACTCGCGTTGATTATACCGATGGGAACATTAAGAGCCTTGTGCAAGTCGCGACCGAAAAGATATCCGACCGCGCTGAAACTCTTCACCGTTTCGGGTGAAGCCTGTTTCCAGGAGCCCGTGACATCATCCTTCGGATGGAGTGAGCCATCAATCTTGACTGAGAAAAGACGGACATCCGGATACCGCGCGCTTTCCACAATAACACGCTGGGAATTCTCTATGGGACAATCTCTTCCTCCTTGCACCATCATTTCCATATTGGACTGGCCCGAGCAGAGCCAGACTTCTCCGATAAGAATATTGCTGAGAACCAGCGACTTCCCGTCAGAGATTGTGATATTCCGTTTTTCAAAAGAGGCTTCAGGTGTCCTGACACTCAGAAGCCAGTTACCTCCTCCATCCGCACGGGTGGATGCGGCGAAGCCCCACGAAGTCTTGACCTTCACGGTGGAACCCGGTGAAGCCCAGCCCCACAACTTGACATCGGATTTCTGCTGCAATACCATATTGTCCCCTAAGATAGCCGGAAGCTTTATGGATGCTCCAGCCCCGATGGAAACAGTCGCTACCAAAAGCGTAATCAAAAACTTCTTCATCATTTCTTTCAATTATTTAATATCCCACCTGTGTTATCGTTACTCATAGAATACGGCCTGTCCTCCGGAGACGTTCCTCGATCGTAATCCGGTTCCTTGGACATAGAGAACTCCAACTGGCCACCTTTCATCAACTCATCATGGGTTATCCAGCTCCGGGAGATTACCTTTCCATCAAGAAAGGCCTTGGAAATATAACAGGCACCTTCCCCGTTCCCGGACGAGACGATCTTGAAAGTCTTGCCGTTCTCAAGGTTTATGGTAACGGCATCGAAAAGCGGGCTGCCTATGACGTATTGGGGAACACCTGGAGTCACAGGATAGAAACCCATGGCATTGAAAACATACCATGCTGACATAGCCCCTCCATCCTCATCACCGGGGAAACCGTCCGGACCAGGGGAAAAAAGACGCGTCATCGAATCCCTCAATAACTTCTGGGCCTTCCATGGCTGTCCAGCGTGATTATAAAGATGTATTACATGGAAACAGGGCTCATTCCCTTGGGCATATTGGCCTTGACCTCCGGCAACAGCCTCATTGATCTCATGGATTATGAATCCGTATCCTCCCGGCAACACCGAATCGCCAGGAGCGGTAAACAATGTGTCCAGGTTACTCAGAAACCTCTTCTCTCCGCCCATGAGGTCAATCATTCCTTTAGCATCTTGCTGGATAGAGAAACGCCACTGCCAAGCATTGCCCTCCACGAAAGGCCCTCCCCATTCAAATGGATTGAAGTTCTCGTCAAAACGACCAGTACGGTCTCTCCCTTTGAAAAACTGGTCTGAAGGATCAAATACATTCCGGTAATTGTAGATGTGTCTGCTGAATATATCCTCATAGGATTTGCACCCGGACATTTGCGCGAGTTTCCATGCGCAGAAATCATCATAGCAATACTCGATGGTCTTGGAAGTGGTCTCCATCACCCTGTCGGTCCCTTGCGGGTATGGGATATATCCCAGTGAGAAGTAATCCTCGAATCCCATACGGCCGAATCCTCGGAGATGATCCGCATTATACTGGGCGTTGACATCTGTCTCAAGTTTTGACTTTGTGATCTCATTCACATAGCGTTCCAAGACATCCGAGGGATCGAAGTCCCTGATTCCTTTTGCCCAGGCATCACAAAGCACTGAAATCGCATGATTACCGATCATGACATGGCCATTCGGCCACCATCCCAATAGGTCTTGGGTCTTTATCAGCGAGGGAAGGTATTCCTTCTGAAGGCTTGTGTCTATGATATTGTCCAGGGCGAAGAGGCAGCGGTAAGCATCCCAAAGGATAGGATTGGAATGGTATTTACCTTCATAAATGGTCCCGTTGAAACTAAAATGCGGTGTCCCAGACTCGTCAAACTCGTAATCTATCGCCGGTCTGAGCATTGTCCTGAACAGGCAGGAATAGAAAGTGCGTCGCTGATCCAAGGTGCCTCCCTCAACGATAATCTTTCCAAGGGCGTGATTCCATTCGTTTTCAGCGGCAGACCGGACTTCCTCGAAAGACATATTCCGGAGGGATCTTCTGAAATTGAGATCCGCTTGTGTTGGACCGATCTTGGAGAACGAAGCTTTAACAGAGACTTTCCTACATCCCATGAAACTCAAGATCGAGGTTCCAGAGGACTGGAACGGCTTGTCAAATACCAGCTTAAACCAGACTGTGTCGGTAACCAGATGATGTGGAGACTTGCTCACAACGAAGCCGGAAGCGGACTTAGCCTTCGCATCAAAATTGATATTACCTTCCGGACCAGTCTGGATACGGATAGTGGCCGGCGTCTTCTTCGGGAATGTGAACTCTGCAATACCTCCTTCGGGAACTGGTGTCGCCTCCATCAGAGTCCCGCTTAACATCTTGATTCCAAGATAATCCGGACGCCCTTCAGAAGCCGAAATGTCAAGTCGGCCGTCACCTTCAGGAGCAAATGCCAACCCAAAGCAGGAGATGCCGGTCACACTCCCTTCCGCATAAGAGAAGCCGGTTGGTGTCCAAGCCGCCATCCTGTGGGGTAGCACGGCGAGAGGAGATAGTCTACCATGAGAGAAGTCCTTGGTATTCAATGACCCTTGAAATGTGTTGACATACCTTGTCAAGCCTTTTTCCATTCCTTGGGCAGGGATAAGGCAAAATGCAGTCAGTACTGACAGGGCTATTCTTTTGATAAAGTGTCCAGCCATTCTTTCCGTTCTTTCTTAAGTTCCTGAACAATACGCGGGTGAGACTTGGAGTAATTCACCGTCTCTGACGGATCCTCTTTAATATTTGACAAAAAATATTCATCCTCAATCTCTTGGCGGTAATTACCAGGACGGACATCGACCGCCTTGTAGATTAGTTTCCAATCTCCTTTCCTGACAGCCCATTGATCCAGGAAATCAAAATGAAGTATATTATGCGGAGCTGGAGCTGAGGATGAGTAGATCACCGGCATAAGACTCCTGCCGTCGACATCCATTCCGCCTGGATCAATCCCGCAGAGTTCGACAAGTGTCGGGAACCAATCGATACTCATGGACATCTGATCCCGGACTTCACCCTGGGGAAAGTGTCCAGGATAGCTGATTATGGAAGGAACCCTGATCCCTCCTTCGAAACAGGAAAACTTGCCGCCGCGGTAGATCCCAGCTGATCCACCACCGCCGAAAGTCCTATCCTCGGTACTGTGGCCGTTATCAGATTGGAAGATTATCACAGTATCCTCGTACAATCCCTCTTCTTTAATAAAATCCATCAGCTTCCCTACATATTCATCCATCGTGGAGACGAATGCGGCATACATTCTTCTGGGATCAGATAGCCCGGAATAATAATCCAACCATTTCTGAGTCGGCTGCAAAGGGTAGTGCGGGATATTGATTCCCCAGTACAGGAAGAAAGGGGCGTCACCATTGTTCCGTCTCACATAGGATTTGAGCCTGTGAAGGCTTTCATCAATGAAAAAAGATCCGGGAAGATAGATTTCCCGCTCGTTTTCCCATAAATCGTGGCGGTTTGGTCCTCCCCAGTAATAGAAATGAGAGTAATTGTCAATGCATCCTCCAAGGAATCCCCAGAAATAATCAAATCCACGAGCGGTCGGAATAGCTTCGGGTGCCTCTCCAAGATGCCATTTACCAATCAGGGCTGTCTTATATCCACCTTTCCGCATCCGCTCGGCCAGCGTCTCTTTCTCAGAAGGGAAACCATGATATCCCGAATTGGCGCTCAATCCCGCCCTTCGGCAAAACTGGCCGGTCAAGAGGTTTGCCCTGGAGGCGGAGCTGACCGGTGCGGCATAAAATTGGGTGAACCTGACCCCCGTGCGGGCAAGCTCATCAATGTTTGGAGAATATATGTCATCAGAGCCATAGCAGCCCAGATCAGCCGCGCCTTGGTCATCCGAATAAATAATAATGACATTCGGCTTCTTATCCCTTTCCGCGCAGTTGGCAGAGACACAGTATGCGGCAGCGCCTAATGCGAGAACCAAATGTTTCTTTCTCATAATTCAAAAATCAATAAACCCTACCATTGCGCCAGTCATTGTGCTTTCGGTCATTACGCTTGAGAGGTATAGCCATGCCGCCCGTCTCCTCGAGCCAGTCGAAAAGGTCGCGATCAAGCTGTTCCGCTATTTCTTGATAATCAGGATTCCCTATCAAGTTATGCGTCTCGGATGGATCCGCAGAAAGATCATACAACTCATTAGTGTCCCATACGCCATGGTAGTGGATATATTTATACCTGTCGGTACGAACACCGAATGTTGTCGGGGTCTGCGGGAAATCATATTCCCAATAATACTCATAATAAATCCGCTTGCGCCAGTCGGACGGCGCCGGATTACCCTCCAGCATCGGGAGGAATGAATCCCCCCGCATTTGAGGAGCTTTTTCAAGACCGCAAGCATCCATTACTGTAGGCCCGATATCGACATTCTGGACCATATCCTTCACGACCGAGCCAGCCGGAATGATCTCAGGGCAATATGCCAGCATCGGCACCCTGACGGAAGCCTCATAGAAGTTCCTCTTATCGATAAGCCCATGCTCCCCCCAAGCGAAACCATTGTCTCCCATGTAGATAATAAGAGTGTTCTGATCAAGTCCAGCCGAGCGTAGATAATCCATCAAGTCACCTATTGTCCGATCCATACTGCTGATGCACTCGCAATACTTACGGATCTCCTGATCCATATCCAGACGGCCATTGTAACAGAAGTCAACTCCATGCCAGCTTTCCCTCTGTTGTTTTACCCAATCAGGCATCCTATCTTCACCATACCACTCTGCGCCTGCGAAAGGTTTGACACCGGATTTTCCTGTAGGAAGGTCCGGGATGCCGTAATAAGGAGTGTTGAACGACTCTGGCCGAGGGTTTGGCAAATCCGAGTATTTCCCCTCATATTCAGGAGAAGCCTTGAAAGGATCATGCACGTTCTTATGAGACAAATAGACAAAGAAAGGCCCGTCCTTATGATCTTCGATGAAATCAATAGCGTGGGCTGTAATAAGGTCAGCTACATATTCATCCGCACCGTATTGTTTCCACTCCCCATCCTCGTTCAGACGGACATCATAATACGTACCTTGCCCGTTCAAACTTTCCCAACGGTCAAATCCAGGCAGGGGCATTCCATCCCTGTTCCCCATATGCAGTTTCCCGAAGAAACCGGTGGCATAGCCGGCCGATTGGAGATATTCCGGAAAATACACAAGACCATCCGGCAAAGGCGCGGCATTGTCGACCACGGTATGCTCGTGAGAGAACAGTCCGGTCAGTATTGATGCCCTGCTCGGCGAAGAAAGCGAGGTTGTCACGAACGCGTTCTGGACATAGGCTCCATTTGCGGCCAAATAATCCAAGTTCGGCGTCTGAAGGTAAGGGACAGTCCCGAGGAATCCCATGTAGTCATACCTATGGTCATCACTCAGAATGAAAATGACATTCCTGGGGGAACGCCCGTTACTTTTTGAAACCCTGTCCCCATCTCCTTGGCCGCAGGAAACCAAAGCCACCAATAAAGGAAAACCTCCAAGAGCCTTGGCACCGATACTGTATTGTCTCATCGCATAAAAGGGTGATTATTCCAGAATCCTTCCCGGATCCCACACAAATATATGCAAGATCCGGGAGAATCTGAAAACAAATAGGTTACGGTCTTTCCCAGCCCGGATTCTGCTCAAGTTCCTTGTTCAACTGGAGCTCCTGGTAAGGGAAAGGAAGGAGATAGAACTTGTCGTCCCAAGATCCTCTTGTCGCCTGGGCATCATATTGCAGTTCGTAGTTGCTCATGTCGGTAGGATCGGCCAGGTTGCTGTAAGTTTCATCCTTCATGCCAAGAAGCCATGGGACATAAGCTCCCCAGTACGGACCCACGCCATTCATCGAGTTGTCCGTCACGAAACTCTTGTAGTCGCCCCAGCGGATCAGGTCAACATAACGGTTGCAGTCCTCAAGCCAAAGTTCAAAACGGCGCTCCGCCTTGATACCGTATGTTTCATTATTCATATCAAGCGCAGGAGCGTCATCAAGACCCGCGCGGCTTCGGACGAGGTTAAGAGCCTGGAGTCCGGAGATGCCGGCATTGCCTTCGGAGCCGCTCTGGCAAACCGCCTCAGCATAAAGCAGAAGCACGTCAGAATAACGGAGCAGCGGGAAGTTAGTCCTATTACCGAACGCGTTTCCGGCGGCGTAGCGATCTTCATTGACATCATCGAGGAAATCGTACCATTTCATGCGAAGATATCCCTCGCAAGCGAAATACTTCGCTCCAGTTATAACGCCCCTGATCTTTGCATCTCCGAACGGGAACATGTTCATATACTCGTCCCACGTGCAGATTGTAGCCCTGCGTCGGGGGCCGTTGCCGTCGTGCTTCGCCATAGCCAACGCGAACGCCTGAGTCGGGACAATGAAGCCCCAACCATCATTGTGGGTTGTGTTAGCAGGCTCGTAGATGTGATTGTTTCGCCAATTCATGTAAGCACGGAACCAGTAAGGATCCAGGTTGCCGACCATATTAGCGTCGCCATCGATGTCGAGTTCAAGCAGGAATTCGTCGCAGAAATCAGCATCGTAACGCCAGACGGTGTTATACACATAGTCAGCGCTTCCATCAATCCAAGTATTACCCTCGGCCTCCTGATTCTTCTTGTAGAGCAACATGTTAGTTCCATAGTCGGCCATGTTCGCCGTCTTGGTCCAAAGAGCATATTTGCCAGAGGATATTACCTTGGCCAGCTCTGTCTTGGCGTTGGCATAATCATTCTGCCACATGTAGCCCTTGCCCTTGAACGCATAGCATGCCTCTTTGGTCCAACGGCCTCCGATAATCTTCTGCCCGCCAAGGCCAGCCTTGGAGGGAAGATCTGCGGCGGCCTCTTCAAATTGATCCATGATCCACTTCCAGCTTTCCTCCGCGGGAGTGTTGCTTGGGGTGAATGAATACTCGATACCATCGAGGGTATGAGTGACAAGAGGAGCGCTTCCCCAAAGTTGGGTAAGGTGCATCATCGACCATGCGCGCCATGCTTTGGCCTCGGCTATGACCCTTTTCCGCTCGGGAGACCCGTCGTTAAGTTTCTCGACGATCAGATTAGACTTATAGATAATCCTGTAGAAACGTCTGTACATCGTCATGTACTGACTTGTCTGGGCGGTGTCGTTGAACCTTGACATCAACTGGTAATTGGTACCGTCGCTAGGTCCATTTCCACCAGGCCAGGCATCTCCGACCTTCGCGGCGCAGGTCGCGATCAGATCCACCCCCCAGTCTCCCATGGTGAGATATTTTACCTCGCAAAAGATCTGCGAGATAAGCTCGTCAGCGGTAAGGTCATCCGCGTTCTCGTAAGTGGCGTCCACCGGAATGACTCCGTGCTGCTCAATGTCCAGGAGGCTCTGGTCGCAGGAGACAAAAGCTAATGAGACAGCGATGACGCTTGCTATTATAGAAATCCTTTTCATATTCGGAAATAGTTTAGAATGAAAGATTTACTCCAACAGTCATAGCCTTCGGTGAAGGCATGTTTCCTAGATCGACACCCATGGCCGGATCCTTAACGATGTCGTTACCGACACCTATGTTCTCGGGATCCATACCCACGTACTTGGTGAAGCAGAACCAGTTGTCAAGTGAGGCGAATACCCTGAGACTTGAGATGTAAGCCTTCTGAAGCAGGTTCTGGGGAACGGTGTAGCCCAGGGATATCTGCTTGATCTTGAAGAACGAGCCGTCGAAAAGAAGCATTGAAGAAGAGCTGAAGAACTGGTCGCCATTGGCGTCAGGAACCGGATATTTCGCTCCGGCACCCTTTGCCGTGAAGGAGTCCGTCCACAACACCGCCGGCTTATTTGACAGAGGAATAGGTGAGTTGAAGAATATCTGATTGCCGAAAGCGCCACTTCCGAAAACCGTCAAATCGATATTCTTCCAAGAGGCTGACAAGTTGATTCCGTAAAGTCCTTTAGGGATAGGAGATCCAAGTGTGACGCGATCGGAAGCATTGATTGTCCCGTTGCCGTCTAGATCCTCGTACTGGGCTTTCCCGTCTGATCCGATGCCGGTGTAATTATATCCCCAGAAGCTCCAGACAGGTTGACCTTCCTCGAAATAGACGAGGCCGCTTTTCTGGATACGATCCTGCCCGCCGGTGCTCTTGACGAGGTTGTGCAGGGTGGAGAAGTTGCCGGTCACGGAATAGCTGAAATCTCCGATAGTGTCGCGCCAGCCAAGTTCAAATTCAAGACCGCTATTGTTGACAAGTCCGACATTGCGGGTGACCGAAGTCGTTCCGGACGCGACAGGAGAAGTCATACTGATCAACTGTCCGTCAGTGTCCTTCGTGTAGTAATCAGCCGAGAACAAGAGTCGGTTCTGGAGGAAACGCAGGTCAAGCCCCACGTCGATCTGTTTGGATCTTTCCCAACGTAGAGAAGGGTTTGCCAATACCGAAGAGGGTGTGATCGTGCCGATAATGGTCCCATCTATCGGGTAATAGTCATTTGTCGAGAGCGAAGACGCATAGGCGTAATTGCCAAGTACATTGATATTACCGTTGATACCATAAGAGGCGCGGAGTTTGGCGAAAGACATAACATCTTTAAACTGGTTCATGAATGATTCATTGGAAATAATCCAACCTACGGACACTGAAGGGAAATATCCCCAGCGTGACTCTTTTGCAAGATATGAAGAGTCGAACGCGTCGGCACGGAATGTCGCCTGGATATTGTACCGGTTGTCGAAAGTATAACCGAGACGACCGAAGTAAGAAATCGACCGGTTGAGGCTTTCCTGGCCACCGACTCCGTCCGAAGCGCTAGCTGTGGAATATTGCATGTAGTGGAAGTTGTCCGCATAATTTGTAAGCTCGTCCGTTGAGGCGCTTGTGTAGTTCGACCACTGGTTGCGGTAGGACATACCGGCCATGGCGGCGATGGTGTGCTTCTCGCCGAAAGTCTTGTTAAAGTTCACGAAGTTCTCCCAATCATATGATCTCGCGATGGATGTCCTTGTGTTGAACTCTATTTTTGTACGAGGGGTCACGGAGAACCACACCGGAACGCCGTAATACTCGAAATATGACGAACCAAGGTTATAACCGAGCCTGCTGGTAAACACAAGACAGTCTATAGGCTTGAAATTGACAGAGGTGGTTCCGCGGAGATTCAAACTCTTTCTCTGCATATCCTGGCTATAGTACCATGTCAGAGGGCTGGTACGGTCAGCGATGATGCCAGGTATGGCCACATAGTCGCCGTTCTCATTCTTCATGAACACATCATCACCATTGGCGGCGATAAGTCCCTGCATATATGAAGGTAATCTTCCGGCCGGATAGAATGCCGGAGTCGTAGGGTCATATATGTAAGGCGAGTTGTACTGAGCCTTATTGATATTACCCTGTGTGTCTGAAGAGTTGGAGGTCTCGATGGAGTTGTTGGTTACAATCTGTAGCCAAGGCTTTATCCAATAATCAGCATTGACCTGATAAGTCAGACGCTTCAAGTAATCCTTGTCGCCATAGTACATACCATCATTGTCCAGATAAGAGACAGCGGCGTATAATGACCCTCTATCGTTACCTGCCTCAACTCCTACAGTGTGCCTCATGATTGTTCCCTTGTCTCCATAAAGGACATCAAACCAATCAGTGTCGGAGCCATCCCAATAAGTGTCAATCAGTGTGCCGTTACCGGAAGTGCGCTGATAAGAGGCGTATTGCTCGGCGTTCATGACATCAGCCTTCTTCCCGAGCTTGTTGATTCCGTATGTGAAATCATAGAAGATTCGACCTTTACCTTTTCCTTGCTTGGTAGTGATGAGGACGACACCGTTACCAGCCTCGGCTCCATAGATCGCGGCTGAAGCGCCATCTTTAAGGACTTCCATGGACTCGATCATAGAAGGATCGAGATAGGCGATGCTGGATACCTTCAATCCGTCAACCACATACAAGGGGTTGGACGCTCCTGTGCTGTTGGACGCGAAACCACGGATACGGATCTGCGGATCCTCACCTGGCGCGCCACTTGCTGTAAGTACCTGGACACCGGCGATCTTGCCGGATAAGGCTTGTTGGACTGTCTCAACGGGCCTGTTGACTAACTGGTCTCCGTTAACAGAAGAAATCGCTCCGGTTATGTCGCTCTTCTTCTGGACACCATAACCGATAACCACAGTCCCCTCAAGACTAAGAGCATCCTCGTTTAGTACAATGTCTATTACGGTCTGTCCGCCGACATTGACAGAGACGCTCTCAAACCCGATGGATGACACGTTAAGAACATCGCTTGGCTTTACGTTCTGGAGAACGTACCGCCCGTCCAAATCCGTCGCGGCACCATTTGTTGTGCCGGAGACAACAACCGCTGCCCCAATGACGGGCTGTCCGGTCTTGTCTCTGACAACACCGGAGACTGTCGTTTGCGCGAACATTACCGCGCCGGCCAGCAAGGCCACTGACGACAAGCAGAGTTTTTTAAGAATTATTCCCATAAACAAGTAATAGTAAAAGTGTTAATTAATCTTTACCTATATATTTCCTGTAAGTGGCCGCAAGATCTGCGGTTCTCATGAATACATATTCCCTTCCGTCTTTACGAGAAGATATCTTTTCATAAAGCTCTTTGGCAAAGGATGTCACATCCATGTGGGCGCAACCTATCATAACTGACAAGAACAGAGGTTCATCCGCTGGGGTGGAATCTATGACCTCCTCCAGATGGGACCAGTTAGTGGTTCCCACATGGACCGTACGGTTGTCAACGTGAATCTCATGGGGGCCTATGCCTCTCCAATCAGTTCCGGCGTACCCACCCTCGAGGCAGTATGGCTGGACATTCCAGGCCACAGGCTCGCCACCAATCATCTGCTTCATCGTGAGGATTCCAGCCTGGTCGATGTAATGTTTGGCCCAAGCGCAGTAAAATGAGAAACCCGAATAACGATCTGGCTCAGGAGAGCCGTCACCCATCATGGCTCCCATCTCCTGACCGGCGGCATCCATAGTCTTTTTATACCACTGGAACGCCCTAGGAGCCAAGTCAACGATACCGGGGTTGATGATCCAGGTGATCGGAACGGCTCCGAAAGCAGGTGAATTGCCTATGGTGTAAGGCATATAAATCATTGTGTGAAGAAGGTTGTCACCATCTGAGATCAAGAAAGCGATATTGACTTGCCCAGGCTCGACATCATAAGCCTTGGGCTTGATCGGTTCCCCATTCACCGAAGGGAAAGAGGACATCACGGAAAGGTTCTCGACGGAGATGAATGGAACCATCACATAGCCATAGTCAGCGAACAGTTTGTCCGCCTTCAACTCATCAGTCCACCCCATAATGGGAGTACCTGCAGGGTAGCGTTTTACAACTGTCTCATAATAAGCGCACTGGTCATGCTCTCGGATATCAAGGAAATAGGTGAAAAGCCTGTTCGCAACGACGTAGTCTTTATTGGCGGCACCCCAGCTCTCAGCCCAGTCCAAGGTCATGTGGGACCATGTGAAAGCCACATCCTTGCAAGCCCCGTCCCACCAGTTTTCAAGAAGCCAATCCACGCACTCGAAATTATCTTTGAACTTGCCTCGAAGATCCTCTATAACAGGAAATCCATATCCCTTGACCTCTTCATATAAAGCAGGCGAGACAATAAGGCCGTCCGTTTGGCCGGCGATTGTAGTGGCGGCCTCTATCGTGGCCTCGACCAAGTCATAATCATAGATGATAACTCCCTTTATGTCTTCCTTGTAGGCCTCTACCGCCGCTTTGAAAGCGGGATTGGTGATTCCTTCCTCCAAAGGAATATCACTTTGGGGAATATCGTCAAGGACCGCCTTGAGCCAGAAATCGCCCATTTGGGCTTGCGCTTTGCGGTCGCCAGTGGTCCAGCCGCCGTGATTGTCCTTACAGCGGCTGTTCTTGACATAGAGTTTTTCGGAATATTTCCGGTTGACGATGCCCTGCAATCCTATGCAAGCCACCTGGGACTCTACATTTTCTTTGGAAAGATCAAGTACGGACAAGGATGAGACCTGCTTTTCAACCTTCGGATAGAGGCGCCCGTCAAGGTCGATATCAGATATCACGCTGCCATAGTACTTCGCTTTGTTCCCGCACCCGACCAGGACGAGAAGGCAGGAGATTAAAAGCAGTTTATTCCTCATTATCAATCAATTATTTAGTGAATCAAGAATGTCCTTCAATGATAGCTCCGCCCTACAGATGTACTGGTCCGAAGCCCCGTAATACATTGTGATACGATCCCCATCGACAAGCTGGCCGCAGGAAAACACCACATTGCCGAAGAAACCCTCTTTCTCATAAGACATCTCCGGAAAGAACAACGGATCGACACTTCTCAAAAGGACCTTGGAAGGATTCTTAAGGTCAAGGAGCATGGCCCCAAGGCAGTACCTGTTATTCTCATCGGCCCCGTGATAGATCATCAGCCAGCCATCGGGGGTACGGATCGGTGAACATCCTGCCCCGATGCGGGCACTGTCCCAACTCCCTCTACGGGTCTTGGCTAGGCATTGGTGACCTCCCCAGTGCAAAAGGTCGGGACTCTCGGCAATCCAAATATAGTTACCGCCTATCTCGGGACTGCTGGGCCTATGCAGAATCAAGTATTTCCCTCCGATTTTCTCTTCGAATAAAGCACAATCCTTATTATGAGGAGGTAAAATCAGACCATGATTCGTAAACGATTTCCAGTCTGAAGTGCTCCTCATTCCTACCGCCACTCCGTTCGAAGACACAGCAGTATAAGTGAGGTACCATTTCCCTTCGATGAAAGCCACTCGACAGTCTTCTATTCCATACGACTCATGTCTTCCTTCAGGAAATAAAACAGGAAACGAAGTATCCTCCGTGAAATAAATCCCATCCTCACTTGACACTAGCCTCAAATGCGACATCGTAGTCAGATAATCATCGCCATTCCAATTGATCACCCTGGGATCCGACATATCAAGACCGGGATCTTGCTTACTTATTCGGGTAACCTTGATGCGGCCATCGGGTGATAGATAGGGAAAACTGATTTCCCCCTGGACTTGACGAGGACGTTCAGCGACCCTGAGAAGAAGAAACACCTTCCCGTCAAATCGAAAGGCTCCAGGATTCAAGAGACATTCCACCTGCATTGACTCCGAACTGGGAGATATATCGGCAGGGGCCAGGATTGGATATTGAGGATTTCTGAATGTGAACATAATGTGGTCTTCTGTCCACAAAAGTAATTCTTTGGGGCACTCAGAAAGTTCACAATATGTTCAAAAGAGTTCCTGCCTTCTACTGGACAGAACTCATGTCGATAAGATTGTTGAGCAGGGCGTAGACGGTAAGGCCGGCTACGGTCTTGATTCCGGTCTTACGGGTTATGTTTTTCCTATGGGTTATTACAGTGTAAATCGAAAGGCACAGTTTATCAGCGATTTCCTTGTTCAGCATTCCCTTGGCCACACAGACCAAGATCTCTTTCTCACGGGCTGAGAGCTCTCCGCTGTCCGAGACCGACGTTTCCGATTGTTTGGCTTCCACCGACGAGCGCGTTTTCCGGATAATATCCTCCCTGCTGTCATAAATGGAAATCGAACCGTCGTATTGTCTCAACACCTCGTCTGTCAAACCAGGGCCGCCAAGAGCGATCACAATCGAGTCGCAAATGTCAGCCAACCTGCTCCTGCCATCCTTACGGCTTCTGAAATCAAGCACGGACGGATCGATAATGACCACATCTGGGTCAAGAGTCCCAAGCCTGGCCTCAACCGGCCTGGATATATCCCTGAAACACTCCTCTACCTTGAACTCGCCAGATTCATCAAGGATGTCCTCCAACCCTTTCGAGACCATGGCCGAAGGGGTGATCAAGACCACTGTCTTCTTATTTTCCATCGTTCTCGAGATTTCTGACGGCAGGTACTAAGATATTGTCTTCCACATAGGTGTGGCGGCGCAGATCGTCCCTCAGACGGTAAATGGAAAGGAGAACCCACATCTTGGTCTCCTCATCACAGACATCCGGAAGGTATTTCATCACTATGTTCCGCATGTCTTCCATCTTCTGGTCCACATCCTCATGATGCTCCTCGAAATCAGAGATTGAATATCCCTCAGGGTGATTCCCGGCCAGAAGAGACTCCACATAAGGGAAAACCGTCTCCTCCTCCCGCGCGAAATGCTTCTCCAGTTCAGCCTTATAGTCCTCAAAGAACTTGAGTATCACTTTCTTCTGGTTGTTATCGCAAGGTTTGACAAGAAGATCGAATGACGACTCCAGGTTCTTCAACGCGATACCGGTATAGTAGGTGTGGGAGCCATGAAGATATCTGATGATGTCACGAATATCAGCGGAAGCGACCTCGCTTGGTGACGGGGAATATCCCGGGAACGAAAACACGTTGCTGATCAGGATAAAAGTCGCCGGATCGATGCCGGCGAAGGCGCACGCGTCAACCACACGCAGCCCGGAGTGCTTCAACTCAATCCCCACTCTGGAGATAACCTGCACCAGATTGTAGTTCATGTCAAGCATGTCCGACAATCTCATCTCCGGGGAAAAAATCTTTCTCATGATTAATTGGATATTAAATCAGCAAGGCGGTCAGGTGGAAGCCTATGAAGGCGCACACCCACGCCACAACCATCGTATAGGCACACACCGCGATCGCCCATCCCCATTTCCCTGTCTCATTCTTGATGGCCACGAAGGTGGCTATACAAGGGAAATACAACAGGATGAACAACATAAAGGCGACAGCCGTCGGCAAAGAGACCGAAGAGGACAGGGCCGCCTGCAACTGGGTGTTGTCCCCGTCACCGGACACATCCTCAGCCTCAGGAGCGTACATGACTCCGAGAGTGCTGACCACGAGTTCCTTGGCGACCACGCCGGAAAGAAGGCTTATATCCATCTTCCAGTTGAAGCCAAGCGGCTCAAGGGCCGGCGAGACCGCTTTCCCGATCTGGCCGATGTAGGAATGCTCCTGCTGGTACTCGGCACTCTGGCCAGAACGAGGGAAGTATCCCAGACACCAGATGACGACCGAGCCGATGAGGATTGTGGTAGCCATCTTCTCGAGGTACTGCTTGCCCTTCTCCCAGGTATGTCTCCAGAGGGACTTCCCCGTTGGAACACGATATGGCGGCAGTTCCATCACAAAAGGAAGGTCATCATCCTTGACAAAACGACTCAGGATCAACGCTGAGAATATGGCCAGCAGTACGCCGATGAAGTAAATGGCCAAAAGAGCCAACGCCGAATGGCGGGGGAAGAAAGCCCCGGCCAAAAGGACGAAAATCGGGAGCCGGCCGGCACACGACATGAAAGGTATTATGGCTATCGTTATAAGCCGACTCTTCCGACTCTCAATCGCTCTTGTCGCCATGATGGCGGGAACATTGCAGCCGAATCCCATCACCATAGGGATGAACGACTTGCCATGGAGGCCTATCCTATGCATCAGTTTATCCATGATGAAAGCGGCGCGGGCCATGTACCCGGAGTCTTCCATTATGGAAAGGAAAAAATACAGTATCAATATGTTAGGCAGGAACACAAGGACACTCCCCACTCCCGCGATGATCCCATCGACGAGGACATCCTTGAGCCACCCCTCTTTCATGAAATCTCCCACGAAGCCTCCGAACTTCGCCACAAGCCAGTCTATCCAGTTCATGGGATACTCCCCAAGGGAGAATGTGGCCTGGAAGATTATGTAGAGAATCAGGATGAATATCGGGAAAGCGGCCCACTTGTTCGTCACCACAGAGTCGATCTTCTCGGTCCAGGACTTCTCGCCGACCGGCTCGATGTGGCGTACATAAGTCTTCGAGAGGGTGTCGTGGATGAACTGGTATCTCCTTTCGATGTCACCGGAGTCTTCCCCGGATATGATCTTGTCAACCGACACAGGTTCGAGAGATGATTCACTGTCAGCTACTTCCAGGACAGTGTCCAAAAGCTCCGGAACCCCTTCCCCGGTCCTGCACACCGTCGGGCATACAGGCATCCCGAGAATCTTTCCGAGCCACTTGGTGTCGATCCGGTCTCCCCTCTTCTTCAGCTCGTCGTACATGTTCAATGCCATCACGACCTTGAGGTTCATGTCCTTGACCTGGGTCGTAAGATAGAGGTTCCTTTCAAGGTTGGAGGCGTCCACGACGTTGATCACAACATCGGGAACGTTATTGACGAGATTCTCCCTGACATATTTCTCTTCAGGCGAAAAAGCTGACAGTGAATAGGTTCCGGGAAGATCGACAAAGATGAGCCTGCGGCCTTTCCACGTGAAATGGCCTTCCTTGGCGTCAACGGTCACGCCGCTGTAGTTGCCCACATGCTCGTGGCTGCCTGAAGCCATGTTGAAAAGGGATGTTTTCCCGCAGTTGGGATTTCCGACGAGGGCGACCCGGATGGTTCCGGCTTTTTCGGAGTTGAAATCTTCCTCGGAGGAGATGTCGATGAGAGCGGCTTCCGCCCGGCGAAGGGAAACTTTATATCCAAGTATCTCGTATTCAATCGGATCCTTAAGAGGTGCGTTCATGACGGTACTAACCTTCTTTCCGGGAATAAAGCCCATTTCAATGAGCCTCTTCCGGAAATTGCCCTGGCCGCCGACTTTTACGACGACACCCGTCTGCCCTGTTTCTAGATCGGAAAGTTTCATCCGACGCGAAATTAGTCATTATTCTTCTCAAGGCCAATAATCATTAGTAGGTATAGACGCCCGTCCCCTCATTATTTACTGTCATTCTGAAATGGCCGATGTCATTCTGAGCGAAACGAAGAATCTTGTATTTAGAGGAAAAATGACGAAATTCGCGTACAATGATTACTGAAAAAAATCTAAAGATATATTCAACCAGCCTGGCAGGGACTGTCGCAAGACGTTGTGAGGACATTCTGAGTCAGGTCGCCAGGGACAGAATCGTCTTGGAAATCGTCTTTTTCCTTGATAAAGAGGACTTTGAGACAGGAAAGGATAAGATCAAGCAGATATGCGCGGCCAGATTTGGCAAGGCGATGCCAATGATAACCATCGTCGCCCAGAAGCCACTGGACTCCAACATGTCAGCAGAAGTCCTTTACCTCAGGGGCGAAGGGACAGTGGAGTACAACGGTGACTATCTCCTTATTAGCAACGGTAAGGATAAAGAGTTGATCACTAAAGGAATAAGTTTCCCCGAGGAAGGCGACACCGGCCTTCAGGCGAAAGCTGTCTTCCGGAGGATTGGAGAGATACTGGAGTCAGAGGGATATAGGATTGACGACATTGTCCGCCAATGGAACTACATCGATGACATTACCGGGATCCATTCCGGAGTCCAGAATTACCAGCTCTTCAACGATGAGAGGACGGCATTCTATTCCAAAGTTGAATGGAAGAACGGCTACCCCGCCGCGACTGGGATCGGTTGCTCCGCCGGGGGTGTCACCGTCGCTGTCCACGCGGTGAAAAACGCGGGAAAACATAGCGCTCCGATCGACAATCCCATCCAAGTCCCGGCCCATAAATATTCATCCACGGTATTGGAGGACGGGCGGGACAGTTCCAAGACCACCCCTAAATTCGAAAGGGGAAGGCTTTTGGGCGAGACTGTTCTGATCTCTGGAACAGCGGCGATCAAAGGAGAGACGAGCTCGCCTTCCGAGGATCCTTCACGTCAGAGCGAAGAGGCCATAGATGTCATTGAGAGCCTGGTACGGCCCGGGAATATCAATCCTGGCTGCCGGAGTTTCAGGTATGAGGCGCTAAGGGTATATATTAAGAGAGAGAAAGACTCGAAGGCAATAATCAGCACCCTTAAAAAGCATTGGGAGAACGTTCCCATCCACTTCCTTTCCGCGGACATCTGCCGGAGAGAGCTGCTTTTGGAAATTGAGGGAAGAGGATCCGTGAGAAGGTTCCTCGAGTGCTGCTGCACCAACGCTTACGAAGCTTCAGAGGCCCAGGCTGGCGGTGCTGGAAGGATAGAGCTCTGCGAGGATCTGCCCTGCGGCGGAGTCACCCCGTCCGAGGACAACATCAGGGAAGTGCTATCCTCCGTGGATATTCCCGTAAACGTGCTTGTGAGGCCACGGGCAGGTGATTTCGTTTATGACGAGGAGGAGATCCGTCAGACAATCGACTCGATCAACATGTGCCGGAAGCTGGGAGTGAACGGAGTGGTGATCGGGGCTTTGAGAAAGGACGGATCGGTCGATATGGAGGCGATGAGACGCCTTGTGGCAGCCGCTGAAGGGATGGAGATCACGTTCCACCGGGCATTCGACGAGTGCTCCTCGCCTTTCCAGGCACTTGAGGAGATTATCAGTCTGGGTTGTGACAGGCTTCTCACAGCCGGCCACGCGACCAATGTGAATGACGGGGAACAGACCCTCAAGATCCTCAACGGGAAGGCCGCGGGCAGGATCATCATCATGGCCGGATCCGGAGTGAGGCCCGGAAATATCTCGAGACTGGAATCCACCGCTGGATTATCCGAGTTCCATTCCTCCTCGCACGGCCCCGACGGACGTACGGACAGGAGAACTGTCCGTGAGATGGTCACGACAGTCAAGTATTAGGTAAAGGCTATGGTATCCCTTTGGCAGATATTCCTTGTGTTCGCCAAGATCGGTTCTTTTACGATCGGAGGCGGTTATGCCATGATTCCGCTGATCCGGGACGAACTGGTGAAAAGAGGCTGGATCTCAGAAGAGGAGCTGCCGGACATCATCGCTCTGGCGCAATCCGCCCCGGGAGTCCTGGCCGTGAATATGTCGATCTTCGCGGGATACAAGATGAGAGGCTTCAAAGGTAGTGTGGCCGCGACTCTCGGATCATCACTCCCCTCTTTCCTGATCATCCTGCTGATCGCCATGCTCTTCACCGGCTATCAAGACAACCCGATTGTGGTCAGGATATTCAAAGGCATCAGGCCGGTCGTGGTGTCGCTGATCCTCGTACCGATGATCAATATGGCCCGCAAGGGCAACAAGACATGGTGGGCATGGGTAATCAGCGCGGCGACTCTTTTCATGGTCGCTTTCATGAATTTCTCGCCCATATATATTCTCCTGACGATAATCGTCGTCGCCTTTTGTGTCACCATGATTAAAGAAAGGAGGCAGGGAAATGGTTGATCCTCTGGTGTTTGCGCAGCTCTTTTGGGTATTTTTCATAATCGGCCTTTTCACCTTCGGCGGAGGCTATGCCATGCTTTCCCTGATCCAGACGCAGGTTGTCACGGCGCACTCATGGCTCACGGAGAGCGCTTTCACTGACATTGTTGCTATCTCCCAGATGACCCCCGGTCCTGTGGGGATAAATTGCGCCACCTACGTGGGTTACGAGGTTGTCAGGTCCTCCGGAGCCGGACATCTGATTGCGATCCTGGGTTCTTTCACGGCAACCTTGGCGGTGGTCCTCCCGTCGTTCATCATAGTCCTGACAATCGTCAGGTTCTACACCAAGTTCCAGCACAACAGGATCTTCGAGGGAGTCATGAGCTGGCTCCGCCCGGCGGTCGTCGGACTCATTGGAGCAGCGGCTATAATCCTGATGTTCAGTGTGGATTGGGTCGGAACCAAGCCCGGCGTCTCCGTCGTGGAGGAGAATTTCACTGACTGGATAAGCTGGGTGCTGTTCGCCGCCGCCACTGTAGCGTCCCTCGTTTTCAAGGTCGGGCCGATCCCCATCATCCTGGCCGGAGGAGCGCTCGGTTTGCTCATCTACTAGGTTTTTTGTAACTTGGCCATGATATTCTGAATATTAACAGATAACAACATCAAAATATGAGACATCTTATCAGATCACTCGCATGCGCCCTCGCCCTCATTCCGGCCGTGATGTGCGCCAAGAAGGCCGAAACAGTCATCAACGTGGTTCCCTATCCCCAGAGCGTGGAGGTCGGGAAAGGCGCTTTCAAAGGCGCCGGAGCCAACTTCAACTGCGACCAGGCCATTGATGCGGAGAGCGCCAGGATTATCCGCGATTTCGCCGACAAGATCACCTTCGTGAGCGGTAGGACCAATTCTTTCGCCTCCCCCGTCGGCTTGGCTAAAGCCGCCGCTGACGGCAAGATGAAAGGCTTCATATTCCTTAAGGACGGTTCCATGGCCCCCGAGGAGTATTCGATTGACATAACAAAGAAGAACTGCGTGGTCAAGGCCTCCGGGAAGAACGGTTTCCTTTACGCCATCCAGACCCTCAAGCAGCTTACCGATGTCGCGGTCTATTCCGACAAGGTCGACCCGGACCAGAAATTCATGTTCCCGGCCGTCTCCATAAAAGACAAGCCCAGGTTCGCCTACAGGGGCATGCACCTTGACTGCGCGAGGCACTTCTTCTCAGTCGATGAGGTGAAGAAGTACCTGGATGTCATGGCTATGTACAAGCTCAACCGCCTCCACTGGCACCTTACCGAGGACCAGGGCTGGAGGATCGAGATAAAGAAGTATCCCAAGCTCACCCAGATCGGAGCTTTCCGCAACGGCACCATGGTTGGGAAGGATTTCTCCTCCAACGACGGCATCCGTTATGGCGGATATTATACCCAGGACCAGATTCGCGAGGTGGTCGCCTACGCCGAGTCGCTTGGCATCATTGTCATCCCGGAGATTGACCTCCCCGGCCACATGCTCGGAGCCCTCGCGGCTTATCCTGAGCTTGGCTGCACCGGTGGTCCCTACGAAGTCTGGACAAAATGGGGCGTGTCCGAGCAGGTGATGTGCCCCGGAAAGGAAAACATGTTCACCTTCTTGGAGGATGTGTTCACGGAGCTTATGGAGCTCTTCCCTTCTGAATATATCCACATCGGCGGCGACGAGTGCCCCAAGACCGAGTGGGAGAAATGCCCCGCCTGCCAGGCCAGAATCAAGGCCCTCGGGATCAAGGGCGACTCCAAGCACACCGCCGAGCAGTACCTCCAAAGCTATGTGACCGCAAGGGTGCAGAAGTTCCTCAACGACCATGGCCGCAAGATCATCGGCTGGGATGAGGTACTCGAGGGTGAGCTCGCTCCCGGAGCTACGGTCATGTCCTGGCGCGGTGTCGCCGGCGGCATCCAGGCCTCAGCCATGGGATTCGACGTCATCATGACCCCCAACACCTACTGCTATTTCGACTATTACCAGAGCGAGAACCAGAAGCAGGAGCCTCTGGCCATCGGCGGCAACCTTCCCATCGAGAAGGTCTATGGATACGAGCCTTTCGACGGACTGAACGCCGACCAGCAGAAGCACATCCTCGGTGTCCAGGCCAATCTCTGGACCGAGTACATCGGGACCAACGAGTATCTTGAGTACATGTTGCTTCCCAGGATGTGTGCCCTCGCCGAGATCCAGTGGTGCCCTCAGGGGAGCAAGGATTTCGACCGGTTCTCCTCTTCCATGAGGAACGAGTCCTTCAAGATCTTCGACACTCTCGGATATAACTACAGGAAATTCTAAATAATTGGATATGAGAAATCTAATGTTCAAAGTCCTGACCGTGGCCGCCGCTGCCACGATCGTGTTCGGCTGCAACAACTCAGCCAAGAAGGCGGCTGCCGCGGCAGCCGCGGAGCAGGCTCGCCAGGACTCGATAGCGGCCACGAAGAAGATTAAGGAAACAAAAGAGAAAAAGGCCATGGAGCTAATGAAAAAGCTTCCGGAAGAACCGGAATTCGACATTGTGACCAGCATGGGAACAATCACGGTAAAACTCTACAGCAAGACTCCGAAACACAGGGACAATTTCGAGAAACTCGCCCTCACGGGATTCTATGACGGGCTTCTCTTCCACCGCGTGATTAACGGGTTCATGATCCAGGGTGGAGACCCCCTGACAAAGGATCCTCAGCAGGTGGCCAGATATGGCCAGGGTGGCCCCGGCTACACGGTCCCAGCTGAGTTCGTGAAGGAATATACACATAAGAAAGGAGCCCTCGCGGCTGCCCGTAAAGGCGACGTGGCCAATCCGATGAAAGAATCATCCGGCTCGCAGTTCTACATTGTCCAGAACGAGAAGGCATGCGCCCAACTTGACGGAGGCTACACCGTTTATGGAGAGACCATCAAGGGGCTTGACATCATCGACAGGATCGCCCAAGTCGCCACTGACAACAGGGACAAACCTGTGATGGATGTCCGCATCGAGACGATCAAACCGTCCGGCAAGACAGCCGAGATCGCCAGGGAAAACGGCTGGCACGACGTCGTGAGAGTCAACAAGTAGGCCGTTTTGATACAAAAAAATCCGTTTTGACACTCGATTATTGTGGTGGTTGGTATAAAAATTGTTATATTTGCATTCGAATAGTTTTTTCATAGGTTAAGTTTTAGGTTAGAATTGGTACACCGCCTGCTGCGAAGCATGCGGTGTATTTCATTTATGCTGTATCAAGCGACTATAAATAAAGCGCCGGCTCCTTCAGGAGCCGGCGCTTATATTTTATTAACCTATTCTATTATTAATAGGTAGGGCCATCATGCCAATCGGCCTTTGCCCAGAAGAGGACATCGGAGTAATTGTCATGAGCGCCAACCTCTTCCTTGAAGTTGGAGTTGTAGGAGCGCTCCTTTGCGACATAACGAAGCCTGTTGCAAGGATAAGGGGTCAAGGCGTTGTTGTCGTGATCGGCCGGATAGTACATGCGGGGATACCCGGTACGACGCATGTCACTCCACTGCTCACCTCCGTGGAGGAAGCAGAAAGCGATCCACTTCTGCTCAAGGATAGCCTCGATCTCGCCACCGGCGTAAGGAGTGCCGTCAATATGGGTTGTCCACCTGTCGTTGGCGAAGTTGGCAATCCACTCAGCGTTGTAGATGCTCTGGTCAGGGTTGATGACCGCACGCTGCTGCGTACCGTTCAGGTAGTCGCCATCAGTATTGTCAAGCTCAGTCTGTGAACGGTTGTTCTGGCACTTGAACAAGAAGTTGATGGACTCGCTTATACCCCTTGTGAAAGCGGCCTTAGCGTCTCCGTTGGCCCAGCCGCGCTGGTAAGCCTCGGCCTTGATGAACCACATCTCATAGGAGGAGATGATCTGGTGATCCCAGTTCTGGTTCTCCCAGAAGAAGCCCTTCTTGCGGATACGTGAGTAATACGCCCTGTTCATACGGGTGAAGAACATTGTCTGATAGGTGTCATAATCGGTGTTGGCGCTGGCGCCGCGGAAAACGCTGGGGACAGCCTTTCCGGCCTTGAGAGGATCTTTCACCTCTTCTTCGGCAGCAGTCGCGACAGGATACTCACCATTGGCAGTAGCGAGGCAGTAGAGGAGAGGAAGACGGGGATCGTCCTGGCCCTCAACCCACTTGCCGCCGTCACCTGCCTTCATCATACGATTGATAACCTCGGCGCTGGCGGTCTGAAGGTTATGCCAGTCAAATCCGGAACCACCATTGATGTTCAGCGGACCTGAAGTCTGGCGGGCGATCTGGATATTCTGGTCGATAGATTCAACTATAGGAAGGTTCCCGTCAAGGATCTCCCTGATGATCTGCTGTCCCTTGGAGGCCAAAGGTCCCTGGGTGGAGACCCTCAGCGCGCCGCGGAGACGAAGCGAGTTGGCGTAACGGCGCCACTTGTCAAAATCGCCGTGGTTGATGAAATCCTGGCTGGCGAAAGCTGAAGGCTTCTGGCAGGAAGCGAACTTGGCCTGGATCTCTCCAAGCTCGTCAAGGATCATCTCGAAGAGCTTCTGGCCATTGTCATAATGAGGGTTGGCGTAAGCGATGTCACCTGTGAGAGCCACCTGACCGATCTCGCTGTAAGGGATGTCGTCGTACTCGCAGATGAGATAGATCATCATACCGTAAAGATGGGTCTTGGCGGCGAGAAGATAGGCCTCGTTGGCGGGCTTCTCCGCATCGGGAAGCTCGTCGTAGAGCTGCTCCATCTTCCTTAAGTTGGTGACCATCGTAGGATAGTTGTTGTACGGCTGGCCATAGTCCTCATACTCGTCATGATAGTAGATACCAGGGTCGAGAGTGAGACCGAGCTGGTTGGAGAGCTTAAGCATGAGCTGAGGCTCATAACCGAAATAACGCCCGTAAGTTGAGCAGGCCCAGTCATTGGCCAAAAGCATACATCCCGGCATCAGCTTGTCGAGGGTAGCCTCAGAGACCTTTGACGGATCCTTGTACCTGCTGTCGTATTCCTCCTCGCTGCACCCGCTGAAAGCGAGAAACATTGAGGCAAACAAAGCGGTATATATCAATATCTTTTTCATATTCTATTCTCTATATTAATGCGTTTATGCTATTAGAATGTAGCGCGGAGAGAGACACCGACCGAACGGGTAGGCGAGGCGGATCCACCGATCTCCAACTGGCTCTTCCAGTCTGTACCATTACTGGTCTCAGGATCGTAGTTAGGGATGGATTTGTAGAAGTAGAACAGGTTGCGTCCGTACACTGACAGGGTCAGGTTCTTGACAAAGTCACTCTTGATGACATTCCTGGTGAAGTTGTAGGAGAGGCTGATCTCACGGAGCTTCCACCAGTTGTTCTTGAAGAAATCGTAGGTACCGTTAGGGACACCGGGGGCGATTCCCCAAGCGGTCTTGCTGGTGATGTAGTCCTCGTAAGCTATGACCTTGTCATTCTCTTTCCAGCCACCGTTGCCGTCGGAGACGACACCGTCAAGGATGATACCTGTTTTGGCGGTGACACCATTCTTATAGGTGTAAGGGTAGAAGCCCTCACCCTCACGGTTCTCAGTGTCGGGGTTGACACCGGTCGTCATGGTGTAGCGGTAGCAGTTGTTGGCGATATAACCGCCAAACCTGAAGTCAGTCATCACATCGATGCCGAATCCCTTGAAAGTGGCGGACAGACCAAGACCTCCGACCACCTTAGGCATGGCATTTCCAGCAAGCACGTAGTCGTCTGTCATCACATAGTTACCGTCATTGTTGACGATATTGCGTCCCTTGTAGGGGCCATCCTCAACGACCTTGTTGGCAGCCGTGTAGAAGTCACCCATAGGCCTGCCGACATAGGAGTAGTTCTTACCTGTCTTGGCGTAGTCAGCTGTCTCGATGAAGTTGATACCCTCGACGAGGGAGAGGATCTCGTTCCTGTTGAAACCGAGGTTGGTGTTGATGTCCAAGCTGTAGTCCCTTGAAAGGAGAGGTGTCACATGGCCGGAAACCTCAAGACCCTTGTTGCGCATCTCACCGGAGTTGACCCACATCGTGGAGCTACCGCTCGAAGGAGCAAGCTCGGTACGGAGGAGCATGTCGGAGATCTTCTTGTTGTAGTAGGTAACCTCGAAGCCCAAGCGGTTGTTGAAGAACTTGCTCTCGATACCTACCTCGAACTCCTGGGTCTTCTCAGGACGGAGGTTGTCGTTTCCGAGGTTGGCGGGAACCTGGTTGTAGCTCCAACCAGGACCGCTTCCGAATGAGTAGGCCATATTGGCGGCGTAAGCCTCAGGGGCGTTACCCACGATACCGTAGGAAGCGCGGACCTTTCCGTAGTCATACCATGAAGGCATCTCGAAGGCGTCGGTGAAGAGGAAGCTCAAGCTGGCTGAAGGATAGAAGTAGCTGCGGCTGTGCCTGGGGAGGGTTGAGGATTTCTCCTGACGGCCTGTCAACTCAAGGAAGAGGTAGTCGGAATATGAGAATCCGAGAGTCCCGAGGAAGGCGGTCTTAAGGAGCTGCATCTTGGTCTCGTTGTTGTTGTTGATATCGATAGTCCTGTAGGAGTTACCGATCATGAAGAGGTTCTCGATCATGAGACCGTCCCTGGTGCCGAAGTTCATGCTGTGCATATTCTCGGAACGAGCCTGCCAGCCGGCTGTGGCGGTGAGGCCTATCTTATCGGTGATCTTCTTGTCGAACATCAGCATGGCATCACCATATAGCACCTGATAGGACTTTGACAGCGTTGAGTAACCACCGCTGGAGCTGTTGGAACTCGCGGCAGAAGGGAACGCGGAGTTGCTGGTGTTGGTAGTCTTCGAAGTGGTGAAGTCAGTAGCGACACGAACCTTCGCGGTCAGCCAGGGAGCTATCTTCCAAGTAGGAGCCACGCTTCCGATCAGACGCTGCTCAAGCTCGTCACTGTGATGCTCATTGATGCTCCAAAGGAGTTCGCGAACACCATTGACGAATCCGTCGGAGCCGTATTTGAAGGCCTCGTCGGGAGTGGGGCCGACACCCATGTCGTTGTTCTTGTAGCCCAGGCTGGTCTTGTACATCTTTTTGATGAGAGGTACGTCAAGGAAGGCGCCGAACATGTTGCCATAACCGCCATAGATGCTGATCGAAGCCTGTGAACGGTTGATGATGTGCTGGGTGATATAGTTGGCGGTGTAGTCAAGGTAAAGATTGTCGTTATACCTCAAGGTACCCACAACATTGAAATTGTGCTTGTCGAACGATCCGGACAACGCGTTCGGGAGCTCATTGAGATAAGTGTATGAGAACCTGGTGGTAGCGTTGTTGCTCGACTGGTTTATAGCGAAGTTGTAAACCTGGTCTGAACCGTTGCGGAAGAGCTCTGTCCAAGGCTTGGAGCTGATGGGGGAATACGCGCGTGTCGAACCATCGACATACAGGACTTCCCTGCCGTCGTAAGCGGGACCCCACTGGTAGTTGCTGTAGGCGGGGTAGAGCTTACCGGTAGCGCCATCAACGCGGAAACCGTTGTTGCTGATCATCTCGTTTGTCCAGTCGCCGTAACCGGTGCCAGGACCGTACTTGGTCTGGATGTCAGGGACATAGGCTACCATATTAAGCTGATAGCTAGCGTTGAAATCGATAGTGACACCTGATCCCTTAGCCTTCTTGCTAGTGATGACAATAGCGCCGTTAGCTGCCTCTGAACCGTAAAGGGCCGTAGCGGCGGCACCCTTAAGGATTGTGAGCTCCTCAATGTCCTCAGGGTTGATGTCAACGAGACCGTTGGCACGGACTCCACCGTCGATACCGATGCTACCGTAATCCATGCTCGTAGAGTTTGAGGAGCCTGAGTTACCGTTACGGATCGGAACTCCATTGAGGATGACGAGCGGCTGGGTATTACCATTGATGGAGGAGAGACCGCGGACAGTGATTGACACGCCGGCGACGGCACCACCCTGGGTGTTCTGGATGCGGACACCAGAGGCCTTACCGTAAAGGGCGGTAGCAAGGTTGGTCGAACCTTTGCTCACCAATTCATCCGCCTTGATGGTGGCTACGGAATATCCGAGCTTCTTACTCTCCTTGGCTATACCAAGAGCGGTGACAACCACCTCATCAAGCATCTCCTTATCCTCTTGGAGGGTAATGTCAAACTGACTTCTGTTACCAACAGGGATAAGTTGCGTCTCATAACCCAGACAAGCGATCTCAAGAGTCGCGCCGGGCTTGACAGTGATGGAGAAGTTACCGTTCTGGTCGGTAACAACGCCATTCTTTGTGCCCTGCTCAACTACGCTTGCCCCTGCAAGAGGACCGACATTGTCCTTGACAACACCGGTAACCCTATTCTGCGCAAAAGCGGCCATAGTCACGAAAACGCAGATCAAGGTTGCGATAATTTTACTTTTCATCAGATTTGAATGGTTAATTGAGTAAATATTGGACTTAAATGGTTATTAAACTCACTTTTTTAGCCACGAATATAATGAATGGCGGATTAAGAGTTATTATCAAAAGGAGTAAAAAAATTATCCAAAGGATAAAAATAAAAAAAATCCCGGCTCTGTACGAGTCGGGATTCTTCAATATAGCGCTGATCTTTTAGTCGTTCAGGGAGTAGCGGCGGAAAGCGACGACCTTAGCGTCCTTGTCAACTGACTTGATGTAGTCGGCGACAGAGATCTTCTCATCGGACTGGACGAAGTCCTGGTTCTCAAGGGTGTTCTCCTTGAGGAACTTCTGGACACGGCCGTTGGCGATGTTCTGGACCATCTGCTCGGGAAGGTTGGCGGCTTTCTCAGCGCTCACGGTGGCGATGATCTCACGAGCCTGGGCGGCCTGCTCAGGGGTGATCCAACCCTTGGCGGTGTTGGACTCGATGTGATCCTCGCTGTCCACATGGGCGGGGTTGATTCCGACCTTCTTCAGGGCGGCGTCAACAGCCTTCTGGACCTGCTCGTCCTTAGTCTTCTGGATAGCGACGGCACGCTCGTTCTCAATCACCTCAGCAGGGCAGTCGGCCTCGGAGACAGCGACAGGGTTCATAGCGGTGATCTGCTGGGCGATAGCCCTGCCGAGATCCTCGGGAACGACCTTGTTGAAAGAAACGATGGCGCCGAGCTTGCCGTTGAAGTGGACATACTGTCCCACGAACGGAGCCTCGAGAGCGGCATAATATGCGAGAATGTGCTTCTCACCGGTCTTACCTGTCTGGGCGGAGATCTCCTCCTCGACAGTGTGGCCGTTGGAGCACTTGCAAGCCTTGAGGCCTTCCGCGTCGGCCGGGAAAGCGGCGATGGCGGCATCGGCGATCTCAGCGGCGAGAGCCTTGAAATCAGGAGTGGCGGAGACGAAATCGGTCTCGCAGCCAAGGCAGACGATGATGGCCTTGTCGCCGTTGGTACGGACAAGGACAGCACCCTCGGTGGTCTCGCGGTCAGCCCTCTTGGCAGCCACGAGCTTACCCTTCTCACGGATGATCTTGACAGCCTCCTCGAAATTGCCGTTAGCCTCGTTAAGGGCGTTCTTGCAATCCATCATACCGGCGGAGGTCATCTTCCGGAGCTTCATGACGTCTTGTGCGGTAATAGCCATAAGTCGTTCTTTTTTAAAATTATTCAGCCTTGGGTTCTTCGACGGGCTCAGCAGCGGGAGCCTCGACGGGCTCAGCGGCAGGAGCGGCCTCGGCAGCCACATCAACGGGCTTGGCGCTCTTACGGGCGCGGAGCTTCTTGCCGGTAGGATTGGCGAGGGCCTCTCCCTCAGCGGTCTCTTCGGCGGCTTCCTTATCCTTCTCAAGCTTGCGCTCGCTCAGACCTTCCTCGATGGCCTGGCAGAGGATATTCATAACAAGCTCGATGGACTTGGTGGCGTCATCATTGGCCGGTATCACATAATCAATGGGCGTGGGATCGCAACAAGTGTCAACCATTGCGAATACCGGAATGTTGAGACGGTTGGCCTCCTTGACGGCATTGGCCTCTTTCTGGATATCGACGACGAAAAGGGCGGAAGGAAGACGGCTCATGTCCCTGATGGAACCGAGGTTCTTCTCAAGCTTCTCCCTCTGGCGGTTGATCTGGAGACGCTCTCTCTTGGCGAGCTTCTCGAAAGTACCGTCTTCTTTCATCTTGTCGATGGTGTTCATCTTCTTGACAGCCTTGCGAATGGTCGGGAAGTTGGTAAGCATACCGCCCGCCCAGCGCTCGGTAATAGATGGCATGTTGACTGCCGCCGCCTTCTCGGCGACTATCTCCTTAGCCTGTTTCTTTGTGGCTACGAAGAGGATCTTGCGACCTGAGCGCGCAAGCTCTTTCATCGCGTCGGCAGCCTCGTCTATCTTGACGATGGTCTTGTGCAGGTCGATGATGTGGATCCCGTTCTTCTGGTCGAAGATATAGGGAGCCATCTTAGGGTTCCATTTCCTGGCCAAGTGGCCGAAATGTGCGCCTGCATCAAGAAGTTCTTGGAAATTTACGCGTGGCATTTTCTCAAAAATTAATTTTTTCTGTTTGTAACTCTTTACATCAATCCCGAAAGTAGCGTTTTTGTTCCGGTCTCCGGGATTTTCCGCAGTCTCGGCATCCTGCCAAAGTAGTGGGCCGGATTTGTCGCACCGGACTGTACGAAAAACATAAAACAGCTGGTCTCTTCCGGCAAACTAACGCTTGCTGAACTGGAAGCGGGCTCGCGCGCCAGGCTGACCAGGCTTCTTCCTCTCGACTTCGCGGGAGTCACGGGTCAGGAATCCTTCGGCCTTGAGGGCAGAACGGTAAGCCTCTCTGTCGAGATCGCTCAGGGCGCGGGAGATTCCGAGCCTGATAGCTTCCGCCTGGCCTTTGGTGCCACCGCCGACCACGTTCACCTTTACGTCAAACTGACCTTCTGTCTTCGTGACGGCGAAAGGCTGGTTCACGATGTACTGGAGAGCTCCTTCCTTGAAGTACTCATCAAGGGGACGGTCATTGATCGTGATGTTACCCTTCCCGGCAGCGAGATAAACACGAGCGACGGCTGATTTACGTCTTCCAAGGGCGTTTTTCTGTTCCATTTGCTCTGTTAGATTTCGTTCAACTTAATTTCTCTAGGATTCTGCG
>CACZHP010000021.1 GCA_902780935.1 uncultured Bacteroidia bacterium | reverse complement strand
TCGCTGTCCGTAATGCTCCACCACGGCACCATCCGCCGGCCAGGGGAGTTTGCCCTTGTTGGCCTCGAATTTCTTGGCGAGGGTGTAGTCGATGGGTTTCGGGGGATCTTTCTTGGCCGTGGACTTGCCGCTTCCCTTTGATCCGCCCTTGTCATCGAGGGCCTGGCTGATTATCCTCTGGATCTCCCGGTTGAGGGCCTCGACCTCCTTCTGCTTCTTGGACAGGTCCTGCTGGTATTTCTTCTTGTCCCGCTTCAGCTGGTTGACAAGCTTCTGGGAGTCGTTCTGCTCCGCCTGGAGCTTCCCCATGTCCGCCACCCTCTGGCCCCTGAGGACCTCGGCGTCCTTACGCAAAGCTGCCAGCTCCTCGCGTTGCTTCTCGAGAGAGTCTTTGGCGGCGATTATCTTTCCGGCCTGGATGTTCATCTGCTTGGACATGTCCCTCAGGTAGCCATACCGGCGGAAAGCCTGTCCGACGTTGTCGCTTGCGAGAATATACATGTACCAGACCTTCGGGTTGCGGTTCCTGTAGGCTCCGCGCACCAGTTTACCGTAATAGTCAGACAGGGTGTCAAGCCTGGCCTGCATGGCTTTTATGTCGCGCTCTTTTGTGGATATAGCGCCGCTCAATCCGGCGATCTCCCGGTCGCTTTCGGCCACCAGCTCCTTCCTCGCGTCCACTTTCTTTCGTATCAGCGACAGGTGGCTGACGGCGTTGGCGCTCTTGGTGGTTATGGCCTTGATCTGGCTGTCCAGGATCGCTATCTCCTTCTGGAGCCTCGCCCTCTTAGTCTCCTGTGCCTTGGTGTCCTGGGCGTACAAACCCTCCGATCCGGCCAGGAAGGCCAGGATCAGGCTAATGAACAATATGCCAAGCCGCCGTGTCATTCTTTTCCTTCAGCCCTTTTTCTTTCAGCCTGGGTCCGGTAAACCTTCGCCAGGTCATTTTCTCCCAGAGCCTCAAGCACTTCCGCATAGTGTTCCATGCAGGTCGCGCTTTCCTTGCCGCCATAGATCATCGCCCTCTTGAAAGCCGCCTTCGCATCCTGGTCCTTGCCGAGAAGATGCAGGATCCATCCGTAGGTGTCCAGATAGGTGGAGTTGTCAGGCTCTTTATCTATAGTCTTCTTGCTCATGGCGCAGGCTTTCTTCAGGCTCTTGCCCTTGAGAGAGAGGTAATACGCATAGTTGTTAAGGGTCGGCGAATAATCAGGATTGGCCTTCAAGACTTTCTTGTAGCATTCGAAGGCCTCTTTCTCCATTCCCATCTCGTGGTACATGTCCCCGATATTCGCAAGCGCCGGAATGGTCACCGAAGTGTCGTTTGGAGCTATCTCGATGATCCTGCGGCTATTGTCTATTATCCCTTGCCAGTCTTTCTTATTGTAGAGCGCCACGTTCTTCATCTCATAGAACCCGGGCTCATTAGGGAATCTTCCGAGAACACTGTCCACTGCCGGGAGAAGGGCATCCCAGTCACTCTGATAGCCCAGGAGCTGGATATAAGTGGCAGCCGCGTCAAGACTGCCCGGATTCTTCTCCATGTTGCGGCGGATTAGCGACTTGGCCTTCCCAACCCTCTCCGTGGCATAATAATACATGCCGGCAGGTTTTAGCACGCTACTGTCGGCAGGATGGTGAAGGACCATGTAGTCGTACAGGGAGTCGATGCTGGACTGGTAGTTCTGGATGAACCTCGGTTCGGACCTTTGCAGCAGCATCCCCAGATACTGGGTCTTTGCCTGGGTTTCCGTCTGCTCGTCCCGGATGAATTTCCGAAGTGACTTGAAGTAGCCTCCGTAATTCCTGCGGATGCGCCAGACCTCGGCTTCGCCTAAGATGGCGGGAATATAATCTCCTTGAAGGTCAGCGGCTTCCCGGTAATATGCCAGGGCGGCCGTGTCCTTGTATTCTGCCAGGCTGTGGTCTCCGAGTTTCGTGAGGACATAAGGTGAGGAATATTCCTTGTTGTAATCTTCCAGGACTTTCAGCGCCTCGGCGGGCTTGTTCTGACGGAGCAGGATGTCATATTTGGTGACGGTCACGTTCTCGTTCTTCCCGAACGAGGCCTCGATCTGGTCCATGGCGGAGATGGCCTTGTCGAACTGGTTCTGCTTGAGGTACAGGTTGACAAGGGTGAAGTAGATGTCGTTCTTTTTCGGGTACTCTTTCAGGAGCTCCTCGTAGGTCGCGATCGTGAGGTCGTCCTCCCCGCTCATCGAATACACCATCGCCAGCCTGTCCTTGTACCAGTAGTTGGCCGGGTCGATCTCAGAAGCCTTCTTGAATGCCGTCTGCGCTCCTTTAACGTCCCTGCCGTAAAGAGAGCACATGCCGAGATAGTACCAGGCGGCGTCGTTTGAGGGATCGGCGACCAGTACCTCCTTCAGCAGTTTTGCGGCCTTGTCAATCTGGCCGTCACCGATATATCCTACCGCGTCGACGAGTTTGCCGTCTTCCTTCCATGATGTGTCCACCTTTGTCTGGGACAGGGCCAGGCTGGAAGAGAGGCAGCAAAGCGCCAGCAGCGAAGCGATTATTCTTGTAGCTAGTCTCATAACATTCAGACCATCATACAAAAATAATGCTTTTCCTCGAAAAATAGTGTTTTTATTGACGGCAAAGACATCCTTCGGCTCCCTGCGCTTCGCGCCCTATCCGGGAAAATGTCCGCCGAAGGATGTCTTTGCCGCCATGGGCTGACTTTTTATCTGCCGCCGGAATGGCCTCCGCCGGAGAAGCCGCCGCCACCGCCGAAGGAGGTGTGGCCGCCACCGCCGAGAGATGAGCTCCTGCTGGCGGCATAAGATGTAGCCGCGCGGTTGAAGTAGCGAGTTGAGTCGTTGAAGGTGCTCCACATCACCGTAGGAGTCACATTCTGGAACTGTTCCATGGTCTTTGAGAGCGTGAAATACTCGGGACAGACCTTCTTGAAGTCTTTATAGACCTGTTCAGCCATTCCGTAAAGAGAGGCGAAAATCAGGTAATTGTTCCAGAGTCCCACCTCGACGGCGCCCCTGTCCTGGATCAGCGTGAAGTCCTTGAGGAACTTTTTGAGTCCGAACACTTCCCGCACTTCCCTGGCCTTCAGGGTCCTCAAAGACATTGAGGAGTCCTTCACCTTGTTCTGCCAATTGTAGATCATCTTCCCGTGCCTGTTAGCCCACTTCTTCAACTCCTTTTTCTGGAGGATCGAGTCCTCGCCGGCAGCCTCCTTGAAGAAATTGTAGATGTCCAGCTCCAGATTGAGGTCCGGGCCGGACGCGTCGTCATCGGTGAGGGTCAGCTCATTGATCTTGAACGCCGGATCACCGTCCAACTGGGGTACAAGCTGGAAGGCTCCGCGGTAGAAAAGGCGCATCATGTAAGCCGCTATCAGTTTGTCGCTTCCATTCTGGCTTGTACTTTGGACTGTCCTTGGAGAAATGATCCTCATTATGTTGAGTGATTTTCTCAGGTCTCCGTCCACAGGAACTCCCCTGAACCATTCGACATCGCTTTCCTTGCCGCCCAGAAGCTCTTTCCGGCGCTTCTGGTTGCTGATCTCCACCCAGATGAGCCCCCCGACAATTCCAAGGCTGATGAGCCCGAGGATTCCGAAAAGCAGGATGTCCACGAGGGCTGACAAGAAATCCTTGCCACCCTTGTATGAGCTTCCCTTCAGGGCCTTGTCCTTGACCTTCTCGAAGGTCTTGTCCTCGATGATCTCGGGATTGAATATGCCTTTCTCGAAACCGAGCATGGCTATGAGCCTGCTCCTGCCGGAGAAAGGCTCGGAGGACCAGAACTTGGCCGCTCCGTCAACGACCTCGGCCTCGCCGTGAAAGCCGAACCCCCAGATAAGGGTATTCTCGGGAGTGAGGATGGTGCCTTTCTTGCGGATAGTCAGGGACACGTCGCCTATCCCGCTGTCGGTCTCAGTGATGAACATGTGGTTGAAACCGTCCTTGTCGGAATATCCCTTTACCAGGCCGGTGAGGGTGTATGAGACAGTGTAGGTGTGGGGACCGTTACTGCCCACGCCCCAGCAGATCTCATAGCCCCCGGTCTTCCTGACAAGGCCGCACCGGAAGGCCTTCTCCTCACGGGTACGGTCTATGTCCCAATCGGTTCCTTCGCTCGTATAGGTTGTTCCGGACTCGTCTGAGACACTGAGGTCACGGATGTCCATCTTGCCGAGGTTCTCTTTGCCGAGATACCATTCGGTGATGCTGCCCGAGACATTGATTTCCCAGACTTCCCTGACGAACGCTGAGCCATCGTCCTGTAATTCAGCATCTATCCGCACCGACTCGACCTGGCTTTGACCAAGGGAGGGAACGGATAGAGTCAAAAGGACGACGCCCAGGATAAACCCAAGCCGTCGCATAGCTTTTTATTTGTTGAATATGTCAGAGACGGAAGGGGCCTCAGCCTTCGCCGTATCCTCGGGAAGGAGGTCATGGGTCTTGAAGCCGAACATCGAGGCGACCAGGTTGG
The DNA here is from genome assembly GCA_902780935.1 of uncultured Bacteroidia bacterium. Lineage (GTDB taxonomy): Bacteria > Bacteroidota > Bacteroidia > Bacteroidales > UBA932 > Cryptobacteroides. The sequence goes on along the minus strand of CACZHP010000021.1, from coordinate 48,835 downwards.
AAGGGAACTGGCGGACCATCATGTTCAGTTTCGTCACGGAGTCGTTATACACCATCCTGGAGAGACGCACGTTCTCCTCGTACTGGCGGATGCTGGCCATGGTGTCGGCGAACATAGTGTTGGCCTTGAGGTCAGGGTAAGCCTCGGCCACGGCGGAGAGGCGGGTCAGGACGCTTGTGATGGCGTTCTCCTGGTCGGCGACCTGGTCAGGGGTGACGTTGGTGGCCCTGCGCGAGGCGATGACATCCGTGAGGGTGTCATGCTCGTGGACAGCGTACTGCTTTGTCATCTCAACGAGGTTGGTCAGGGCGTCCCACCTGGACTTGAGCTGGACGTTGATCTGTCCGAAGGCGTTCTTCATCTTCTCCTCCAGGGCGACAAAAGCGCGCTGGGTCCTAATGATGTAAAGGCCGAGAATCACGACCAGGGCGATGATGATTATTGTTGCCATTGTGTTAAAGGTTTGTTGGTTAGTGATTTCCGTTATCCCACGACCCAGACGAGCACGTGGTTGTCAAAGGTGATGTACTCCAGTTCGAAGTTCTCCTCGTAGCCGTCCTTGTGGATGAAGGTGGCATCCAGCTCACCCTCGCCGCGGGGACGGAACCTCTCGACCTCGATCTGCTCGGCGAAGTCCACGTGGTAGGCGGAGATGAGCTTGAATATCGCCTCCTTGGCGCACCAGTAGATCGCGAGCTGCTCGTTGCGCTTCTCGTCGTCGAGGTCGTCGATCTCCTCCTCGGAGAGGGCCTTCTTCTCGACAGCCGAGAAGTCCCTGGCCAGGGACTCGATGTCGATGCCCACGTCATCGTTGTCGTTGAGGATCACGGCGACGTACTTGGCGGTGTGGGTTATGCTGATGTTCGTCACGCTGTTCTCCAGGTACGGCTTGCCGTTGTCGTGGTGGCTCAGGTAAACCTTCTCTCCGAAAAGCTCGCAGAGTAAGGCCCTGACGGCCAGCCGCTGCTTGCGAAGCGATTCGCTGCCGATAAATGAGATCTCCTCCTCCTCGTCACTGGGCAAAGAGGCAAGTTCCCGAAGTTCCTCCTCGGTCTCGGTTATCTGCCAGACGCCGATTAGCGACCGGCTTTCTTCCAATTCTTTCTTAAGATATAATGCCATGGTTTAATGCTCCCCGGAAATCTCCGGGAAGTGATTTGTTAATATTCAAAAAGGAGTACGACAACGGATCGTCGGACCGTTGGTCCGCCTTGGAAGGGTCAGTCAATACACAACTGGGAGGCTCCATAAATAAATGTTGTCGCTAATATATCACCACAAATATAATGATTTTTTGAAATACAAAGAAAAAAGCCCCGAAAGTTCAGGAAACTTTCGGGGTCGAATTTCAAATTTGAAGGCGATTATTTCTTGCCCTTCTTTATTCCGATGAATTCGATGTCGGAACTTGCGCTGACATACACATTCTTTTCCACTTCTCCGGCGAACATGAGTGTGCTGATTTGCCCATTATACTTCACTGGATCTATGTAATTGTCGCCTATCGACTGTGACCAATCGCCAGAATACTTTGTCCTGACGCTACATTTTATGTTTCCGTCTATGTATTCGTTAGGCTCGAGTTCAACGGTGCGGGTCCATGTGGTGTAACACTTCATTTCCGGCTCAATCGGACTATGCTCAATACCCCTCTGCAAAATCTTCCCTGTGTTAGGATCTATCTTCAAAGTTTTATAATAGAACTTTGGTTTCACCCTTGCGACAGCGGGATTACCCCTGTGATCGACTTTCGCATGGACCTTGAAATACAGGGAGCTTACACATTTGCGGTATTCGGCCGTGTTGTATTTTCCGGTGGTTGAGCGCTGGCAGGTCTGCTGGGAGCCGAGGTACGTTGTTTTGTATGACATCGAGATTCCCTGGTTGGCCTGGTTCATTGTCAGTGCTGAATTACTTCCGTTGTTATCATATTTTGCCAGAACTGAAGCTACTGTAGCTTTGTCCTGGATCAATCCTGAGCCAAGACTTGGATCGCCACCCCTGATGTAAACAGTAACATTGCTTGCTGTGGAGTTTCGTGTGATATTTGAGGTGGAAGTGAACGAGGCTCCGGAATAAGAGGCTGATACGGATGCGTCTAACTTGAAATCTGATGAGTTGTATTCGGAGAATTTGTAGAGCCTGCGTCCATAAGACACCTGGCTGATGAAAACGAACGGGGCACCATTGTATCTCTTGACGGCGTTCTTTACGTCATCTACAGTCACATCAGGACCAAACAGGTTGGAATAGTCATTGTCAGCGGGTGTCACGACCACATTGTAGTACACCTGGGAAAGGTCGTCAAGATGGGTTATCGTGGTATGGGACTGATTGGTGGATACGGAGCCGCTGAACTGGGCGGCGAACTTAAGGTCACAGCCTGCCTTGATGGCGATTTCTTCTTTGCTGCTATAATCTCCGGTGATGGATTTAAGCCTTGCGGGTTGCTTGTAACCGTTTGAATTATACATCTGACGGACGAGTGTTTGGACAGCTTTCTGGACCTCTCCGAAAGTCATCGGAACATCTTCCATGACAAACTTGTTGCCTCCGGTGTCAATGTCCAGGGATATGTCGACCTTGCCAGTTCCCAGGCCGGCCACGGGAATCGGATTACCATTAGCCAGATTCTTGTCAGCGACGAGAAGGCGTCCGGGATAGAACGCGTTGTTGTCCTCAGTGAAAATGTCCCCGTCTTTCTCATCGACATTGTGGGGAATCTCTCTCAGCTCGTAAAGGACACCTCCTTCGACAACGGTTTGAGGCAGGCTGGAACCCTTAATATCCCTGATAAGGTTTTTCGGGTTTTCCAACTTGAACATCTCGTTGAGGAGATAATCGTTGATGGCCTTGCGGCGTGCCTTATCCTTCTCGGCTGCGGTCTGGTTGGAAGAGGACGATTGGTTGGGGGAGGACTGATTGATGGCTTTCAAGACCGTGCCACGATCCTGTGCGGCCTTTTTTACCGCTTCCCTCTGCCGTTCGGTGACAGTCCCGCGCTGTTGGACTGTGCCGCGCCGCTGGATCGTGGTTTGGGCGAATGCGCCAGAGACGATGGTGAGGGCTGCGATAAGCGCCAGTAAAAGTTTGTGTTTCATAACGATTGAATTTTAGGGTTTATAGTTTTTTCTGGTTTAACTGGCGTAAAGATATGTATTATTTCCAATAATAAATAGAGTATTTTTACTCATTCTCACTTAATTTGGGGGAAATTGCTATCTTTGTGGCTCCGATTGGCAAAACGTTAAAAACAATTTATAGAAATGGCTTTTTTGACAAATGACAAACTGGTCATCGTCGGCGCCGCCGGAATGATCGGATCGAACATGGCCCAGACCGCCGCCATGCTTAAGCTTACCCCTAACATCTGCCTTTACGACATCTTTGAGCCCGGTCTCCTCGGAGTCCTCGCTGAGATGGATCATTGCGCTTTCCCTGGTGTGAACATCACCGCCACCATTGATCCCGCTGTCGCCTTCAAGGATGCCAAGTACATCATTTCCTCTGGTGGAGCTCCCCGTAAGGAGGGCATGACCCGTGAGGATCTTCTCAAGGGCAACTGCAAGATCGCCGCTGAGTTCGGAGAGAACATCGAGAAGTATTGCCCTGACGTGAAGTTCGTCGTGGTCATTTTCAACCCGGCTGATGTCACCGCCCTCACCGCTCTTATCCGTTCCGGATTGAAGCCTGAGAAGCTCACCTCCCTCGCCGCCCTCGACAGCACCCGTCTGCAGGAGGCTCTTGCCAAGGAGTTCGGTGTCCAGCAGTGCAAGGTAACCGGTGCCCACACTTATGGTGGTCACGGAGAGGCCATGGCAGTGTTCGCTTCCCAGGTCAAGATCGACGGCAAGCCCCTTGCCGAGATGGGTCTTTCCGAGGAGCGTTTCGCCGAGATCAAGCACAACACCATCCAGGGTGGAAGCAACATCATCAAGCTCCGCGGCCGCAGCTCCTTCCAGAGCCCCGCTTACTGCGCTGTCAAGATGATCGAGGCCGCTATGGGCGGCGAGGTCTTCACCTGGCCTGCCGGCACATATGTGAACAATGAGAAGTACAGGAACGTCATGATGGCCATGCCGACCGTCATCGACTCCACCGGCTGCCACTTCACCAACCCTGAGGGCACCGCTGAGGAGATGGCCGCTCTCGACGCCTCTTACGAGCACCTCTGCAAGATGAGGGACGAGATCATCAGCCTCGGCATCATCCCCGCCGTGGCCGATTGGGCTACCGAAAACCCCAACCTGTAGTTTTTGAGTTTTGAAAAGATATCTTATTCTTTGGCTAGCAGTTTCCCTGCTAGCCATTTCTTGTTCCGACAGGATCGGAGAGGCTGAAGTCATTCTGTCCCGGCAGACTGTCCGTTTCACTGAGCCGCCGTCCAGGATTCCCGCGCCATATTCAGTTGACGCTCCGTTGATGGGGAACGGCTTCACCGGCGTGGCGCTTGCCGGCAAGCCTGAGGAACAGGTTTTCTATATCTCCCGCAACGACTTCTGGCGCTTGAAGTCGGCCCATGACGAGACTTATCCGGCGGTGCTCGGTCATGTCAGGCTGTCAATGCCAGGGCTGGTGGGAGCCTCCTATCAGGTTGACCAGAGCCTTTACGATGCTACGACTCTCGCTCGATTCGAGAAAGGCGGCAAGGCGGTCTCGATGAAGACGTATGTGGCCGCCACCCAAGATCTGCTGGTGATCAGCCTGAGCGCTGAAGGCGAGGAACCCGTTGAGGGTTCCGTCGTTCTGGAACCTGCTGATTCAGAGGTTCCTTTTCCGGGAATAAGGGAGAGCGGGACCACCGCTGACGGGAGTCGCTGATGATAACACGGCGACAACAATCGCCGCGATTTTAGAGATAGTTCTTTTCATATACAAGACAAGTTATTCCAGGATGACAAGGCTATTATTGGTAATGCTATTTGGAGTGTAGAGGACTTTCCCGTTCTTCCAGATATAATACTTGGTTTTACCGTCTTTTTGGAATCCGGAGCAATAGACGTCCCCTTTGGAGGTGACAGCTATGTCCATGGAACACACACCCACTCCTTGCTTCAGATCGTACAGGACATTTTTATTCTTGTACACTCGATCCTTCGTGGTTATCTCATTCGAGACGTTTATGCCGTCAAACTCATTCACGAGAATATAGACATCGTTGCCAAGGACGGCAAGGTCACAACACTTTGAGTTAGACCTGTCGCATTTGCTTGTGACGAGATATTGCTTCTTGCCGTTCTTGTAAAGGTAAAGGTAGCATGACCCATCGGAGCCATATTCCCCGTCCCACACAAGGCAGAACACGTCACCATTCTGGTTAACCGCCACGGCATAAACACTTTCCTCGTTCTTTGTGGTGCCACTCGAGAGGGATGTCTTTGTGACATTATCGTTCGAATCGATTTTCCAGAGCGTTGCGGTGTAATATCCGTCGCTGTTCTTGATATATCCTGCGATATAGAGGTTGCCCTTCGAATCGGCTGCTATGTCATTGTGCCAGAAAGAATGGGCTTGTCCGCTATACACCAGTATATCCTTGGCGCTACCGGTTTTCGGATTTATCTTCCATGTCCGCAAGACAGAATGGTCCGCATTGGGGCTGGGAATGAAGTAATACCCTCCGCCGGCGGTTGAATAAGGCCAGCTGCATTCCTCGTCGAATTTGAGATAAGGCACTCCATTCCGGAATATATGGAAGGTGTTGCTCACATTAGTCCTATGCAAGGAGCAATAATACATATCTCCGGCAGGGTCAATGCTGACACCGAACGCCACTGGGGTGTTGAGATCAGTATTATCACGATAGAGTTGGCGATCTTGCACCCAATATACGCCAGGCTGTAAGGCGGCAAGCACCTTGACTTTGCATGTGGCCTTGAATCCGCCTTCCTCCGATGTGGCCGTAATATTCACCTCGCCAACATCCAGTCCCAATACCTCGCCTTTGGAAGACACTGTAGCGATGGCATTGTCGGAGCTTTCCCAGGAGACGTTCTTGTTCTCCGCATCAGCCGGATTGAACACGACACTAAGTTTTTCTGTTTTGCCCATCGTAACCTCCAACACGCTCTTTGAGAGGGTTATTCCCTTGAGCCTCAAGTCTTTATTGACATGAATAAGGCATGATGTCGTGACCCCGTTTCCGGCCTTCACATCAATATACGTGATGCCATCCATTATACCAGTGACCACTCCTTTGTTGTCCACGGTCGCTATACGAGGACTGCGGCTTTCCCAGGTGACGCTTTTGTCAGACGCGTTCTCAGGAGATACTGTGGCCGAAAGCGTGACTGTCTCACCCTCAAAGATCACCGCCATCTCCGGGGTGACCGAGACACTTGTCACCGGGATTATCTTGGCGGAGACCTTCACCTCACAGGTGGCGGTCTTGGAACCATCTGATGTGGTGACGGTTATGGTTGCGGAGCCTGCCTTGACGGCGGTTACCTTGCCGTTCCCATCGACGGTCGCTACCCCAGTGGCGGACGATTTCCAATTAACGGCCTTATTCGTGGCATTTGAAGGGGATACGGTCGCGACAAGTGATTCCGAACCTCCCTCCTCCAGACTGAGCGTGCTCTTGTTAAGAGACACTTCCGTCACGGCGATTGTGGATGGAGTCACAGGTCCGTCATTGTTCCCTCCTCCTCCGTTATTGCCGCCAGGTTGTTCCTCCGGTCCGCAACTAAATATGATCGCCGAGGACAACACGGCAACCGCAATGGCTGAAACCACCTTAGAAATAGTTTTTCCCATAATTAGATCCCAATTTGTTCAAATGTAGGAAGTAATTCATTCATTTCCAAGAGAACGACTTCCTGTAATTGTGTCAGTTGACCGCGAAATTACGGATGTAGCATCCTGAGCGGTCGCCTTTCAGGACCTTGAGTTTGAGGACATGGCGGCCAGGCTCAAGGTCATTGGCCAGTATATGGAGCCAGGGAATATGTAATCCTTTGCTCCAGGGGGTGAAGGTGTCCAGAGGGGGATATTCCTTCCCGTCGATAGTGTAAGACAGGATTCCCGCATTCGGGCCGCAGGTGCAGTAGAGCCCGATAGCCTTTCCCTCGAACTCAAGAGTCAGCGAACCGCCCGACTCGCAGACCAGGGTAGGGACATGGACATATTGCTTGCGGGTCCCGGCTCCGTCCGAAGGTACCCAGTCCTCCTCAAGACGGAAGCCCTTGGTTTTCAGTGCCGCAGTGGGGGGAAGCAGTCGTCCGTCCACATAGCAATCAGCCTCCAGAGGCTTCTCCGGAAGGGGGTGCGGGGCTCGGGAATATTCAGTAGCGGGCTTTGTGGACATGTCAAGCAATGTCCCTATGGCGGCAGTATAGAGCTTATGCCCGAACGGGGCGGGGTGGGTGCCTCCGAACTTCTCCCAGTCAAACTCCCCGGCCTTCATTCTGGCAGAGACCTCCGAGGCCAGATCGATTGAAGGCAGATGGTAGTGGTTGGCCACCCGCTCGTGATTGAGGATGACATCGGGAATCTCCCCGCTTTCCAGCAAAGGGATAAACGGGTCGTAGATGAAGTGAAGGAATACGATATCCATAAAAGGATTGGCCTTAAGAGCATGACGGACAATTCCTTCCATTCCGAGTACCTGCTCCCTCGGGCCGAAGAAATTTGTGTCGTCGTTGACGGCCGCTTCGACGAACAGAAGGTCCGGAATGCCATGGGAGAGGACGTCTTCCTCGAAGCGGAAGGCATGCGGGGTCGAGCCGAGGGAGGATATTCCGGCGTCGATGAAAGTGAACTCGGTGTCAGGGAACCTTCTGGCGAGGTCTTCCTTGATCATGTCCTTCCACCCGGTCATCTCCGTTATCGAACCTCCGAAGAAAGCCACCGTGGCCTCCTTCCTGACCGTCATCGCATACAGGGAGTTGTCCAGGTTGCCTCTTTTATGAATATGTTGATATTCAGTATATTCAGCCCTGTGGCTATTGAGAAAATCCACGACTGGAGCGGGATCCTCCAGGCTGTGGGGATGGTGGTCGCAGTCGGGTTTCACAATGACCTCGACCGTCCCGCCCATCTTCCGGTAGGCTTCCTGAACTATCCGCATATTCTCGTCGTAAGGAACAACCTTGTCCGCGCCTCCGCAGACCGCAATGATCGGGATTCCGGCCTCCGCTATCCTTTGGAGATGATTTACAGCGTTGCCCTTGAAGTCGCCGTCAACCTCATTATCTTTCACGCCCCATTCCTCGAGGAAGTCCTCCCATAGGTCCGCTCTCTTACGTCCGGGCCATGAGGTGATGTCGCACACGGGGGCATCGACATACAGGCTGGAGACCGTCTCGGGATAGGCATCCGCCCATGCGAAAGCCATATATCCTCCCCGGCTGAAACCTTCGACAACAACCTTGTCCGAGAGACCGAACTCCTTGACTGTGAAATCATAGAATTTCTTCGACAATTCAACCGCCCGTGGGCTGCCGTAGAGATGGGTCACGTCGTAATAGGCCAGGTGCCACCCCTCTTTCAGGAGAGCCTTGTCCACTGAAGGGAAGGCCCCGAAGAATGCCGGGCGCCAGATCCATGGATTCCCAGGAGCGGCTTCTTTCGGGATCACCACGAGTGCGTCCCTTCCCTCGACCTTGAAATCATATCTATCGCATCCTTCCCATTCTGATTTGGTTCCAGGATAGTCCTTCGCTCCGAGAGCGAGCGGCAGCAGAAGCGCCAACGTCAAAAGCAGATTCTTCATACCTCAAAAATACGAATATAAATCGTTATCTTTGTCTCTATGAGACTGAAAATATTCCTTTTGTTATTCTTGGCAGCCGTTTCTGCCCACATCAACGCCCAGCAGGTCACGACCTTTGAGGCGAGATATTTCTCCAAAGATCCGAAGGCCAACGGGGTGACTGACCTTCACGGGGAGACGGAAATCTTTGATATTGACCAGCGAGTGGCTTTCCTGAACTCCTACGCCTCTTACGCGTCCAGGTTCTGGGGAGATCCCGGTTTTGACAAGCCGCTTTTTTCTGACGCTGACGTCTCGGCGAGGTTGGCCTCTATAAAGCCCCAGCCTTCCACTTCGGTCAGGCGTACTTTGAGACTGGAGGACTGGAGGGCGTATGGCTACAAGAAGGGGAAGGAGGCTGCTGTCGCTTCCAGGTGGAAAGAGTGGACAGCTTCCGGGGCTATGGTTAAAGATGGTTGTCTTGTCTTGGACGGAACCACGGCCTCGCTCAAGATAAATCCTCTTGACTGGCGTTTCAGGATGAGAGCCTCCCTTGAGGATATTCCGGAAGGATTGCATGTCATTCTGAGTGGCAGCGAAGAATCTCCCGACCTCCTCGACATCCCCGTCGGTCCCCATAAGGACTTCGAAATCTACGGCGACCTTGTTAATGGAGTCATATTCCTGTCCTCCGGAGGAAAGACGATCAAGGAGATCCCGGTCGAAAGCCGGTTCTTGAGCGGAGTCAAAGGGTTTGCCCTTTCCGCGGTCGGTGGTAAGGCCTCCGTCGAGAGCATCTCCCTCTACAATTTCGAAAATCATCTGGAAGACGATGCGGTGGCTCCATACTGGACTGAGATGATCTTTGACGAGGATTTTGAGACTGTGCCTTCGATGAAGGACTGGCAGTCAGTCTCTTACGATGACTCTTCCTGGGAACTTGTCCGCCTTCCGTCATCGCACGGAGGTTTCAAGGCCGCGGGGGAGAGCTATTATCTGAGGACAATTGTCAAGGTCGGGGATTTCAGGAAAGCGATCTTGAGGATGGAGACCCTGGATCCGGGCGGAGAGGTCTGGGTCAACGGCGAAGTCGCCGCGGTTCTAAACGGCCGTCTGCCCCGGGAAGTCGATGTGACTGAGTATCTCCGCCCCGGAGAAGAAAACACAATCGCCGTCAGGGTGAAACCCTATTACACGGACGCGACTGTCTTCCACTGCCCCAACGACCACAACATCGGCTGGTTCCTTGGAAGGACGGAACTCGTTCTGACTGATGAGATTGGATATATTACCGAAGGCTTGGTCCACACCCTGTCGCTGGATGGTCAAAGTGCTGTCCAGCACCACAAGGTCACTTTGAAGAATGACTCCACCAAACCTTGGAAGGGCAGTCTTACTGTCAATTATTATCCCTGGTTCCCTTCAGAGGGGGCTCTCGCCGCAAGTGTCTCAAAGGAGGTTGAACTCCGTCCCAGGGTGGACAATCCAGTAAGCGTGGATCTCCGTCTGGACGCTCCTGAAATATGGGCAACCTCCGATCCTAGACTCTACAAAGTTGAGATGATCCTTAAAGACGCTGATGGCGAGCCGGTTGACGATTATGTGACCACTACTGGAATACGCCTCATCGAGCAGAAGGAAGGTGTCCTGTACATCAACGGCAAGCCGGAGATACTCGGAGGCGGGCAGATATTCGGTTACAGGCTTCCTCTTGAGACGGTGGCGAAGACGATCCGTTGCGCCAATCCTGAGCAGATTATGAATGAGCTTATGATGGTCAAGGAACTCGGTAATCTCCTCAGAATTCATGTCCACGCCGAGAATGAGGCTCCGAGCGGCATCAATGACCCCAGGTTTGCCGAATATGCCGACCAGATGGGACTGTATCTGATCTGGCAGACTTCCAGCTGGATCAGGGAAGGGGAGGTCTGGAATGTGGACATCGCCAACTACCCGGTCTATATGCGGCAGGTCTTCAATCATCCATCGATTGTGATGTGGGAGGCGAGTAACCATCCTAACAAGTTCAAGCAGCATGATTTCAAGGATTCTGAGGACTACATCAACGCTATAGTTCCAGCGATTGTCGGGACTGACAGCAGCCGCCTTGTCTCACCGACCTCTTTCTGGCAGCACCTTCATTACGCCAACTATGACGGCACTCTGGATGTCAATGGTGGGACTCACCCCCGTAATCCCTGGCTGATGCACAGGATGATGACCAGGGGCAGCCAGGATTGCTACACCGGCTACGACACCGATTGGAGCATGGTCAGGAACCACCCCAGGGATTTCGCCAAGTCCTGTCTGGACGCAAAGGACTTGTGCTATTTCAATTTCGAGCATGAGGAGTCAATCGCCCAGCCCAACTGGGAACTCGCCCGTAAGGAACCTTGGTACAAGATCCAGTCTTACGAGAAGGAATACGACACCGGGAATATAGGCCGTCCCCTCCGGGATGACGAATGGCGTGTCGGCCAAGGGTACCAGGCGTTCGGGGCGTGGGAATCGATGAAGGTGCAGACCCTTGCCGGAGTCAGTGGTTTCTCATGGTGTTCTTTGGAGTCAGGCCCCAATATGTTCACGTATCAAAAGCCGATCGTGGATCCGTTCCGCGTCCCGAAACTGGCCTTCTATGCCAACAAGATGGTTTTCGGGCGGTTATGGGCTGCATCTGATGATGTCGATGTCGCCTACGGGCCCGGCGATATGATCCGTCCGGTGATATTCAATCTTGACGGGGAGTGCTCGGTCAATCTCACAGTGGAGCTTCAGAATGAGAGGGGTAAGGTCCTCGAAAGGAAGGTGTTCAAGAATATCTCCGTACCTGCCGGCCGGTCAGTTACCCGTCTTGAGCCGTTCCGTTTCCGTAACAATTCTGAGGGAACCAGATTCATAGTGTATAAGTTGAAGACTATTTAAGGTATGAGAATCAATCGATTACTGGCTATTGCCGCCTTTTGCCTCTGGCTTTTTACGGGATGCTGTCCCAAGACTTCGTCTTTGTCCGATGGCGTCGCTCCGGAGGTTGGCTGGGAGGAACGTCTCGAGGAGATGCTGCCTCTTCTGGGTCATCGCAACTGGATAGTGATTACCGACATGGCCTATCCTCTCCAGTCCGGGCAGGGGATCACTACCATCTATGCCGACCAACCTTATCTGGAAGTCTTGAAAAGGGTTAACGAGAAGGTCAAGGCAGCTCCCCATGTATTCGCCCATGTCTATAACGACAAGGAACTGGAATATATTACCGAAGAGATGGTTCCTGGAATCGGGGAACTGCGGTCCGGAATGCGATCGATTTGTGGTCCTGATGCAAAGAGTGTCATGCATGAGGAACTGATCTCACGTCTTGACGAGGCCGGGAAGTTGTTCAGTGTTTTGATCATAAAGACCCCCCAGACAATCCCTTACACCACGACCTTCTTCGAGCTCGACTGCGCCTATTGGGACTCCGCCAGGCAGGCGGCCCTGGACGCTCTTGTGAAGTGAGATTCTTCGCTGCCGCTCAGAATGACATTGACATCCCCGGCTCCGACCGGGGATCTTTTCCACTTGGTTTTGTCGCAAAATAAGCCTATATTTGCGACAAAACCGTTTAAAGATGGACAGTGTGGAGAAAAGAATAACCAGGATTCTCGAGGAAAGAGGTAGGGGAAAGGTATATTTCCCTTCGGACTTTTTTGAGTGCGGCTCCGACAAGGCTGTGTCCAAAGCTTTGCAGCGTCTTGTCCAGAGCGATGTGCTGATGAGAATGGAGCGTGGGCTATATTGCTATCCTAAGGAAAGCGAATGGGGCATGGGAAAATTGCCCGCAAGTTCTGAGGAAGTTCTTGCGGCGATTTCCAAGAGAGAAGGGTTCAGAGTCGGTCCTTGTCCGGGAGAGGCTCAGAATGCCCTTGGCCTTTCCGAGCAGGTGGTGATGAACCCGGTTTACAGTACCGATGGCCCTACTCGCAGGATCCACTTCTACAAAGGCTTCCGCCCGATTGTCCTCTACCATGTCTCCCCGAAAGTATTCACCTACAAGTCCAGGATCATCATGCTGGCTGTTATCGCCCTTAATGATATTGGCAAGAAAGACTTGTGGCAGTTCGATGTGGAGGCCATGAAAGAAGTGTTCTCGAGGGTCCCCTATGAGGAGATCCGGGATGATCTCCGTAGCACCCCGACTTGGATCAGAAACCTTATACTTGGATTTTATGAAAACGATAGAGCAGCAAGTTGATTTTTGGAATTTCTCCGATGATCAAAAAAGAAGTGTATTTGGAGAAATCAAAGAAAACATGAACGTCAGCCCCAAGGCGGCTGAGAAAGACTGGTGGGTCTGCCATGTCATCCAGGCCCTTTTCCAACTGAGATGCGCGGAGGCTCTCACTTTCAAGGGAGGCACCTCGCTTAGCAAGGCATGGGGCATCACCGAGCGCTTCTCCGAGGATGTCGATGTCGCTTTCGACAAGTCCTTCTTTGGACTTACTGGAGAAACTCGTTCGGCCAGGGACCGGATACGCAAAGTAACGAGGAAATTTATACATGACGAGATGATGGATGAGCTTCAGGTTACCTTGAAGGTGTTCGGAGCCGTCCAGTGCGAAGTGGCTTATATTCCTCGGAACGATTCGGACGCTGACCCGACTGTCCTGCGGGTTGAGTACAGGAGTGTCTTGCCCAAGGATCCGTATATCAAAGAATATGTGAAGCTGGAATTCAGCAGCAGGAGTCCCCGGGAGCCCAGAGAGGTGAGGGAAATTGAGCCGTTCGCCTCGCAACTATCTCCTTTGATTTTATTCAATCATACCGCTGTCCCGACTGTCACCCCGGTTCGGACCTTTCTGGAAAAAGTGTTCCTTCTCCACGAGGAGTTCCAGAAGAATTATCCGCGCCACAAGCGGATGTCCAGGCACCTTTATGACCTCTACATGATGGATAAGGCCGGATTTACTGAGAAGGCACTGTCTGACAAAGAGTTATATGCCTCTTTGGTGGAGCACCGGAGCGTGTTCAACGCCATAAGGGGAATAGACTATTCCGGGCATGAGCGGGGTAACCTGTCGATCGTTCCTCCGGATGAAGTCCTTCCCCTTTGGGAGGAGGACTACAGTTTCATGAGGGACCAGTTCATCTATGGGGAGTCGCCTGATTTCACTGAACTTATCTCCACCATCCGCTCCATCCAGGACCGCTTCCGGGAGGAATTGTAGGTTTATTTATTATATTTGCGTGAGTAAGGATTTTAAATGAAGAAATTGTTTACTATTCTATTCGCGCTGGCCGTATTCCTTTTCTGGATGTTCGTGTTGCCTTATCACGTGCTTTACCAGGAAGAAATACAGATTTTCCCGTACACGTGGCAGCACCTGAGGCAGTGTCTCGCGTTCCCCGGAGGAGTGGCTTCATATTTGGGCGAGTTCTTTGTCCAGTTCTTCCATGTCTCATGGCTGGGAGCGCTTTTGCTGGCTGTCTTGACCGCTTTGGCGCAGGTCCAGAGCTGGCGTTTGGTGAAATCTTACCCTCTCAGTTTCATTCCCGCGGTCTGTTTTTGGGCATTCCTTTGCGATGCCGGCAACCTCGTAAGCGCTCTGGTGTCTTATTTGCTCATCTGTGAGACTGCCGTGATTGTACGTAAGAGCAATCGAGAGTTATTATGGCTGCCAGCTATCGCCTTGATGTATTATATCGCGGGACCGATGGCCTTCATCCTGGTCGTGGTCGCTCTTGCGGATGTCTTTACCTCAAAATCCTTAAAAAAGAATTCCAGGTTGCTGTACGCCGCCTTGATAGTCCTTACGAGTGTCTTGGTGGCTGGTGTGTCCATAAGCGTTTTCAGACAGTATCCGGTGAAGAGTCTGCTATTTGGCGTTGAATACAGCCATATTCCAGGGCAGTATATGCCCAGCTTCTGGACGGCTGTCTTCTCGCTTCCAGCGATCTTGCTCGTCTCAATGTTAGTTGGAAGAATATCCTTGAAAGACAAAGCGAGGGTTCCCATCCTGGTCGCCGTTTACGCGGTCATAGCCATCGCCTCATTCGCATATGTGAAGGGCCATTGCTCTAAGGACATGGAAAGCATATACGCATACGATTATCTCGCCGCTAACAGGCAGTGGGACAAGATTCTGGAGATGGCGGAAAAGAAGACCCCGCGGACCCCTTCTGAGGTGATTTGCCTTAATCTGGCCCTTGTCATGAAAGGGGAGAGCGGAGACAGGTTGTTCGAGTTTTTCCAATCCGGTATTCCTGGCTTGTTCCCTAATTACGACACCTACGTGTTCCTGAAATTCACCGGTTCGGAGGCCCTGTATCAGGCCGGGCTCTTGAATATGGCTTTGCATTATTCGTTTGAGGCATACCAGACCTTCCCGGGAGGAAGAGAGAGCGCCCGCCACCTTAAACGAATGGCGGAAGTGAACATGATAAAGGGAGTCGAAGACGTTGCCGAGAAGTATCTGAAAGTCCTCTCCCATACCCTTTTCTATGGGAAATGGGCGAAGAAATACCTTCAGGACCAGTCGCTTATCATGGAAGACACCGAGTACTCACGTCTCGCTGGCTGCCTCAACAGCGACCCTGATATCTTTGATGACATGTATGACTTTCCCAAGCAGGCCATCCTCAGGAGCCAGGTGGCGAAGTCGGGAAAGGCGGATGTGTCCTACCATTACCTTCTCGCGTATGACTTGTTGGACAGGGATCCGGAGTCTCTGGCAAGTGATATCAGGCTGGCGAAGATCGACGGACCAATCCCGGAGCTTTACCAGGAGGCCCTTCTCGTCCCGTGGATCACTGCCGGGGGCAAGGCGGATTATGATAAGGATCTCGTCTCGGACAAAGTCCTGGAAAAGGCTCAGGCGTTCTTGAACGACCTCCAGACGGGACGCACTGTCCCTTATATGAGGGCTCGCTACGGCAAGACATTCTGGTTCTATTATTCAAGCAATTAAACAGGCCCGGACATGAAGGCATTTAGATTCATTATATTGGCAATCGCGTTAGCGTCAGTCATCTCGTGCTCCGTTCCGGACGCTGACAATTCCGTTGACAGCTATCCCCCTATCTGGCCGGACTATGTGGGAGTCACGGTGCCCTCTACTATCGCCCCTTTGAATTTTTCCGTTGCGGAAGGTCTTGGGAGCGAAGGCGTTGCGGTGTCGGTAAGTGATGAAAGCGGTGCGGAGCTGATCAGTTTATCTGATAAGGAGACTATAAAGTTCCCCATCAGGAAGTGGCACAAGGCGCTGAAGTCCAATGAGGGGAAAACCCTCTCTTTCGCCGTCAACATAAAACAAGATGGTGTGTGGACCGCTTACAAGCCATTCAGCGTTGAAGTCAGTGCGGACGCAATCGATTATGGCCTGACATACAGGCTGATCAAGGCCGGTTACCAGTCCTTCGGGCACATGGGCATCTTTGAGAGAAACCTCTCTAATTTCCGGCAGAAAACCATTCTTGACAACAAGATGTTCGATGCCGGATGCCTGAATTGCCATACCTCAAACAGGACGGATCCATCGTCTTATAGCCTGCACATCAGGGGTGACCATTCCGCGACCTTGCTCACCCGTGATGGTCAGACCGAGTGTCTGAACACTATCACAGATGAGACAGGTGGTTTCTTCGTCTATCCTTCATGGCATCCAAGCGGGAAGTATATAGCATATTCAGTCAATAAGACCCGGCTCTCGTTCTATACCCATACCGACAAGAAGCTTGAGGTATATGACCAGGCTTCCGACCTTATAGTGTATAAGCCGGAGACCCACGAGGTGATCCTGAGCGACCTTGTCCGCAGGAAGGACAAGTTTGAGAACTATCCTTCTTTCTCAGCTGACGGGAGCGAGATTTATTTCGTCTCTTCCGAGGCTGGTGAGCTCCCGAAGGAGATGAGTGGGAACCAGTATAGCCTCTGTAAGATAGCCTTTGATGCGGAAGCCGGAAAATTCGGCGACAAAGTTGACACCCTGGTGAACGGTCCGGCTTTGGGGATGAGCATAAATACCCCCAGGCCCTCTTATGACGGACGTTTCGTGATGGTGGCCACTATGGATTTCGGAACCTTCCCAATCTGGCACCCAGAGGCCGACCTGTGGCTTTATGACATAAAGACAGGAGATTTCCGCCCCATAGAGGAGATAAACAGTGATGGCCCTGACAGCTTCCACAACTGGAGCTCAAGCTCGCGTTGGGTAGTATTCACGACCAGGCGTGACAACAGCCTTTATACTTTACTGTATATAGCTCACATGGATGAAAACGGGCATTTCGGACGTCCGTTCCTCCTTCCCCAGAGGAATCCTCGCAAGTATTATGACCAGTTGATGTATTCGTTCAACACACCTGACTTTACATCAGCGTCGGTTGACTTGAACCCCCGTGCCGCCAGAAAGATGCTTCTTTCTCCCGATCGGACCCGTGTACACGTCCGTTGAGGTTCCTTTTAATTTGTCGGGGTACCGTGACTCGAACACGGGACCCTCTGCTCCCAAAGCAGATGCGCTAGCCAACTGCGCCACACCCCGAAGTGGATTGCAAAGGTATTCCTTTTTTCGGAAAATCCCAAAAAAGAAGTATCTTTGGAAATATGATCATAGAAGCTAAAGGAATAGAGAAGAGTTTCGGGACCCTTAAAGTCTTGAAAGGGATTGACTTCCAAGTTGGGAAGTCAGAAGTCGTCTCGATTATGGGAGCCTCGGGTGCGGGCAAGTCAACTTTGCTGCAGATTCTCGGTACCCTTTCCACGCCTGACGCCGGCTCGCTGATAATTGACGGCACGGATGTGCTTCATCTCGGCGGCCGGGATCTTTCCGCTTTCAGGAACCGCCGGATCGGCTTCGTGTTTCAGTTCCACCATCTTCTTCCCGAGTTCAACGCGCTTGAGAATGTTATGATCCCGGCTTTCATAGCCGGCCGGTCAGACCGGGACGCCAAGGCCGCCGCCACCACCCTTCTGAAGGAGATGGGCCTGGGCGAGCGGATGGATCACAAACCTTCGGAACTTTCTGGTGGTGAGCAGCAAAGGGTAGCCATCGCCAGAGCTCTTGTCAATGATCCCGCTATCCTTTTCGCTGACGAGCCTTCCGGGAATCTCGACTCAAAGACCAAGGCCGAGATCCATCAGTTGTTCTTCGACCTTCGCGAGCGCCATGGTCAGACCATAGTGATAGTCACGCATGACCCCGAGCTGGCGGCCATGTGCGACAGATCCCTGTTCATGAGGGACGGCCTTTTCGTAGAGGAATAGGCTACCAGCCCGCTATAGGGAACAGAACAGTAGGCAGCAGCAGGACCAGTCCCAGGATCAATAAGACCAGAACCATTTTCCATATCCATTTGACCCATTCCGTGTAGGGGATTCGGGCCATGGCCAGGGCGGCCACAAGTACGCCGGAGGTGGGCGTGATCATATTCGTGAACCCGTCTCCGAATTGGAATGCGAGCACCATCGCCTGGCGGGATACTCCGACCATGTCCGAGAAAGGTGCCATTATCGGGATTGTGATGGCGGCCTTTGCCGTGGCGCTCGGGATCACGAAGTTGATCAGGGCTTGTATTCCGTACATGGCCGATAGGGAACCGACCTCCCCGGAGCCATCGAGGCCTTCCTGCATTGAGTGGAGGATGCTGTCTATGATCTTTCCGTCCTGTAATATGACTATTATTCCTGAGGCGAAACCCACCACCAGAGCCGCGGACAGGATGTCTTTCGCGCCAGCCATGAGCTCGGAAACTATCCTGTCGGAATGGAAACCGGCGATGATTCCGCAGATTATTCCCATGGCGAGGAACAATCCGGTGATCTCGGGCATGTACCAGTCCAGGCAGGTCACTCCGACAATCAGGATCACGACAGTCAGGGCAAGAGTTATGAGAACCCAGGACTGCCTCTTCGTGAGAGGCTCAGTCTCAATGGCTTCCGCATTGGAAGGCTGCTTCCTGACCTTATGGGCGTAGAAGATGACGAACACCACCATAAGTGTCGTGAGGATCCCCCAGCAAAAGAGCCTGTAGCCCATTCCTGAGAACAACGGCAGGTCCGCCATTCCTTGCGCTATCCCGACAGTGAAAGGGTTCAGGAAGGCGCTGGAAAAGCCGACATTGGAAGCCACATACACCACAAGCATTCCCATGAAGGCATCATATCCCATCGACACGGCCAGCGGAACCACAATCCCGACGAAAGGTATGGTCTCCTCGCTCATACCGAAGACTGCTCCCGCCAGTGAGAACAGGATGGTGAGGGCGGCAAGAACGATCTTGTCCCTGTTCCCGATCTTTGAGATGAATCTCTTGATCCCGGCCTCAACCGCTCCTGTGGCGTTAAGCAGCCAGAAAGCTCCGCCGACGACGAGGATGAATATGATGATTCCCGCCTGTTTGACGAAGCCGTGGTAAACGGCCGTGAATATCTGCCAGGTCTGCGGGACTGAGTCCACGGACTCGTAAGAGAGTGACCCGTCTTCGGCCTTGACATATTGCCCGCCGGGTATAAACCATGTCATCACCGCGCACAACAGGATGATGGCGGCGATGATGACATAGGTGTTCGGAGCCTTCAGCTTGCGCATCCCGAAGGCTTACATGGCGTAGTGGAATCCATCCACCTTATTCCAGTCTCCTCTTGTGAAGTCGGGGAAACGGACTGGCATAGAGTTGTTTTCAAGTGAGATCCTGCTGAGCTCCTGTACGGCGGACCATTCGGCGGCGTCATACACGTCCTGGTCCAGCGGAAGTCCGTTGCGCAGGCAGTAGATCAACCTGTAGTCCATGATGTAGTCCATGCCGCCGTGGCCTCCGACCGCTTTGGCTTTCTCCTCGATCGCCTTGGCGAACTCAGGCCTGTACGCTGTCAGGAGGGAGTCCATGACTTCTTTTGACACATAGCTGTGGCCGTTGATCCCTTTGACGGAAATCCCCTGGGTGGGGTACTTGTTGGCGAAACCTTCCGTTCCGGTCAACTGGTACATCCTGGAATAGGGACGGTAGGCATAGACGTTGTGCTGGACCTCGATCAGTTTTTTCTTCTCGGTCTGGATCAAGCTGATGGTGTGGTCACCATCTTTGCAGTAATCCTTGTCCCGGAACATCTTGGCTGACACCTTTCCGTTGTAGGAAGGGGTGTCCATCGCGACGAGATAGTCCATCTTGTCGCCCCTATGGATATTTAGAGCCTGGGCGATGGGACCGAGCCCATGCGTGGGATAATTGTCTCCGCGGTTCTCCATGTTGTAGTCCAGCCTCCAGGTCTCGCTCTTATCCCAACCTGGAGAAAGGAGGTGGATATAAGCGCCTTCCACATGATAAACCTCTCCGAAGAGACCCTGCTGGGCCATATTCAGGGCGGACATCTCGAAGAAATCGTAGCAGCAGTTCTCAAGCATCATGCAATGCTTTCGTGTTCTCTCACAGGCGTCCACCAGTTTCCAACAATCGTCGATGGTCATCGCCATTGGCACCTCGCAAGCGACATGATGACCATGCTCAAGGGCGTAGAGGGATATCGGGACATGGACCACCCAGTCTGTGGCTATGTACACCAGGTCGATGTCGTCGCGATCGCAAAGCTCCTTGTAGGCCTCCGGTCCGACATAAGTGTCAGCTTCGGGCAGACCGGCTTTCTTCAGGATGTCATTGCAGATGTCAACCCTCTCTTGTTTGAGATCGCAGAAAGCCATGATTTTGACTCCTTCGATCTGTGTGTAACGGCTGACCGCTGAGGTACCCCTGCCTCCGACGCCCACGAAAGCGATCCGGACGGTCTCGATGGGGTCGCACTTCAGCCCGAGGGCGCTCTGCTGACCGGCGGCGCGCTCGGGAGCCTTCAGCTCTATCATGCCGTTTTTGATAACAGCCGGCACCGAGGCCGGAACCTTCTTCACACATGATGAGAAGGCCAGCAAGCAGATGACTGCCGCGAATAAGATCTTTCTCATATTGGCCGTTTTAAATTGGTTTCCTCAAATATAGCAAAAAAATGAAGGCGTACCTCACGGCACGCCTTTTCTTTCGACAGACTACTAGTTTTAGTGTGAACTGTCACTTTTTGTCGTTTTTGCTATTGTCGTTTCTATTGAGTTTGTGAATTTGCTGTCTGCGGAAATTCTCCTCGCCGATGTAAAGCCTGGCGATCTTGTCGTTCGAGAGAATCTTCCTGTACTCGGTGGTGTACTTGCGCTCAATGCCATCACCGGCCTCCTGGGCATCAAGGTACTTGTCAAGAAGGTCTTTGATCTCCTTGTCGTCCTTGCCGGACTCGATGCTGGCCTCAAGGGCCCTATACGCTTCCATGACCAGTTTCCAACAGGCCCTGGTCTCAGCTTCGGCCCTGTTATAGACTGGCCAGAACTTCTCCGCCTCGGCGGAGGTGAGGTCCATGGCGTCGGTCAGGTAGGCGATCTTCTCGGCCTTGATTCTGTCCTGCCAATCGTTTTTCTTGTTTCTTTCCTGCCCTGCGGCGCTCCATGTGAACGCCAGGGTCATGATTATGAATAATAGGGTTTTTGTGATCTTTTCCATAGCCTCCTGTTAATAGTTGTAGCCGGCGTAGGCCAGATGCTCTGTCCTGACTCCGGATTCGATAAGATAATTGATGATGTCCTCGTCCGAGAGTTCCTCCATGTCGAATTCGGATTCGTCGTAGAGGATCTCGGGGTTTGTGATGGAGATTATGTCGGCATAAGAGTCCTCGCCGAGGAACGGGTCGGATGAAGGGGTCTTAACAGTGTCACGGAGGACAGCGTTGCCGATGAGCACAATGGCGGCGAAGGAGGCGGCCAGGGCAAGGTATGGCCTGACCCGGCTCCAAGGCCCGGAATGTGCGGCAGACTCGCCCGGAATGGAATTCAAGCGGGCCCTCAGGTCACTGAAATAACCTTCCGGCACGCTGGGGCGATCCTTCCCGATGTTTTCGAATATGTCTTTTCCTGTCAGCATTTCCGATTATTTGACAAAGTATTGACAATAAGGTTTAAAATCATTTTAAATATTTCTCTATCTCGGCCCTTATTTTTTCCTGGGCGAAGTGGTAAGAAGCTTTCAACGCACCCACGGAGGTCCCGAGTATCTCGGAGATGTCCTCGTAGGAAAGGTCGTCGAACCATCGCATTATAAACACTGTCTTCTGCTTCGAGGGGAGGCGGCTCATGGCTTTCATCAGCGCTTTCTGAGCCTCGTCCCCGCTCACTCCGGTGTCCTCGTCGATCTTCTCGTCGAGTCTGGCGGTGATGTCCTCGAAACGCAGGGCGGCCCTGATCTTCTGTTTCTGGAGGAAGTTGAGGGACTCGTTGGTGGCGATGCGGTAGATCCAAGTGTAGAGCTGGGATTCGCCCCTGAAGGTGGGAAGCGAGGTCCAGATCTTTATGAATATCTCCTGGAGGAGGTCATCCGTGTCCTCGTGGGAGCAGAGGAACCGCCGGACATGCCAGTACAGCCGCTCGCTGTAGGAGTCCACGATCTCCTTGAAAGCGAGTTCCCGCTGCCCAGACTTGTAAAGATCCAGTATTTCCTTATCAGTCATTTTCCCGCGATGAAACGTAATCTTTCAAATGTACGACAATTTGATTATTTTTGCAATTATGAAGCATATACGCAATTTCTGCATCATAGCGCATATCGACCATGGCAAGAGCACTTTGGCCGACAGGCTGCTGGAGCTCACCCAGACGCTGTCCGCCCGCGACATGGAGGCGCAGGTGCTCGACGACATGGATCTTGAGAAAGAGAAGGGCATCACGATAAAGAGCCACGCCATACAGATGGAATATGTCTATAAGGGCGAGAAATATATCCTCAACCTGATCGACACACCCGGCCACGTGGACTTTTCCTATGAGGTCTCCCGCTCGATAGCTTCCTGCGAGGGAGCCCTGCTGGTCGTGGATGCCTCCCAGGGGATCCAGGCTCAGACCATCTCCAACCTGTATCTCGCTGTGGATCATGGTCTTGAGATTATCCCTGTGCTGAACAAGATTGACATGGAGTCCGCTCAGGTGGAAGTGGTCGCCGACCAGATCGTGGACCTTCTGGGCTGTGACCATGAGGATATATACAAAGTCTCGGCCCGGACAGGAGAAGGCATCCCGCCGCTTCTGGACGCCATCGTGGAGAAGATTCCGGCCCCGAAGGGGGATCCAGAGGCACCTCTCCAGGCTCTTATTTTCGACTCCGTTTTCAACCAGTTCAGGGGGATCATAGCTTATTTCAAAGTCCTGAATGGGTCTATCTCCAAAGGGGACAAGGTCAAGTTCGTGGCCACCGGGATGGAATATGAGGCCGAGGAGGTCGGAGTCCTGAAGATGAAGCTTTGCCCGACGGATAAAGTCTCCACCGGAGACGTGGGTTATATTATCTCCGGCATCAAGAGGGCGGTGGAGGTCAAGGTCGGTGACACTATCACCCATTCCGCACGTCCCTGCGAGAGCGCCATCGCCGGTTTCGAGGAGGTGAAGCCGATGGTTTTCGCCGGTATGTACCCTGTCCAGGCGGACAAGTTCGAGGAACTGAGGGCGACGCTGGAGAAGTTCCAGCTAAACGATGCCTCGTTCGTCTATGAGCCTGAGTCCTCGCTGGCTCTGGGATTTGGTTTCAGGTGCGGTTTCCTTGGGCTTCTCCATTTGGAGATTGTCCAAGAGAGGCTGTTTCGGGAGTTCAACATGGATGTCATCACGACAGTCCCGAACGTTTCCTATAAAGTCTATACCACCCAGGGTGAGGTCATCGACGTCCACAACCCTTCCGGGCTTCCCGCCCCTACACTGATCGACCACATCGAGGAACCTTACATAAGGGCTCAGATCATCTCCAAGACCGAGTTCTACGGCCCTATTATGAAGCTTTGCATGGACAAGAGGGGAACTCTTATCGGGGAGCATTACATCACCTCCGACCGGGTGGAACTGACTTACGACATGCCCCTTTCCGAGATAGTGTTCGATTTCTATGACAAGCTCAAGTCCATCTCGAAGGGCTACGCCTCGTTTGACTATCATGTCATAGATTTCCGTCCGGCCAGACTCGTCAAACTTGACATCCTCCTGAACGGGGATCCTGCCGACGCCCTTTCGTCGCTCATCCATGAGGATCACGCCTACGATTTCGGACGGAAGATGTGCGTCAAGCTCAAGGAACTCATTCCGCGTCAGCAGTTTGACATCGCCGTCCAGGCTGCCATCGGGGCTAAGATCATCGCCCGCGAGACAGTGCGTCAGGTCCGAAAGGATGTCACCGCCAAGTGTTATGGAGGTGATGTGACCCGTAAACGTAAACTGCTCGAGAAGCAGAAGGAGGGCAAGAAGAGGATGCGCCAGATCGGTACGGTGCAAGTGCCGCAGAGCGCTTTCATGGCGGTTCTGAAACTTGACAGCTGATCCCCGCCATGCCGAAAGTCGCTATTATCATCTCGATCATGGAGGGCGACGACGGTTCCGCCGGTTGCCTTGAGGAGTGCCAGCGCCAGGTCGACGCGGTTGCCTCGGAGGGGAAATATTCCTTTTCGATATTCCTGAACGACGAGGGGGAAGCGGGATACGCCGCCTCATGGGAGAAGGCTTCCGGGGATGGAGCGGATATCTTTTTATGGATTGATCATGACCTGATTCTTTCCGAGGGGGCTGTCGCATCCCTTCTGGAGAACTCTGAGTTCCTCCGCCACAAGGCTGTCATCACCGGTACTGTGGGCCGTCCTGACAAGAGCCTGGTCTTCGGTGGAAGGACCCGGAGGGGACGCCTGTTGGAGCCGGATCCCGTGATTCCGATCCCTTGTCATCTGTTCGACATGGCAGTTGCCCTGGTCCCCGCCTTCGCTTTCACGAGTCTTGAGACTCCTGTCGATTTCTTCCGCAAAAGCCTCCTGAACTATGGTTATGGGGTGAAAGCCGCCAAGGCAGGCGTGGCCAGGATGATCGCTCCCGGCATTCTGGGAGTGACCTCGAGAACCTTGGAGATCCCGGCCTTTAAGAACCCTGACAGCACGCTTCGTGAAAAAACAGTGTGGCTGCTGCGGTCTATATTCAAATAAAATGACTATATTTATAGTCTGGATAAAGCCAATTAACTTTTAAAACACCACATAAATTATGAAGCATCCTAAAATCGGTATCCGCCCGACCATCGATGGTCGCCAGGGCGGTGTTCGTGAAAGTCTGGAAGAGAAAACGATGACCCTTGCCGCAAATGTGGCGGAGTTGATCTCCTCAAATCTGAAGTACAGCGACGGTGCCCCCGTCCAGTGTGTCATAGCTGACAGCACTATCGGCCGTGTCGCCGAGAGTGCGGCTTGCGCCGAGAAGTTCGAGCGCGAGGGAGTGTGGGGAACGATCTCCGTCACCTCCTGCTGGTGCTACGGTTCCGAGACCATGGACATGCATCCTCTCTGGCCGAAGGCCGTCTGGGGATTCAACGGGACCGAGCGTCCTGGAGCAGTCTATCTCGCCGCCGTGCTGGCAGCCCACGCTCAGAAGGGACTTCCCGCTTTCGGAATATACGGTCATGAGGTCCAGGACATCGAGGATAATTCCATCCCTTGCGATGTCGCCGAGAAGATATTAAGATTCGCCAAGGCCGCAGTCGCCGTCGGTGAGATGAGAGGTGAGTCTTATCTTTCGATCGGAAGCGTGACCATGGGTATTGCCGGCTCGATCGTCGACTGCGACTTCTTCCAGAAGTATCTGGGAATGAGGAACGAGAGTGTCGATGAGGTGGAGATCCTCCGCCGTATGGATCTCGGAATTTATGACCATGAGGAGTACGAGAAGGCCAAGGCCTGGGTCGAGAAATATTGCATGCCCCAGGAGGGTTGGGACAAGAACCGTCCCGAAAAGCAGAAAACCCGCGAGGAGAAGGACAAGGACTGGGATTTTGTCACAAAGATGACCCTCATCGTCATGGATCTCATGCATGGCAATCCCAAGCTCAAGGAGATGGGATTCAAGGAGGAAGCCCTTGGCCACAACGCCATCGCCGGAGGTTTCCAGGGCCAGCGCCAGTGGACTGACTGGATGCCCAACGGAGACTTCACCGAGACTCTCCTCAACACCAACTTCGACTGGAACGGCCGCCGCGAGCCCACGGTTCTCGCCACTGAGAACGACTCGCTCAACGGTACCGCCATGCTGCTTGGACACCTTCTGACCAACCGCCCCCAGATATTCTCGGATGTGCGCACCTATTGGAGCCCCGAGGCCGTTAAGAGGGTGACCGGAAAGGAACTCACCGGCAAGGCCGCTCCCGGAATCATCCATCTGATCAACTCCGGAGCCACCACCATGGACGGCTGCGGGCAGAGCGTCGATGCCGAGGGCAATCCTGTGATGAAGACTTTCTGGGAGATGACCGACGAGGACCAGAAGAAGTGCCTGGAGAACTCCTGGTGGATGCCGGCGGACCGCGACTACTTCCGCGGCGGCGGATTCAGCGTCCATTTCGTCTCCAAGGGCGATTTCCCGGCCACGATGATGAGAATCAATATTGTGGACGGTCTCGGCCCGGTGCTCCAGATTGCCGAGGGCTGGGTCGTCAATATCGATCCCGAGATCCACGACGTGCTTGACAAGCGTACGGACCCGACTTGGCCCACGACTTGGTTCACCCCTCGCCTGGATCCCAAGAAGGATGCCTTCAAGGATGTCTATAGCGTGATGAACAACTGGGGAGCCAACCATGGAGCCATCTCCTACGGTCATATCGGAGCCGACATGATCACCCTG
The DNA here is from genome assembly GCA_902780935.1 of uncultured Bacteroidia bacterium. Lineage (GTDB taxonomy): Bacteria > Bacteroidota > Bacteroidia > Bacteroidales > UBA932 > Cryptobacteroides. The sequence continues at coordinate 22,447 of CACZHP010000021.1, read as the reverse complement.
GCCTCCATGCTGAGGATTCCCGTGTGCATGCACAATGTGGATGAGGCCAAGATTTTCCGTCCGGCCGCTTGGAACGCTTTCGGAATGGACAAGGAGGGCGCCGACTTCCGCGCCTGCGCCAACTTCGGACCAATCTACAAGTAGCCTATGGCAAAGGGAGCATTGGTGGAGAGGAAATATCTCTTCATCTTTATCCTGATCACTTCGCTCTTCGCCCTCTGGGGGTTCGCCAACGACATCACAAACCCGATGGTGGCGGCCTTCCAGACGGTGATGGAGCTTTCTGCCGCGAAGGCCTCGCTGGTTCAGTTCGCCTTCTACGGCGGCTACGCCACTATGGCCATCCCGGCGGCCCTGTTCATCCGCAAGCACAGCTACAAGAGCGGAATCCTGCTCGGTCTGGCGCTGTACGCTATAGGCGCTTTCCTGTTTATTCCAGCGGCCCAGTTCCAGCAGTTCTCGTTCTTCTGCGTGTCCCTCTATGTGCTGACTTTCGGTCTGGCTTTCCTCGAGACCACGGCGAACCCTTTCATCCTTTCGCTGGGATCCAAGGACAACGCCACCCGTCGTCTTAACCTTTCCCAGTCTTTCAACCCCATGGGTTCCCTGATGGGAATGAGTGTGGCTTCGTTCATCGTGCTCCCACAGCTCCTCTCCGACAAGAGAGACGCCGCCGGAAACATCTTATTCCCAACCCTTTCCGAGGCTGAGAAAGCGAACATCCGGCTACATGACCTGGCGGTGATCCGTAACCCATATGTGATCATCGGCCTCGTCGTTCTCGCGGTTCTCATCATCATCGCCCTCACAAAGGTTCCGAAGACTGACATCCAGCCCGAGAAGACCAACAGCACCGGGAAGACCCTCGCCAACCTCTGGCACAACAAGATCTATAGGGAAGGTGTCCTGACCCAGATGTTCTATGTCGCGGCCCAGATCATGACATGGACCTTCATCATCCAGTACGCCGACAACCTGGGGATCAACAAGGCTACCGCACAGACGTACAACATCATAGCTATGGCTCTCTTCCTCTGCGGAAGGTTCGTCGCCACGGCGCTGATGAAATATGTCAATTCCAGTCGCCTTCTGGCCATTTTCGCTACGGGAGCCGCCTTGTGTTCCATAGGCGCCATCACCATAGTCGGAATGGGTGGGCTTTATTGCCTGATGGGGATCAGCGCGTTTATGTCGCTTATGTTCCCGACCATCTATGGCATTGCGCTCGAGAATGTCGAGAACCAGGATGCCAGCCTTGGCGCGGCTTTCCTCGTTGAGGCCATCGTGGGCGGAGCCATCATGCCACCCCTCCAGGGAATGATCATCGACCAGAAGGTCATCCTCGGTCATCCGGCAGTCAACGTCTCCTTCGTCCTGCCTCTTATCTGCTTCATCATAGTGTTCATCTATGGCGTGAGGTCTTATAAGGCAAGACATCAGGTCACAGCGAGCTGATAATCCCGAGGCATGCGATAAGCAGTTGGACTGCCTTATCGTTCAGCAGCACAAGTATTTCCGGACATATTCCGAAGCAAGAAAGCGCGGTCGTGGTCACAGAGAGGATCATGACCGCGCTTGTCAGCGGGAGAGCGGTCAAGTTCGTGATGATGAAATACTTCGGGAAGGTGTGGAACCGGTACCACACAAGTGGGGCCGTGAAAGCCTGGCAGGATATTGACAGGACCGCCCCTTCCCAGATCCTTCTCATCGGATCCATCCTTCCCCGTATCCCCCCGGCTTTGGGATAAAGATTCGCGAGGGGAGGGTACAGCAAGGCGATTCCCGTGATGGCGAGATATGAGAGCTGGAATCCGAGGGAGGAAACGGATCCCGGGCTCAACGCGAGCTGGATGGTGAGCGCCGCAAGGAGGGTGCCCGTCGTTGTGTGGCTGCGGCCGAGCAGTCTCGCGGTCTCGCCTATGGTGATGAAAATGAATGCCCTTACAATGGAAGGCGAAGCTCCGGTCATCAAGGTGTAGAAACCTGCCGCGCAGATATTCAGAAGGGATCTTGAAATCCGTGACCGGGGGCTGTTTCCCAGCGGCGCTGTGATCTTTGAAAGGATGAGATATAATATACCCAGGTGTAGGCCGGAGAGGGCCAGTATGTGAGAGGCCCCGCTGCTGCGGAATACTTCCCGGATGTCTTTTCCGATCCCGCTCCTGTCTCCGGTGAGCAAGGCCTTCACGAGAGGCCCTGTTGTCCCGGAAGGGTAGGGGATGGAGTCGATAAGGCGCTTTAGTCTCTCCCCCTCAACCTCCGCTATCCTCCCCAGAGGGCCTTTCGGAAGGGGAATCCCGGCGCTGACCGCCGCATTGACTGAACAGAACAGGCCGGCCAGGAGGAACAGGACGGCGAAACCTCCCTTCCGGGGATGACGGCTGTCGGCTTGCTGGTAGGTGATTGCCGTGGCGAGGGGCAGGAGAACCGCCAGGAGGAATGGGAGTTGGAGGGGAATATGCTTTAGGCTCGCCGCCAGGAAAGCTCCCGCGGCGACTCCGGCCGCGAAAGGTACACCCGTCCCCGCGATATCTCCCGAGTCCTTCATAGCCAAGTCTCTAATTTTTGTAAAAATACTCATTAATTTCGTATCTTCGCGCTTGCTGACTTTATATTTTTTAGGATAATGATCATTCTTGTAATCAATTGCGGAAGCTCCTCGATCAAGTACCAGTTGCTTGACATGAGAAGCGATGACGTCTATGACCTGATGGCCAAGGGTATAGTGGAGAAGATAGGACTCGAGTCCGGAAGGCTGCAGCACACTCCTGTGGGCAGGGAAAAGGTAGTCAAGGACCTGTATATCCCCGACCATACGATGGGCATGCAGCTCGTGCTCGACGCCCTTGTGGACAAGGACTACGGTGTGCTCAAGTCTTTTGAGGACATCGAGGCCGTGGGCCACAGGATCGTCCAGGGAGCCGACTTTTTCTCAGGAAGCGCCATCGTTGACGAGGATGTCCTGTCGAAGATCGAGTTCTGCTGCGATTTCGCCCCTCTTCACAATCCCGCCCACCTTCTGGGTATCAGGGCCTGCCAGGAAGTGCTCCCCAATGTTCCCCAGGTCGTCACCTTCGACACTGCCTTCCATCAGACCATGCCGCCCCAGGCCTATATGTATGGCCTTCCGTACGAGTATTACGAGAAGTATCATATCCGCCGTTACGGAGCCCACGGAACGAGCCACCAGTTTGTCGCACAGAAGGGCGCCAAGATGGTCGGGCTGGACGTGAACGACTCCAGGATCATAACCTGCCATATCGGCAACGGAAGTTCCATCACCGCGATCCATAACGGCAAGTCCATCGACACTTCAATGGGACTCACCCCGCTTGAGGGGCTTATCATGGGAACCCGCTGCGGCGATGTGGATCCCAACGCCATCCTCTATATAATGAAGAAGGAGAACCTCTCGCCGGACGAGATGTACACCCTGGTCAACAAGAAGAGCGGCTTCCTGGGAGTCTCCCAGAAGACCTCCGACGCCCGGGAGATGGACGAGCTCGCCAACAGCGGAGACTTCAAGGCCAAGCTGACCCTTAAGATGTTGAGCTTCCAGATGATCAAGTACATCGGAGCGTACGTGGCTGAGATGAACGGAGTGGACGCGATCTTCTTCACCGGAGGCATCGGCGAGCACAACAGCCGTCTGCGCCGCAGGGTGTGCGAGAACTTCACCTATCTCGGTCTTGCCTTTGATTATGAGGCCAATACCGCCTGGGGAGTTGACACTGTCATATCCCTCCCGGAGTCAAAGGTCAAGGTCGCCCTTGTAACGACCGATGAGGAGCTGGTGATTGCGAGAGACACCATGCACCTTGTGCAAAGCATTGAGGAATAATCTAATAACCAAATAATTATGATCACAAAATTCGCTGATTTGTTCGCGGAGCTCAAAGAGAAGGGTATCTGCAAGAAAATGGTCGCGGCTTGGGCCGTGGACGAGCATACTATCGAGGCGTGCGCCAAAGCTTCCGAGATGGGCTTCGTGAAGGTCACTCTCGTGGGAGACAAGAATCTTATCGCCGCCACTTGCGAGAAGCTCGGGATTGACATCGAGGTGTTTGACATCGTCAATGAGCCTGTGGAGCTGAAGGCTGTCGCCAAGGCGGTCCAGATGGTTCACGACGGTGACGGTGATGTCCTGATGAAAGGCCTTTGCTCCACCGACAAGTTCCTGCGCGCCATCCTTAACAAAGAGACCGGACTTCTCCCTCCCAAGGGTGTCCTGAGCCACGTTGGTGTCATCGAAAACCCGAACTACCACAAGCTCATGTTCCTTTCCGACATGGCCGTCATTCCTCTTCCGGACTTCCGCCAGAAGGTAAAGATCGCCGGTTATCTCGTGGGTGTCGCGAAGTCTTTCGGAATCGAGAAGCCGAAGCTCGCTTTCATCGCCGCTTCCGAGCAGATGCTTGACTCCATGCCCGCTTGCGTCGAGGCCGCCCAGCTCGCCAAGATGTGCGATCGCGGACAGATCAAGGGATGCGTGGCCGATGGCCCTCTCGCCCTGGATGTCGCTATCGATCAGGAGTCTGTCCAGATCAAGAAGCTTGTAAGCCCTGTCGCCGGTGACGCTGATTGCCTCCAGTTCCCGAACATCGAGTCCGCCAATGTGTTCTGGAAGACCAACTCAAAGCTCGCTACCGGAGTCCGTCAGGCTGGTATGCTCGTCGGAACAACAGCACCTTGCGTTCTCGCCAGCCGCGCCGACAGCGTTGACACCAAGCTGAACTCCATCGCCGAGGCGGTGATGTTCGTAGGCAAGTAGTTTAGTCCGCGTAGAAAAGGTTCCTCTTCGGGAACTTATCTGAATATGAAGCCCGGAGCTTCTCAAAAAGTTCAGTTGTGAACTTGGCGAGGCCCGGGCCTTTATATGTGCTGGTGTTGGAGATGAAGACCCAGCACTCCCCGTCGGGGAAGTACTTCACAAGCGCGCTCGTGCCGGCGAAAGTCCCGGTGCGGGTCCATTCCCCGGTCGGCTTCGTGTCATTCCAGCCGAGGGAATATGTGTCCGGATCGAAATATTCGGTCATGGCGTCCACGCTCTCTTTACTGATGATGTCCGGTACTTCCGGCTTGCCGTCGATCGAGGCCACCAGCAGGGCCAGCTCCGGAGTGGAACCCACCCATGCGCCGGCTCCAAGCAGACCTGTCACATTGTTCCCGCCATAGCTCCGGGGAACCTTCCTGCCGCTGTTGTTGAACTCCTCAGCGGGCTCGTCGTCTTTCTGGACATAATAACGTACCTCACCGGGATGTTTGTCGGCGTAGTAATTACCGGCGATTTTGAAGCCAAGGCATCCGGCTGGGTGGAGGACATTTTCCTGCATGAACTCCTCGTAGGGCATTCCGCTCACCTTTTCGATGACCATGGAAAGAGCCAGATACCCGTAGTTGGAATATTCCTGCCAGGTGCCGGGCTCGAACTTGAGTGGACGGCTCAGCTGGACCTTCGTAAGCTGCTCTTTCGTGGGCACCTCCTTCCATTGGTTCTGCATCATTATCCACCTGGTAGAGAACATCGGATCCCCTCCTTTCTTGGAAAAACCGCCCTTGTGGCGAAGAAGATCCTCGACAGTGATCTTCGTATAGAGGGTGTCGGTGATAACAGCGTTGTAAAGTGAGTCGTCCAGGATCCCTCCCGGACCGAAGACCTGGTCTTTCAGGCTAAGCTGACCCCTCTCCTGCAGGATCATGATCCCGACGGCGGTGATCAGTTTTGACACGGAGGCCATTCTCAGGATGCGGTTCGGCTCCATCGGCTCCTTGTCGTCAGCCCATCCATAGCCTTTTGAATAGAGCAGGGAGTCGTTGCGCATGACCGAGAGCGAGACGCCCTTAAGACCCCATGCTGTCATATAGTCCTTGACCTGGCGGTCAAATCCGTTCATGACCGCGGTGTCGGAGACCTCGTTGGTCAAGGTCTCGTTGAGGTTGGCAGGCAGACGCCTGACAGCCTTTTCCTTGCTGCCGAAACATGAAATCATGGCGATTGTCGCCAGGATCAGCAGTGACAGTGAAGCGACGATGATGATTCTCGTTCTCATATCAATCCGGCCTTCCTCCCGAAATCAATAATAAGCTCGGCGGTTCCCTCGATGCCCAGGATGGACGAGTCCAGGCACAAGTCATAATCGGAGGCCGCTCCCCAATTACCGAAAGTGAAGAAATTATAGTAGGTCTGCCTGGTTCGGTCCTGCCTTTCTATACGAGTTTTGGCCTCATCTTCATCGACATCAAGTCTTTCCATTACCCTTTTCACCCTTGCCTCAAGAGGAGCCGACACGAACGCGTCCAGGCATGCCTTGTCCCTGAGGATGTAGTTAGAACATCTCCCGACAAAAATCGCCGGACCTTTTTCGGCTATTCCCCGAATCACATCGCTCTGGATCTTGAACAACTCATTGTCGCCCATGTAGTTCCGGGTGCTCCCGAAACGGTCCGCCCCGAAAAAGGAGAACAAGCTGAACACACTCCTTTTCTCATCGCTGCGCTCCAGCAGTTCCCTGCTGAAGCCGCTTTCCTCAGCGGCCTTAGAGATAAGCTCATTGTCATATACTCTTATTCCCAGGGATGAGCCGATCTTCTCGGCGACCTCTTTACCGCCGCTTCCGAACTGTCGTCCGATGTTGATTATGATATGTTTGCGTTCCATCGCTCCTATTGTTTTATCTGGCTGCCAAGAATCGTGGGCTCGTCTCCGTCATTAAGTCGCGAGAACTTACGGAACAAGCTGTGTATCAGAAAGAAAGTGGTTATGCATGCGAGCAGGTCCGAGGCCGGGAACGAAAAGAACACTCCTCGGACATCGTAGAACAGCGGGAGGACGTACACCAGCGGGACAAGGAAGAGGAGCTGCCTGCTTAGTGAAAGGAAGATAGACTTCCCGACCATCCCCAGGCACTGGAAGAAGTTCGTCGAGACCATCTGCCAGCCGACGAGGATCACAACGGGATTCATCGCCCTCAGGCCTTTGTCCGCCAGATCCTTCAACTGGGGGTCGTTAGTGAATATTCCGACCATGAGGCTCGGGAAAAACTCGGAGGCGATGAACCAAAACACGCATACCCCGGTAGCCCATAAGGCTGTCAGGGTGAAGACTTTCTTTACCCTGGAATATTGCCTGGCCCCGAAATTATAGCCGGCGATAGGCTGCATTCCCTGGTTCATCCCCATCACGATCATCACGAACATGAAATTGATCCTGTTCACGATACCATAGGCTCCGATAGCCAGGTCACCTCCGTATTTGAGGAGCTGCTGGTTGATGAACATGGTGACTATGCACGAGGCGGAGTTCATCAGGAAAGGTCCCATGCCTATAGCGAGGGAGTCCTTCGCGATCCTCCAGTTCAGCTCGAAGATGCGCTTGGGAAGCCTCATGACATTATCCTTGCGGGTGAAATAGCGCAGGGAATATGAGAGAGCCATGGCCTGGCAAAGGACGGTGGCGATCGCCGCGCCGCGGATTCCCAGTCCAAGGACGAAGATGAATATCGGGTCGAGGATGGTATTTGAGATGACAGTGAACAGGGTCAATCCCATCGCGAGTTTGGGATTGCCCGAGGATCTGATCAACGCGTTCAGGCCGAAGTAGAGATGTGTGATCACATTGCCGATCAGGATGATCTCCATGTATTCCCGGGCGAACGGAAGCGTGTTGGGACTTGCTCCGAAGAAGGTCAGGATAGGGTCCAGGAAGCACAGGCACAGAGCGGCGAAAATCACACCCGTTATGCAGTTGAGGCTGATGTCATTGGCGAGCACCTTGTTGGCGGCCTCATAGTTGCGCTGCCCAAGCAGTACCGAGACCAGGGTAGCCGCGCCGACCCCCACAAGAGTGCCTAAGGCGGAGCTGAGGTTCATCAGAGGGAAGGTCACCGCGAGTCCTGACAACGCTAACGGGCCATCACCGGGGATATGCCCGATGAAGATGCTGTCCACCATATTATACAGAGAAGACGCGGTCATGGCGATAATGCCAGGGACCGCGTATCTCTTCAAGAGGCTGCCTATTTTCTCAGTTCCTAATTCTGTCGGTGCCGAGTGGTTGCTAGTCATCTCCTGATGGATTCTTAACTACTTCTATCTCAAAAACTATCGGAGCGAACTTGGGAATTCTGGAGCCGCTGCCGGAATAGCTGTATCCAAGTCTGGAATAGAAGGCGCAGACCACTTTCTCGAAAGGCCGCAGCTTGGAAAGGCAGTAAGCGAATCCGTCGACCACCGTACTCCCCTCGGAATTTTCATCGGTCGAGATAGTAATCTTGGTGTAGTCATCAACATTAGGTCTTACCACCATCGGGGAGTATTTCTTTGAGGATGAATATATTCCATATACTTTGGCGGTGTCCCCGATCGTTGTGTCGAAAACCTGCCCGTTGAGAAGGCGTCCGGTGTAATTGATGTAGAAAGTGGTGTCGGGGGTAAATGTCTCCGAGCTGGTGGGCTGTTTCAAGGTCTTGGAATAGTACCCGAACTTGGTCGAATCAATGCCGGGCATGTGTATGGCCACGTACCTCGAGAGAGTGTCAATCTCCCAGGCGGTGATGTCCGGGGTCTTGTCCTTGAGCGAGATGGTGAATATGGAATTGGATCCGGATTTGTTATTGTTGTAATCGGCCAACCCCACATTCAGCCAGCCGGGGACAACCCCGGTCCTCTTCCCGCCGACTCTCATTCCTTCTAAAAGGTCCAGAACCCCCAATTGGGTATATGCTTCGTCCAGGATGAGGATATTGTCCCCATAATAGTTCGCGGGGCTATAAGTCCCGATCTGCTGGGACATTTTTTTCGAGGAAGTGGAAGTGACATTGCCGTCAAGGTCGGTCTCGGTGTAGTCGAGGAAAACGTAGAAGTCATCATTGCTTATAACGCTTCCGGTTCCGGGCTGGTCCTCAATGATATAAACTCCGCGTCCGGTCGGGGAGACCCCGGGATGGTTCAACTTCATCCAAGCCTCCATGTACTCTTTCTCCTTGCCGCTCGTGTCCACAGAGACCTCTTTGGCGCAGCCTGAGAGGACGGCCATGACAACTGCCGCGATCCCGCCGGCGAATGATACTTTTCCAGTCAATATATTCATAATCAATTCTTTCAATTTAGTCGCTGACGCTCTTGATCCACAAATGCCAGGCCAGAGCGGCATTTGAAGGGACTTTCGCTATTTTCTTCTTTCCGTAACCATGCTTGCCGTTGAAGAGGATGTAGCACTCGTCTCCTCCCTTGACTCCCGGCAACCCTTTCTTGAGGCCCTCGACGATGTCGCTCTCGTCAAGCCTGAGAGTCATGATCTCGAAAGATGTCGTGTCGGAGATGGCCCACCTCGCGGAATTGGCCAGCTCCTCGTAGTTGGTCACGAAAAGGTTCGAGTTGTCGAGCCTGCTGCTGGAGAGATAGTACCCGGCGTAGTAAAACGCGAGGGATCCGTTTTCTCCCAGGGCGGCGCCGTCACCGTGGGCGACGGTTATCTTCACTATTCCGTCCTTCTGCTCCACTGTAGCGTCCGGGTTGTCATTGGTGAGGTTGGTGGTTATCGCCTCGATGAATCCTTCCTGCCTGTCATACAACGAGTCCATCTGCTTCTTCCCGCATGAGGCGGAAAGGAGTGCCATGATGGTGGACAGAAATATGAGTGACAATCTTCTCATCTTGATAAAAACTCCCTTGTCACTTTCAATATGTGTGCCTTCGCGTCGGCGGGAGAGGGGATATCTTCGGGGAAATACAATTTCCCTCCGGCAGCCATCTCATGGCCTCCGCCATGGAAACAGGTCATTGCCAGTTTGTTGGCCGAGAATCCGCGCTTGGACCGTACGGACACCCTGAACCGTCCTTCCTCCTCGGTGAGGAACAGGCTTATCTTGACATTGGCTGCGGCGAGCGGCAGATTCACGAATCCTTCGCTCTCGCCTTGCCTGAAACCGAAACGCTCCTGTGTCTCCTTGTCAAGGATCATGACAGCCGCGCCCTCGGGGGTTATGACCATATTGTCCGAAAGCAGGTATCCCATCAGCCTGAGGCGGTTCTCCCGGTAATTATTGTACAGGTCGGAGAGTATCTTGTCCCTGTCAACCCCGGCGGCTATCAGCTCCGAGGCCATCCGCAAGGTGCCCGGAAAAACGGAGTTGGCGAAATTGTTGGTGTCCGTGGTCATCCCCGTCATCAAAGCCCCAAGAACGCTTCCTGGAAGCTTTACAAGGGCCCCGCCCACATCGGGCATCTCCTTGAGTATGAGGTATAGCAGCTCGCATGTCGAGGATACTTCCGTCTCTGAGAACACCAGGGTGAAAGAATCTTTGTCAGGGTTGAGGTGGTGGTCGATGAGGACTTTGGGCGCCTTTGACGCTGACAAGACCGTCTCCATGGCAGGATTGGTGCGGGCGAAAGAGGAGCAGTCCAAGCAGCATATCAGGTCGCTGGTCCGGATCGTGTCCGTCGCAGCGGCCGGAGACTCCTCGTAAGCGATGACCGGGTATCCCCGGAAGTCCCTGAGAATGAAGCTGAGCGAATCCGGCACACTGTCTGGAATGACGACGGTCACATCCTTGCGGCGGCATTCCCTAAGGTACCCGGCAAGGGCGAGGCAGCTTCCGAGAGCGTCCCCGTCCGGATGGGTATGGGCGGTGACGCAGACGCGCTTGGAAGCGCTTAAGAGTGTGTCCAGTTCGTTGATATTATTCATTCGCGGGAGCAAAAATACGAATAATATTACAAATATTATATTGCATTTCATAAATCAATTTTCTAACTTTGTCCAGAATTGGCACGTTGTCAGTTCACGGAAAGCAAATCATAAATTTTTAGTATAATGAACAAGGCTCTAAAAACGATTCTCAGTATCGTGCTCGCGCTTCTCTGCGTGTTCCTCGTGTACAAGATCTATGAAGGTGTCATGGAACCCGTAAGGTTCGAGAAGGATGTAAACGCCAGGAAGAAGGTGGCCATCCAGCAGCTCAAGGACATCCGCGACCTGCAGGTTGCCTACAAGAGCGTCAATGACCGTTTCACGGCTTCTTTCGACACCCTCAAGCAGTTCTACAATAACGGGGAGATGGTTGTCCTCATGCAGATAGGCTCCAAGGATGATTCCCTCGCAATGGCTCACACCAATGAGATCAAGAAGGCCAGGAGAGGCAAGATCACTGACGCGGATCTCTATAAGCTTTATCAGGACGGGGACAAGAATCTCGTGTTCTCGATCCAGAACAAGATCGCCGTCAAGGATACCTTGTTCAAGGGAAGGACGGACTTCGACATCAACAAGATCGACAAGATTCCTTTCGCTGTCGGTGAGTACGGTGCCGCCGAAGTCAAGGATGTGGCCATGGAAGCTATCGTGAAGAAGGTTTCCGGTGTCGATGTCCCTCTCTTCGAGGCAAGGATGCCTTACAAGTCCCTTCTCAACGGCCTGAACCACCAGCTTGTCGTCAACCTCGTCGCCGAGCGCGAGGATCTCGGACAGTATGAGGGTCTTCAGGTTGGAAGCATCACCGCCCCGAACAACAACGCGGGTAACTGGGAGTAGTATCGTGCATGTCACGCCACTCCTGTAAAGTCGCGCTTGTACCGTCCGCCTTTTTTGACCGGACTTCCGTCCGGGATATCCTCTCAAGGACAGTCAGGCTCGATCAGGAAGACAAAGTGGAATGCATCGGTTTGCCGGAGTTTTCCGCCGAACTGGTGTATTCTATTTCTGAGGACCGGCCGGAACTGTACTATCTCCTGAAGAAGCTCCCGGAGATCACGGACTACAACAAGATCCTCGCTTCTTACGGCGACGGTGTCCTATCCCTTGTGATAGCACAGGGTGGGAACCTCCTGCTGGCCAATGCTTTCGAGGCCGCGGACTTCACGACTGCCGAGTATTTCCTTTTCATGGCTGTCAGGAAGCTCCAGATGAATCCCGAGCAGTCTGCGGTCCACTTTATGTCCGGTCTTACCGGCGATGAGGAGATGTCCCTTTACCGTTATTTCAAGTCAGTCGAAAAGATATGAGGATCATCGGCGGCCGCCTGAAAGGCAAAAGCATCAATCCTCCGGCTGGTTACAAAGCTCGTCCTACGACCGACTTCGCCCGCGAGGGACTTTTCAATGTACTTAATAATGAATATGAGTTCGAGGATCTGAAGGTCCTGGATCTTTTCGGAGGCACCGGTGCGGTGGCTTTCGAGTTCGCTTCCAGGGGGGCTGCCAAGGTATATTCGGTTGAGATGGCAAGGGAAAATGCCTCGTTCATCAAGAGGGAGGCCGAGCGGCTCGGACTTGATAATGTAGTGATGGTCAGGGACAATGTCTTCGATTTCCTCCCCATCTGCCACGAGAAGTTCGATATCATTTTCGCTGATCCGCCTTATGCCCTCGAGGGCTTGGAGACCATTCCGGACAAGGTTTTCGCCCAGGACATCCTCCATCCGGGCTGCTACCTTATCCTTGAGCATGGCGACGAGCACTCCTTCGCTGACCACCCGCGCTTCAAAAAAGAGAAGCGCTACGGTCGTGTGCACTTCTCTTTCTTTGAATAGATATTTCTGATAATCAGCTACTTGATCAGGTTGCCGAGGATGGAGCGGGTGATCTCCCGGGAGATTGTCCTGGTGGCGGCGCTGGTGGCGTTCTTGACGACTTTTCCGGCGCTGTCCTTGGTGGTGGTCTTGGACTTCTTGCCTGTCACCTTGTTGGAGACCTCGTTGCCGATCGCTGTGGCAGCGGTGGCGGTCACGGCAGTGATCACAGCCTTGACTACCTTGCTCATGATCCCGCTCTTCTTCTTGGTCGTAGGAACTTTAGCGGCCTTGGTGGATTTAGCGGCTCTTTCAGGAACGTCATCATCCACAGGGACAGCGGCATCCCTGCCTTTCTTGCCCTTTCCAGCCTCCTCTTCTTTTTGCTTCACCTCAGCCTCTTTCTCGGCCATCAGGACCTCGAAAGCGCTCTCGCGCTCGACGAGTTTGTCGTATTTGCCGTAAACCCTTGACTGTTTGATAATCTGGTCCCGCTGGCTTTCAGAGATCGCTCCGATCTGGCTCAACGGGAAGAGAATCTTGGCCTTCTCCACGACGCTGGGGGCTCCCTTCTCGTCGAGGAATGAGACCAGCGCCTCTCCGGTCTCGAGGTTGGTGATGGCCTCATAAGTGTTGAACGTGGGGTTGGTCCTGAAAGTGTCTGCGGCGACCTGGACGGCCTTCTGGTCCCTCGGGGTAAACGCTCTCAAGGCGTGTTGCACACGGTTTCCAAGCTGGCCGAGGATGTTGTACGGGATGTCAGTCGGGCTCTGGGTCACGAAATAGACTCCGACACCCTTGCTTCGGATGAGGCGGACGACCTGCTCGATCTTGTCGGTCAGGGCCTTGGTCGTGTCGTCGAAGAGCATGTGGGCCTCGTCGAAGAAGAAGACCAGTTTAGGCAGATCCATGTCACCGACCTCGGGGAGGGTGACATAGAGCTCTGAGAGCAGCCAGAGAAGGAATGTCGAGTAGAGTTTCGGCTTGAGCATCAGCTTGTCAGCGGCGAGGACGCTCATAACGCCCTTGCCTCCCTCTGTCGAGAGAAGGTCGTAGATGTCGAATGACGGCTGGCCGAAAAGCTTGTCAGCGCCCTCGTTCTCAAGGGTCAGAAGGGCTCTCTGGATGCCTCCGACGGATGCCGTGGCGATATTGCCATATACCTGTGAGTATTCGGAAGCGTGCTGGGAAATATAGGTCAGGCAAGCACGCATGTCCTTTATGTCGTCGAGCAGGAGTCCTCTCTCATCGGCGATACGGAACATGATGTTGAGAACTCCCTCCTGGGCGTCGGTCAGACCGAGTATGCGCGTAAGGAGCTGGGGACCCATCTGGGATATGGTGCACCTCATCGGATGGCCCTGCTCCCCGAACACGTCATAGAAACGCACAGGACAGCTCTGGAACTGGGGATTCTCAATTCCGAACTCAGGCATCCTCTTCTCGATGAAACCGCTGGTACGGCCAGCCTGGGATATTCCCGAGAGGTCGCCCTTCATGTCTGCCATGAAGCAAGGGACACCGGCCTGGCAGAAACTTTCGGCCATGACCTGCAAGGTGACGGTCTTTCCGGTACCGGTGGCTCCGGCCACAAGTCCGTGTCTGTTGGCCATCTTCCCGACAATCGAGAGAGGTCCGTTTTCGCAATGGGCTATCCAAAGCCCGCGGGTGGAGTCGTACATATCCTGTAATGTTTATTTGTTGTCTTTCAGTTTGTTGTCATGTCTCATCTTGAGGCCGGAGATCACGGCGGCGGAGACGGCGAAGGTCGCAAGCCCAATCCAGGGGGCGGCAGCCGCATTGATCCCGAATCCCACCTTGTCCACCAGGATGAAGGAGAGGCTAACCGCTGTCATGAAAGCCGCTGGTATCCCGCTGATGAGGTAGCTCATGCCCTTCTTGGAGGAGATGAGATAGACGGTCGCTGCCCAGAGAGTGAACACGGCAAGGGTCTGGTTGGCCCAGCCGAAATATCTCCAGATCGTGTTGAAGCCGCTGGAGTCGGCGATGTTGAACCAAAGCAGGAGGCCAGTGACTATGAACAGGGGAATGCAGATCAAGAGCCTTTTGCGGATGGGCTTCTGATCCATTTTGATGAAATCGGCTATGATGAGACGGGAACTTCTCAAGGCTGTGTCGCCGCTGGTGATGGGGGCCGCTACCACTCCGAGGATGGCTAATATTCCTCCAAACACACCTAACCATGATTTTGAGACCGCTGTCACGACGGTCGGAGCTGCGGCACTGAGGTCGGATCCGCACTCGGCTGCTCCTCCGTCGAAGAAGAAGTAAGACGAGACGGCTGCCCAAACCAGAGCTACGAGTCCCTCGGTGATCATTGAGCCGTAAAACACGGGCCTTCCGAGTTTCTCATCCTTGAGGCATCGTGCCATAAGGGGACTCTGGGTGGCGTGGAATCCGCTGATCGCCCCGCAGGCGATGGTGATGAACAGGCACGGGAATATGGGTTGGCCCTTCACGCCGACTGAAGGCCCCATATTCGAGAGTCCGTCCCATAGCTCCGGGATTGAAGGCCATTTGACAAACAGGCCGATCAGCAGGGCTATTGCCATGAATATCAATGCGAAAGCGAACAGGGGGTAGATTTTCCCGATGATCTTGTCGATCGGGAGCATGGTCGCTATGAAGTAATATGCGAATATGATGAAAACCCAGATCAGGATGGCGGAGCTGGATCCGTCTCCGGCCATGCCTCCGAGGATTATGGCCGGGCTATATACAAACACCGCGGCGACAAGAATCAGAAGCAGTACGGTGAATACCAGGGCCACTTTCTTGATCCCATTGCCAAGGTAAATGCCGATGATCTCCGGGAGGCCTACTCCTCCGTGCCTGATGGACAGCATTCCGGAGAGGTAGTCGTGGACGGCTCCGGCGAAAATGCAGCCGAACACTATCCAGAGATATGCAGACGGACCGAACTTGGCGCCCATGATGGCGCCGAAGATGGGGCCGGTTCCGGCGATGTTCAGGAACTGTATCATGAAAACCTTCCAGGTGGGCATGACCACGAAATCGACCCCGTCCGCTTTTGAGACAGCTGGGGTGGGACGTGAGCTGTCGGGTCCGAAAACCTTCTCCACGAACTTTCCGTAGAGGAGGTAGCCCAGGACCAGGGCGGCGATGCTGAGGATCAGAGAAATCATATCACACAAATTTAATAAATATTCGCTTTAATTGAGTATATTTGTAAATAGTGTTTGACAATTAATAACCATTCCTATAATGAGATCAAGAATCATCACCTCCACAATCGCGGCTCTTCTCGCCGTCGCCGGGACTCTGTCCGCCCAGAATTGGACTCCCGCAGGAAACAGGATCAAGACAAAGTGGGCTGAGGAAGTCTCTCCCACCAACGCTCATCCCGAATACCCAAGGCCTCAGATGCTCAGGCCTGAGTGGAAGTCGCTCAACGGTTTGTGGGATTATGCCGTGACCCCGAAGTCGGAGGCTCGTCCCAAGACTTTTGACGGAAAGATCCTCGTGCCTTTCGCTATCGAGTCATCTCTCTCGGGAGTCGGCAAGGCCCTGACCCCGGAAGACGCCCTTTGGTACAGCACCACTTTCTCTGTTCCTTCCAACTGGAAGGGGAAGCGCCTGATCCTCAACTTCGACGCGGTCGATTGGAAGGCCGATGTTTTTGTCAATGACATCAAGGTCGGTTCTCACACCGGCGGTTACACCCGTTTCTCTCTGGATGTGACCCCGTATGTCAAGAACGGATCCAACTCCTTGGTTGTCAGGGTTGAGGACGCTTCCGACAATGATTTCCAGCCTCGCGGCAAGCAGGTGAAAGAACCCCGCGGGATTTGGTACACTTCCGTCTCGGGAATATGGCAGAGCGTGTGGATCGAGCCTGTGGCTCCCGCGCATATCACTGACTATAATGTCGTGTCGAGCGTGGCTGACAAGGCTATCAATGTCACCGTGGACGCCGCTGGTGTCCAGGAGGGTGACGTGGTGAAAGTGTTCCTCCTTGACGGAGGTATAGGTTACTCGACCGAGACCGCTAACGCCGCCAAACCGGTAGCCGACGGCATGTATTCCGTCCTGGCGTCAGGAATGGCTGTACCTGGCGGTACGGTTACCCTAAATGTCAGGAACCCCAAACTCTGGTCTCCGGAGTCTCCTTATATTTATGGACTTGACATCCAGATCCTTCGCGCCGGTAAGGTTATCGACCGTGTGGCGGCATACGCCCCGATGAGGGAGGTCTCAGCCTACAGGAAGAACGGCAACACCCTTCTGATGGGCTTGAATGGGGGTGGCTTGTTCCAGCTTGGTCCTCTCGACCAGGGCTGGTGGCCTGACGGACTTTACACGGCTCCTACAGACGAGGCTCTGAAGTTCGACATCCAGAAGACCAAGGACTTCGGTTTCAATATGATCCGCAAGCATGTCAAGGTCGAGCCCGACCGCTGGTACTATTACTGCGACCAGCTCGGCATGATTGTCTGGCAGGACATGCCTTCCTTCGCCGTTAGCAAGAAATGGGGCATGTATTATTATGGTGAAGGAGAGGACTGGCCCGCTTCCCCCGAAGCTAAAGCCAATTATTACAAAGAGTGGGGAGAGATCCTGAACCAGTTCAAGAAATTCCAGTGCATCGCCGTCTGGGTGCCGTTCAACGAGGCTTGGAGCCAGTTTGACACCAAGGATGTCGTGGCCTTCACGAAGAGGACCGATCCCACCCGTCTTGTCAACCAGTCTTCCGGCGGAAGCTGGGAGGAAGGAGTCGGAGACATCCTGGACAACCATCATTATCCTTACCCGGCGTTCAGAATGTGGGACAAGGCCATGATCAATGTCCTGGGAGAGTACGGAGGCATCGGATTCCCTGTCCAGGGCCATCTCTGGCAGGCCGACAAGAACTGGGGATATGTCCAGTACAAGAGCGGCGACGAGGTCCTGGCCGAATATGCTGACTTTGCCGAGCAGCTCACACAGCTCATCAAGCAGGGTTGTTCCGCCGCGGTCTATACCCAGACCACTGACGTCGAGATCGAGGTCAACGGCCTGATGACCTACGACCGCAAGGTAATCAAGATGGACGAGAAGAAGCTCCGCGCCGTCAACGAGAGCATAATCAAGAGCATGCCGGTGGAATAAAATACTCTACCACCAGAAGACAGGCCCTTGGGCATCGTCCCAATTATCGCTCCTGAATGGGGCTAGAGGAAGGCCGTAACTGTTGAACAGGAATCCTGGCTGATAGTCTTTGAAACAATATCGGACAGCGATAGGTCTCGGGACTTCAGGACTGCTCACGGCTATGGCCTCTTCCGGTTTATGGATAAGGGCGGCCTGAGCAGGATAAAAATGCTTGTCTTCTCCCGCGACTTCAAAGCCAGGGATGTATTCTCCTTCATTAAGATTGGTGTGGAGACCTTGCTCCGCATTGCTGACATGGATAATGATCCTGCCACCATCCACTTCATGGGACACATACTCGGGAGACTGATACTCGATTTGTCTGCCGTATCCTAAAGCCAGAGCACCCCATGCCAAGCGTTTTGAGACCTCTTGCTTGTTCCGTGGATGAATAACAGATTTCTCTCCAATGTCAATGGTAACAGCCATGCTCGCGTTTTTTATACGCTTTAAACTGATTGACTGTTGTTCCCTTAGGTAAGCGGCTCTTTTGTTCAAATAAGGGTATTCAAAAGGGGCAATTTGTGTGAAACAAAACGGCATGTCAGGATTATCAAACGTTTCCCTCCAAAGAGTGATTAAAGAGTCTTGAAGGTCAGCATAATCCTGGTAATTGGGAATATTCGACTCTCCTTGGTACCATATCATCCCTTTGACTGTGTATTTTCTAAGAGGATATACCATTGCGTTGAACAAAAGTGTAGGTGTTTGCTGAGGAGAGTTCTTATAGTTATCGGGATCCTCCAGGATAGAAAAGTCTGTGTTGGGCAGTACTCTCATGATTGATTCGCGGTTCATCCAGGTCTCAATTGTCGAGGCACCCCAATCGGTGATTATCAATCCGATAGGAATATTTAGGGCACTTTGCATGTAGTCTCCAAAGAAAACCGCACAAGCACTGATGTCAGGTAGAAACTCTGCCGAGTTGGTCACCCATCTGACTTCGCAGTCTTCTTTCGGAGTAGGGCTATAGTCCAGTTTCAGTTGAGCCATCCTTATCGGTCTTTCCGGATTCGCATTTGCTATGTAGTCTTGAGCTCCTTCTACATATTGCCCATACTCGAATCCCTTCAGTGGCATCTCCATGTTGGATTGCCCGGAGCAGAGCCACACTTCTCCAATCAGCACATCCTTCAGGGTGATTCTTTTTCCGTCATCTATGGTTATCTCATAAGGGCCGCCGGCGGCCGGAGTCTTGACCCGCACTTCCCAGGCTCCTTTGGAGTCGCTTCTGGCGGATACGGTTTTGTTGTTCCAGGAGCACTTGACTGCCACGGTTTTACCCGCTTCAGTCCAGCCCCATAGCCTGGCGTCTGATTTCTGCTGGAGGACCATGTGATCTCCGATTATTCCAGGCAGTCTGACCTCCGCCCTGGAATAAGTGGAGAATAAAGTGACTGTCAATGCGATAGCCAGCAGCCTCATTATGGATTTATTCATAGAGTTTGAAAACGATTTCTTTCAATTCTTTCCTGGCTTCGAAGACACCGGTGGCAGTCTCTTTGAGACCTTTGGTCATGGACTTGGGATGGAAATACTCTGGAATACGGATTTTTGAAGGCAGGGTGTCATGCCCTGTCAGCCGAAGTTCCAGATAACTGCCATTCCATTTTATTTCCATGTCGATAATCCCTTTTGTCGTGTAGAGATTCTTCACTGTAGTAGTTTCGTTGTCCTTGAGATACTCGTATGGAGTCGCACCCAGTAGAATAAACTCTCCGAGTCTTTCGCTTTCGTAGCATAAGGAGTTGAATATCATATTGATAATGCCGCCACTTCCGCTACCGTTGGGTTGCCATGGGCAGAATGATGGGTCTTGTATGGAAAAACGCTCCTGGACCAAGTGCATGTCTTTGGTCATCCCATATTTCATGGCAGCTCTCGCGACTCCCCAAGCCTTCTTCCATTCTCCAAGTTCCAGATAAATCTGTTGCCAGTAATTCTCGCCCTGGACGATGTAATACCTTTCTTGGTCAAGTTTCCCCATGAAGAAGTCATCACCAGCGTTGAGCTCGTAGAATTTGATGAAATTCTGGAACAGTTTACCAAGACTCTGCACACCGTTTTCAATGATGAAGCGGCCTTGTCCACCGATCAGCAGCACGAGAATCTGTAAGCCGAAAAACAGGTAGATACAGAGTTTTGCCAGAAAGCTGATGCCTTTGAATCCGTGAAGGACTGCATAGGTGTATACTACGCAAGTGATCAATAGAATAATAATCGTAACAACAGTACGGCTGATGCTAATTCCAAACAAAGTAACGATGATCTCAGCCATCAGAGGCGTTGCAACAGAAAAGGTAGTAGCGGTACCAGCAAGCAGCGCGAAGAGCGCAAAAAGCTCTATCACTCTTCCAAGCAGTCCATGCGCATGCTTCTCACCGATTACAGGCATACACGCCTCAGAATATCTCTGTTTATCTCTCTTCCGGCAATGGAGCATGAAACCAAAAGCTACAGCAAGGACAAGATAGAATGACCAAGGAATAAAGCTCCAGTGGAACAGCGGAAAAACACCAGCCCACTCAAAGATTCCTCCCTCCATCTCGGCAATGTGAGGATTCGTCGCGTACATAGTCCACTCAGCGAAGGAGTAGAACAGGATATCCGCAGCAAGACCACAAGTGAACATCATGGAGCCCCATGTAAAGAAGTTATACTTCGGCTTCTCATTCTGTGCACCGAGAACAATATTGCCATACTTGCTGAAGGACAAGAAAAGAGAAACAATCAGGAAACCCATGCCGATTATGATGTAGTATGATCCTAAAGTGTCTCCGAAGAAGAATCGAACCTGACTGATAACACCGTTAGCCTGTTCCGGAAAGATGAACAGATAGATAGCCAATCCCATAATCAGGATGAAAGGCACCAGTGTGATCATCCAGTCTATCCTGCTCTTGTCCGCTGTTCTCTGTTTTTCGCTCATTTTTTTTCCTCCTTCAATTCCTGCTTTGCAAGTTTGTTGTCCTGCTGCTGCAGAAAATTGTGATAACTGTAATCAATAGCCACAAGTTCGTCCAAACCGTCTATTTCGATGATATCGCTGCTCTTCATCTCCCGGATGCCAAGAGTAAAACCATTAAAATGACAGAACATTGCAACATCATCCCAGTAGATTTGTCTGTTTCCTCGATCAAATTCATATTCAAGGTATTTCCTAAGCTTTTTTCCATCCTCAGCCGTCCAGCGTGAGATTGAATAAAGCTGCCATCCGCGGGAGCCTCCGGTGCGCGAACACGATGTCACTATACCGTCTTTCACATCCATCAGCCATTCATCTGTCTCCTCTTCACACCAGACTGCATTATATCCGGACAGAGTAAAGTGCGGGTCCAGTATGGATGCGTTATATATGATCTGATCGCCGTCAAGGATCATGCAGTCTTCAAGGTGCTCTCTTGCGACGTAGAGGGAAGATATATTGTTGCAGCAGTCGTAGTAAGGGTTTTCGATTATCTCAATATCAGCCTGCCCCTCAGCCCAATCGAAGAACTGCTCTTTCAGATGTCCGACTACCACATATATCTCATTGATGCCGTTCTTTCGCAGTCCGTCCACTACGGTATCGATCATCCTGATGCCATTAACTCTGACCAGCGGTTTCGGCACTTCAAATGTGAGCGGCTGCATGCGCTTTCCTATCCCCGCAGCCATTATGATCGCTCTTTTTACTATGTGTTTTTCTTCTGTCACTTTGCTATGCCTCCAGGTCATCCAGCAGTTTCATGGCATATCTGTAATAGTCTTTTGCGAACCGGTATTGCCTCAGGCTGTATTCACCGAACTCCACACCCAGGCTGCGCTTATATTCGCACCAGTTAGACCAAAGCAGTCCGCACATTGCGATATATGCATATATCTTCGCTCTGACTGCCGGATCGCATTTTCCTTTAAAATAGATATCTATGAGCCGGTCGCACTGATCCTTGTTATACAGACTGTAGATGCAGAACATGGCTACATCCACATGCGGATCCTGCATTCCGGAGTATTCCCAGTCAGTAAGCTGAAGCAGTTCCCCGGCTACGCCTTCCGGCCTGTAGAAAAGGAAGTTGTCCGGCACAGCGTCTATATGAGTGAGACACCATTCCTTTTCAGCACTGTCGATGAATGGTTTCAGGCTCATTATGTTCTGTTTCGTTTTTATGTAATCCTTGTAGACCGAAGGCCGGCCGTTCCACAGAGATTCATAGAACTCTATTTGTCCGAAAATGTCGAAGTCATGCCCTACCTGCAGCTTTCCCGCATGTAAGCCACGCAGCTTCTCCATGCATTTCATGAGATCTTCCGGGTCATCGCTGTCACAGGTCCTGATACCGTCAAGATACTTTGTGATCTTATATCCGTTTTCCGGGTTCAGATAAACAGGATCATCACACAGGCCGAGACCTTTTATCGTCCTGTACACCTCAGCTTCATTTTTCCTGTTGATGAGCTGATCGGTTCCCTCACCCGGGATCCTCATAATATATTTACAGCCATCCGCGCAGAAGCTGAATGACCTGTTAGTCATTCCCTTTTTCAGCACTTCGATGCCGGTGATATCCTCTTCATTGCAGCCTAATACTGTTGTTATGGTATCTATAGCATCCGACTTCAGCTGGTCGGAATCAGCATCCAGGTCCCTGAGCTGCTCATATGTATTTATCTCGACCACATCGGAAGAATGAACGACTCTTGCTCTGACTATCATCCGGTCATCCAGATACAGCGACTCCTCCCAGAACTTGCCGTCATACGATGGATCTGTGCTGAAGTCATTGATC
>CACZHP010000020.1 GCA_902780935.1 uncultured Bacteroidia bacterium | reverse complement strand
CTTGACCTTCTCTGTCCAATCGGGTCTTAGCTCCAGGATCCTCTTGTAAATACGTATGGCAATAGGACGAGAGAAGGCAACGATCATGGCCTTTCCGGTCAGTTCAAACTGCCTGTTCTCCTCGTAGTGCTTGAGGATATCGCGTACCAGGGAGTCGATGGTTTCCGGAGCACCGAGAATCTCCTCCAGATGGGACATCTCGTGCATGCTCTCCTCGATTTGCTGCGCTGTGGCTCCCTCATCGGAGAGTTTCTCGTATTCGGCATCAATTTTCTGGATGGTAGCGTCATCGAGTTTCAGATTCACAACGCGGGACTCGTAGAATACTGGGCAGGTAGCACCGTCCTTGACGGCCTGCGTCATATCGTAGATATCGATGTAATTACCGAAGACCTCCTGTGTATCGCGGTCTTTGTCCGAGATGGGAGTTCCGGTAAAACCGATGAACGATGCATTGGGCAGTGAATCATGGATAATGCGGGCCATACCCACACTGATTTTGCCATGTGCATTGATTTTCTCTTCGAATCCGTACTGTCCTCGATGCGCCTCGTCGGTCATCACCACAATGTTCCGGCGCTCGGAAAGCGGCTCATTCGATTCCTCGAATTTCTGCATGGTGGTGAAGATGATGCCATTGGCTTCCCGGCCGAGCAGGAGTTCTTTCAGATGCTCCCTACTTGATGCCTGAACGGGCTTTTGGCGCAGGAAGCTCTGACACTTGGAGAACTGCGTGTATAGCTGGTCGTCAAGGTCGTTGCGGTCTGTAATGACAACGATGGTAGGCTTGTTGAGGACTGTTTGAATCAGATGAGCATAGAACACCATAGACAGGGATTTCCCGCTTCCCTGTGTGTGCCAGAATACACCAATCTTGCCATCGGTGTTTGTAGCCCTGACAGTACGGTCAACAGCCTTCTTGACTGCGAAGTATTGATGGTACCCGGCCATAATCTTGGCTGAGCCAGCCTCATCCACACTGAAACAGGTAAAGTTCTTGATGAGGTCGAGGAAGCGGTCACGCTTGAACATCCCCACGAAGAAGGTATCGTAATCCACGAAATCCTTCGTCTCCTCAAGGCCGTCCTTGGTTTTCCATTCCATGAAGCGGTCTTCCTTGCTGGTGATGGTACCAGCCTTGGAGAGAGTCATGTCGCTCATTACGCAGAAGACGTTATAGATGAACAGGGACGGGATTTCTTGGATGTAATTCCGGATTTGCCGATATGCTGCCGAGGCATCGGTCTCTTCGCGGGACGGAGATTTGAGCTCAACCAGCACCAGTGGGAGTCCGTTGACAAAAATCATGATGTCGGCCCGCTTCTCGGAATACTCCACGAAAGTCCACTGGTTGATGGCTTGGAAGGTATTCCTGTCCGGATGCTGGAAATCAATGAGGTAAACGATGTCGTGGATGGTTTCTCCCTTGACGGCATACGTCACCTCTACACCGTTCTGGAGAAAGTCCATGAACTTCTCATTCTTCTGGACGAGTGTTCCGGTGTCAATGTCCCGTACCCTGCGGATGGCTTCTTCGATGGCTACGGCTGGTTTGTTGGGATTCGCCAGCATGAGACTATGTGCAAGCTGCGCCTCATAGAACGGCACTCTGTAATCCCGCTCAACATCCGGGCCATAGATATGCTCATAGCCCAGATTCTCAAGCAGGTAGAGAACCGCGTTCTCGTAACTTTCCTCGTTAAAAATGCTCATATGATAAGGTTTTGTTTATCAATGTTATAGTGCATGCTCGGTTTTAGCCTATGCTGCCAAATTATGATTTATGCGATTGTTGAGGGCAATTTTGTCGTCAAGTGAAGAAAGGACAGTAGCAATTCGTTTTTGGATAGAAATCTCCGGTAAATCTATCACAAGATTCCGAATCTCATTCATATTCAAATGAGCAACTACAGCCCCATTTGCATTGTTTTTTAGACGATGCTGAACTTCGTCAGATAAAAGGTAATATGTCAGATATGCCGCATCTGCCTTTGTTTTATCTGGTCTAATGAGAACTACTCTTTGACCTAGGCATACCTTTTGCCCAGGCATTATCAATGCAACATTTCCGACCGGAGCCTCTCTCGCAAGAATTAAATCGCCGGCCTTGGGAACAGCCCTCTCAATTCGCTGATTATAAACGACCTCGCTTACTCGATGAGCACCAGATAAATCTAACCGTCCCTTACCAATGTTCGGAGTTCGGACCAATGGAATCCCATGGCCCTCGTCTTTAGCAGTTGAGTGCGGACAGTCAACAATTAATTCACAAACATCAATAAGTTTCATTCGATAAATGAGAATTTAGCAAACGTCATTGTTAGAAATCATCTCCCCAGACATGAGTTTCGGCAACATCAAATCTCTTTGTTCTCCGAGTTTCTCATTCTCATGACCATTGAAAAGGATCTGTTTATTGAGAGCTGATACTGCGTAGGAGAATAACTGCATTGAGCGTTTATCCGGAATAATAACAGGCTCTCCCATTATTAAGCCACTCAAATCTAGATTCTTTATCCCTGTAGTCCCGTTTTCATATGAAAACATTGTCCCTTTTTCATATAGGTCATTCCAGAGGTATGAAAGGAATAAAGAACAACCTTCAATGGGCCTTATAGCTTTGCAGAAATTTGTACAGATTAAAGAGTGGTCATAGCGCTCGATTAGATCACTTGTTATTCGACAGAATCGCCCAGTAGACTGAGTCGGAGAACCTCCAGATATTTCTATAACAAGATCATCATTCTTCAGATACTTAGACAGGAAATGCTTCTCTTGTATAAATCGTGTCGGCATTTTTCCGGAACTCCCAACACGAATAGAAGGAATATCAGCACCACGAATACAGAACACACGTTTTGTAAATGCACCTGTGGATTCCTCTTTTCCCCAGTCGCCATTATATGTGTCAGAAATCATTTCTGAGATATTCCCAATATGCCATCCGTCAGGGATTAAGCCAAATTCCGAATCGATGAATTTACCATCTCTAAACGGTTCAAAATCAACAAACCAAGACTTATACAGAGCCCGTGCCTGCTCCTCTAAATTATGATTTATGCGATTGTTGAGTTCAATTCTATCATCAATAGACTTAAGGATGTTAACAATATGTTTTTGGACTTTAAGAGAAGGAAGTTGAACCTCAAATGAGTTCAAAATCTTAGCTGTCAAGAACTTTGTTGATGTTCCCTGGGACATTTGCTTAAAATCGTGCAAGCAGATTTTTAACGCATAATATAAGAAATATGGGTCAACAAGAGCCTCTTTTGCGGTGAAAACATATGTCCGTTGATATGCATTAAATTTCCCATCGTAATATTTTACCGAAAAATTGCCCTCGGCATTATTGCCTGCGAGTAAAACTGCTTTCTGCTCAAAAGCAAATTCGTCTATACGGAGAGTCTCAGGAGAGCAAGTAAAAAAAGGATACTTCCCATTTATGCAAGAAGCGTTGGAATCAAGTTTCCCTGTTCTGAAACTTGACACTTCGGATAATTTATATGATTTCCACTCTTCCATAAATGAGAATTTAGCAGGTCACATGATTAAAAGGATTCTCACCCGACAATAATAACGGCAACAATGTGTCTCTGGTTGATGCAAGCTTTATATTTTCAATGCTATTAATCCTAATGACATTCATTGCAGCCTTCGATACCTCTGCAAAGAGAGATAGGTCTTGATCATTAAGGATGGGAATACTATAACGCCCTATCACATCCCCAGAGACTCGTTGGCGGCCACTACTTCCATTCATATTCTTTGTAGCATAGTCAACGAAATCATTATTACGGGCCAAAAAGTATGTGAACGCCGAGGGAATTCCAGGTTTTGATCGAAGTACAATATATTCCGTAGAGCCAAAAGCAGTCTCTTTCTCGTCAAGGAAATCAACGTACGCCACTTTCCCATTCTCAAGACAGGGAGTAATTCGAGCCATAATCGTATCGCCGTTCACAAACTTCATCCCACCGTTGTACTCCTTGAAATCCCACCCGGAGGGAAAAGAACCTGATGTGGAAAGAAAGCTCATTTCTATTGATCTGGCAAATTGCCCTTTTTTGAGCTCGCGTTTAGGATTAATGTCAATATAGTCAGCAACTTGACAATAACCCTTGGCATCATTAGCTAACAACAATTGGTCAAAACGATATTGAACTAGTTCCTCTAAATTATGATTTATGCGATTGTTGAGTTCAATCTTGTCGTCAAATGATGATAGAATTTCAGCTATTCTCTCTTGCTCTATAAGCGAAGGAAGAGTTATTGTTATGTCTTGGATGTTTTTGATTGGTAGTTTGGGTTGGACTGCACCGACAATACCTTTTTGAATTTCTTTCTGTCCAGTCTTCGACATGAGAAAATAATAAAGAAACATTGGGTTCAGTCCTTGAAGGCCAACTATTTTAACACAATTCTCCGTAAGATTTGCATTGTCTAAACTATCCCCTACAATACCAGTTAAACCGATGGTCCCTACAATGGATAGTAGAATGTCACCGCGGTTAACAATGTACCGTGAAATTGCTTTCTGTGTATAGTCATCTACATATTCATATGTCTTATTTAGCTCAAGTATTCTTGTGGACCCAAGGTCCCGAATCCTTATATATGGATGCGAATTCGCAACAGAAGATAAGGTGGCACCTTTGGGAAGGCGCTTGCCTCCCTTAATCTGTGCTAAATCGCCAAGCTTATAGGATTTCCACTCAATCATAAGGAGTTAGTTCTTAATCTTCAAATCTTTCTTCAAGGTCTTCATTTCCACTCGAACTATATCTCTTCCTGTTGGATCAACATAATGCCCTAAAGGCCCATTGTACTCTTCGTCTAACGACTCTAGACGATGACGTTGATGCTGTTTATTCTCTCGATTACTTTTTAACATCAGAATAACAGATATAACCGAGGCGCACGCCGCAATAGCAGAAAGAATAATATTAAGCATTTCCATAAATGAGAATTTAGCAGGTTATTTGCCCATAAGAAAGGGTAAAAGAGAATCACGCTCATTTTGCAGATTGATAACTTCGTCGCTCAGCGTCTCGACCATCTTATCTATAGGAGCTACGATTTCGTTAAAGGACTCTATGGCATCATAAGAAGGCACAAGAAGGGGTAGTCCTTCGAGCTCTTTACGATTAATTGAACCAAAAACAGTCCCCTCTCCATTATACAAATCCAGTTCATCTTTGTTGTTCATTATTGTGTAGAGAGCGAAAGAGTATGATTCTGTATTTGGCTTAATAGCTGCAAGACCCCGGCCAATACAACAACGGGTCTTTGAAATATTAATATCGCCAACAGGAGCGCGAACACTAATTAAGATGCTTCCGGGCTCCGAAAAGCGGCTGGGTTCCGTTGTATATAGCCTAATCGTTGGAAAACGGAACCCGAATTCAGTCCTTCCCTGATAGAAAAGAATACCCTTCCCATCTTCGTTGAATGAGGATCCAGATGGAGATTGACCCATCGTAATTGTGGCAATTTCAGAAAGAACTCCTACATGCCATCCTTTGGGAATTGATCCAAGTTCAGAATTAATAAACTCGCCGTCCTTAAACGGTTCAAAATCAACAAACCAAGACTTATACAGCGCCTGTGCTTGCTCCTCTAAATTATGATTTCTTGGCCTTCTTGGGGTCAAGGAACGAAGCCTGCGACGGCCATATGTAGACATGGCATACATCAGGCTATAAACTTACGATGAGAGAGTTTGACATTCGTCTGATTCACCATAGCGTAACGCATGGTGGTATCAATCTTCACATGACCAAGAAGCTTCTGGACTTGTTCCACTGGCATCCCTTTATCGATGGCCATTGTGGCGAGCGTCCTACGGAACTTATGAGGATGGATCCTGGGTATCTTCAGTCCACGACCAAGTTGACGGAGTCGAACTTCAACGCCCGAAATCTGGAGTCTCTCGTGCGGCTTGTTTAGCGAAACGAAGAGAGCCGGATTCTTATCCTTTCGGGATTTGAGATATTGCTGCAGATGAATTTTCGTTCGGGCATTGAAATACACGATTCTTTCCTTGTTTCCTTTTCCGAAAACGATACATTCACGTTCATTGAAGTTCACATCAGAGCGATTTAGCTTCACCAGCTCCCCGACACGCATTCCTGTGGATGAGAGCAAATCAATCATGGCCAAATCCCGGATGTTCTTGCAGTTGTCCCGGAGAATCTCCATGTTCTCGTCCGAGATGGTTTCCTTCACCTGCTCTCCGGTTTTCACTTTGTGAATTCTACGGACGGGGCTCTTCAATATGAAATCCTCGTCCTCCAGCCATGAGAAGAAGGAAGAAAAGATCCTGCGAATGTTGTCGATAGTGACTTTGCTTGATTTGTGCTTCTTCTGGAATACCGCCAAATATGCCCGGAGGTCATCTGTCGTATAATCCTTAACAGCCTTAGGCATGTACCGGAACAACTGCTTGATGGTTGTCTCGTAATACTTGATCGTCTTCGCGGAGCAACCTTCAACGAGTTTGGCGGAAAGGAATATCTCAAGTAGACGGTTGTTGGTGACAATATCTTCCTGGACCTTGCCACCTTCATCGATGAGCGTGTAGCTGCTCAGCGTCTGCAATAAGACGCTGCTGAGCTGTGTCATCTGATCTACTGTCAATGTTCCGGACATTGCCTCTGTAATCTGGGTGATAAATGCTTCTTTCATATCCTTACTGATTCGTTAAACAATTGATAATCGAGCAGTAAGGAAAAGATCTCCTATTTTAGTTCAAAGCCGATAGAGGCCAGTTGCTTACGGATTTCTTCTTCCAGCCGATGGGACTCTTTGAACATTTCGGAGAGCTCGCCGGTGAGCCTGGCCATCTTCTCCTCAAAGGGCTCGCCGTGGCTCGCCGTCATCCTCTGTTTCGGCGATCCCAACATACCGGCCGGGAGTCAGTATGTAGTCTTGCTTGGCGATGTCTTCCAAAGTTGCCACGGCGCAGAATCCTTTCTCGTCCTCCAGTTCTCCAGAGACGTACTTATCGTATGTCCCTGCAATCTTCATGATGTCCTCCTCAGTGAGTTCGCGAAGCCTGCGTGTGACCATCGTCCCCAAGTTGCGAGCGTCAATAAAGAGTGTCTTGCCAGGCTGTTTCTTTGCCCTATTCAGGAACCAAAGAGATACAGGAATACCGGTGGAATAGAAAAGCTGACTCGGGAGGGCTACGATACATTCAACGAGATCTGCTTTAAGGATATTTTCGCGTATGGTTCCTTCTCCTCCGCTTTGGGAAGAAAGAGATCCGTTGGCCAACACCATACCGATCTTTCCGACAGGGGAGAGGTGGTGTATCATGTGCTGAAGCCAGGCGAAGTTGGCATTTCCTGCCGGAGGGATGCCGTATTTCCAGCGGACATCGTCCTGAAGTTTGTCTGCACCCCAATCACTCATATTGAAAGGAGGATTCGCCATGACAAAGTCGGCCTTGAGAGTGGCATGCTGATCTTTAAGGAAGGAATCTGCATTGGCTTCTCCAAGATTAGCCTCAATCCCACGGATAGCCAAATTCATCTGGGCCATCTTCCACGTTGTAGGATTGCTTTCCTGGCCGAATACGGAAATGTCATTGATGCGCCCCTGATGGCGCTCTATGAATTTAGCTGACTGCACGAACATTCCACCGGACCCACAAGCCGGGTCAAATACACGGCCATGATACGGCTTGAGCACTTCAACGAGAGTGCGGACAATGCAAGCAGGAGTATAGAATTCTCCAGCATTCTTGCCTTCGGAAGATGCGAACATCGATAGGCAATACTCGTATGTCCTGCCAAGAATATCCTTGCTGTCACCATGCTCTTTCATGTTGATGTTTGTGAACAGATCAACAACATCACCAAGACGCTGTTTATCCATTTCCGGTCGGGCGAAGTTCTTGGGAAGGATACCCTTCAAGCGGTTGTTCTCTTTCTCGATAAGACGCATGGCCTCATCAATCTTGATGCCTACTTCCGGAGTATGTGCATTGGATGCTATCGCTTCCCAACGTGCATCTTGCGGGACCCAGAATATTCCCTGGCTTGTGTACTCATCTTTATCTTCCTCCATTCCGTAACCCTCGGCTACCAACTCCTGGTAACGCTGCTCGAATCTGTCTGAAATGTACTTGAGGAAAATAAGTCCAAGTACCACATGCTTATACTCAGAGGCATCCATACTACCCCTTAACTTGTCAGCTGCCGACCAGATTTGTTTCTCAAATCCCACGTCGGCCGTGTTGGTTTTAGCCATGATTAATGCTCTTAAGATAAATGCTCGTGTTCTCTTGCTTCTACAAATTTACTGAATTCTTATTAGAATTCGGTAATCATCTCGTATAGTTTCATATCATTAGAAAATACTTAAGTCTGTTTATTCTATAGAGGTCAACCCCCAGCCATCTCCTGTGGACTACTGCCCACAGGATTGCGGTAGGATGTCTTACTTTCAGATTTGTAGACTCGCCATTTTTATGTCCTATCGTCCATTTTTCTTACAAGCCATTACCCCTATTTTTACCAAAAGATCCAAGGGCTATGAACACACAAGAAAAGATAGGTCAGGTTGTTAAAAGGCTTAGGCAGGAGCGCCATCTTTCACAAGAGCAACTTAGCTCCCAGTGCGGCATTGACCAGCATTATCTCAGCAATATCGAGAGCGGCCAAAGGAATGTCAGCGTTGAGGTTGTCGAGCGCATGGCTTCTTTTTTCAATCTCTCTTTAAGTTCCTTTTTCTCACTTGTGGAAGCGGTAAAGGAAGCTCCGGCGCAGGCTATATCCACTATTCCTGCCTTAACTCTTGAGCAGAGCTTTGCGCGTTATATGAAAGAGAGACTTCTTTCCGAGCGAACAATCAGGAAATACAGCATCGACACTCCCAATTGTCCTTCGGTTCAGGCGATTATTAAATCCGTGACAGGCTCGACTTCGAATATGTATCGTGTCACAGACCTTCGTGTTCTTGAGAATATTATCGAAAAAGTTTCCGCCAGCGACTTTGATGTGATCGGTCATTCGATGTATTCCGCAGGTTTAAAGAAATATAAGCAGTTCATCGAGTCCATTTCTTAAAAAGGTAAGAAATGGTAATGGCCATGAAAAAACTCACATACACCGGCACCAACTATGACGAAGTCAAGCGTCTTTGCGGTGACAGGGTCTTGGCGCCATATTTCTGCATGGGATTCTCGATGCTGTCCATTGACACGGGCGATGGGTTCGTGACCGTGAACGAGGGCGACACCATCGTCCTGGAAGACGATGGTTCACTGCGGGTCGAAAAGTAGGTTTGTTGTAACAATCTCCCGAGATTGTTTTTCAACAAAATTTCAATCTTTCAAGATTGTTTTGTGTATTTGCTTCGACGTTAAAGCATGATTTCCTTGTAGATGGCCAGTATCTGTTCGAGGTGGGCGGTCCCAAAAAGAGTTTCAATCAGATCAAGGATGTCGAGAACAGCTTCCTGGCTATTGACTGTGTCGAGTTCGGTCGCGGTAACAAGATTCCTCTCTGGCTTTTCGGATTTCTGTATTAACCGCCCATACCCAGGCCTTGAAGGAGAGCCAGACGCTCTCCCCCTCCTTGCTCGGCGGGAGCTCTTCAAGGTATTTATCACACACAAATATACCATTTTTGAAACAGAATAATAGTTAAACCAAAGTGCCCACAGGCGAATGAAGGGAAGGGAATCTAGAGTTAAGCCAGAACCTCCCAGTAGCCGTCACGTTTGCCATTTTTGCGTACAAGGAGGCCTTTCTTCTGAAGGTTGATGGTGAGTCTTTTTACCGTGGAGATGGACTTTCCGATAGTCTTCTTCAAGGCCTCTTGCGTGATGTAGGGGTTCTCTCCGACAGCTTTGAGGACGGCCAATTCTTCCAAAGAGCAATTCAAAGTATCAAATTGAGACTTTGAAACATCCGGGGTGATACTTTGGACGGACACGTGCATTTCCCGATTGGAAAGAGTGCTTTCCTCTCCCAAAATCAGGTTTCGGAAGAAACGCACCAGATACTGGTCCGTGGCCGTAATTCCCTTGGAAAGATTATGATAGTTCGCCCGCACAAGAGCGTTGCGGAAGTACCAGGAGTGTTTTTCGAAGAGGTCATTATCGATGTCGAAGCCAAAACTTCGCAGATACTTGATAGCAAAGACAGCGGTTGTCCGGGTATTGCCCTCGCCGAAAGCATGAATCTGCCAGATCCCTGAAATGAAACCGGCAATATGTTTCACGGCGTCTGCCGGACTTAAGCCAACATATGAAAAGGCTCGCTCCTGGGCAAAGTCATATTCCAGTGTCTGGCGAATCATGTAGGAGTCTGAATAGAGTACCGAAGCGCCGTCCAACACCCATTCTTTCTTGCTGATATTGTAATCGCGGACTTGTCCTGCAAATGGGTAGATGCCGGTGAAAAGCCGCCGATGGATACTGATGAAGTAGTCCGGAGAAAAAGTAAATGTGTTCTCTGACAGGATGGACGTAATCGCCGCCGAGACCTTGTCCGCTTCCTCGGTCCTTTCTTCCACCCGCTCACGCTTGGTCTTGGACTCATAGTAACTGTCTAACAAGTTACGGACATCCTCAATGGAAATATCCCCTTCGATGTGTCTTTGCGCGGTTTCCTTCAGGTACTCCGAGGTTTTGAGTCCGTCCACATCTTGCAGGCCGATAGCGGTCTGCCAGATACGGGCCTTCTCAGCCTGCCCTGGTTCCCCTTGTTTGATGTATTTGTCGAAATCGCTCATAAAAGATTTAGCCGACATCTCTTAACATACAAATTTACTGATAAATGCGCAGAAACACAAGGACGGCTCTGTTTGAATAGTAGATAAGACTTTCCTCTCTGGGCATTTGGGTTCCTATACTAAGGCTATAACCTATAATTAATTATGGCTTAAGCACAAATACTACGGTTATCTTTGTTTTTATTACAGTTTATGTTTGACTTTCTGCTTCCCTACGAAGTATCTCTACTCCGTAGACCATATTGCATTTATCATTATTTCGATTTCTTTTTGGACACGCTCGTCCTTATTCTCTTGAAGGGACAGAGCGAGGGACAATCTATCCACCCACGGGCCTCCCCCGATGGGAGGATACTTCCATACCTCGATCCTATATCTTCCGTCTTCAAGGCCGTTATCCTCTGGAACTAGATTCCGGTCCAAGACCAATGTCTGCATCTCCTCTGGATTTAAGTGTGAGTAATGCGCCAGCGCATTGATCCCGCCGATAATTCCAGAACCATCGAAGGCATCATAATAACGTACTGTCAGAATAGGAGACACTAAATAAGGCTGCGCCTTTTCCCAAAGATCCTTTCCAATAAACTTAAAATGAAACACCTTCGTTTTCCCGAATCTATCGGAAAAACCCAGCCCGACCTCTTCCAATGTAGTGACGGCTCGAGATACGGTGAGATAGGATTGCGGGACCAAAGAGTTGATCTCGGAGAGGTTTTTCCCGTCCAGGCTCTCAAACTGAAGATGGGAAAGAAGCAGATATTGCGCTGCAGGGGTCAGCCTCTTTGCCCGGGTCCTATCCGACATCTTTTTCCCGGCGTACAAAAAAGGGAGTCTCGCATACCCTTTGTCCGGCATTAAATAGAAAAGCCCTCTTTCGGCGTAACGTACCCTTTGGTAACGGGGAGTCTCGGGAAGAAGAAACACTATCGGCTTGGAGAAGAATGATTCCAGGCGATAGGAATAATGCTCCAATTGTAAAGGAGTGACTTCCTTCTCCTGTTTCAAAGAAGGGACGATAAAATCTCTTCCGCCAAACGAGCATTCATAGTAATCAAATGTCCATTTTGCTTCAGCCCATAGCCCTTTTAACCTGGTCTTTTCTACCGGGCTCAGATCCAAGATATTACCATCAATGTCAACTCGCATTTTCATCTATTTTGCTACATTTTCACACAACATGAAAACGTAGCAAAAGTAATGATAATTTATTAAAATAAAAAGGATTCCACTTTTTTTATTAGCCCGTCAAACTTCGTCATCGAGCTAGCTTTGATGGAATCCACGATGTCGATATATGGTTTCATGGCCTTGTAGTCGGAGTGGCCGGTCCATTTCATCACAATGTTGGGCGGATCTCCTCATTGATACCAGCGAGTTTACACAGCTCCTTGATGTCGCGGTTCATCGCCTCATCAGTCACTCTCTTAGAACACCAGCGGCAGAATGTCATTGTCGGCGGGAAGCCATTTGACTGAATATATGCTCCCGGCGTCAAGCCAGCGGGCCGCCTCATGCTCGTTGAGGCTCATCCCCTCGCTGGCGAGGGAGCAAAGGTAGCAGTGGAGAGTGAGATGGAAGGCGGGGTAGTCCCATTCCACCGTTTTCAGCAGTTTCCCGACGGTGATCTCAGCGGAGAGTTCCTCCCGGATCTCGCGCTTCAAGGCCTCCTGGGGAGCCTCTCCCGGCTCGATTTTCCCGCCCGGGAATTCCCACCAGTCCTTGAAGTCCCCGTAACCTCTCTGCGTGGCGAAAACGCAGTCGCCGCGGCGAATGACCGCGGCGACAACCTCTATATGTTTAATGTTTTCCAAACCATTCAGGATCAGGCTACATGGCGGCGATCAGCTCGTCGTTTGAGTACGCGTCGGCGCCGTAGCAGGTCTTAAGGTAGGCGAGGCCGTTGAGATAGTCTTCCTCGGTGAAGGAGTCAGTCGCCTCTTTCGCGACCACGACATCGTAGCCAAGGCAGAAAGCGTCAGCCGAGGTGTGGCGAACGCACATGTGGGCGTGCAGGCCGGTCATGATCACGGTCTTTACTCCCAGTTCCTTGAGCAGGATGTCAAGGTCTGTCTGGAAGAAACCGCTATAGCGGCGCTTGGGAACCACAAAGTCCTTGTCGCAGAGCTCGAGCTCAGGGATGACCTCGGCGCCAGGGGTCCCGACGATGGCGTGGTCGCCCCAGATCTTCAGCTCCCGGTCAATGCCCGGAAGGTGGGCGTCATTGCAGAATACCACGGGTACTCCCTTCTCACGCGCGGCTTTGAGAAGCCTTGCGGTAGCGGGAACGATAGCCTTACCACGGTCGCAAGCGAGCGAGCCGGTCACGAAGTCGTTGAGCATGTCAACGACAAGGATAGCGGGGTGATTGAGTTTTTCCATTTGATTAAAAAAAATAAGCTAAAGGATGCAGACCAATTTCTGTGCCAAAGGGTTTTGAAAAGTCCGGTTATATGGCTAACTTTAACGAGATAAACCATATAACCAATATGAGATCATTTTTAGCAGTAACAGTCGGTCTCCTCGCCGCCGGAGTGATGGCTTTCGCCCAGGCTCCCGTGGTCGAGATGAAAGACCCTCACCCGACTTCCCCTGAAGTTTGGAACAACGTGAAAACCACCGGTTTCGGCTGGGGCTCAATAGATGTCCGTTACAAGAAGGACGCCGTCCCGACTCTTGGCAAAACCCTTTCTCTAAACGGTTGGAGAGGGGAGAGAGTGAATGCCCAGGCGGTTCTCGTGGCTCCTGAGGCCGTGGGATCCTTCGAGGTCTCCTCCAGCGACCTCAAATGCGGCAAGAGCGTGATCCCTTCCTCGGCGATCGACAAATATTTCGCCACCTATGTGATGGGAGAGGTAATATTCAAAGGCGACTCTGTCCTTGCTGCCGACCGTCTGGTCAGGGCCGGCAAGATGGCCGTTGAGGCCAAGACGGTTCGTCCTGTCTGGGTGACGGTGAATATTCCCAGAGACGCCGCTCCCGGCAAGTACAAGGGCACCCTTTCCGCCAAGGCTGACGGCAAGACCTTCACCATCCCATACACCCTCGAGGTCAGCAAGAGGGTCCTTCCCGAGCCGAAGGACTGGAATTTCCACCTCGACCTCTGGCAGAACCCTTACGCCGTGGCGAGGGTCTTCGACGTGCCGCTCTGGAGCAAGGAACACTTCGATGCGATGCGCCCGATTATGGAATATCTCGCCTCCGCCGGTCAGAAGGTGATCACCGCCAGCATCTTCCAATATCCCTGGAACAAGCAGACCGAGGATCCCTTCGAGAGCATGGTCGGCAAGTTCAAGGGCGTTGACGGCTCCTGGAAGTACGACTATTCAGTATTCGACAAGTGGGTGGAGTTCATGATGAGCTGCGGCATCGATCGCCAGATCGACTGCTATTCCATCCTTCCTTGGCACCTGACCTTCGAATATTTCGACTGCGCCACCAATTTCTCCGTGGCCAAGAGGATGGAGCCCGGTTCAAAGGAATATGAGGACTATCTCCTCCCGTTCCTTAAGGATTTCGCCAAACACCTGAAGGCCAAAGGCTGGTTCGACAGGACCTGCCTCGCGATGGACGAGCGCCCGAAAGAGCTTCTTGAGCACGCCTATGCCATTGTCCACAAGGCGGACAAGAACTTCAAGATCGAGGGAGCCATCAACTATTTCGGCCCTGAGGTGGCTGAGAGGATGTACGACATCAGTTTCGCCCTTCGTCCGGGCCTTCCTGTCCAGATGAAACCGGAGGAGGTCGCTAGCCATCACGCCAATGGCAAGAAGGTCACCTTCTACACCTGCTGCAGCCCCCAGCGCCCCAACACCTTCACTGATTCCGCTCCCGCAGAGTCCGCTTACCTTGGCTGGTACGCCGCCGCCACTGGCTACAACGGCTATCTCCGCTGGGCCTACAACAGCTGGGTCAAGAACCCTTGCGAGGACTCCCGTTTCCGCACCTGGAGAGCTGGAGACTGCTACCTTGTCTATCCTGACGGTCCCAGCATCTGCTCCCAAAGGCTTATCGAGGGCATCCAGGATTGCGAGAAGATCCGCATACTCCGTGAAGGACTCGACGCCAAGAAGGCCGCCCTTCTTGACGCCCAGCTCCAGAAGATCGCCGACATCGACTGGGAGAAATCCACCGACGCCGAGGCCGCGAAGGTCATCAACGATGGGAAAGCCCTGCTCAAGTCTTTCGAATAGAATAGGATGTCTTTTAGCAGATCGGTATTATCGGCCATATTATCGATGGTCCTCGTCGCTTGTGCGAGGACCATCGTGCCTGTGGCCACACTCGAGGAGACACCTCCAATCTATCCCGATTATGTCGGGGTGACGATACCGGTCAATATCGCTCCGCTCAATTTCAAACTGACGGGCGACTTGTCCGGCCAGAAAGTCTCAGTGACTTTCTCCGCCGGAGATAAAGTATTCAGAACCACATCCGGGAAAGGCATTGTACAAATCCCGTTGAATACATGGAAGCGATTGACGGACAATGCTTCAGGTGACGCTATCAAGGTCAGCGTGGCGGTCAGGGGCGAAGATGGATGGAAGGGTTACAAGCCTTTTGAGATATTCGTCTCGGAAGATCGTGTGGATCCGTATTTGGCGTACAGGCTGATAGAACCGGCCCAGGAGATCTGGAACCACATGGGCCTCTACCAACGCCATGTGGAGGACTTCGAGGAGACAGCCATCATCGAGAATAAGATGACGGACGGCAACTGCATGAACTGCCACTCTTTCCTCGCGAGGGATCCCGGGACAATGCTCTTCCATATGAGGGCTGTCAACCCCGGAACCATGCTGATCAAGGATGGTGAACTCGAGAAACTGAACACCAAGACCGACAAGACGATCTCAGCGTTGGTCTATCCTTATTGGCACCCGTCCGGAAAATATGTCGCTTTTTCCGTCAATGACACCAAGCAGGCATTCCACACAACCGACACCAATAGGGTAGAGGTCTTTGACTTTAAGTCGGATGTCGTCGTCTATGATGTTGATAATCACAAGGTTCTCATTTCTCCGACGCTGGCTTTAGGGAGTTCTTTCGAGACTTTCCCGTCATTCTCTCCCGACGGTGGAACCTTATTCTTCTGTACCGCTGATTCGCTTGGGATGCCAAGTCGTTTCTCAGATCTTAAGTATGCCCTATGCTCAGTCTCCTTCAACGGGACCGACGGTTCGGTGGGGAGCCAGGTGGACACGCTTTACAAGGGGAAGAGTGTCTCGTTCCCGAGGGTTTCTCCTGACGGTCGTTTCCTGATGATGACCCTCTCTGAATATGGGAACTTCTCGATATGGCATCAGGATGCTGACCTCTTTATCATCGACCTTAAAGATGGGTCGGTCAAACCTCTGGACAAAGCCAACAGCCACAGGACTGAGAGTTACCATTCCTGGAGCGGAAACAGCCGTTGGGCAGTGTTCAGCAGCCGTCGGGACGACGGATTGTACACCCGTTTGTATTTCACCCATATCGACAAGGACGGCAATCCCTCCAAGCCCTTTGTCCTTCCCCAGAAGGATCCCGATTTCTACGGGGAATTCATGAAGAGCTACAATATCCCTGAAACGATAAGCGGACCGGTTAGTTACCCGGCCCGCGATATCGCCCTTAAGGCTAAGAATGACAAAGGGATAGATGTCTCTTCCTAGTTGTTGAAAGCGTTCCTGTTCTTCTCCTTCGCAGCCTTTATTATGGCATTCTCCTCGGTAAGGTCGATCATGTTGTCGTAAGGCTTGCCCACTCCGAGGTTCTCGTCCCAGATGTTGGAGGCTTCCACGGATTTGATGCAAGCGGCGAATTTACCGGCCCTGAGCTCATCCTTTGCTTTGCCCAGGCAGGCCTTGCGGTAGATCTCATGGCCTCTTCTGGCGCCTTCCATCGGCATGACCTTGAGTTTGGACAGGACTTTGAGAGACTTCGTGTACTGCTTGGCTCCGCAGAGAGCGTCGGCATAGGCGAGTCCGAACTCGAATTTGTCCGGATATTTCTTGAAGTACCTCTCACCGGCGTCAAGAGCCTCTTTCCACTCTGAGTTATTCCTGTAGTAGTCCACCAACGCCTTTCCGGTGCGCCAGTCCTGTGAAAGCGACTCGGCTTTCTTCAGGTCTTCCAGTCTTTCCGTACCGGAGCGAAGGATGGCCCTTGTGAGATAGAACGGATTGTAGTCGGGCTGGTTCCCGCAAGCTTCCATCAGTTCCTTTGCCTTGTCCTTTCCGGCGTGGCGCCAGAGGATCAACGCTTTGTAGTAGTTGAGCTTCCAGTTCGGCTCGTTGCCGGCGGCCCAGTCGAACACTTTGATCATCTCCGGCCTGAAGGGGAACACGAACTCCGGAGAGGCGGAATTGGCCTCCTTCAGGAGGGCGTTGGCCTTGGAGCTGTCGCCTTTAAGGCAGGCGATATATGCCCCGAGGTATTTGGCGGACGGATAGCTGGTCATCTCGCAGAGATCCGAGGCCTCTTCAAGAAGCCCGCTTTCGAGGTAGAGCAGGGCTGTCTCGAGGATGGTCTCCTGAGGCAGCTCGCACTTCAAGGTCTTTGTGAATGACGCCGGATCGCCGTTGGCCAGGCAACGCTCGAAATTAAAGTACGGGAATAGAGGAAGCTCGGAAGCCTCGGTCTGGAGGATGCTCCCTGCAGCCTTCTTGTTTCCAAGATATCTGGAGGCTACAACCTCAGCCCATTTGCCTTCGATTCTTCCGCTCTTTTGGGCATAGGTAAGCGCGAGGTTCCAATCCTTGTCGGCCATGGCCAGTTTCGCGAGTTCGGCGTAGGCGGCATCCCTGTAAGCGGCCGTGTAAGTGGCCAGCGAGAATCCATCCTTTGCCTGTGTGGTCTTGCCGATGGCTTTCGCGGCCAAGCCGTAAAGATAGTTGGCCTCGCCGTCATAAGTGTTGATAGTCAAGGCTTTCCTCGCATATTCGAAAGCGTCCTCATACATTCCGCAATGGAGACTGAACGAAGCCATTCCCCTAAGTGCCGGAGCGTACCACTTGTCGATGGCGAGGCTGGCCAAGTACTCGTCCCGAGCCTCGTCGTAGTGGCGGACGTTCATCAGCTGGTCGCCCCTCAGGCAATGTCCGTAAACTCCTTTCCAGTTGAAGTCCTCGGGCATGGTGTCCGGTCTCTCAGACAGCCTGTAGGCGGGATCCTCGTTGTAGATCAGCTCATTGTCCCCGACAGTGACTTTGATGTAATCGCCCGTAACTCCACTCACACTCTTCGACCAAGGTTTGAGCGGGGTGAATGCCACATTGTCCGAGAAGAGAGTCTTGTCTCCGCAAGAGATTGTCACTCTTTTGTTTCCGCTGCAGATAGGGGAAAGCTTGACGGTCGCTTTCCCGCCATCCTCCCGCTTGAAGCTCATCGCTCCGAACGGGCTGGCCTGCTGGAAACTGCCGATGTTCTCGACAGGATACCAGTACTCTGTCCAGCAGTCATCGGATTTAGGGGCGAATGAATGGTTTTTGAAAGGGGTGTCGATGCTCTCGATCTGGGAGGGTTGGTTGAACATCCTTCCTGCCTGAAGCTCGACATATTGGCCGTCAGTGTCGGTCAGCAGGTCTTTCCAGATCTCTCCTTCCCTGGACTGGCTCCAACAGAAGAACTTCCGGCCGAGTTTCTCGTCAGGCCTGGAATAATGGACGTAGCCGAAATCATCATCATGCCAGTAGGCTCCGAAATAACCGTCATATCCTCCTATAATGTGGTAGGACTTAGATCCTTCGAAAGCGTTCTGTGAGAACCAGGAGAGGTCCCTCCCTTGAGGATCGATGGGGAAAGCGTGGGCATCACCCGGGTGACCTATATACCTGTCTCCGGGCATCTGGATCTGAAGGTTGCCACCGGCCTTGAAAGCTGCGTTGGACCAGTTGTAGTAAGGCTGTTCCAAAGAGCTGGTGTTGATGTATTTGGCTGTTGTGGTGAAACAAGCCTTGTCGGCGGGGACATTGATCTCGACAGTCCACCAGGTCCTGGTCAGAAGCTCGAAGGACGCGATAATGCAGCTGACGCTCCCGTCCTCGTTTTCCCTCGTGACGTAATCAACCGGTGTGGCTGTTGAGGGAATATGGCCGATGATGCCGAAGTTGAACTCGATTCCTCCTGATGTCCAGGCTCCTCTCATCGCGATGTCGCGGAATTTGACGACATGGTTGTAATACACGAATTCCAGGCCTCTGGTCTTGTCAATAGCTCCCCAGACCTTTCCTCCCACTTCCGGGAACACTGTGACGCTGATCCAGTCGTTTTCCATAACGACGGTTTTCCATTCCTTCTGTTTCCCGACGGACTCATAGGCGTCGAATCTGAAATAAGGGTACTGAAGGAGATCAGGATTGGCTACCGGGTTCGGATCCGAGAAATCGTAGGTCAGCATCGAGGTCTTGCCCTCGGTCAGGACCGCCTTTCCCGGAGCAGCGCCCAGGAAACTGGCCGTCAAACAGGCCAGAATCAATGATAGAGTTATTCTTTTTATCATGGTTGAATAAATTTAAGTTTCTGGTTTACTGTATTTTCTGTATTGCGGCGGCTATGCGGCGCCTGTACTGGAGTATGCTTTGGGGATCTTTGGAATAGTGCTGCTCATCAGTGTAGATGCTCGTCGGAATCTGGAGCAGGCGGCGGGCTGAGGCGGCCTTGGAGGGCTTCTCTTTAGCAAGGCGCTCGAGAATGGTGAGATACTCATAATCCTCGATTCCGTCACGCAGAAGCTCTACCCTGAAAGAAGGCACGGCTTCTCCCAAGTGAGGGGTCTTGTCGATTCCGACGTGGCGGTTGTCAGGATAGAACAGACGTCCGTCCCCGTTGCCCCAAGGAGCTTGTTTGCCCTTGATCGTGCCGTATCCGGTGGTCCAGGACATCGCCTCTTCCCAAGGGTTCTGAAGCATTCCGTCGGGAGTCGCCTCCGAGGAGTTCCAATACGTGGTCTCCCAGATTAAGAGTCCGTTGAGGTGGTGGACATAAGAGCCCCAAGACCACATTCTCATGTTGATCGCATCGTGGTCAGTGAACAGTGTGATCCATGGGGATTTGGGTCCGGTGCAAAGGTAGGTCCAGTATTCATCCCCACGCTCATGGACCTTTTTCGCCTTCTCGTGGTCGATCTTGTGCCAGATGGAGCAGGTGATGTCGGTGACATCTGAGATGTCGTGACCGGAGATGTGCTCGGTGAGGAAGGTCGTGAGTTTGGGCGCATATTCCTTGATCATGCTGTTAGTCTCCCGGACGAAGTCATAATCGTTGTCGCCAGGCTCGTCGAACCAGTAGATATACTCCTTGCCGAGGATGCCCGCTTGCTCCAGACCGTCCTGCAACTGCTTCAGATAGCGTCTCATAAGGCGGCCGTACTCTTCCGTCCCTTGGACGAAACTGGCGAACTCTCCTTTCTGGCGGCTGTAGAAGGTTCCGCTGCCAAGGCCTTTGGTCCTCATCCTGTATCCGGTGAATCCATATTCCCCGAAATACTTCTTTGCGGCAGGGATGAAGTCAGAGAAGTCGAGGGTGATATCGATCTTGTCAGGATCCACTTCGAAGTTTCCTTCCGGGAGGAGATTCTTCCCTTGACCATCCTGGTTCAGAGCGAGGTCGTCGAACCACATGGTGCCAAGGTCGTTTCCAGACGACAGCCTGTTAGAAGGATAGAGATGGACGCTTACCTGGGCGGCTTCGGAAGGCAGAGTCCCAAGGCTGTAGGAGAATTCTTTCCAATCCTTGCCGCAGGTGAATCCGTTGTACCTATTCTCAAACGGAAGCAGTTCACCGTCAGCTTTGTAGCATTGAACACCCACGACAAATGTCTGGTTGTCTTTTTCCGCGCGGCTCCACCATTTGAGGGTGTGGGGCTTTCCTCCTTCCACCTTGACTTTCCGTATTGGAGACCCTTCTGTGGTGGAAGTGAAGGAGGCGTCAATAATCTTGTAAGAATATCTTCCACCGTGGGGCTTTTCAGGATCGTAAACTCCTCCTTCCCATGGGATTCCCGAGACAGTCTCCTTGATAGGGGTAAGGACGAATGGGTCATAAGGGGATATCTTGTGGTCGGAGAACGCTTTCATGTAGATGTCAAACTCCTTCCGGATCTGCTCAGGAGTGGTCAGATTGTCGTACAAGGAGGCTCTCTCGATGGAAAAGCCGAAACCGGAGCGC
Source organism: uncultured Bacteroidia bacterium (assembly GCA_902780935.1). GTDB lineage: Bacteria > Bacteroidota > Bacteroidia > Bacteroidales > UBA932 > Cryptobacteroides. The sequence goes on along the minus strand of CACZHP010000020.1, from coordinate 40,050 downwards.
ATGGTCGGGCTGTCGGGAAGCTCGAAGTTCCAGACTTCAAGGGACACAGGGACATTCTCGTTCCAGCCGTCTTTAGAGGACAGGGTGAGGGTTCCCTTGTATGTGCCGGAAACGGCATCCTTCGGCACTTTGACTGTGATCCAGAACGGGTGGTTCCGACCGGTACAGAGGTCTTCGGCCGTACGGTAGGTCGGGAGGGGATCGGGCCACAGTCCCTCTTTCCCGTAACTGTCGGTCGGATGCTTGACCAGGACATATTCCACTTTCCTGACAGTGAAGGCCGTAGATGGGATGGTCCCCTTTCCGGACCTCAAGTCGCTTAATGTCACTTCCACTTTGGAGAGTTCCCGTTCAGGGCGCACGACAATCTGGAACGACTCCCACTCATTCTTCGCGGCGGCCACGTTGACCGGCCGCGCCTTACCCTTCGGGGCGGGCATATCCTGCATGATCTTGTACGTTCCCTCGGCCCACCAGAGAGTGGCATCAGGGGACGAGGCGACGGGGTAACCGAAGCCCCCGGTGGCGGTGTGGTACGGATCGACTTGCTGGGCATGAGCGGAAACGGCCGTCGCAAGCAATGTGGTTATGATAAGGAAATATCTCATATTTATTGGTTTATGTGTTATTTCACGTTCTTGCCGTATACCCAGTCTTTTTCCCAAGCGGCGAAGTCGAAGGGTTCTCCGGACCGCATGCTCTCGAACCAATGCTCCCAGCGAGGCAGGTAATAACCGCCGATGAGTCCGGACCAGAGCCTGGCGGCGTAATCGTCCACCGGCGGCCCCCAGACTGTGATCAGGCGCCTGGCGTTACTTTCGTAATAATCAGCCATTTCCGGTGTCTTGCCCCATTTCCTGGCGTATCCCAGCCAGCGGTCGAGGGTGTGGGTGGGATGATCTTTGAGAAGGTTGTCGGCCTCCTTGGCTAGGTTGATGAACTCGAGCTCCAATTCGGCCGGGTATCGGTTTTTCTCGTAGGCTTCTGTCAACTCTCGTGTGATCTCTTCCATCCGGGCACCCTTCACCATCACCTGAAGATCCGCGAGATCCGCCTTGTAAAGCGGTGAGCCGAAAAGCTCCGGGGAAGCTTCCTCAAAGGCCTTGACACCTTCCCGGAAGGCGTCGTTGATGTTGACGCTCCCTTTGAATGACAAGCCGGGACGGGACTGCCAGTTGAACTTTGGATGGTCGGTGAAACTGCCATAGACCGAGCCCAGCATCCCGTCCCAGTAGCGATCCATACTCTCGGGATACGATCCGTAGCGGCAGATGGTGTAGTTGCGGAGCCATTCCCTTAGGTCAAGGGAGTCGGCGGTCCAGCCGGCATCGGAGAGAAGCTCGTAGATAACCTCATTATTCTCAAGACCTTCCGGAGCGAAACCGAAGGCTTCAAGATTGCCCCTGTTTGGAGATAAGGTGGCGTCCAGTCTTCCATTGGCATAAAAATCCAGGTATCCTGTCATGGCGGTTTTGCCACCCATGTTCGGGATCACGCTGTAAACCCATCTCTTGCCGAGGAAACCTTTGTAGAACTCCCAGTTATACTCGCTCTTCCAGAAGCATTTGTTGTAGTCAGCGGCGAGATCCAGAAGCAGCATCTTGTCGTCCGGAACCTTGCTCAGGAGGGCGGCGAGGGTTTCCTGATCCCAGATGTACCGCTGATATCCGAACATCCATCCCTGCATAACCCAGGTAGCGTCGGGGTCTCCGGAGCGGATGGAGTTATAGACCTTCTCGCCATAATCAGCCACAAGTGTGTACCTCTCAGGGTCCCCCTTCGGAGGGAACGGGATTTCCATCTCGTTGAAACTGTCAACGATGTAATAGTCGCATTTGCCGAATTCCTTTTCCCATTCCTCAATGAACATGCGGCCGATCTCGCTGAACAAGGGGTTCTGGGGTGAGATCATCCAGTTGTGGAACGCCCCACTGCACCATGATGTCTCAATAAGCTCCAGGTCCGGATACAACCGGGTCATCTCTTTAGGAACGAAACCGGCGAAGCCAGGGCAGATGGGAGACATCCCAAGCTCGCGCATCCTATCGAGTATTTTGTGCTGCAGGGCGATTTGGCCCTCATTCCATTCGGTTGGCATCGGACTGTCCAGTCCGCTTATCTCACCCATTCTCATCCATGGAAGATGGGCGGGTCCTACGAAGTAGTTGTAGATCTCCTCGTCAGTGAGTCCCAGATTTTTCAAGACGCGGGCGGTGATGGCCTCATTCGCCACCAGGGCCAGGGGCATGTCTATCCCGTGCAATGCCATCCAATCGATTTCCTGTTCCCAACGCTCCCAGTCCCAGTAGCACATGGTGTAGCCGTATGTCACGACGTTGAAATAGTAGTGATGCTTGAAAGGGGAGACCTTCTCCGTTATGGGGATGTCAGGAAGAATGGCGGGAAGCTCCAGGCGGTTCCCGGACCATGAGTTGATGCCGGCTTCAGAGTTCCGGACATATTCGTAAAAGGCCCGGCATAGAGCCATATTGCTGCTTCCTTCAAGCTTCAAGACTCCGTTTTCGACCTTATAGGAGAACCGGTCACAGCCATTCTCCTTGTCCATAGACAGGGAGAGTCTTATTGGAACTTCTTCTCCAGCAAATCGTTGGATTACGTCCTTAGCTGGAGCTGTCTTGTCCTGGCAACCAGCCAACAGGAGCAAAGCGGAAGAAAAAAGGGTGATAATAATGGAGGCGAAACTTCTCATTTGTTTTGGTTGTAAAGGTAGTAGAGCCAGTAGGTGTCCCCGAATTTGGAGCGGAGTCGCTGCCGCAGGTCGCTCCTCCGGCTGTTTTTTGAATAGAACTCCTTGAAGTCAGAGTATCTTTTTATGGTTTCAGGGTCAATATTCCATTTCCCGATGAGGTCCGGTTCTTTTTCGGAGAGGATCATGACCGCTTCTTTGTGGGACTTCGGAAGAGGACGACCTGTCATGAATTCATTCAGGAAGTCATTGAAACCCTGTAGGTTTTTCGCGAGAAGGAAGTGGGCTCCGGCATATTCGCGGGTGGGGAAGTGGTTTGGATTCGCTCTCAAGATTTCCTCAAGATCCCACCCAAGGTCGTTCTTTGAGAGAGCCAGATTATTGTCTTTCGGAACGCAACGCGCTTTGGGGCCGAGCTCCGGCTTGAATATGATCTCACCTTCCTCAGGAGTCAATTTGGTGACCACAACATCTTTTATCTCCTTGTCTTCCGCATCAGTGACAAGAATCTTCTTGGTCTCTGGGTTAAGGTCAGGCCTCCTCCATGGAAGCTCCACCAAGACACCCTCTCCGGAATTCTCAGCGACGGTCACAACCGCCCTGTGATTGCCTCTCTGGTCAATCGCCCAGGTAGAGTCAGCCACCACGAAGGGGATCCCGTCCGGGGCGAAAGCCTCGTACCGGCTGTCCCCGTCAGGGTAACTGCCTGCCCCGGAGCATCCTGCCATGAGGATCAGTCCCGGCAATGAGACGGCAAGAAGGATGAGGATTCTTTTCATGATCTGATAATATGATTAGTTGACTGGTACTGTCTTGGCAAATTCAATCAGGTCGAGGGCCTGGAGTTGACCATGTGGTTGAAAATGATGGTTTAAACAAAATTACAAAATATCGGTCTGTCTGGCAAGTGCGATCAAGTCCAAGGCTTCCTTCATCCTGTCGGATGGTTCGGAGACGGGACTCAGTCCTGCGGAATTCTCCACCCAGTCCCTTTCCCAGGCAGGATAGTCGAAGGGCTGTCCGGTCTCGATGCTGTCGAACCAGGCGTTCAGTCGCGGGAGATAGTAGTCCCTGATCAGTCCTGACCATATTCGGGCTGAATAGTCGTCCACCGGAGGTCCCCAGATCGTCACTATGCGCTTTGCATTGCGCTCGTAATAGGCAGCCTCTTCGGGAGAGGTGGCGTGTGACCTGGCCAGGTCGATCCATCGCTGCAGGTTGTGGTTGGGATGGGTGCTGAGGATCCGGTCGGTCTTCAAGGCGAGTTCGTTCACGGTGGCTTTCACTGAAACGGCCTTGTCCCTGTCTCCCCGCGCGGCGTCGGCATAGGCCTGCCGCATCAGGAGCTCCATCTTTCCTCCTGCATACTGTGCCGCCAGGTAGGAGAGGTCGGTGATGTACAGAGGATTGTCCTTCATTTCCGGAGCCGCCTTTGCGAACTGCTCTATCGAGTCGAAGAAAAGGGAGTCGATCTGGTAGGAACCTTTCTTCGAAACACCGGGGCGGAACTGCCATACATAGCGGGGATGGTCCGTGAAATGGCCGTACACGGATCGTGTAATCCCGTTCCAGTAATCCTCGAGATGGCCGTCATTCTTTCCGTAACGGCAAAGTGTGTAATTGTCGAGCCATTCCTTCAGGTTCAGGCTGTCAGCGGTCCATCCGGCATCGCTGATCAGTTCATAGATGACTTCGTTGTTCTCTATGCCCTCCGGAGCAGTTCCGAAGCCGACGAGGTTGCCCTTGTTGGGCGATGAGAGTGCGTCCAGCCTTCCTCCGTTCGCATAGAACTCCAGGATTCCGGTCATGGCGGACTTGCCTCCCATGTTGGGAATCGTGGAATAGATCCACTGCTTGTTGTCGAAGCCCTTGAAGAACTCCCAGTTGGCCTGGTTCTTCCAATGAATGTAGTTATAGTCCTCGGCCATGTCGATGATGAGGGCCTTGTCATCGGGAACTTTGCTGTACAGTGCGGAAAAGCTGTCATAGTCCCAAACATGGCGTGAATAGCCCAACATCCAGCCGTTCTTGACCCAAACCGCATCCGGGTTGGCCTGGCTGATGCTCTCGTGGACCGTCTGTCCGAACTGGGCGAGCATATCGTAACGCTCCCGGCTTCCATGAGGGGGGAGGACTATGGCCATTTCGTTGAAGGGGTCGGCAAGGTAGTACTTGCCTTTGCCGAACTCATTCTCCCACTCCTCTATGAACATCTTCCCGATTCTCGGGAAGAGGGGATCTTCCGTCAGGAGTATCCAGTTGTGGAAACCACCGGACCATGTGGTCTCGACAAGTTTGGCATCGGGATAGATGCGCAGTATATCCTTGGGAAGGAAGCCGGCAAAGGCGGGACAGACGGGTTTCATGCCCAGGGACCTCATCCGGTCCAGGATCCTGTGCTGAAGGGCTATCTGGTCTTCATGCCAGCTCTCGGGCAATGGAGAGTCGATTCCGCTGAGATTCCCCAGCCGCATCCAGGGCAGATGGGCGGGTCCTACGAAGTAGTTGTAGATCTCCTCGTCAGTGAGTCCCAGCTTTTTCAAGACGCGGGCGGTGATGGCCTCATTCGCCACAAGGGCCAAGGGCATATCTATCCCGTGCAAAGCCATCCAATCGATTTCCTGTTCCCAACGCTCCCAGTCCCAGTAGCACAATGTGTAGCCGTACGTGACCACGTTGAAATAATAGTGGTGCTTGAAAGGAGAGACTTTCTCTACCGAAGGGGCGTCAGGAAGCGTTGAGGGAAGCTCGAGGCGGTTACCCGACCAGGAGTTGATGCCGGCTTCCATATTCCGGACATATTCGTAAAAGGCCCGGCATAGAGCCATGTTGCTGCTTCCTTCAAGCTTCAAGACTCCGTTTTCGACCTTATAGGAGAACCGGTCACATCCATTCTCCTTGTCCATAGACAGGGAGAGTTCCATTGGAACTCCTTCTCCGGCAAATCGTTGGATTACGTCCTTGGCTGGAGCTGTCTTGTCCTGGCAGCCAGCCAACAGGAGCAAAGCGGAAGAAAAAAGGGTGATAATAATGGAGGCAAAACTTCTCATTTGTTTTGGTTGTAAAGGTAGTAGAGCCAATAAGTGTCTCCGAATTTGGAGCGGAGTCGCTGCCGCAGGTCGCTCCTCCGGCTGTTTTTTGAATAGAACTCCTTGAAGTCAGAGTATCTTTTTATGGTTTCAGGATCGATATTCCATTTCCTGATGAGGTCCGGTTCTTTTTCGGAGAGGATCATGACCGCTTCTTTGTGGGATTTCGGAAGAGGATGACCTGTCATGAATTCATTCAGGAAGTCATTGAAACCCTGTAGGTTCTTCGCTAGAAGGAAGTGGGCTCCGGCATATTCCCGGGTGGGGGAGTGGTCTGGATTCGCCCTCAAGATTTCCTCAAGGTCCCACCCAAGGTCGTTCTTTGAGAGAGCCAGATTATTGTCTTTCGGAACACAACGCGCTTTGGGGCCGAGTTCCGGGTCGTTCAGGATCATCTCCCTGTTCCTTAGGAACTTCCGCTGAGATGTCGCCCACTTTCGATAGAGACAGGATTTCTCAAGCCTCGCAATATATTTTTCCGCCACATCGTATTGCCCGAAGATAAGGTTGGTCTGGACAAGCCTCTGGAGCATGCGGGGATTGGAATTGTCGAAAATCACGTTGGCCTCGAACGCCATCCTTTGCGCGAGGGCGATATGTCCCATCTCATAATAGATGTTGCTCAACAGCAACGAAGTGTATTCGATCTCGCGCCACTCCAGGATGAGGCTGTAGGGGTCTGTCTGGGAATATTTGAACATCTCGTCTCCGAGGATTCCTTTCCTGGCCAGGGCCCAATTGAGAAAGTTTTGATAGACGTAGTTGTTATCGTTTGTCTTTGATAGGACCCGGATTATGTCATCAGGACGATCTTGGTACATGTACCAGTCCAGTTCCTTGTAGAGATCTTTTTCCCCGAGGGATGACTTATATGAGAAGAAGACGGTGGCGAGAGCGGCGACGGCCAGGCCGGATGTGAGCGCGATTCGGCCTTTCGAGCCGCGGATCAGTTTCCGGAGGAGAAAGCCAGCCAAGACTACAACGAGCGTCACTAATAAGGCCACGCTCAAAGCCCCGGCATAGGGGATGCTCCACAAAGAGGTCAGGTGTTTCTGTCCGGAGTATAGGAAATTGAATCTATTGGCCGCTTGCAGAAAGATGAAGCAACCAGCGAGAACCAGTCCCCAGACGCAATACCTGAATATCTTTTCCCTTTTCACTTGTGATAACTCAAATATACTAATAAATGGTTGACTGTAAAAGGGATTTTATAAAAAATACCGGGGGCGGCGACTCCGCCCCCGATACAAAAGTGCTATGAGTAAATGTTACTTGTTCAGGGTAACAGAAATTGTCCACTCCTTCTGAGTGCCGTCGGCTGCCTCCACGATGTATTTGTGGGGAGACGACCAGTCGGCAGGTGTTCCGAGAGCGGGAGAACCGCCTGTCGGGGTGATGACCGCCGCTGTGGAAATCTGGACAGCGACCACCAGCTGGCTCGCACTTATCTTGCTCTTCTCAGCCTCCGGGAAGTTGGAAGGAAGAGATGCGGTGATATTGCAAGTCTTGGATCCGGCGTCAATGCTGTTCTTGACCGACAAGGTCGACTGCTTGACGGCGTTGGCTCCGCTGAGAGGGAATGTCTTGGAGTTGTCAACGTAGCGGTAGTACACATAGGCGGAGGTGATGTCCGCTCCGTCATACACATCCAGCGTCTTGAGGTTGTACTCAAGGCAGGAGGAGCAAGCCAAGGCCATGACTGCCGCAATGATGATGTATTTGATTGATTTCATGATTATTCCGTTTATCTATTACCAACCTTCATTTTGCTGATGGTCAAGACCATAGGCCTCGCGGGTGTCGAGGAATCCCTGGGCGATCGGGAAGAGATACCTCTTCGTGGTGAACTGCCTCTTAGCGGCACCGGTGATTGTCACCTGTCCGACAAGTATGGCGTCGCGGGCGCGGTTGATGCTCATCTTGTAGGTCGCGCGGTCGAGATCGTAGATGATGTCGCCGGGATTCCTGCCGTGATTCGAGTAGCCACCGTATTTACCCCACCTCAGGTAGGTGAAGTACATGTCGGCATGCTCGTTGGTCATCTCGCAGTTGCGCTCCCTCATGTAGTCTTCCCAGGCCTCCTCAAGGGTGCTTGCTTTTGACTCAGGAAGCTTTCCGTGAGTGACACGGGTGGCGTTGAGAGCCTTGACAGCCTCGGTCACGTTGTTCTGGAGCAGATAAGCCTCGGCAAGGTTCATGTAGGCCTCACCTACACGGGCGATCACGTAATGCATGTCGATCTTGACACTCGCATAGTAGGTGTTCTGCGGGTTCTCGATAGTGTTCTTTCTCCAATAATACCCGGTGGCTGTGTTGTACCATGCGCCATCCTCCTTGTCACGGACACCGATTCCGGCGTTGCCGTCAAGGTTGGTATGGAAGGGCTCTCCCACGAAGACATCGCCGTCAGCGATGACAGATGCGTGGAAACGGGCATCCCTGTTCTGGTACATTAGCTCAGAGATGTTCCTCTCGTCCGTACGGTCAGCCTTCAGGACCGAGTAACGGGTGAAGGTCGGAGTGTTCTCGTTCACGTTGCTCAAGTCGTTCGGTGAAGGGATCCTCCTGGGGTTGCCGTTCAACTGGTTGTACTGGTCAACCTGGCCAGGTTCAGTGACGGTGGAAGGGTCGAGCTCATCGACATTTTCCTTCCACTGTGAAGTCTCCCACCAAGGCAGAGCTTCCTTAGTCTTGTCATCAATCACAAGGTACTGGTCCACAAGGTCTTGAGTCGGCCAGTACACGCCCCAGGCGCAGAAAGTCTGGCCGTCCTTGTTGGTCCACTCGACAGGGCACTGCGAGTTCTGCTGCTGGCTGGGAGTGATGTTGGGAGCGGTCAGCTGAGTCTCATAGAAGCTTGACATCTGGCTGTTCTGGGCGAGACGATAGTAGCCGAGAAGAATCTCAGGGTTGTACTGGTCAGTCTCGTTGAACATGCCGGCGTAGTTAGCGGATAGCTGCTTGTTGTCGACAACATCCTTGGCGGCGGTGATACACTTGTTGAGGTATGCCTGGTCCCCGGTGTAAGCATAAGCCTGGAGGCAAGCTGAGCTGAGCAGCACCTCGGCGGCGTACTTGTTTGCCCTTCCGGTGGAAGATGTCTTGGGCAGGCCGGCAATTGCGTCTTCAAAGTCGGCTATGACTATATCGTAGCTTTCCTTGACAGAGGAGGTCATGTGGAGATCCTTAACGACCGTGGTGTCCTCCTGGGAGAAAACCTGTTTGATCGGGAGGAAACGACCCATCGTACGGGCCTGGTAGAAAAACACCATGGCACGGAGGAACTTGCCCTCAGCCACAACCACTGTCTTTTCCTCTGCGGAGAGGTTCTCAGAGGCTGTCGCCTTTTCGATAATAAGATTACACCTACGGAGCCTCGAGGCCTGGTTGGCGCCCAAGTCCTGGGATCTGTTAAAGATTTCCAGTGCCCAACGGTCCGAAGGTCTTGTGACCTGGTCGGCCTCAACGGTATTCGGGGTTCTGGCTTCCCACGTCACAGCTGTTCCTGAGCCTGCCCACAATCCATTGAGCACTGAGGCGTAGGTAGCGTTGATGAACGCGTTTGCGGTACTATATGAACTCCAGACGGTCTCCTCGTCAAAGAAGTCTGTCGGATGAGTGTCAAGAGTGTCGCGGCACGAGGGAGCTAGGATCAGGAGTCCGAGTCCCAACAAACTGAATAATATATTCTTTTTCATATTCATGTCGCTTTTAGAATCCAATGTTAACAGTTAAAGCAAGAGTCCTGTCGACCGGGTAGTTGTAGTTCTGGGAAGAACCGGCCTCGGGGTCGAGTCCGTAAATCCTGGAATTGGACCATGTGAGCACGTTCTGACCGGAAATACCGACCCTCATCCTTGAGAGCCAGTCATATTTCTTGAGTGCGGAATACTTGAAGTCATATCCGATCTGGAAGTCCTTCATACGGATATACGCGCAGTCAATAAGCCAGAAGTCACTGTCGAGGAAGTTGTTGTTGGCGTTGAGGTTCGTGTTGGAAGTGAGCCTCGGATATGCGGCGTTGGTGTTCGAAGGAGTCCAGGTGTTCTCTTGGTAAGGGAAGATGACGGAAAGGTCACCGACCTGGCTGGTCTGCATGGAATTGGTAGAGTTTGTTCCGTTCAGTCCCAGGTTGTAGTTGGTAGCACCTTGGATCAATGTGCTGAAATAGAATCCCTTCCATCCGAGTGTGATGTTGACACCATACTGTGCGCGAGGAACACTGGTCTTGCCAAGCCTGCGGTAGTCGGCGGAAGTGATCTGTCCGTCACCGTTGGTATCCTCGTACTTGAGGTCACCGGGAGCGAGGTTGCCCGTGTTCATTGAGGCGAGATAAGCGACACTGTTGAACACGTCATTCTGATCGGTGTAGAAACCGAGGGAGTGGTAACGGTTGCCGTAGTAGCCCTTCTGTTGCTGAGTCCTGGTATATGGATTCATATAAGATGACTCTGCCTCACTCTGGTTATATGCCCAGAGCTGGTCGAAATAGGTCATGTTGGCGGCGATGTCATAGCTGAAATCGCCGACATTGTCCCTCCAGCCGAGCTGGATCTCAATACCCTCGCGGCGGAACTCGGACTCGGACTTGACTTTCGGCATGGAGATACCCATGACCTGGTTCAGATAGCTCTGTCCTGTAGGAGCCATAAGGTAGCCGAAGGTCTTGTAGAAGAAGTAGTCGAATGAGCCGTAGAGCCTGTTGGATAAGGATGCGAAGTCAAAACCGATGTCGGTCTGGTTGGTGGTGTACCAAGTAAGGTCGGGTGAAGGTAGGGCACCCTCGCTGAAACCGGAAGCGAAGCCTCCGTCCACGACATAGGAAGTCGCGCTCAATGTGTAGGACTGCATGTATGCGAATCTTCCGGCGCTGGAATCCAGACCGGTCTGTCCGTAGGAGGCGCGCAGTTTCAACATGTTGAGGACGTTGTTGTCAACAAGGCCTTTCATCCAAGGCTCCGCTGTCACGACCCAACCGGCAGATCCTCCGACGAACAGACCCCATCTCTTGCCAGGGGCGAAGTAGTCGGAGCCGTCATAACGCATACTGCCCTCAAGGTAGTACTTGTTGGCGTAGTTGTAACGGGCCTGGCCAATCCAAGCGGCACGTCCTAGCTCGGCCTCGCTACCACCATTGGTCTGGGTGTCCGCGGGTCCTACGCTGATCTGGTCAACCTGGAACTCGTATTTCTCCCTTCCCATGTAGTAATCAAAACCTCTCTCGTAGTATTGCTCGTAACCACCGACCACTGAGACTGAGTGTTTGCCAAATTGGTTGGCATACTCCAGGAACGCCTGGTTGGTGTAACCTATATTCTTGTCATTAGTGATCGAGATGTAAGGCTGTCCGGCATAGATGGGTTGTGTGGAATCCCACTCGTACTCAGCGGCGTTCTTTCTCCAAGTCTTGTTGTTGTAGAAATAGTAGCGGTAGTTCGAGGAGACGCGGGCCTTAAGTCCCTTGACCCACGGCACGCTCCAGACAATCTCTCCCTTCGCATTTATAACGTTGGAGCTGGATTTTGTGTAACCGGCTCCCATAGTTGTCTGGGCGTAAAGGTTGTAGTTACCATTCCAGAAAGGAAGTCCGTGAGCGTTGAAGATAACACCCTGGTCGCCTCTTGCCAAAGCGGAGAAAGCGCTCCACATGCCATCGAACTGGGTTCCTCTCGGTTCATGGATAGACTGGGTGTAACCATCGACAGTGGCGTTGATCTGTACACCGAACTTCTTGAGGTTAATTGTCTCGGCCAGACGTATTGTGGAGCGGTAGAAACGGTGGTCAGCGTTCTTCAACATAGACTTCTGGTCGGTGTTGGAGAAGGATGCGTAGGTGCGCATCACGTCGTTTCCGCCGGACATCCTGACAGTGTGCTTTGTCTGAGGTGTCCATTTCCTGAGGATCTCCTTGCGCTGGGAGTTCATGGGGCGCTTCTGGGAATCATAGCCATCTTTCGCCAGGTTTATAACCTCCTGGGAATAAGCCGGCTCTAGGCCATCGTTCTTGTAACCTTGGTTAGCGAACTCATAACGCTGCCATGTCGGCTCGACATCGGGCCAGAAAGCGGGTTGGGCGAATGACTGGTTGAAGTCGTAGTCGACGGCGACCTTGCCCTGAGAGCCTTTTCTTGTGACAATCTGGATGATACCATTAGCGGCTCGGGAACCGTAGACGGCGGTCGCCGAAGCGTCCTTCAGGATGTTCATCTGCTCGATGTCCTCAGGAGAGAGGCTGACGAAGTCGCTCTTGGAACGGATGGCTCCATCTATAACGTACAACGGCTCACCTCCACCACGGATACTGATTGAAGGGTTGACGTTGATACCACCACCGCTCTGCTGGACGATAAGTCCAGGGGAACGGCCGGCGAGACCTTGCGAGATGTTCACAACCGGGAGGTTGGAAATCTGCTGGGTTTTAACCGTAGAGACCGAGGAGATAAGGTCTCTCTTAGTCGCTGATGAATAACCCACGACCAAGACATCGTCGAGCGCTAGCACATCCTCTTCCATCGTGAGGTCGTGCGTTCCGGCCTTGTCCGCCTTGAACTCAACAGTGGTGTAGCCGAGGTTCTCGATTGTGACCACGGCGCCAGCGGGAACTGATAATGACCACTTTCCGTCAGCGTCTGTAACGGCTCCGTTCAAGGTGCCTTTCTCAAGGACAAACGCTCCCACAACGGGTTGTCCTTTGGCATCTTTCACGGTACCGTTAACGGTCACCTTTGTCTGTGCGAATGCTATCTGCACCAGACATAGGAAGATCGCTACCGCGATACTTCTCAAACTAGGCGATTTTAACATAAGTGATTGATTAATAGTTGATAAATGGTGAGTATATGTTATTGTGAGATTACGATCAGCCAACCTTCCTTGCTCTTGACCGGGATAGGTTGACCCGCCTTGAAGGAAGTCTCATCCTGGAAGTTCATGATCTCCGGGGCGGTAATCTTGGCCTTAGCGGGATCTATCCCGATAGCTTTCCAGTTTACTGTCATCTTTATCGTCTTGTCCTTTCCTGAGAAGTTTCCGATCGAGACAAGGGTCTTGCCATCCTTGACATAAGCTGTCGCCTTGACCTCCGGATCAGAAGTGGAGACGGGACAATCAGGATCCCAATAGCCCAGCATCTTGGCGTCCTTTATGCCGAACTGATCCCAGAACTTCCAGACCGGCACGGGGGATTTGGCGTCTTTGGTGTCAGTCCAGGAATGGCGGGCTGTCGCTCCATAGACCATACCGAGGAACCTGTTACCGCCTCCCTGAAGCATCTCCGCCATGACACCGAACGGGATTCCGGAGAAGGTGACAAGCCACTGGTCCGGGGTCATCTCATCGTACCTGTAGCTCTCGCCGAACCAGAGCCTGTCCACGTAAGGGAAGAACTCGGTGTACTGGTTGGCGGGGCCGTGAGAGTACCCTGTGTTGGAGTGGAGGTCGATGAGGGCTCCCTCATGGTACCTGTCCAGGATCTTCCTGATACGTTTGACCGTGGTCCTGTCGAAGGAGACATCGTCCATGTAGATGCCGTCCAGGTCGTAGTTTTCCTCCATCCAACGGAGCCCTTCCAGGAAGTAGTTGATAAACCTTGAGTTAGGTGTAAGGACGAGGGCCGCGTCAGAATCATTAGGCCTGAAATGGTCGAGAGAGGTGTACCATGCCGGCTTGTAATCGTCGATCAGGTGCTCGCAATCCCAAGGCAGGCCGTATCCTACGCCCTCAAGGAATATCTCATGGTTGAGGCTGTGGAACGCGTAGACCTCATCGCAATGGGTTGTTAGTTCGCGGATGGTGTAGTACAGCTTGACTTTCCTGCCGTTCTCATGCTGGTGCTTGATGTGCATGATCAGGGAGTCCCTGATTATGTAGGGATAATTGATGTACGGGTTGAGGTTGGTGGCGTGGTGGATGTTGGATATGTTGGCCCCGTCCTCAGCCGCCTTGTCAAAACCGGAGGGATTTGAGTGATAATACTTTTCAGAGAAGTGCTTGGAAGGATTAAGATCCTTGACCGGGGTGATCAGGAGGTTGAACTCATAGTTCGTGGGTTCCTTGCCGATCGTTCTCTTGCCGGTGGAGGCGACAACGGTAGCGGGCTTGCCCTTGGCTCCACTCACGGTGATGGATCCAAGATGGTTGTTGCTCCAGACAGGTGTCGGCTCAGGTTTATAGTCCCAGATGAGCGGTCCGTGGTAGGTCCCACCCCTGAACTCGGTGTGCAGGCCAGCCTTAGGGCCGCCGATCCAGTAGCTGTCGTAGTACTTATCCCATTTGTAGGTGTAGCTGGCTGGGCGGTAGCCACCCTCTTTGTAGCCGTTGAAACCTATGCCGAGAAGATACTCTGAAGAGTAGGCAGAGTAGGTGGAGACAAGTCTCACGTCCTTGACTTCCATCTCGCTGTCTGAGGAGACGTTGATGTCGAAGTGCATGTGGCCGTCGAACTCCATGTTGGCGGCGAGGTCGAACTTGATCCCTTTCTGCTCCGAGGACGCTTTCCAGGTGACGAGTCCTGCCGCGTCCTTGGTGATCTTCACGTTGTCGGCGTTGAAGACCACGTCGCCACTGTTCGTGGACACAACCAAGGTCTGAGGCTTCTCGAACACATTCTTCCCGTTGACCTCAATCTTGTTGACCATTCCGTTGGCACCGACCTCGATGACCTTGCCTGTCGCCTCGACTTTATTCCCGTCCACAGTCATTTCCTTGAACGGGGCGACAGGCTCATTGTCCAACGCTATGGTTGAGTTGAGCCAGCGTAGTCTGGCGTGTCTCCAGGTCTCTGAGTCCCCCTTGTCCGCCAGGACCTTGGACGACACTTTAATCTCAATCGGTATTGCCTGAGGCTCAACGCCTTCTGCTGAGATAACCGCCTGTCCCTTATAGGTCCCAGACTTGGCGTCCTCAGGAATCTGGACTCCGCACCAGAGAGCCTGCACCTTATCTTTGGGCACGTTGATGGTGAAATCCAGATGCTTGCCATCCCAGTTTGTTCCCTCCTGGTTGAAGCATGTCATGGCATCCGTCCCGATCGTGGCACTGCCGTTCTTGAGTTCTGAGAAAGCGACTTTGACATTCTTGAGTTCCTTCTTCGCCGCCCAGACACCGAATTGCCATGCGTAATACTCATTCTTGTCGGCCGCGCCTTTGAAAACCGTCTTCGGTCCTTTGGCCCATCTCGCGGGAATCTGGTAAGTCAACTGGATAGGAAAGGCCCGGTCCTCAGGAAAAATAACCATCTCTTTACCCACGGCGTTCTTTACAGCGTCCATCTCGTCCGCCGTGGCAATCAAACCCATAGGGCTCCAGAAGTTGAACCGGGAAACACTCTCAAAGCAATTAACGGTCGCTTTTGGAAGTTCATTTTTCACACCAACCATTTTTTCGGACCAGGCCTTGTCCGTATCGTATTCTGGTGGAAGATAATCGTTCCAAGGTTTGCCATATCTGGCGTCTCCGCTTCCCGGACGCCATTTATAAGGCAAATAATAGATGTAGTATGTGCCGGCACCAGCGGAAGGCTTGAAGATTATCTCGCCCTCCTCCGAGGTCATCTTGGTGACGAGCACATCCTTGATCTCGTTGTCATCAGCGTCGGTGACAATGATTTTCTTTGTGTCGATCCTGAGGTCAGGGCGCCTCCATGGCAGATGGACGATCACGCCGTCAGCGTTGACGTCACTGACTGTCACGACCGCGCGGTGATGACCTCTCTTGTCCACCTTCCATTGGGTGTCGGCGACTTTGAACGGAATCCCGTCGGGAGCGAAACTTTGGTAGCGGCTATCTCCGTCAGGGATGTTTTTAGTCCCGGAACAGGAGACTACGCTAGCGCAAATCGC
This sequence comes from uncultured Bacteroidia bacterium, assembly GCA_902780935.1. GTDB lineage: Bacteria > Bacteroidota > Bacteroidia > Bacteroidales > UBA932 > Cryptobacteroides. The sequence goes on along the minus strand of CACZHP010000020.1, from coordinate 24,415 downwards.
GATGATTAATGATAAAGAGAAATGTGGTTTCATTAGTTATGTGTTGTGGTTTTTCCCAAAAAACACGAATGAGCCTAAAAAGTGGGTCTTTTTGGCTCATTTGTTATGTAATATGTTGATATGCAATAAGTTATACCCCCCCCATCGAGAGGATAATAGCCTTGGTAGGAAGATACGTTATGATAGGACTGACTCAATTGCGCCGATTATCTTTCGCAAGTTAGTAAAGATTTTCGGGATTTGCAACCGCGAGTTTAGGGTGATTAATCCTTATTGAAAAACAATCTACCAAAAGAATAGGTTATTCAATACAGAATAACTTGGTGTCAGGGGAATTGAACTCGAGTGTGAATTTCGAGGTGTTTTTGGCTACTGTCTTGCCTGAGAACAGATCCACAACCCTTTTTGCCTTGCCTCTAAGGTGAACTGTTTTCTTTCCTCCATCTTTGCAATGTACGCAAATGAGTCTCTCATTGGCGAATACCGGGATTGTGTCTTCAATATACTCGTGGGCACCGGCCTCCAGGCAGAGTTTCCTTAAGACTTCACTTGAGTACTCCGAAGGATCCTTGGCATACACCGCCGTCCAATTCCCCATTTTCGTGACACTCACTCCAGGGGATCCGAACTGTACGCCTGCCCATTTCTTTACTCTGTTGATATCCAGAGACTTCCCGTCACTCAGTCCTGGGGCATAGCACCAGATGACCGTCCTGTCGTCTTTGCAGATATATTCTTTCAGTAAAGACTCTTTCTCCTTGGTGATGGTCATGGTAGCCGGGAGCGCTATCACTTTGTATTGAGACAAGTCCAGTACCGGAACGTCGGACAGGGAATAGCAGTCGATCGGCATTCCCATCTTGCCGAGAGCGTTCCTGAACGGCTCGCAGAGTGACCAAGGGAAGGGCGTCTCGTCATTCATCCCATTCATGCTTTCAGGATCGGCCAGGAACAAGACCTCGGACACGGAAGCGGAATTGTCATTCTCGAAGCGCTCGAAAACCTCATGGGCCTTTCCTATCGCCTCCCGGAGCGAAGGGTCATCGTAAAAATGTTCCCACATGTCGAACCACCACATGTCGGCATGGTTGATGATGGCGAAGCAGGCTTCCCGTAGATTGCCGGCTATGTCCTCTGTGGAATCATGATATGCGGAACCACCCATGAAATACCCGTGTGGCCGGTGGTCGATCTCATGGAAGAGTCTCTTCCCATTGAGCATGGCGGTGCCGAAAAGAGTCTGCGACCCGCTGCCATCTCCCATAGCCCTGCTCGAATATGACGCTGGCGCGATGAAGAAGTCCAAGTCCTTGCTTGACAGTACCTTCTCATATCCCATATGGCCGAAACTCACCGTATGGCGGTCGCTGACAAGGTAGTAGCCGAAAAACGCTCCGATCTGTTTTCCAGCGGGGATGACAGATCTCGCCTTGGCCGCGTAGCGCAGCACGGCGTCGGCGATCACATCAGCGTGGAATGTCCAGTAGTCTATCTTGTCCCTCTCGGTAGCAGGATCATAGACTATATTCTCGAATGCCGCCTTATGGAGATCTCGGAGAGTTGGCGCCGATTCCGCCGGTTGTTTTCCCCGAGCCATGAGCCATTCACCGAATGTCTTGTCTTTCAATGGACTGGAGTACCCTCTCTTGTATTCATACCATTCAGAGGTGCACCCGCCGGAGATAACGTAGGCGAAGATCTTGTCACCATATTTGCTCTCGGCGTAAGCGACGAAGTCTTCCAGCCATCTCTCAGTCTCCTCGAACCACTTGCCGTCGCAGGCGAAGCTGGAGATGAAATCATAGCTGTCTCCGGAAAATCTTCTTGTGGCCCAGTATGGTGTGTTAAGGTCTATCATGCACACGATACGGGCTTCAGGACTCACTTTAAGAATGTCATCTATCTGGGCGTCAAGGTTTTCCCAGGCATATTGCCCTATGCCTGTCCAGATGGGAGGGTATTGGCAGTAGTATTCCCCAAGAGAGTTGATCGTGTTGGCGGCGAAGACGCACCTCGTGGTGATTCCGAGATCCTTCGCGAATATCCCGGTCATCTCCAACTGCTTGTGGAAGGATCTGTAGCAGTCAAACGCCGGATCCTTAGGGTTGTTCACCATCCCCGGTCTCAAAGGGTTGTTGACAATGAGCGGTAGCAACAACGCGGCGAATATAAAAACCTTCCTGAACATTCTCTTGGGATTGTTATAAATGCAAGGCTATCAAGTCGTTGCCGAGTCGGTGGAGAGCAGCTTCAATTTTGTTGATCTGAGCTCTACGTGGGGAGGATTTACCTTTAGCGTAGTGCCAAAGCTGCTTTTGGTTTATTCCTGTCAATCTTTCCAGTCCGGCTTTAGAGAATATTCCTTGGTATAGGGTCAGGAGACTTTTAACATCCATTTTAAACGCAATCGCATAATCCCCTTGTAACTGCTCCGGAACTGTACAACCAAGTTCTTTGCATGTTTCGACGTAGTCGTTCAGGGTCTCTTGCAGGTTATTCTTTATTTCTTCAATTGTGTTACCAGTCGCGACAATGCCATCCAACTCATTGATATAAGCTGAATAATTATTCTCTAGACTCTCAATTGTAGCTGTAATAGTCCTCATATTATTGTTTTATTGTTCATTTTAGCCCCGCCTCTCTCAGTATCGAATTTAATGTGCCTTCCGCCAGATCGTCGTTTCTTTTATCGGCGACAATTATCGGACGCCTCGCTCCTTCTTTATAAAACTTATGATGATCCCCTTTGGTGCTTAAATAGCGCCATCCATCAGCCTCTAAAAGCTCTATAATCTCTTTAACCTTCTTTTTCATAGTAAAAGTATCAGTTACAAAAATAACTATTTTTCTATTATATCCAACGATAGAACAGAAAAATAGTTACTAATATTACACAAACATCACCTCGCGGCCGTGGAAGAGGAAGCCTCCGGAGACCATGTATTCCCGGCATGTCGGGGAGAACTGGTCCTCCACGGTGATGTGCTCATGGCCGGCGAGGATGCACTTTAGGAGAGGCTCTTTTTTGAGATATTCGATAAATTCCCGCGTGGTCGGATCTTCTTTCTGAGTCAGGAAATCTCCTCTAAGGGCGGGTAGGGCGGAGTCTGTCATGGGACCGTCTGTGTACCAGAACCGGTGGGTCGCCCTCCATATATTCTCCGTGAAGAAAGGCACATGCATGCACAGGACGATCGGGAGGCCCTTCTTCACCTCTTTTTTGAAGCGCTTCACTTGTTTTTTGGTCACATAGCCGAACACGTCGTCCAAAGTGACGAAGTTGACTCCGTTCACCACTTGTGAATATAGCTCCAGATCGAAAGGATACACCTCCTCAAGCCGCTTCCTGGTCTCATCCTTGTATCCCTCGTTGGCATGCGAGTTATCCCATTTCTTGTGGATGAACTCGTGGTTTCCGAGAGAGCCGAACATCTTGTCTCCGAAATACTTCTTGACCAATTCGAAGTTCGCCTCGCTCTGGTAGTCTATGAGGTCCCCGGTATGGACGATATAATCAACGTGTTTTTTGGCCCAATCCAACGCGCAGACCAGGGCGTCTTCTTGCAGTCCTCCAAAAGTCCGTGTTCGGGAAAGACTTTGGCCTTTGCGCCACTCGTTCTCATCCTCGTAGGTGGAGGTGAGATGGCTGTCGGAGAGGTGAAGGACCGAGAAGGGTTTTTCCAGTCCGATGTTTACCGTCGCGTAGCTCAAGGACATCCGCTCGAAGCGTCCCCTGCCTTGGAATACAAGCTGTTTATCGTCAGCGAACGCGGGAAGAGCCGAGGTGGCTATCAGGGCGCCCGCCCCGGCCATGCTCTTCTTCATAAAATCTCTTCTGTCCATATTATTGAATTATTTCGCGAGTTCTATTGTCCTTGCCATTTCCGAAGAGCCTTCACCATTGGAAGCTCATAATAGAAGATCCAGTCGCTGCTCATGGTCTTGGCGGACAGGTGATTATGGCGGTTCTGGTCGGGCAGGTAGCCTTCCGGCTGTTCCATGAACCTGGTCTTGGAGTAAGTCTCAAGCAGTCGGGAGCGCATGGTCTCGAAATATGAGCAAACCTCCTCAATACCCTTCATGGCCTGTTCCCGGCCGGCCGGACCGGAGGCTTGGTCATATTCATTTAGAGATAGCAGAACCATCGCCGGGAAGTGAAGCAGATCATTCAGAACGTCGTAAACCTCAAGGGTATAATACCCCCGCAGGGCGATCTGATGAGCTTTTTCTATTTTAACGCGGATGTCTTGGTAAAGCTGGTCCGCTTCCTTGGCTTTAGCGATCTTCTCCTTGTAGGTCTCGCTCCATTCCCCGGGTTTCTCTGGATCCGGGAGTGAGATAAGCTTGAAGTCGCTCGTGCCCCAGGCGGGATTCCTCCTTCCGGAAGAGACCAAGGCACCGTCGAAGAAGAATGCCAGCCGCTCCATCTCGTTGATGAATTCGATCGTGTTGTCCTCGGACGGGAAACCGAACTCACGCTGGGCATGAGCCTTCTTGAATTCCTCGATGCTCCTGCCGGTCGGGTTCCATCCGAACTCAGCCTGGGCGATATAGCCTCTCCAGACGGTCTCCAGGTGGGGAGAACCGTCGTCCCATGCCGTAGCGAGGATGCCGGCAAGATTGTTCTCAGCGACTAACTGGCTGAAACCCTGGATGATCCCGGCGTTCGTGTCGTTTCGCGGCAGGTAAGGGGAGGCTCCGTATGAGGCCGCTGTGGCTCCCATCACGGTCAGGCCGGAGTCCCTGTACCATTGGAGAATACGCCTGTGGCCAGCGACCGTGGCGTCTCCGTAGAGCCAGCGCATATAGACGCAGTCTTTCGGGAACAGGTTGATGCTCTTGTCCAATTTGTCGCTATTCCATGTCCGGGCGACCTCTTCTTCAGACTGGACATTTGAAAAACGCATCACATCCCCGTATTTCAGGGGCATGTCGTCCCAGAAGATAGGGATTCTCCCGTTTTCCCTGGCGAAATCGCAGACTTTCCCAAGCCAGTACATCTGCAGCTCGAAAGCGGTCTTGCCGGTGGCCTTGCAACGCTCGTCAATGCCGATCGCGGAGATCTCATCCCCTCCGATGTGGAGATATTTCCCGTACGGCATCGCCTCCAGGGCATCTTTGTAGAGGTCGAACTGGAGCTCGTAAGTCTCTGGATTTGAGGGACAGAACTCCCAGTCACTGGCAGGGTTCTCCCGCAGTTCCCAGTGGTGTTTCAGGATGAACGAGGCGTGTCCGAGGCCCTGCACCAGCGGAGAGATTTCGACATGGCGGTCTTTGGCGTACCGGCACAGAGCCTTCATCTCCTGTTTGCTGATGGCGTTGGGAGAGGCGATCTCAGGGCGCCGGGTGTAACCCAACTTGTCCTCTATCTCCCAGATCACAGCATTGACCTTGTACCGGGCGAGCCTGTCAATCTCTTTGTAGTAATATTCCATCCGGTCAAGATGGTGCTTCGTGTCCCAATGGACGGCACGGTAAGCTATTGCCGGATAGTCGTTTATCCTCATCTGTGGAATCGGGGTCCCGCTGTCCCGGCTGTCTTCCATCAGTTGCTGGAGGGTCTGGCATCCGTAAAACAGCCCGCTCAGGTCCCGGGATCTGATCCGGACTCCATCACGCCTCACCTCGAGGATGTAGCCTTCCTCCGACTCGGGTACTCCAGTCTCTGTCAAGGACAGGATGATTCCCTTCCCTTTGGAGGAAGACAGGGGCAGAGATCTAATCAGGTCAGGCAGCGTCTCTTTATCCAGACCGTCGGCCAACTGAATATGGGTCAAGTCTGAATAGTCGATCCCTTTGCCTGAAAGAACCTCTACGGACTGGGGCTGGGGCAGGATCTGGAACGTGAGTGCCAACAAGAGGCTGGTTAATGCTGTGAACATGACTTATTCGAAGAATAGGAAAGTGACTGAATGGGCTGGTATTGAGACGGTTCCGTCCTTGCTTACGGGAAGGGCGGTGTCGTAGGGCTTGACATGCTCGTCTCCGATGTCGTTGTAGTCCAGGGCGGAATTACCGGAGAGGATCCTCGCCGCGACCTTCTTCGGGGCCTTTATTCCCATTCCCTTGAAGTCAAGAGTGAGAGGGACGGCTTTCTCGGGGTGCTTATTGGAGACCGAGCAGACATATTTCTTCCCTTCTTTGTCAGAGGTCAGAAGGATGTCGAGGACTCCGGTCGATTTGTCGCCATCCGAAAGATCCTCCACTATGTCGGCGGTGGGGACGACATATGGAAGCAAGTCGTTGGAATACATCTTCATCGTGTAGAAGTGGGTCCTGCGGACGATTCCATCGGGATGTACGAATATCGGTCCCCTGGTGTTGGTGATAGGGGAGATGCAGGCGATGTCCACATAGTCCGAATGGCGGAGACAGGTGTTGAGGAAGCAAGCGGAGAAGATGGCGTCCGCCATGGTGTAGGTGTAGGCGAAGTCGTTCTCACGGCGGGCGGCATAGTCATATCCCTTCTTCAGGTCAGCGATTCCGGGATGGTACCATCCGCGGAGGTTCCACTCGTCAAAAGCGATCTTGATTCTGTCTCCGTAACCAGCCTCATCGAGGATGCTGATTGTCTTGCTGATTCCCGTTTCCGGATCGTCTGTCTTCATCATGCACTGGAGGTAGGTGTTGGGATCCTTGCTCATGTCGTGCCAGATCCAGTAGCCGTGGATTGACACATAATCAAGCAGATAACCTGCTTTTTTTAGAAGGGGCGAGGTCCACTCCCGGTTAGTCGTAGCAGCCGCGAAGAGATGAATATTCTTGTCGGCGCTCAGCATCAGTTTAGCGCTCTCGGTCACCAGCGGACACCACTCGTCGATACTTTTCTCGCCGAGCTCATGCATTCCCCAGTTCTCGTTGCCGATGCTCCAATATTTGACGTTGAACGGCTCCGGATGGCCGTTCTCAGCCCTCTGGCGGGCGAATTTTCCTTTGGTCTGGTTGCAATATTCCACCCAGTCGCTCATCTCTTCCATCGTGCCGGTTCCGGCGTTGGTGCAGATGAAAGGCTCGCAGCCTACCTTGCGGCACCATTTGACGAACTCGTCGGTTCCGAAGGTGTTCGGATCCTCGACCTGCCATGCCTTGTCCCAGACGGCCTGACGGTTCGGCCCCACCGCGTCTTTCCAGTGGTAGGCTGACACGAAACAACCGCCCGGCCACCTGACGATCGGGACCTTGAGTTCCTTGACAGCCTCGATCACATCCTTGCGGAACCCGTCCTCGTCAGCAAGAGGGCTCCCGGGGCAGAAGACTCCGCCATAGACCTGGTTGTCGAAATGCTCCAGGAAGGCTCCGAATATCATGGGGTTATATTCCGAACGCCCTTCCGAGGCCTTGACCATGAAAGAGTTCTGGGCGTGAAGGCTTGTCACGCTCAAGGCTATCGTGAGTAATGCTATCTTTATGTGGCTGGTTCTCATTCTATTATCTATTATAATACTTCTGGATTAGTATTCAATCTTGACCGGTCCGAGGAGGCCAGAGTCGTGGAACTCACTTCCGGCGGCGGGACCGGCTATCGTCCAGGTCTTCCTCTCGGCCTCGGGCTTCGAGGCGTCATAGGCCAGGCGGTTGTACCATGTGCCGGTCACATCGACGGTGAGTTTGTTCTCTCCCTCTTGTACCAAATCCTTGATATTCAGTATATAAGGCTCTGTCCAGAGGACTCCGGCGCTCTTCCCGTTGACCTTCACGTCGGCGATGAAATCGACTTTTCCGAGATCAAGGGTGAGTTCTTTGCCCAACTGGTCCTTGCCGATGGTGAAAGTCGTCTCGTAAGTGGCGGTTCCGGAGAAGGATTTGCCCTCGTCTCCGAGAGGCATGTCTTTCCACGGTTTCAGCTCCTTCAGGGAAACAGGCTCGGCAGGCGCGCCCCAACCGTCGGGGAATCTGACCGTCCAATTCTCGACCGCGACGCTGCCTTTAGGCGCTGCCTTGGCGAAGGCTCTCTCCTTGACGCTCGGAGATGAGGATCCATTACGGAATACCACGAAACCGCTCTCGGCTTTCGCGAGATCCAGATGGATCTTTTTCATCCTGCCCCAGCCCTTGGCTTTCAACGACTTGACGGTTCCGCTGACTGGATCCCACCATTCGGCTTTCCCCTTGCCCTCAAGGCGGATAATCCCGTCAAAGGCTTCTCCGACAGGAGCGGCGATATAATACCAGCGGGCTCCTTGGACCTCTCTCTCGTTCCAGATGATCTCGGCTCCGCCATCTTCAATGTGGGGCTTCAGCCCGAACGCCTTCAGGGCCTCGTCGAGGCTCATTCCGACAGCCAGACGACCCTTGCCAATCTTGTTGACACCCTTGGAGGTTCCGCTCCAGACTGACTCGACAGCCTTGGCCAATTTATCAGCCTCGCCATCTTTGAGGGTGGCGACACCGGTGGGGGCATTAGCGATCACTTTGGCTCCGGCCTTCAGCAGTTCCCCGATCTTTTCGACGGTCCCGGGGAGCATCCTCTCATTTTCGGGAATCCAAAGCACCTCATATTCAATACCTTCCGGAGTGACGATCTTCCCATCCTTGACGCTCATGCGGGTCAGCAGGGCGTCCGGGTTGCAGTAGTCATATTTGAATCCCTCGGGGAAACGGATCTCTCCACTCTGGCGTTTTCCGCTCCTGGTGTATTGTGAGGGTTTGTGACCGACCTCATCGCCTAGGTACCAGAGAACGTCCTGGACCGGACGACCCCTCTCAAGCAGGTAGCTTGTGCGGGCGAGATAGGTCGTGAAGTGGTCCATGTATTTCCACCAAGTCTGTCCCCTCAGGAACGGGGTTCCGATGTTGTTTGCGAAACTGGTTCCCGGGGGCAGGAAACCGATCTGGGGGTTGTGGGTGTAGGTGTGGAACACATTGTGGGTCACGCCTTCAGCCATGTTGAAGTTGGCTACTTCCTTCAGCATCTGCCAATGCTCGTCCCATGTCAGGGAGAAACTTGTGAAGCTCTCCGCAGCCACCCTTGGTTTTCCGTAGATGTGGGCGGCGGAGGCGGTGGGATGGATGGGCTTGAAGTCAAGGTCTCCAACATATCCCTCGCTGAATGGCTGCCAGAACTCGCACATTGGGACATCGGCGTATTTGAAATACTCCATCGGGTCCATGGTGACGACATCGCTTCCCGCTGTCTCGAATTGGACCTCGAGGCCCTTGGCGTGGGCCAGGTCGGTCATCTTCTTGAAGAAATTCTCGCAGTAGAGTTTGTTGGCAGTCCTTCTCCAATCTATCAGGAATTGGCTCGTCGCCTCTTGGCTGTCAAGCACATAGCCCATAAGGGCTGGGAGCTTGTCCTTAAGTGAATATCCGGCCGTCTCCTTGAAATCCTCCTCCATGGTGTAGGTCCAGGTCTGGGTGTTGCACTCCCAGCTGTCCATCAGCATTCCGTTGGCGCTGTCATGGAGAGGGCCGTCCTTTAGCATGCCGACATAGTTGGCGAACTGCACCTCCGCTCCCTTGGGGTCGAATTTGCTGCATTCCCAGCCGGTCGCTTCGGGAGGGGCGGGGGAGTTGCGCTTCCCGGCATTGACATGTCCGATCCTCAGTACTGTCCAAGTGCCTTGAGGGTAGTCTCCGGATGGCGCTGTCCAATTCAAACGGCCGTCAGGGGTCATCTTGTCAGAAATGTCGATGATATCCTTGGTCTTGACAAAAGCGAGGGGATCCTGCTCAGTGTGCTGCTGGTCGGGTTCCTTGGCAATAAGAGTCCAGCCAGCCTCACCTCTCCAGCTGTTCTTCATGGCGGCGGACCAGAAACGGATGAACCTGACGCTCGCCGGGTGGGCATTGGTCAGGGTAAATGTATATTCCTGGACATCCTTCACCTCGTTGCAGGCGAACACCATGTTGTTCTCGCCTCCGTCCTGCCAGTTGCTCATCGGGAAGTCAGCGTCAATGAGGACTTTATCCTCTCCCGCGACTTTACCGGTCAGTTTGACATGGACTCCTGGGTCGTAGCAGAAGCTATGGCTGAAAGCGCCTACGGGAGGCAGTTCCAATGTGCGGATCACCTGGCCCTTCGGCAGGGTGAAGGTCACGGTAGTTGTTGTGCCGGGTTTAAGCTGGATATCATTGCTGCCTAGGCCACTGAGGAGGGTTTTCCATTCTTCAGGCCCGTTGATATTCTCGGGAAGAAGGGCTTGTCCGGTGTCGCCCAGAGGGGTCGGGAAAGCCAGGACAGCGATGTCGCGGTAATCTTTCCAGGTCTCGGTCGAAGGGTCGCCTTTCGGGAGGGCGGCGGTGGCTTTCTGTCCGGCCTGAATATCGGTTCTCGACCACACAAGCTTTCTCATCGCGTTCTCCGGCTGGATCCAAGGACCACCTGCCATAGACCATCCCGGGCAGGTCTGAACTGTGAGCCTCAAGCCAAGTTCCTTTGCCTTTGAGCCAAGATTACCGACCATTTCCTCCCATTCGGGGCTCAGGGTAGTGAGCTGGTGGCCAGTTGCCGGCCAGGGGCCGCCGAAATAACCGTGGAACCACTGCACTCCCGAGATCTTGGCGTCGGCTATGGCCTTCAGGTCGGCGTCAATACCTTCCTTTGAGACATTTCCTCCGATGAAATGGAACCATGTCTCAGGATAAAACACCTTTTCAGGCTGTTTGAAAGCCGCTTCATCCGCTGGACTGAATGCGGCTCCGAGGGTTTTGGCGTCGGGAGCTATTCCGACAGACTGGGCCGAGGAAAAGTTTGGGGAAATAAACGACAAAACCGCCGTCAGGGCCAAAAGGCTCCAGCGGCAGGTAAATGATTTTGCTGTCATGAATCTATTTCTATTTGTCAGAACATCAGGTGTTTTTTGGAGTTGTTCCTCCAGCCGGCCTCGCTCTTGTAGTCGGCGAAATAGATCACGAGATCCGCCTCGCTCTTGTAATCGACGAAGTAGATTTTCTTTTTGGCTTCGCTCTTGTACTTGACGAAGTACCAGATACCCTTGTTGGCGTCAGCCTCGCTCTTGTAGTCGGCTTTGTACACGACCAGGTCGGCCTCGCTCTTGTACTTTGTCACATAGACCTTGACCTGAGCCTCGCTCTTGTAGTCGCAGCTATAGACTGTCTGGCCCGAAGCGGCCACGCCGATCAGAGCCAGCACCAGGGTAATCAATAACTTTTTCATATCATCAGGATTTTTAGTGTCTGAGAATCATATTGCAAAAATCGGGCATTAGTCGACAGCGACGTACCAATGATCTTCGCCGAAGGGGACGAGTTTGTTACCAACCTTGCGGAGTCCCATCATGTTCCTGCTTTCGGGAGCCGGATGGTTGAACCAGATGATAGGATTGTCCTGCGGGTCGAGGGCGATGGAGATCACCTCGGGGGTGCCATATTCCTCGAGATCAACGTTCCAGATGCTGTAGGGTTCATTGGGGTCGAATTCAGCCTTTATGGAATATGTCGCCGTGATCTCGCCGTAATCGATCCACGCGAACGCCACCATTGCCTCTTTGCCTTTATGCTCAAACTCGACCATCCCGAAGGCCCTGTTTGATTCCCTTAGCTGGGCTACTCTTCTGGAATACATTACCTTCCGGCCGAACTTCTTCTCAAGTTCCTGCTCATAGACCAAGTCCAGCGGAACCTCCGGCTCGGGGTATTTCCAGCGGCTGAAGGACGGGAACTCATGGAAGGCAGCGAACCGGCTGTCGGCCGCGAGGGCGATGACGTCGTAGTTGTCATATCCCCTGAACATCTGTTTTCGAAGCACGTCGTAGGTGCGCAGCTCATAGTGGATGCCCTTTGACTGGCTGGGATCGGCAAGGTAGCAGCCCCATTTGGCGTCCTCATCCTTGGAGTTGTCCCTAACGAAGAAAAGCCTGCCGACATTCTGCTTGAATATCAGCCAGTTATTCATTGAGTAGTCGTATTCAGTCTCCTGATCGTTGGGGGTGACGAACTCGAAGAGATCTTTGTCGGGATAGACGTAACTGGGTTTGTTCAAGCTCTCCCAGTCGTAGGGGATGCCGCTGCCCCAGAAGGCTCCCGGTGTGATATACTGGTCCTTATAGGGGAGGCGGACCTCCGTTACGTCATAGTTGCCGGTGAACGCGCTGTCGCCGATCCCAACCACGGGATAATCCTCTCCGTCAATAGTCACGCTCTCAGGTACTTCTATTATTCCTGAATACCGTCCGCCCTTTGCCAGGACAACGGCTGTCGCCTCGTCCACGAAGTTGAACATGTAGCCTTTGCTATCTGCGAAAGAGCCTCCCTCGTGGCGGTATTGGGCCGCGAGTCCCATCCCCATTCCGAAGGGGGAGCCTCCGGCGTTGTAGGAGTCGAACAGCTCAAGCATCTCATATTCCGGGTCGAACTTGCCGGTGAGGGTGTAGTCCCAGTGGTCGGACTTGATGTTGTAGCTGAAGGTGTTGCCCTTCATCGGGATCCACTTGCCTCCTTCTGGGGTGAGCTCGGCCGAGTGGCCGTCCTCGTTGATCACGAAGGCGTGGAACCAGATTTCTCCCTTCTCGTTGAAAGCGACGCTGACCGTGCCGGTCTCACCGATGTCCTCATAACTGTAAACTCCGCTCTTGAAGGGCGTCGCGGCAGATGCTGTCAGACATGATAAAGCGGTGGCCAGGATAGTTATGTAAAGCGCCACCAGTCCGGATAGTGTTATTCGTAGGTTTCTCATAGTGTAAATATAATAAATAAACGGCAAATCAAGAGGTTTGCCGTTTATTTATTATCAATGGGCTCCTAAAAAGCCTACAGCTCGCTCATCTCAGCCTCGTACTCGTCCTTGCGGCCGACCAGGATGTCCTGGAACTCCTTCTGGCCGGTACCGGCCGGGATGAGGTGACCGCAGATGACGTTCTCCTTGAGGCCTTCGAGGTAATCGACACGACCCCTGATCGCAGCCTCGCTAAGCACCTTGGTGGTCTCCTGGAAGGAAGCCGCCGAGATGAAGCTGTTGGTGCGGAGAGCCGCCCTGGTGATTCCCTGGAGCACAAGCTTCGCGGTGGCGGGCTTTGCCTCGCGGGCAGCCATCATCTTGAGTCCCTGACGCTCGAGTGAGGCGTTCTCGTTCCTCAGGTCACGCGCGTCAACTATGTCACCCTGCATGTACCTCTGGCTGTCGCCCGGGTCAAGGATGAAGGACTTGCCGAAGATGTTGTCGTTGGTGTCCATGAAATCCCACTTGTCCACAAGCTCCTCCTGGAGGAACTCGGTGTCGCCGGGATCCATGATCTGGACCTTGCGCATCATCTGGCGGACGATGATCTCGAAGTGCTTGTCGTTGATCTTCACACCCTGAAGGCGGTAAACGGCCTGGACCTCGTTGACGATATAGTCCTGAGCCTTGACCGGTCCGAGAATGTTGAGGATGTCGGTCGGGGAGATGCCGCCGTCAGACAGCTTGGAGCCGGCCTTGACGTAGTCATTCTCCTGAACAAGGATCTGCTTGGTGGTGGGCACAAGGTAGTGCTTCTCGATGCCGGCCTTGTTCTTGACGATGATCTCGCGGTTGCCCCTCTTGACCTTGCCCATGAGAACCTCTCCGTTGATTTCGGAAAGGATGGCGGGAGCGGAAGGAGTCCTGGCCTCGAAGAGTTCGGTGACCCTAGGCAGACCTCCGGTGATATCGCTGGACTTACCGATCGCGCGGGGGATCTTGATGATCACGTCACCGACATTGACCTGGTCGCCGTTGTTCGGAATGATGTGGGCACCGACAGGCAGGTTGTACTGCCTGACCTGGTTCCCTTCCTCGTCGAGGATGATGATGGACGGGTTGCGGGTCTTGTCCTTGGCCTCGATGATGACCTTGTCCTTGTTGACCGCGAACTCGTCGGAGACTTCCTCGCGGAAGGTGACACCCTCGATGAGGTTGTCGAACTGGACCTTACCGGCGGTCTCGACGATGGTTGTGGCGTTGTAGGGATCCCACTCGCAGAGGAGGTCGCCCTTGCTGATCTTGTCACCGTCCTTGAAGTACAGCCTGGAGCCGTAAGGCACATCGTAGTGGGAATAGGTGATTCCTGTGTTCTCATCTATGATGCTGACCTCGGTCATACGGCTGACCACAATGTCCTGGATCTCGCCGTCGTCTCCGACCTTCTGGATGGTCCTGAGCTCCTCGAACACGAGTTTTCCGTCGTACTTGGACTCGATGGAGGAATCGGCCGCGGTGCTGGACGCCGTACCACCGACGTGGAAGGTACGCAGAGTCAGCTGGGTACCAGGCTCACCGATGGACTGGGCGGCGATCACGCCGACAACCTCTCCCTTCTCAACCATCCTGCTGGTGGCGAGGTTACGGCCGTAGCACTTGGCGCAGACACCCTTGCGGGACTCGCAAGTGAGGACCGAACGGATCTCGACCTGCTCGATGGGCAGAGAGTCGATCAGGTTGGCGGTGTCCTCGCGGATCTCCTCGCCGGCCTTGATGATCAGCTCGCCTGTCAGAGGGTTGAATATGTCGTGGACTGATGTGCGTCCAAGGATGCGCTCACCGAGGGACTCGACGATCTCGTCCTTGTTCTTGATCGCGGTGGCGATAAGACCCCTCAGGGTGCCGCAGTCTTCCTCGGTGATGATCACATCGTGGGAGACATCGACGAGACGACGGGTCAGGTAACCTGCGTCAGCGGTCTTGAGGGCGGTGTCAGCCAGACCCTTACGGGCACCGTGGGTGGAGATGAAATACTCCAAAACCGTCATTCCTTCCTTAAGGTTGGAGATGATAGGGTTCTCGATAATCTCAGCTCCGGCGGCTCCGGACTTCTGCGGCTTAGCCATAAGGCCACGCATTCCGCAGAGCTGCTTGATCTGCTGTGTGGAACCGCGGGCTCCGGAATCCAGCATCATATAGACGGGGTTGAAGCCCTGCTGGTCCGCCGAGATCTGCTTCTCGACGATTCCGGTGAGCCTGTTGTCGATGGATGTCCAGAGGTCGATGACCTTGTTGTAACGCTCGTTGTTGGTGATGAAACCCATCGCGTAGTTGTTCTTGACATCCTCGACCTGCTTGTATCCCTGCTCGATGAGGTCGGTCTTCTCCTTGGGGATGATGACATCTCCGAGGTTGAAGGATATTCCGGCGCGGAAAGCCTGATCGTAACCGAGGTTCTTGATGTCGTCAAGGAACTGGGCCGTGCGGGTCACGCCGGTGTTCTTGATGACCTCGGTGATGATCTTACGCAGGGGCTTCTTACCGAGAACCTCGTTGACGTAAGGCACTTCCTCAGGCACAAACTGGTTGACTATGATGCGGCCGGCGGTCGTCTGGACGATATGCTCGCCCTTGGAGGGATCCTGCTTGTCCACAGGAAGCCTGACTCCGATCTTCGCATGCATGTCAATCGCCTTCTCGTTGTAGGCTACGATGACCTCCTCAGGCCCGTAGAAGTTCATACCCTCGCCCTTGGCGCCGGGACGAATCTTCGTGATGTAGTACAGACCGAGCACCATGTCCTGGGAAGGAACGGTGATAGGGGTACCGTTGGCGGGGTTGAGGATGTTCTGGGATCCGAGCATCAGCAGCTGCGCCTCCATGATGGCGGCGTTGCCGAGCGGGAGGTGGACAGCCATCTGGTCACCATCGAAGTCGGCGTTGAAGGCCGTACAGGCCAGAGGGTGGAGCTGGATGGCCTTACCCTCGATCATCCTGGGCTGGAAAGCCTGGATACCAAGCCTGTGGAGGGTAGGGGCTCGGTTCAGGAGAACCGGGTGTCCCTTCATGACGTTCTCGAGGATGTCCCAAATGACGGGATCCTTGCGGTCAACGATCTTCTTCGCGGACTTGACAGTCTTGACTATGCCGCGCTCGATGAGCTTGCGGATGATGAACGGCTTGTAAAGCTCAGCGGCCATGAATTTCGGCAGACCGCACTCGTGCATGTTCAGCTCCGGTCCGACGACGATGACGGAACGGGCTGAATAGTCGACGCGCTTACCGAGGAGGTTCTGGCGGAAGCGGCCCTGCTTTCCCTTGAGGGAGTCGGACAGGGACTTCAGGGCCCTGTTGGTCTCGCTCTTGACGGCGCTGGACTTCTTGGAGTTGTCGAATAGTGAGTCGACAGCTTCCTGGAGCATGCGCTTCTCGTTGCGGAGAATGACTTCGGGAGCCTTGATCTCGATGAGCTTCTTCAGACGGTTGTTCCTGATTATTACCCTGCGGTAAAGGTCGTTGAGGTCGGTGGTGGCGAAACGGCCTCCATCGAGCGGAACCAAAGGACGAAGATCCGGCGGAATCACGGGGATGACCTTCATGATCATCCACTCCGGACGGTTGATGTCCTTGGACTCGAGGAACCATTTCACTACGCTGAGCCTCTTAAGGATCTCAGTCCTACGCTGCTGGGAAGTCTCGGTGAACATGCTCTGGCGGAGCTCCTTGGACAGTTGGACGACATCGATGTCCTTGAGCAGGTCATAGATGCCCTCAGCGCCCATCTTGGCCACGAACTTGGCGGGATCACCGTCAGGAAGGCTCGAGTTCTCGGGGAGCCTGGCGAGCACGTCGAGATATTCGTCCTCGGAGAGGAGCTCCATCTTCTCAACGCCGCTGTCTCCGGGATTGACGACTATGTACTTCTCATAGTAGATAACGGACTCGAGCTTCTTCGCGGGAAGACCCAGAAGAGCGGAGATCTTGTTGGGCGCGGATTTGAAGTACCAGATATGGGCCACGGGGACAGTCAGGGATATGTGTCCCATCCTCTCCCTGCGCACCTTTTTCTCGGTCACCTCCACGCCGCACCTGTCGCAGACGATTCCGCGGTAGCGGATCCTCTTGTATTTCCCGCAGTAGCACTCGTAGTCCTTGGTCGGTCCGAAGATCTTCTCGCAGAACAGACCGTCCCTCTCGGGCTTGTATGTCCTGTAGTTGACGGTCTCCGGCTTGAGGACCTCTCCGCAAGACCTCGCGCTGATGTCCTCAGGGGAGGCCAGGGAGATGCTGATCCTGGAGAAATTGCTCTTTACCTTGTTTTCCTTATTATTGAAAGTAGGCATATTCTTGGATATGTTATCTTAAACTTGAGATTAGTCCAAAGTGACCTTGAGGCCGAGTCCGCGGAGCTCGTGGAGCAACACGTTGAGGGATTCGGGGATGCCGGCGTTCGGCATCGGGTCTCCCTTGACAATGGCCTCGTAAGTCTTCGAGCGTCCGGTTACGTCGTCGGACTTGACGGTAAGGATCTCCTGGAGGGCGTTGGCGGCTCCGAAAGCCTCGAGGGCCCAGACCTCCATTTCTCCAAACCTCTGTCCTCCGAACTGCGCCTTTCCTCCGAGCGGTTGCTGGGTGATGAGCGAGTAAGGACCGATCGAACGGGCGTGCATCTTGTCGTCGACCATATGACCGAGCTTGATCATGTAGATCACGCCGACAGTGGCGGGCTGGTCGAACCAGTCACCGGTGCCGCCGTCGCGCAGGCGGGTCTTGCCATATCTGGGCACGCCGGCCTTGTCGGTGTAGTTGCAGATATCCTCGATGCTGGCGCCGTCGAAGATCGGGGTGCTGAACTTGAGTCCGAGCCTTGAGCCGGCCCATCCGAGAACGGTCTCGTAGATCTGGCCCAGGTTCATACGCGAAGGCACACCCAGAGGGTTCAGGACGATGTCCACAGGGGTTCCGTCCTCAAGGAACGGCATGTCCTCCTGGCGGACGATCTTCGCCACGATACCCTTGTTACCATGGCGTCCGGCCATCTTGTCACCGACAGTGATCTTCCTCTTCTTGGCGATGTAGACCTTGGCGAGCTGCATGACGCCGTTGGGAAGCTCATCACCGACCTTCACCTTGTCCATCTGCCTCTTGCACTCGGCCTCGGAGACTTTGTACGTGATGCAGTAGTTGTTGATGAGGGACTGGATGAGGGCGTTGGTGTTCTTGTCGGAAGTCCACTTGCTGGAGCCTATGTTCTGGAAGTCCATCTCCTTGAGCTTCTCCACGGTGATCTCTTTCCCCTTGGGGATGATCTCGACTCCGTAGAGGTCGCTGATGCCAGCGCTCTTCTTGCCTTTCACAAGCACCTCGAGCCTTGACAGGAAATCAGCGTAAAGCTTGGCGGCCTTCTTGTCGAAGTCCTCCTGGATAACCTCCTGGCGGGCTTTCTGGTCAGACCTGGCGTTCCTGCGGTTGCCTTCCTTGGAAGCCTTGGCATAGAGGGCGGTCTTGATGACCGTACCGCTGAGGGAAGGATTGGCCTTGAGGGAAGCGTCCTTAACATCACCGGCCTTGTCGCCGAAGATGGCCTTGAGGAGTTTCTCCTCAGGGGAAGGATCGCTCTCGCCCTTGGGGGTGATCTTTCCAACCATGATGTCACCGGGCTCGACATGGGCACCGACACGGATGATTCCCTGCTTGTCGAGATCCTTGGTGGCATCCTCGCTGACATTCGGGATATCGGATGTCAACTCTTCCATACCACGCTTTGTATCACGTACTTCCGTGATGAACTCATCGACATGGACAGAAGTGAGGATGTCCCACTTGACCATCTCTTCGGAAAGCACAATGGCATCCTCGTAGTTATAGCCCTTCCAAGGCATGAAGGCGACCTTGAGGTTGCGACCGAGGGCGAGCTCGCCGTTCTGGGTCGCATAACCCTCTGTCAGCACCTGGCCGGCCTCGACCTTGTCGCCCTTGCGGACGATAGGCTTGAGGTTGACCACCGTGCTCTGGTTGGTCTTTCTATATATAGGAAGGGTATAGACTGTCTCTTCCGGGCTGAAGGAGACGAATTTCTCGTCGTCTGTCCTGGAATATTTGATCCTGATCTCCTTGGCGTCGACATAAGTCACGACACCCTTGCGCTCGGCGATGAACTGGGTCCTTGAGTCGAGGCAGACCCTCTCTTCCAGGCCGGTACCCACGATGGGAGACTCGGGGGAGATAAGAGGAACGGCCTGACGCATCATGTTCGCTCCCATGAGGGCGCGGTGGGCGTCGTCGTGCTCGAGGAAAGGAATGAGGGAGGCTGCGACAGAAGCCATCTGGTTCGGGGCCACGTCCATGTAGTTCACCTCTTCCTTGGAGACCACAGGGAAGTCGGCCTCAAGGCGGCACTGGATACGGTCGTCCGTGATCTGGCCGTCATCGTCCATCTTGACCTTGGCGAGGGAGACATATTTGTTCTCCTCTTCCTCGGCGGACATGTAGTGCCAGCCCTTGGCGCTCAGGTCAACCTTGCCCTCGTGGACCTCGCGGTACGGGGTCTCGATGAAACCGAGCTGGTTGATCCTCGCATAGACGCACAGGGATGAGATAAGACCGATGTTCGGGCCTTCAGGCGACTCGATAGGGCAGAGACGGCCGTAATGGGTGTAGTGGACGTCTCGGACCTCGAATCCCGCCCTGTCCCTGGAAAGACCTCCAGGACCGAGAGCGGAAAGACGCCTCTTGTGGGTGATCTCCGCCAGGGGGTTGGTCTGGTCCATGAACTGGGACAGCTGGCTGGTGCCGAAGAATGAGTTGATGACGGAAGACAGGGTCTTCGCGTTGATCAGGTCGATGGGGTTGAACTGCTCGCTGTCGCGGACATTCATCCTCTCCCTGATAGTCCTGGCCATCCTGGAGAGACCCACGCTGAACTGGTTGGCCAGCTGCTCCCCGACAGTGCGGACGCGCCTGTTGCTCAGGTGGTCGATGTCGTCCACCGTGGCCTTGGAGTTGATCAGCTGGATGAGATACTTGATGATCTCGATTATGTCGTTGTTGGTGAGCACCCTGACCTCGGGATCGGTGGAGAGCCCGAGCTTCTTGTTGAGGCGGAACCTACCGACAATGCCAAGGTCGTACCTCTTCTCGGAGAAGAAGAGCTTGTCGATGACATCCCTGGCGGTAGCCTCATCCGGCGGTTCTGAGTTGCGAAGCTGTTTGTAGATGTAGTTGACAGCCTCGATCTCGGTGTTGGTCGGATCTTTCTGGAGGGTGTTGTAGATGATGGCGTACTCGTTGGAGTTGGCCTCGTCTTTCTGGAGGAAGATGGTCTTCACGTCAGTGTCACCGATCTTCTCGATGGTGTCGTCGTCAAGGATCTCTCCTCTCTCGACGATGGCCACTGTCCTCTCGATGGGGATGACTTCTCCGGTGTCCTCGTCCTCGAAGTCCTCCATCCAGGTCTTCAGGACCTTGGCGGCGAGCTTGCGGCCCTTGTTCTGCTCGAGAACCTCAGGAGTGGCCTCGACCTCGTCGGCCAGTCCGAAGATGTCTATGATGTCCTTGTCCGAATTATATCCGATCGCTCTGAGAAGTGTCGTGACGGGCAGCTTCTTCTTGCGGTCGATGTAGGCGTACATGACATTGTTGATGTCTGTGGCGAACTCAATCCAGGAGCCTTTGAAGGGGATGATCCTGGCAGAGTACAGCTTGGTGCCGTTCGCGTGCATGCTCTGGTCGAAGAACACGCCCGGCGAGCGGTGAAGCTGGGATACGATTATCCTTTCCGATCCGTTGATGACGAATGTGCCGGCGGGGGTCATGTAGGGAATATTGCCGAGATACACATCCTGGACCCTGGTATCGAAGTCCTCGTGCTCCGGATCAGTGCACGAAAGGCGGAGTTTTGCCTTAAGAGGAACATTGTAGGTGAGTCCCCTCTCGAGGCACTCTTCGATGGAGTACTGGGGAGGGTCGATGAAGTAGTCGATAAACTCGAGCTTGTAGTTGTTCCTCGTGTCCTCAATCGGGAATATCTCCTGGAACACCTGGAAAAGACCCTCGTCTTTCCTGTTCTCAGGGGTTGTCTCCAGCTGGAAGAAATCCTTGAAAGATTTCAACTGAACTTCCAGAAGGTCAGGATATTCCAGAATCTTGGATGTAGCGAACATTATTCGCTTGTTGTTAGTCTTTTTTGACATGTTCTGCCTTTAGGAAATGGGGAAAAACTTTATACGACAAAAAGGTTTAGAGCCCACTAGGCTCTAAACCTGAAGATAATCCCGCAAGCGGGAAGCTGTTTATTTGACCTCAACTTCGGCGCCTGCCTCCTCGAGGGCAGCCTTCAGTTGCTCAGCTTCCGCCTTGGAGACCTTCTCCTTCACAGTAGCGGGAGCGCCATCGACGAGATCCTTGGCTTCCTTAAGTCCGAGACCAAGAGCTTCCTTGACGGCCTTGATGACCTGGAGCTTAGCCTGACCGGCGGAGGTGAGGACAACGTCAAACTCGGTCTGCTCGACGGGGCCAGCCTCAGCGGCCACGGCGGGACCAGCGACTGCGACAGCGGCTGCCGCGGGCTCGATACCATACTCTTCCTTAAGAACCTTAGCGAGTTCCTGAACGTCTTTCACGGAGAGGTTAACCAACTCTTCCGCAAGTGCTTTTACATCTGCCATAATTGATAATTTTTGAATTGTTTATTGTTATTATTATTCTTTTTCCGAGAGAGTCTTGACAAGACCCGCGATCGTCTGTCCGCCGCCATTCTGGAGAGCGGAAATGACGTTGCGCATAGGAGCCTGGAGGAGGGAGATGATGTCTCCGATGAGCTCTTCCTTGGACTTGATAGCGCAGAGTTCCTCGAGCTTGTCAGCTCCGATGAAAGCGCACTCCTGGACGTAAGCGCCCTTGAGCTCCGGCTTCTCGCCGAGTTCCTTCTGGAGCTTCTTGATGAGCTTCGCGGGGGCGTTAGGAGATTCGCTGAACATGACGGCCGTGTTGCCTTCGAGGATAGGGAGGATGTTCTGCATCTCCTCGTTCTCGATGCCCTTGATGACGTGAGCGAACAGAGTGTTCTTCACGACATTGAGCTTGATGCCCTGCTCGAAGCAGGCGCGGCGGAGTTTGACGGTGTTCTCAGCATTCAGTCCCTCAATGTTGGTGAGGTAGAAGTTAGGATACTGCTGGAGCTGCGCTGAGATGCTTTCAATAATCTGAGATTTGAGTTCTTTTTTCATGACTTGATAGCTTTTTATTCAGCGCTGCCGCTAATGAATGCTTTAACATCTATCTTAAGGGCGGGGCTCATGGTGGTGCAAAGGGTAGCACCCTTCATGTAAGTGCCCTTGAGGGTCTGGGGCTTGAGTTTCAAGACCTCGTTCAGGAACGCAGTAGCGTTCTCGCAGATCTGCTGCGGGGTGAAAGAGACCTTGCCGATCCCGGTGTGGATGATACCGGTCTTGTCGACCTTGAAGTCGATCTTACCGGCCTTGACATCCTTGACGGCATTGCCGACCTCCATTGTGACCGTACCGGTCTTGGGGTTAGGCATAAGGCCGCGGGGACCGAGGATACGACCGAGAGCACCGACCTTGGCCATGACTGAAGGGGTGCAGATGATGACATCGACATCCGTCCAACCGGCCTTGATCTTCTCGACATACTCATCGAGTCCGACATAGTCGGCGCCAGCCTCTTTGGCCTCATTCTCCTTGTCGGGGGTGCAGAGCACAAGGACCCTGACCACCTTACCGGTTCCGTGAGGGAGGGTGACAACGCCACGGATCATCTGGTTGGCCTTACGAGGGTCGACACCGAGGTTCGTGGTGATCTCGACTGTGGAGTCGAATTTGGTGTAAGTGATGTCCTTCAGCATTTCACATGCCTCGGCGAGAGTGTAAAGTTTGGAGGAGTCGTACTTCTGGGCGACCGCCTTCTGATTTTTAGTTATTCTACCCATGTCGCGTGTGAAATTTTAAAGGTTCTCGGGAAATTCTCCGGTGACCTTGATACCCATGCTCCTCGCTGTTCCGGCGACCATCTTCATCGCGGAAGCGAGAGTGAAAGCGTTAAGGTCAGGCATCTTGCCTTCGGCGATGGCCCTCACCTGATCCCAGGTGATAGTGGCGACCTTCCTGCGGTTCGGCTCGCCAGAACCTTTCTGGAGCTTGGCGGCTTCCTTGAGGGAGATGGCCACAGGCGGCTGCTTGACTTCGAACGAGAAGGACTTGTCCGAATAAACGGTGATAACTACAGGCAGTATCTTACCTGCGGCGCCCTGCGTCGCGGCGTTGAACTGCTTGCAGAAGTCCATGATGTTCAAGCCTTTGGAACCGAGCGCCGGTCCTACCGGAGGTGCAGGATTCGCAGCTCCCGCTTTAATTTGGAGCTTGATAAATCCGGTAACTTCTTTTGCCATGATTGTCTGTTATTCTTTTGTTACTTGAGTAAAGCTGAGTTCCAGCTGGGTTTTCCGGCCGAAAATCACAACTATCACCTTGAGTTTGCTTCGATCCTCTTCGATGGCGTCGACCGTTCCGCTGAAACCGCTGAACGGGCCGTCGGTGATTCTCACGGACTCGCCGATCTCGAAGTTGACCTCGGTCTCGACGGGATTGTCAACATTCTGGTCCTGATTGCCAATGATGAACTGGGCCTCTTCGTCACGAATCGGCACAGGCACCCTTTCGGTGAGATTATTCTTGGTGGTCCTCTTCTCAGTCAGGAAGCCGGACATCCCGGGGATGTCGTTGCGGATAATAAACTCAAGCTCCGGGCTAAGCTCTGCCTGAATAAGAACATAACCAGGATAAAGCAGCCTTTCGACCACCTTCCTTTTGCCGTTCTTAGTCACGATCTCGCGCTTGACCGGAACGAGTACCTGAGCCACTTGATCCCTCAGGTTGAACCGCTCAATCTCTTTCTCAAGATATGTGGCGGCCTTCTTTTCTTTGCTTCCAGCTGTCCTTAGGACATACCATTTCATGTCACCCATGGTAATCGAGAATTACAACGTGTAAATCGCTGTCATGAGATGCTCGAAAGCGAAGTCGATTACGAAGAGAACCAGAGCAAGAAGAACAGTCACGACCATGACCAGGAGAGCGGAGCTTTGAAGCTTGTTCCATGTCGGCCATGTGACCTTCTTGGTGAGTTCCACGTAGGACTCTTTGCAATAGTTAATGAACTTTCTCATCTTTGCATTTAATGGATGCCGCGTTTTGGAAGCGGGTGCGACATCTGTTAAACAATTACCAAATCGTAACCTTTGATATTTTTGCAGGGGAAGCAGGATTCGAACCCACATCGACGGTTTTGGAGACCGCTGAACTACCCTTGTTCTATTCCCCTGTGTCAGTGGCGCCCGAGAGCGCCACTTTGATTCCAGTCAGATTACTCAACAATCTTGATCACCTGGCCGGCGCCGACGGTACGGCCGCCCTCGCGGATAGCGAACTGCTGGCCCTCGTTCATAGCGACAGGGGTGATAAGAGTGACGGTGATCTCGACGTTATCGCCAGGCATAACCATCTCCACACCCTCGGGAAGCATGATCTCACCGGTGACGTCAAGCGTACGGATGAAGAACTGCGGACGATAGTGGTTGTGGAAAGGAGTGTGGCGGCCGCCTTCGTCCTTCTTCAGGACGTAGATCTGAGCCTTGAACACGGTGTGAGGAGTGATGGACTTGGGCTTGGCCACGACCTCACCTCTCTTGACTTCCTTCTTGTCGATACCACGGAGGAGGAGACCTACGTTGTCACCAGCCTCACCCTGGTCGAGGAGCTTGCGGAACATCTCGACACC
>CACZHP010000019.1 GCA_902780935.1 uncultured Bacteroidia bacterium | reverse complement strand
TGCCGATGCCAATGCCGCCATCTTCTTCCAGATTCCTGACGACATGGACGTCGTGCGCTTCACGGCCATGGCCGCCGCCGACGACACCGTCTACCTCTTCGTCTCCGAAGGCCGTTGCTGCCGCGGGGCCACAAGTGACTATCATGTCGCTGTCGGCCGCTCCAAGTCACCCGACGGCCCTTTCTACGCCAGGGACGGTCAGTCCATGATCCATGATCTGGCTACTTATGACACTCAGATCCTCCAGTCCTCGGAGGACAAGGTGTTCGTCGGCCCAGGTCACAA
The DNA here is from genome assembly GCA_902780935.1 of uncultured Bacteroidia bacterium. Lineage (GTDB taxonomy): Bacteria > Bacteroidota > Bacteroidia > Bacteroidales > UBA932 > Cryptobacteroides. The sequence goes on along the minus strand of CACZHP010000019.1, from coordinate 56,086 downwards.
TTCCAACATCATCACCGATGATGCAGGAAATGACTGGATCCTGTACCATTCTTATTGGAAAGGCAATTACTACAACGGCCGCTGCCTGCTTCTGGACAGAGTCTACTGGGATGAGGAGGGATGGCCCGTCATAGGAAACGGAACCCCTTCGACATCCGGAGAGGCCCCGTATTTCGAGAATATCGAACCTTAGTTTTCCTTTTTTTCTTCGCTTTGCCCGTCCTCGGGCTTGAAGGACTTGTACTTGAAGCGGCGGATCTTCTGCGTAGCAGTCTTCTCGAAGTCCTCTTTCATGGCGTCCACCTCGCCGATGTTTGATTGTTTGCTGACCCTCTTGTTCACATAGTCCAGGACGGCCTTCTTCCAGGACTCCAGGTTCTCGAAGAACTTCTCCTCCTTCTCGATCATGCCCCAGTCGATGACGTTCTCGTCGAACTTCACGAGGGCTACCAGTTTGCCGTCCCGCTCGATAACGAGGGACTCGTTGACGCCTCGCATGTTGTTGATGACCTGTTCGATCTCCTCAGGGTAGATGTTCTCCCCGGAAGGTCCGACGATCATGTTTCCGAGACGGCCTTTGATATAATACCTGCCCTTGGAGTCCATGCAGGCCAGGTCGCCAGTGCGGAACCAGCCGTCGTCGGTCAGAGCGGCTCGGGTCCTTTCCGGGTCTCTGTAGTAGCCGAGCATGACGTTGTCGCCCTTGGCGATGATCTCGCCCTCACCGGTGGCGGGATCTACATTCTGGAGCTTTACCTGAACGTTGTAGGCCGGTACTCCGATCGAGCCGACAACGGTTTTCCCGACGCATGCGTTGGTGATCAAGGGAGCGGTCTCAGTGAGGCCGTAGCCTATGGCGTAAGGGAACTTGGCCTTGTTGAGGAAGTCCTCGACAGTGGAGTCAAGCTTTGAGCCGCCTACTCCGAAGAACTTAAGCCGGCCTCCGAAGGATTTGTACAACTTCTTGCCTACCAGCCAGTAAAGCACCCTGGGCATCTTCCTGTTCATCCACGAGAGCGTGCGGCTCTTGGAGATCGTAGGGACGACACTGTTCCTGTAAACCTTCTCGATGATGAGGGGAACCGCACACATGATGGTTGGACGGACCTTCCTCATGGCTTCCATCAGGATCGATGGTGTCGGCGGTTTCTTGATATAATACACGCAACCGCCCACAAACAGGGGATACAGCACGCTGAAAGCCATCTCGTAGGTATGGGACATCGGCAATATCGAGAGCCATCGGTCCTTCTTCCCGGCGGGCTGGGCGTGGAAAGCTGCGATGATGTTCTGGCAGAAGTTGCGGTGGGAGAGCATGACTCCCTTGGCGTTGCCGGAAGTGCCTGAGGTGTAGATGATTGAGGCAAGGTCATCAGCCTGGGGCTCGGCGGAATGGCCCTCACAGGTGAAGGCGTGGTCGTCTTTCTTGATGAACTCGAAGGTCTCGATGTCGATCACAAGGGTCATCTTCTGGCGGATCTCGTCGGAAAGCTTCTTCAGGAGGCGCTTGGAAATGAATATGGCCTTGCAATCGGAGTGGGTAAGGATGTTTGTCACCTCGCTCTCGGAAGAGTCCGGGAGGATAGGGACCGTCACCCTGCCGAAGGGTACGCAGGAGAACATCGCCACCGTCCAGTTGGGCATATTGTTCGACAGGATCGCGACCTTGTCCCCGGCGCTGATTCCGAAACGGTTGAATATGTGCGAGAGCTCCAGGCACTTGTGCTTGAAAGAGTCGTAGGTATATTCCTGGCCGCCGTCCACGAAACGGGACAGGGGACGCTTGGCGAAGGTGTCGGTCGCCATCTCGAACAGTTTGGACAGGGTCGTGACGTAATTCTCCCTGCTTTGCTTCAATAGGGTCTGGATTGACATTTTTCTAGTGAGTTACAAATCCCTCGGGATGTTTCCCTCTCATCCCCATCTTCTCATACATCGCCTGGATCCGCTCTGTGTCGGCCCTGGCGTCGTCCGTCAGTTCGACCTTCTCTCCGGCGCTGACCCTCTTCTTCCCCCAGTCAAAGTAGCCCAGGTAAACAGGGCAACCGACAGCCTTCGCTATCACATGGTAGCCGGTTTTCCATCTCTTGGTGGCCTTGCGGGTGCCTTCAGGGGCTATCGCGAGGATGAAGGTGTCCTTGTCCTCCATCTGGTCGATGAGGCTTTTAACCATCGCCGTGGCGTTGCTCCTGTCCACCGGCACGGCTCCCATCTTGCGGAGGAGTGGGCCGATGGGCCAGAAGAAGAATTCCTTCTTTATCATGACGTGGGCCTTCTGAGCGTCGAACTGGGTGTAGAACAGGTAAGAGACAATAAAGTCCATCGCGGAGGTGTGCGGCACACCGAGGATAATGGCCTTCTTATCCGGGACAGGGCCGCCCACAGTGGTCCATCCCATCTTCTTCAGCATCCATCCGCAGAATCTCGCCCAACGTGTCATATTGCTTGATTGTTTAGATATTAACGTCTTCCAATTCCTCCTCGGACTTGAGGTTCGCCCTGATGAAGTTCTGGCGGTCGATCGTGTTGTCGCCCATGTAGAACTCCATGATGTCGGCGATTGACTCCTCGTCCGAGAGTTTCACGAGGTCCAGCCTCATGTCGTCTCCGATGAAGTCCACGAACTCGTCGGAGGATATCTCGCCAAGACCTTTGAACCGGGTGATCTGCACCGAGGTCTTAAGCGCCTTTATGGCCTTCTCCTTTTCTTCCGAGGAGTAGCAGTAGCGCCTTTCCTTCTTGTTCGCTACCCTGAAAAGGGGAGTCTGGAGAATGTGTACATGACCCCGGCGGATAAGGTCCGGGTAATATTTCATGAAGAAGGTCAGCACCAGCATCCGGATATGCATCCCATCGTCATCGGCATCGGTGGCGACTATGATGTTGTTGTAGCGGAGGTTGTCCAGGTCGTCCTCGACTCCGAGGGCGGAGATCAGGAGGTTCAGCTCCTCGTTCTCGGCGACCTTCTTACGGCTTTCCTTGTAGCAGTTGATGGGCTTGCCCCTGAGGCTGAACACCGCCTGGTAGTTGGCGTTGCGGACCTTGGTGATCGTACCGGAAGCGGAGTCGCCCTCGGTTATGAATATGCTGGTCTTCTCGGCCATGTCTTCCTTGTCCTTGGGCATCTTGTCGCAGAAGTGGTAGCGGCAGTCGCGGAGCTTCTTGTTGTAGAGGTTGGTCCTCTTGTTCCTCTCGCGGGTCTTTTTCTGGATCCCCGCGATCTCCTCCCGCTCGGCCTGGGACTCTTTGATCTTGTTCTCGATGATCGGGACCAGATCGAGGTGGATACGGAGGTAATTGTCCAGGTGCCTGGCGACAAAGTCATTGACGAAGGACCTGATGGTCGGCCCCCTGTCGATCTCCAGCGAGCCGTCCGGGTTCTGGATCTTCTTTCCGTTCTCGTCGGTCTTGTATTTTTCCCACATGTAGGTGGAGCCGAGCTTGGTCTTTGTCTGGCCCTCGAAGTTTGGCTCCTGGATCTGGATGCTTATGGCTCCGATGATGCCCTGGCGGCAGTCCTCGGGCTTGTAGTCTTTCTTGAAATAGTCCTTGAGGGTCTTAGCGATGGCTTCCCTGAAAGCGGCGAGGTGGGTGCCTCCGTCGCGGGTGTTCTGGCCGTTGACGAAGGAAGAGATATTCTCGCCGTAGGAGTTGCCGTGGGTGAGGACTATCTCTATGTCCTCGTCCTCCAGGTGGATGGGCTCGTAGAGGGGAGTCTCGGACATATTCTCCCTCACGAGGTCGAGAAGGCCGTTGTCGGACTTGTAGGAAGTGCCGTTGAGGACGAGTGTGAGACCTTTTTTGAGGTAAGAATAATTCTTCACCATGGTCTCGACATAGTCCATGTTGAACTCGAAACCTCCGAACATCTCGTTGTCCGGGGTGAAGACCACGAGGGTTCCGTTCTTCTCGCTAACCTTCTCCTTCTTGCCGCTGTCCTTCAGCTCTCCCCGCTCATAGCTGGCCCAGGAGCTCTCTCCCTCGCGGAACGACTCGACATAGAATTTATCGGAAAGGGCGTTGACGGCCTTGGTTCCAACTCCGTTGAGACCTACGGATTTCTTGAAGACCTTGTCGTCGAACTTGCCGCCGGTGTTCAGCTCGCTGGTCGCCTTGACTACCGACCCGAGCGGGATTCCGCGGCCGAAGTCCCTGACCCTGACCTGTTTCCCGTCGATGTCGATGAGCACCTTGTTGCCATAGCCGGCCGAGAACTCGTCGATGCAGTTGTCCACGATTTCCTTCAGGAGGACGTAGATGCCGTCTCCCGGGTTGGAGCCGTTGCCCAGGCGGCCGATGTACATTCCGGGCCTGCGCCGGATGTGCTCGACGCCTTCCAGGGTCTTTATATTGGCGTCAGTGTATTCCTCAAATGTCCTTTTCTCTGCCATTTTCTCGATCTAGGTACAAAATCATACAAATTTACTAACTTTTGGCGGGATTTGAAAATAACCTGCGGCGCGAGTTTGGAAAGGTATTTGCAAAGACCTTCCGCTGAAACCAGTTTATCATGAGAGGTAACATCATATCCATAGCGCTTGCGGCCATTCTGGCGGTCCTTCCCCGGACAGCGTATTGCCAGGGCTCGGGTCCTGACAACACTTTCGGCGGCACCGTCCAGCTGGACAAGATCGTGCATGATTTCGGGGATATCCTCGTGACGGATGGCCCTGTCTCGGCCGTTTTCACTGCGACCAACATCTCGGACAAGCCCCTTGTGATCTACAATGTCGTTTCCTCCTGCGGCTGCACCGATGTGGAGTGGACCCGTCAGCCTCTCAAGCCAGGGGAGAAGGGAACAATCAAGGCCACGTATAAGAATGACGAGGGCGGCTATCCTTTCGACAAGAACCTCACGGTGTATTTCTCCGAGCCCAAGCAGCCGGTGGTGCTTCGCCTCCGCGGTGAGAGCCATAAGAAGAAACTCAGCCTCGGGGAGTTGTATCCGGTAAAGTTCGGCAACCTGGGATTCAAGGTCGTGGACATAAAGGCTGGGAACCTTTCCCAAGGACAGAGTAAGAGCGGTGAGATCCTGGTGGCCAATCTTGGCTCCAAGCCGCTGGATGTGAAGTTCACTAATGTCAGTGAGAACCTGTCTCTGAAGCTTTCCCAGAACCCGATCCCTGCAGGAGGCACGGCCAAACTGGCCTATACTGTCAAGGCTGACAGGAGCCTCTGGGGCAAGAACTATTATTACGCGACCCCCCTCGTGGACGGCCGGACATACAAGGCAGTCGTTCGCCCCTCATCCGAGCCAGCACCCGAAGCCGCCGGCACTGAGGCTGTTGTCGCCGATCCCAATCCGGAACTGGGGGCGGGGAAGTCCAAAATAGGAATATACGCCATCACCAAGGAGGACTTCTCATCTTTGACAAAGGAGCAGAAGGACAACTCCGCTGTGCCGGTCGCCTCCGAGAGCACCTTCTCATTCGGGAAGGTGAAGGCCGGCACAAAGGTTAAAGGCGCTTTTGAGATTGCCAACAAAGGGAAGAGCCCATTCAAAGCTTATAAGGTTGATTCAGAGAGCTCAAAGGTGAAAGTGTCTCCTTTATCGGATATTGCGCCTGGGGCGAAAGGGAAGCTCGAGGTTGAGCTGGACACCTCCACCTTCCCGAAGGGGGAGTGCCTGATAATCCTGACACTTACCACAAATGCCCCGTCCAGACCCATCATGAACCTTTTCCTCACCGGTTGGATAGATTGATTTTTTAATTATATTTGCAAATCAAAATTTAGGTATTATGGCTTACAAGATTTCTGAGACTGATTGCATCGCTTGCGGAACATGCGCCGGAGAGTGCCCGCAGGGCGCCATCCACGAGGGTGATTTCTACACCATCGACCCCGAGGTCTGCATTGATTGCGGCACATGCGCTGACGCTTGCCCTATGGGCGCCATCAGCCCCGCCGAGTAATCATCGTCAAACTTTTTTTGAACTCCGTGCCATGAGGTGCGGAGTTTTTATTGGAAGTAGCTTATAATCAAGATATGAAGAAGTTTCTGATAACTATCCTCGCCCTTGCGGCCGGATCTTTCCTGGCCGGGGCGCAGCAACTGCCTAACGATCCCGCTGTCAGGAAAGGAAAGCTGGACAACGGCCTGACTTATTATATCAGGCATAATGACAAGCCCGCCCAGAGGGCTGAGTTCTACCTCGCCACCAACGTAGGCGCGATCCAGGAGACTCCGGATCAGGACGGCCTGGCCCACTTCCTGGAGCACATGTGCTTCAACGGCACCAAGAACTTTCCCGGAAAAGGCATCCTCAACTGGCTGCAGAGCATCGGAGCCTCCTTCGGGGGGAATGTCAACGCTTCGACCGGCATCGACCAGACCCAGTACATGCTCAACAACATCCCGCTGGTACGGGAGACGGTGGTCGATACCTGCCTTCTGATCCTTCACGACTATTCCCATTTCGTGACAAACGATCCAGCGGAGATTGACAAAGAGAGGCCGGTGATCATCGAGGAGAGGCGCAGCCGCCGCAACGCCCAGTGGAGGACCTTCGAGCGTTCCCTCCCATATTATTATGGTGACAACAAGTACTCCACCTGCACCCTGATCGGACTTCAGGAGAGCCTGGAGAACTTCAAGCCGGAGAGCCTCGTTTCCTTCTACGAGACCTGGTATCATCCCGGCAACCAGGCCGTAGTTGTGGTCGGCGACGTGGATGTGGATGCCGTGGAGGCGAAGATCAAGAGGATCTGGGCCGATATTCCCGCAGCCATCAATCCGAAGGCGAAGGAGAAATATACCCTCACTCCGTTCTCGGAGCCCAGGGTCGGGATCATCACCGATCCCGAGACCACTGTCCCTTCTGTCGAGGTCCTTTGGGAGAGCGACGCGAGGGATGAGGCCCTGAACAGCACTCCGGCCGGCTTCTCAATCGAGTTGATCGAGAACATCGTGGCCTCCGTGATGTCCGAACGGTTCACGGATATAACCTCGAAGGCTGATGCCCCGTATCTTGCCGGTATGTTCGCATCCGGGAGGCTCTGCGAGGCTTTCGAGGCTGTCATGGGACAGGTGACACTCAAGGAGGACAACATCCTCGGAGGACTCAAGGCCTTCCTTACCGAGCTTAAGAAGATGAGCGAGTACGGTTTCTCTGACGCCGAGGTCTCGAGGGCCAAGGAAAATATCCTCGCGTCTCTGGAAAAAGCTGTCAATGAGGCGGATACGCGCAAGAATCCGGAGTTCGTTCATCCTCTCATAAGCAATTTCTTTGACAACCGGGCCTACATGGAGCCGCAGGCTGAATATGACCTGGCGAAAGCCTTCCTCGACCAGATCGACGCCTCGATCCTTGGCCAGATGATAGCCCAGATGATCCCCGGCAAGGAGAACATGGTGGTCATCTACAGCGGTCCGGAAAAAGAAGGAATATCCACTCCTACAAAGGATCAGATAATGGCTGTGTTCAGCGAGGTCGAGTCCGCCGAGATTGAGGCTCCGGCGGCCGAGACAGCTACAGAAGCCTTCATGGATCCGTCCGTCCTGAAAGGCTCCAAGGTTAAGAAGACAAAGTCTTCCATCTATGGATCGACCCAATGGACCCTCAAGAACGGCGTGAAGGTCATTGTCCTTCCGACCGAGCATAAGAAAGACCAGATTCTTTTCAATCTTTACAAAGCCGGTGGGCAGAGCCTGATCTCGACTGAGGATCTCCCTTCGTTCGACTCCAATATCTACGGGACCTTCGACGCCATGCAGGGTATTTCCAAGTTCAATGGTACGGAAGTCACGAAGATGCTTTCTGGAAAGAACGTCAGGGTCGGTTCTTACATCGACGCCCTGTACAATGGTGTCAGCGGATCCTCCTCTGTCAAGGATCTTGAGACTGCATTCCAGCTCCTTTATCTCGTGTATGTGGATCCTCGTTTTGATCAGGAAGAGTGGGACAACGCCATCTCGCAGCTGAAGGCCGTCCTTCCCAACGCCTTGGCAACTCCCCAGTTCAAGATGCAGAAGGAGCTTAACGACTTCCTTTACGGAGGTAATCCCAGGCGGGAGTTCATATCGATGGAGACCTTTGACAAGGCTAATCTCGCTACAGTCGAAAAGAACTACCGCAAGTTGTTCTCGGATGTGTCCGGAGCCACGATGGTGATCACTGGCGATGTGGATCTCGAGACCCTGAAACCTCTTGTCGAGAAATATGTCGGCTCCCTGCCTAAGGGCAAGAAGGCTTCCAAGTGGCTGGATGTCAACCCTCGTCTTGTGAAGGGCGAGAATGTCAAGACCATAAAGACCGACATGGAAACTCCCAAGTCCACTGTGATCGAGATCTATTCCGACTACAGGCCATATTCAGTCAAGGATGATGTCCTGGCCAGCGCTGTCAGTTATGTCCTCGACCAGATCTATGTCGATACTATGCGCGAGGACGAGGGCGGCACCTATGGCGCCTCCTCACTCGCCAACGCCGGACTTGAGCCTGAGCCGATGTACCTGATGCAGGTGGCTTTCGAGTGCAAGCCCGAGATGGCTGAGAAGCTCAAGACCATCGCCCGCGAAGAGTTCCGCAAGCTTGCCGAGAATGGCCCGAGCGATGAGCAGTTCACCCGCACCATCGAGAATTTCAAGAAGAATGTTCCAGAGAACAGGATCAGCAACAGCTATTGGATGAACAATATCGTCAGGTACTCCAGGTTTGGTTTCGACTACGACAAGGAATACGAGGAGGCTGTCTCCTCACTGACAAAGGAAGGAATCAAGGAAGCCGCCGCCAGATTGTTCGGTTCCGGCAACTTCATCGAGTTCGTCCAGATGCCTGGCAAAACGAAAGAATAAAATCCTCGAAATTTTTTAAATAATTATTGTCTTTCGTAAATTTTTTATATATTTGCGGAAGACAATAATCTATTTTCGTTATGATCGCTTGGTGGAACTCCCTTAGTACGGTTATGCAGGTCCTTTGGGCCATAACCCTTTCTGCTACTCTGATCTTCGTGATCCAGACCATTATGACTTTCCTCGGTTTCGGTGGGGACGGTGGCATTGACACCGATTTCGACGCAGCGGGGAATGTCGATCTCGGAGGAGCGGACGGTTCTTTTGACGCCGATCCTTCCATGAATCTTTTGACTTTCCGTAATTTCATCAATTTCTGCCTTGGCTTCGGCTGGACCGCGGTTCTGATGCATGACAAGATCAAGTCCGACTTCCTGGTTGTGCTTCTCGCTGTTATCGTCGGTGTTGCGCTGGTGGCAGCCGTGATGTGGATGTTCAAGTGGCTCAGCGGCATGCAGCAGAGCGGGAACATAGATGTCCATACCGCGGCTGTCGGCTGCGAGGGCAAGGTTTATCTCACCATCCCCGGCGAGCGCAAAGGGGAGGGGAAGATCCAGATCACGATCAACAACGCCGTCCGGGAATATGACGCCCTTTGTGAGGGTGACTCTATCCCCACCGGCACTCCTATCAAAGTAATAGGCGTGATCAACGACCACACCATGCTTGTTGAAGAACTCAATCCTACAATCATCTAAAAACCTCATAATCATGGACATTTCTCTCATTCTCATCATTGTCGCCGTCCTGTTTGTGACGTTTGCGGCCATCCTGAAGCGCTACAAGCGCTGTCCTTCGGACAAAGTCATGGTCATCTATGGTAAGACCGGCAAGAACAAGAGCGGATCGATCTCGTCCGCGAGGTGCATCCACGGAGGCGCGTCCTTCATCTGGCCTGTGTTCCAGGACTATGCTTTCCTTGATCTCAAGCCCATTTCGATCGAGTGCAACCTCACCAACGCCCTTTCCAAGCAGAATATCCGCGTGGACGTGCCTTGCCGCTTCACCGTCGGTATCTCCACGGAGGCTGACAGCATGACCAACGCCGCTGAGCGTCTGCTCGGACTCTCGATTGACAATATCCAGAACATCGCCACCGACATTCTCTTCGGTCAGCTCCGTCTCGTCATCGCGACGATGGACATCGAGGAGATCAACGCCGACCGCGACAAGTTCCTCGCCGCTGTCAGCCAGAATGTCGAGGCCGAGCTCCGCAAGATCGGTCTTAAACTGATCAACGTGAACGTGACGGACATCCGTGATGAGTCCGGCTACATCGAGGCTCTCGGTAAGGAGGCGGCCGCGAAAGCCATCAACGACGCGAAGAAGAGCGTGGCTGAGCAGAACCGTTTCGGAGAGATCGGTAAGGCCGAGGCTGACAGGGACAAGGACATCCGTATCGCCGAGACCCAGAGGGACACCCGTATCAAGACCGCCGCGGCCAACGCCATGGCTGTCCAGGGAGAGAACACCTCCAAGATAGACATCGCCAATTCCGACGCTATGCGCCGTGAGAAAGAGGCTGAGGCCGCGCGCATAGCGGTCGCCGCCGAGAAGGTCCAGGCTGCGAAGGCTCTCCAGGAGGCCTACCAGAGCGAGCGTGACGCTGAGCTTGCCCGTGCCGAGAGGGAGAAGGCCACCCAGCAGGCCAACATCGTCGTTCCCGCGCAGATCGACAAGGAGCGTCAGATCATCGAGGCCGAGGCTGAGGCCGAGAAGCTCCGCAGGACAGCTAAGGGAGAGGCCGACGCAATTTACGCCAAGATGGAGGCCCAGGCCCGCGGTACTCTCGAGATCCTGACCAAGCAGGCTGACGGTTTCGCCCAGCTGGTCGGTGCCGCCGAGGGTGACGCCCAGAAGGCTGTGCTGATGATGATCTCCGACCGTCTGCCTGAGCTTGTCAAGACCCAGGTCGAGGCCGTGAAGGGCATCAAGATCGACAAGGTCACCGTCTGGGACGGCAATAACGGCAAGGACGGCAAGACTTCAACGGCCAACTTCATTTCCGGACTGATGGGCTCCGTCCCTCCGCTCCAGGATCTCTTCAAGATGGCCGGCATGAATCTCCCTGAATACATGAAGGGCAAGGAAGTCGCTCCCGAGGATCAGGAGCCGGCTAAAAAGGAGGGTAAGTAGTTATGCCGATAATCGTCAATGTCGATGTGATGCTCGCGAAGCGGAAGATGACTTCCGCCGAGTTGGCGGAGAAGATCGGGATCTCGGCCGTGAATTTGTCAATACTCAAGACGGGGAAGGCCAAAGGTGTCCGTTTCAGCACCCTCGACGCAATCTGCAAAGCTCTTGACTGCCAGCCCGGCGACCTGCTGGAATATCGTCCTCCGGAGCCCGGAGCCTCCGAGTAGAGGCATTCGTGATACGGAAGCTGTTGTAAATCAATATTATGCTGAAACAGATGGTGCTCAATTGGGAACCATCTGTTTTTGTATTATTCAGTTAATCAACAGTTTCTACTCCACATCCACAATTTTTTTTGTATATTAGGCCATTATGAAGAAAACACTATTCATTTCATTCGCCCTCTTGCTTGCTTGTTGCGCTTGGGCTCCCAAGAGCGAGACTGTCAATATCGCGACTATCCGTGACGGGTGGCGAGGAAAAACTATTTCGACCAAGAATCTTGGCGCTCATCCTAATGTGATGCAGCTGCTCAGGGCGTTCAATGAGGTCTGGCCATCCGCCGGGGCGGATTCCATCATCACTGAGGCGGGGGACAGGCTTTTTGTCTCGAATGATGTCACGGAGGGAGGCTCCGGGAGGGTATTCGTGGATTGCGAGGATTTCAATGTGGCTTCTTATGATCACGGCGATACCGGCGACCAGAGGACAGGGGCCAGGATATATTCAAGGGAGAACGGCCACACCCTTTTTGCTGTGTTGTTGGAACAAGTTAATCCTGAGGAGATTGAGTTCTGTTGTTTCTATGACTATGATCCCTCAACCGGCATCATGACTCCAGAGGATGAACCATATTCCGATTTCAAGCCTCAACATGAGGGCTCCATCCTGACATATTGGTTGACGGAAGGTGAATATGACCAGGACATCATCATCGTGGAGACCTCTCCGGATGATAGTTATCCGACTCTTTATCATCATTTTACCTTCAATGGTACGGAGCATGTCTTCAGCGGTTCCAGCAACGAGTACATCTATCCCGAATATGAGGAAGACTACGATCCGCTTCCGGAAGGCGCTGTCTTGCGGGCGGAGTCGGACCATTACCGGTTCTATACATCGGTTGCTCGTCCGGCTTCCGAGGAGGATCCTGAGGTTCTGGCACTATGGATCAAGGATAGGGGAGAGGCTGAGGAAACCCATTGGATCTGCACAACATTCGTTTCAGCGGAACCAAAGTGGGCTTTGATGAAGGACGGGAACGCTATCCCGGTCAGGGTTGACTCAGGTGATATCGCCTGCGCGGATAACATCATTCCAGTTCCCTGGAACGCGGACCTGTTCTATGTTGACGGATGTCCGGACGCCAGGAATGTCTGGTCTTACATCCTGGATGTGAGCGATCCGGATGATGTCAAGGCCATCCAGTTCCCTTCGACGGAGGGATTCATCTCGTTTGATGTTCCTGGAAAGAAGATCCACCTCGGGGCATACCGCTACCATGAGGAAGGCGGCCGGTATTCGGTCGAGAAGGTCTATACTATTGACGGCAAATTTGTTTCAGAAAAAGTACTTGGAGATGAATAAGATATTTGTTTTAGGAGCTGCCCTTTTGACGGCTCTTTCGCTTCAGGCGCAGGGCATAAAGTCTGGGACTTTATGGTACGACGGTTCTATTGATTATGAGGCCACTGTTCGTCAGGATGGATCTGTCCTGATGGAGGCTATGGCCGAGGGACAGGAGATGGAGTTCGTGCTGGTCCCTAAAGAAGGTCAGCCAGGGGCCTACACTGTCGCCGAAGGCTCGAATGAGGGTGCTGTCAATCCTTTCGGTCCAGGCCAGAACGTGAAGTATCGCCACCAGGATGGTATGACAGTCTTATGCGTCTATGATGGACCCACCATGCTGGACAATATTCTTGTGATGACCCCTGACGACAGCCGCTTCAACAACATCTGGGGCTGGATCCCGCAGATCAAGGGCCTTTATAAGACTGACCCTTATGGCTACGAAGTCGAAATCAAGGACGACGCCCTTGTGGTCGCTGGAAGCAGGGGGCGTTATGAGGTGATGACTTTCAACGATATTGTTATCGGGGTGATGAAAGTCGAGGGAACCTCTCTGGACGGCTATTGGCAGCTTGTCCCGACCCTTGAGGGATTCAAGGTCTATTCGGGATCATTTGATGAATATGGAATATTCAAGACCACTGACGGGCCGTACTCTTTGGTGCCCAGCGATCGGTACACTCCGCGTTTCAATTTCGCTTCCTATCTTCTCCTTAACAAGTTCATCCTTAGGAACTACAAGAAGTCCACGCTGCGGATAATGCGCAACACGATTCTTGCCCGTCACGGTTACCGTTTCCAGTCCAGCGATCTTCAGACATATTTCGGGAGCCAGGACTGGTACATGCCGCAGAATAACGACGCCATAAAGCTATCCTTCGTCGAGCAGCTAAACATCGAGATGATCAAAGCCGCCGAAGCCGAACCCGGCCACGACGACTACGTCAATGAATAAATAACAAAAGAGCGCGGCTATCTGGCCGCGCTCTTTTGTTTATGAGGTATCACTACTTCCCGGCGAGGCGGGCGTAGGTGCCGTAGCGGACCTTGGCAAACTCCTCGGTCAGGGTCAGGAGCTCCTGAGCCTTGTCCGGGAAGAGTTTGTACAGGGAAGCGAACCTGACCTCGCCCTTGAGGAAGTCCTGGAACTTGGTCCAGTCGGGCTCCTTGGAGTCGAGAGAGAACGGGTTCTTGCCCTGGGCCTCAAGATCCGGGTTGTACCTGTAGAGGTGCCAGTAACCGCAATCGACGGCGAGTTTCTCCTCCTTCTGGCTCAGTCCCATTCCGGCCTTCAGACCGTGGTTGATACAAGGGGCGTAAGCGATGATGAGGGAAGGTCCGTCATAAGCCTCAGCCTCCTTGATCGCGTTGAGGTACTGGGCGGGAGAAGCTCCCATGGCGACCTGGGCGACATAGACGTAGCCATAGCTGATGGCCATCATGCCGAGGTCTTTCTTGCGGATCTTCTTACCTGAGGCCGCGAACTTGGCGATGGCGCCGGCAGGAGTCGATTTGGAGCTCTGTCCACCAGTGTTGGAATAGACCTCGGTGTCGAGAACCAGGACGTTGACATTCTTGCCGGAAGCGAGGACATGATCCAGACCGCCGTAGCCGATGTCGTAGGCCCAACCGTCACCACCGAAGATCCACTGGCTGCGGGCGGCGATGAAACGCTTGTACTCGAGGAGCCTTGAGCCGCAGTCGCACTTGCACTCCTCAGCGAGAGGAACGATCTTGTCGGCAACCTCACGGGTCACAGCGGCGTTCTCCTTATTGTCGAGCCACTGCTGAGCGAGAGCCTTGATCTCCTCGCCGCAGCAATCGCAGCTGAGGATCTGGGTCATGATGCCTGCCACAGTCTCACGGGCCCTGTCAGATCCGATCTTCATTCCAAGACCGAACTCGGCATTGTCCTCGAAGAGGGAGTTCTGCCATGCCGGGCCGTGTCCCTGGGCGTTGACGCAGTAAGGGGAGGCCGGGAAGGAAGCTCCGTAGATTGAGGAGCAACCTGTGGCGTTGGCGATCATCATCCTGTCTCCGAAGAGCTGGGTGATATTCTTGATGTAAGGGGTCTCGCCGCAACCGGCGCAGGCGCCGCTGAACTCGAACAGAGGCTGGGCGAACTGGGAGTTCTTCACATTGGCTGCCTTGTTGACGACAGTGTCCTTGTAGCCGATCTTGCTGTGGAGCCAGTTGAAGTTCTCCTGCTCCTGATGCTGATCGAGGGCGGAAACCATGGTGAGGGCCTTCTCCTTGGCGGGGCAGACATCCACGCAGTTGCCGCAACCGGTACAATCGTCCACGGAGGTGGCAAGGGCGAATGAATATTCCTTCAGGACAGCCTTTCCGGCGGCCTTCTTGAGCCCTGCGGGAGCCTTCTCGGCCTCCTCGGCGGTGAGAAGGAACGGACGGATGGCGGCGTGGGGGCAGACGAATGCGCAGGTGTTGCACTGGATACACTTGTCAGGATCCCAGCTGGGCACCATGACGGCGACACCGCGCTTCTCGTAAGCGGCAGTCCCGGCAGGCATTGTACCGTCCATGTAGGGGACGAAGGCGCTGACAGGCAGCGAGTCTCCGTTCTGGGAGTTGACTACGTCGGCGATCTCCTTGACGAAGGCGGGAGCCAGACGGTCCTTGTTGGGAGTCTCGAACTTGGCGCTGATCCCGGCCCACTCGGCGGGGATGGTGACCTCGGAATATTCACCACCGCGGTCGACAGCGGCGTAGTTCATATTCACGACATTCTCGCCCTTCTTGCCGTAGCTCTTGACGATGGCGTCCTTCATGTACTTCACGGCCTCCTCGTAAGGGATGATGCCGGTGATCTTGAAGAAGGCGGACTGGAGGATCGTGTTGGTCCTGTTCCCGAGGCCGATCTCAGAGGCGATCTTGGTGGCGTTGATGATGTACAGCTTGATGTGCTTCTTGCCGATGACAGCCTTGACGTTGTCGGGAATCCTCTTTACTGTCTCGGCCTCGTCCCAAAGAGAGTTAAGCAGGAGGGTGCCGCCATCCTTGATGCCCTTGAGGACATCATATTTGGAAAGATAGGAAGGCACGTGGCAGGCCACGAAGTCGGGAGTGCTCACAAGGTAAGGAGCCTTGATGGGCTGGTCACCGAAACGAAGGTGCGAGCAAGTGTAGCCGCCGGACTTCTTGGAATCGTAGTCGAAGTAGGCCTGGCAGTACTTGGGAGTGTGGCTTCCGATGATCTTGATGGTGTTCTTGTTGGCGCCGACAGTACCGTCGGATCCGAGTCCGTAGAACTTGCACTCGGTCGTGCCGGGCTTGACGATGGAGATTTCCTCCTTGATCATGAGAGACTTGAAGGTCACGTCATCGACGATGCCGATAGTGAAGTCGGCCTTGGGCTCCTTGAGAGCGAGGTTGTCATAGACAGCGACGATCTGGGCGGGAGTGGTGTCCTTTGAGGACAGTCCATAACGGCCACCGATCACGAGAGGGGAGTCCTCCTTGCCCTGGAAGAGGGCCTTGACATCGAGGAAGAGGGGCTCTCCGAGAGCTCCGGGCTCCTTGGTGCGGTCGAGGACGGCGATTCTCTTGACAGTCTTGGGTAGAACCTTCATGAAGTACTTCTCGGCGAAAGGCCTGTAGAGATGGACAGTGACAAGTCCGCACTTCCTGCCCTGGGAGGCGAGGTAGTCGATAGTCTCCTTGATGGTCTCGGTGACGGAACCCATGGCGACAATGATGTTCTCAGCGTCCGGGGCTCCGTAATATGTGAACGGGCGGTACTCGCGGCCGGTCAGCTCGCTGATCTCACCCATGTACCTGGCGACGATGTCGGGAACTCCGGCATAGACGTTGTTCCTTGACTCGACGGCCTGGAAATAGACGTCACCGTTCTGGGCAGTACCCCTGGTGACGGGAGCGTCAGGATTGAGGGCCCTCTCGCGGAAAGCCTTCAAAGCCTTCTCGCTGACCATGCCCTTCAGGGCCTCCTCGTCGAGAGCCTCGATCTTCTGGATCTCATGGGAGGTGCGGAAACCGTCGAAAAAGTGCAGGAAAGGAACGCTGGACTTGATGGCGGCGAGGTGGGCGACGGCGGCGATGTCCTGGGCCTCCTGGACTGAGCCGGAAGCGAGCAGGGCGAAGCCGGTCTGGCGGCATGCCATGACATCCTGGTGGTCTCCGAATATGGAGAGAGCGTGGGATGCGAGGGCACGGGCACTGACATGGAAGACACCGGGGAGAAGCTCACCGGCGATCTTGTACATGTTAGGGATCATCAGGAGAAGACCCTGGGAAGCGGTGTAGGTGGTGGTGAGCACACCGGCCTGGAGGGAACCGTGGACGGCTCCAGAGGCACCGGCCTCACTTTCCATCTCAGTCACGCTGACAGTCTCGCCCCAGAGGTTCTTTTTCCCGTGGGCAGCCCATTCGTCGATGTTCTCCGCCATGGGAGAAGAGGGAGTGATAGGGTAAATGCAGGCGTTCTCGCTGAAAAGGTAAGCGACGTTCGCCACAGCGGTGTTACCATCACAAGTGATGAATTTCTTTTCTTTTGCCATATCGTTTAAAAATGTGAATAATCGTTAAAGGGATGAAAGTCCTTCAATGACAATGCCTTCCGTGCCTCCAGAGATTCTCTTGACAAGGCCTTGGAGAACGGTCCCGGGACCAATCTCCATAAAGTAGCCGGCTCCGTCAGCGAGCATGTTCTCGACAGTCGCTGTCCACCTTACTGGAGAGGTCAGCTGCTTCAGGAGGTTTTCCTTGATAATGACAGGATCAGTCGTGGGCTTAGCGGTGACATTCTGGTAAATGGGGCAGACAGGGGCTACGATCTCAGTCCGCTCAATGGCCTTTCCGAGCTCGACCCTGGCCGGTTCCATGAGAGGAGAGTGGAAAGCTCCGCCGACCTGGAGGGGAAGAGCCCTCTTGGCTCCGGCGGCTTTCGCCGCCTCACAGGCCTTCTCGATAGCCTCTTTCTCTCCGGAAATGACTATCTGGCCGTGGCAATTGAAGTTAGCAGGAATGACAATTCCCTCGACGCCGGCGCAGATTTCCTCGACCTTCTCGTCCGGAAGTCCGATGATGGCGGCCATGCCACCGGGCACCTTCTCGCAGCACTTCTGCATCTCGGTGGCCCTTATGGAGACAAGCCTCAGGGCATCCTCAAAGGCCATCGCTCCGGCGGCGGCCAGTGCGGAGAACTCTCCGAGGGAGTGGCCGGCGACCATGTCGGGAGCGAATCCTTCGTAGCACTTCGCCAGTACGACAGAGTGGAGGAATATAGCGGGCTGAGTGACCTTCGTGGCCTTCAGGTCGTCAGCCGTGCCGTTAAACATGATGTCTGTTATCTTGAATCCGAGGACCTCATCGGCCCTGTCAAGCAGCTCTTTACCTTTCGCTCCGCTCTCGTAGAGATCCTTCGCCATACCGGGGAACTGCGACCCTTGGCCTGGAAAAACGTATGCTTTTTTCATATCTGACAAAAATACAACTTATTCTTTGAATATCCGAGAATAAAAATTCCTATTTTGATTACAATTTAGTATTTTTGCAACCGGTTACATAAAACCTGGATATTGCCCCCATAGTTTAATGGATAGAATTTAGGATTCCGGTTCCTACGATTGGCGTTCGATTCGCCATGGGGGTACGAGAAAAGGCGGCTTTTGCCGCCTTTTCTCGTACCTTGTCTTCGACTTACTGGGGGCGGATTTGCTTTTTTTAAGAAGTATAGCTAAATTCAAGGCGTCTAATAATTTAACAAGAAAGAACATGAAAAGAATCGTCACTCTTCTGGCGGCGGCGGTCATGATGACCATCGCCACGAACTCTTTCGCCCAGATGTCGGCAGGAGCGGGGTATTTGAATGGCTCAGACAAAGTTTCTGTCGGCGATGTGTCCACGGACATGAATTCAAACGGCTTTTACCTCGGTTTCTCATATAACATTCCTGTCGCCGATGCTGTCGGCATTGCCCCTGGAATCTCCTACTCCTTCCTTTACTCGAAAGACAACCTTTTCGGCATGGTGGACACCAAGACTAAAGAGCATTTCATCAATGTCCCGGTCTACCTTAATTTCGGTTTCAACCTGACGGACAATGCCAAACTCATCCTGTTCGCCGGCCCGACCGCCCAGTTCGGTCTCGATTCACATACCGAGTATTCGACGAATATCATTGAAAGTCTCGACTTATCAGGGAAACAGGACAATTACAAGGATTCCAACTACAGCAGGACCAATATCCTGATAGGAGGCGGAGTGGGCGTGAATATCGGCAAGATCATGATCTCCGCCGGCTACGACTACGGCCTTTTCAACATGGACACGTCCGATTCCGATGTGACAAGGAGAAAGAGTTACATCAAGTCAGGACTCACTTATATGTTCTAGGAAAGCCTGGATTTGTTTTTTCATTTAGGTATACCTATATTTGCGCGTTTTTTTAAGCAAAAAAAAATGAAAAGAATCATTACTCTTATCGCAGCCGCGGTCATGATGACCATCGCCACGAACTCTTTCGCCCAGATGCAGGTGGGCGCCGGATTCCTCCATTCAAATGAGTCGATTTCAATGAAGGGAACTGACCTCGGTGATATTGGCACTAACGGAGCTTATGCAGGTTTTTCCTACAACCTTCCTATCGCCGGTACTTTCGGCATCGCCCCCGGTCTGTATTATTCACTCCTCATGTCCAACGAGAGCACCAGTGTTGTCGGTGTTAACCTCGGTTCCAAGATGAGAGAGCATTACGTGAATGTGCCCGTGTATTTCAATTTCGGATTCAATCTCGGCGAGAGCTCCAAGCTCTTCATTTTCGCAGGTCCTACCGCCCAGTTCGGAATCGCTTCATCAAGCGAGCTTTCCGCCGCTGGCATTTCCTCTGGCAAGTTTGACAGGTTCAAGGACGGCAACCTCAGCCGTACCAACGTCCTTCTCGGTGGTGGACTTGGCCTGAACATCAGCAAGATCCAGATCACCCTCGGATACGACCAGGGTCTCTTCAACCTTGACACTTCCGACGACGGTACCAAGATCATCAAGAGCTACGCCAAGGCTGGCATCGCTTACCTCTTCTAAGAAATACGGGAATTTAGAAATTCCATTTGAATCCTAGCAGGATGAGCCTTCGGTTCATCCTGCTTTCTTCTTCCCAAGAGTCGGAAAAGTCTTCTGATAAGACTTTCACGACTTTTTTCCTGTCCAGCAGGTCTCTTCCGTCGAGGGAGAGGGTGATCTTGCCGAGGCGCTTGGATATCCTTGCGTTGACGGAGACATACTCCTTGATGATCGAGTAAAAGGTGACGATATCGCCTTGATAAGTTCCGCTGGCGGAGAAGTCCCAACCATGTCCGGGATGGAAACCGGCATCGGCTCTCATGATCCAGCAGTGAGTGTCTTTGATCATGTCTCCGCTTTGTGACGGCGCTCCTGGAGATAGTCCGCTTTAAGGGAGCCGGTGATTTTTTTGCCGTTCCATGAGACTCCCGCCTGCTGGCCGAAGCTGTCGCCATAAGCCGTGTTGTCCCATCTGAAGACAGTGTAGGATCTCCCCTGAACACCTGCCCCTCGATCGCACCCTGGCGGTCATACCAGCAGATTTGCTGATAAGAAGGGTGGGTGATGGAACGTGAAGCGCCGGCAGTGATGTTATGGGCGGGAGTGGGCTTCCAGAAGAACTGGACACTACCGATCGTGGACGGTGGCCTCCAATTGACCTCATGGTCTTTCCCCTTGTCAGTCAGGTAGTTCCCGTATTGCTGGAAAGTGGTGTTAAGATCCGCACCGTATTTCTTCTTGTGGTAACTAAGCCTTATGTTTGGCTCAGCTAATATCTCTATGTAATTGAAGTTTTCCCTGAGCCTTAAGCTGTCCCTCCACTCATTTTCTCCAATCTCAATGGCGCCGCTGTAATGGTCCAAGAGATGGCTTCCCCTCATCCTTATACCGGCTTCCGCGACGAGGGAAGGGATTCCGGCCAGTGTGGAATCCCTGAATGTGAAAGATACTCCGGAATTATAGCGGTTGTTGTGGGGCGTCAACCTGTACGTGTCTCCTATCCTCAGATTCTCTATTTCGATATCACCTTCCACGAAAGCTTCCGCCCATCTCTTCATTCCAGATAACACCGAAGAAGGTTCTGTTCAAGACGATCCTGGTCTTGTCAGTGAAAGTCCCGTTCTCAGTCAGGCGGGTGTTATTCATTGTCATTTTACTCCAATCAATGAAGCCTACGCCTGAGGTGAGGTTAAAGTCTCCGGACCATTTACCGACCATGACTTTGGCGGTGTCTTTTCTCGCCGGCATGGCGCCAACCCTGACCGGCAAAGCCCCGGCCAGGGATAGCGTCAAAATGATATTCAATAACTTCCCTAAACGCATTTACTTGCACCAACGGTCTAGCCAATCGAAGTAGCTCCGGTGCCAGAATAGGGCGTTTTGGGGCTGGAGGATCCAGTGGTTCTCTTCAGGGAAAACAATCAGTTTGGAAGGGACACCCATCATCTGGGCGGCGTTGAATGCGGCCATGCCCTGGTCGTAGGGGATACGGTAGTCCATCATGCCATGGATGCAGAGGATCGGCGTGTGCCATTTTGTGACATTGGCGGCGGGGGAGTTGGAATAGTGGCGCTGGGCTTTAGGGGCGTCGCTCCAGGGCGATCCGGCCTGCTGGAGACCTCCGAAAGTTTTCCCGTCGCCTCTGGGGCCTTGCTCTCCGGGAGTGAATGAATATTCGGTCAGGCCTCCGTTGTCCCAGTTGGGGAACCACATTTCCTCGGTCTCGTAGTACATGTATTTCTCATCGAATATTCCGGCGTGGGCGATGAAGCAGTCGTAGGTGTCGCCGTGGATTCCGGCCATGTAATAGACGCTGAATCCGCCGTATGAAGCACCGCAGCCGGCGAGCTTGCCGACATAAGGCTCCTTCTTAAGCTCTCGGGCGGCGCTGAGGTAGTCCTGCATGTTGAGGCCGATGTAGTCTCCGCTGATCTGCTCGCACCACTCCTGTCCGAAAGCGGTGGTGCCTCGGCGGTTCGGGAGTATGACGATGTACCCCTGGGAGGCCATCAGACGGTAGTTCCAGCGGTAGCTCCAGCCTTGGCTGAGAGTCCCTTGAGGGCCGCCGAGGAAGATCTCGATGGCGGGATATACTTTAGTTGAGTCGAACTTCGGGGGATAGAGGACCCAGGTCAGCATCTTCTTGTTGTCCACGGTGGTAATCCATCTTTCCTGGATGTCGCACGGGGCGAGCTGTCCGATGATATGCCCGTTCTCGTCGGAGATCCTTCCGAAGGAACCGTCCTCTTCTTTGACAGCTACCAGCTCGGTGGGGAACTCCATTGAGGCGTAGCTGGCAAGCAGGGTGCCGTCAACGACAGCGAACGGAGAGCCGAAGTCGTACCAGGCGTCGTCCGGAGTGATCCTTGCCGGAACGACACCGATGTCAAGCCTGTTACCTTCAGCACTGAAAGCACCTGAAAGCGCATCGACCTTGTAGATTGCCTGAAGACCTTCGGTAAGCGCATTGAAGTAGATGGACTTCGAATCCGCGGACCAAACGGGGCCGGCGGCATTGTACTTGAAGCCGGCGGTGAGTTCCCTGACCCCGAGGATAGCGGGGATAGCTGCCTGTCCGTCCGCGACATCAGCGGAAGCGGCCATGTCGGCTACCATAAGCCGGGTCTTGTCGGCCTCGTAGCCGTTGCGTGCCATGCTGATCCAGGCGATATGCTTCCCGTCCGGACTCCAGACAGGGTCGGTGTCGTAGCCGCCCTCCATCGGGACCCTGACGGTCTCACCGGTGACTATCTTGAAGATATAGATCTCCGTGTCGGTGGAGAAGGCATATTCACGGCCGGTGGCGACTTTCTTGCACGAATATGCCACCATCTGTCCGTCCGGGCTCCATGCGACCTGGTCGAGACCTCCGAAAGGCTCGAGCGGGAGCTCGTATTTGCCGGCATCTTCTCCAAGGATATTCATGGAGTTGTCATTCGTCACCAGCGTCCCTTCCGCCAGGGGAGCGACATAGGTCTGGGGACGCTCTGTCACCCAGTGGTCCCAGTGGCGGTACATAAGGTCCTCGGTCACATAGGCTTTGGCCTTGTCAAGACCCTCGCCGAAATCCTTCGGGGTCTTGACCGGCCCGGGAACCGTGCTGACATAGAGGACCTGCGACTCGTCCGGGCTTATGGCGAACTCGCCCATGCCCTCTTTAACGTCGCTGAGCGCCTTGCCCTCGCCGATGGAGGGGGTGCCTCCGGTCACGGTGAAAGAGGCCTTCCGGAGCTGGCCTCCCTGGAGGTAGAAGATCGAGCCTCCATCCTTGCTCCAGCGGGCGTTGGAGACGCTTTTGCCTTCCTTTGTGAGCTGGATCTTGTCTCCGAATGACAGGCTGTTCTCATCCTTTGTGACTTCCTGTACGAAAAGGTTCCTGCAGGAACGGTTGTCCTCGATCGAGGTATAACTCACCCCGTAGAGGATCCATTTCCCGTCGGGAGAGAGCTGTGGGTCTGAAAGCCTTCCCAAGGAAAGCAGGATCTCGGGTGTCATAACCCCGTTCTCGGCCTTGATGTCGGAAGGACCGATATATGAGCCGTTTCCGACAGGCTCTTTTTGAGCGCATCCCATGATCATCATTGCAGTTGCCGCCGCGATGGCGAATGACTTGGTTCTCATAATGTTATTTATAATTATTCAATCCTTTCTCAAGCATTTCCCTGACTGCGGAGCGGACGCTCTCCGGTTCAAGTACCTCGACCCTTCCGGCCAGACGGCAGAACTCCATCAGGAGGTTCTCGTCAGGGATCAGCCTCAGGCGGAATATCCGTCCTCCGCCTTCGGCAGGGCCTTCTTCTTTCTGCGACCTGTGAAGCGGAAGATCCCTTAGGTACCTTGCCTCCTCGTCTGTCGCCCTGAGGCGCACGGTCTCGCTTTTCTGTCCCTCCTTCGGGAAGAATATCCCGAAACTGTCATGGAACAAGGCGTCCACGTCAAATCCCCTCGGCATCTTGAAGGTCTTGTCCATCTCCTTGAGGGTGACTATCCTGTCGAGCCCATAGACCCTCCACGCGCTCATGTCGCCGTTGCCGGTCTCCTTGCCGTCCCTTTCAGCCCTCTCATGGCAGAAAGCCACAAGGTACCAGCGTCTCTCATGCTCCTTGACGGCGAATGGCTGGATATGGAGGGTGTCCGTCTGGGGAGAGTTGTATTTGCCGTACTCTATCTCAAGTTCCCTCCCGTCCTCCATGGCCTGCATTATAGAGGTCAGGAATATCTGTCCGGAGGGCACGTCCTCGACGCTCACCCTTCCGGAGAGCCTCTCCTTGCCGAGGGTGAGGAGGTTGCTGACCGTGAAGGTGTTGACGAGCCAGCCGATGCTCTTGTCGTTGTCCATGACCTCGTCGCTGTAAGGAATCGAGTACCTGTTGGTCCCCCTGTCGCATACGATGTCGATCCCGAAGACTTCCTGGATGGCCAGCCTGTGGTTGTTGAAAGTCCGCCTGGAATACGGCTGGTCGTACCTGCGCTCGTACTTGTCCGAGATGTCACGGAGCGAAAGCCCCCGCTCCCCGGAAGCGGAGAGCGTCTGGATAAGCCAGATGTATTTCCCTATCAGCTCGGAGACCATTTATCCTTTGTGCCTGGTGAAAGCACATCAAATATAACTATTTTATCGTTGAAAATGATTAAATTTGTTTGTTATGCGTCGAAACGCGTTGGATATGGAGGTTCAGTACTTACCGGGGGTGGGGCCGAAGAGGGCTTCGCTCCTGCGTACTGAGTTGGAAGTCACCACGGTGGGTGACCTCCTGAGGACCTATCCATTCCGGTACATCGACCGCAGCTCCATCCAGTACATTTCCGACATCCAGTCCGGCAGCGCGTATGTCCAGATCCTGGCCCAGGTCGTCTCCGCTGAGCTGACCGGGAAGGGTGCGAAGCAGCGGCTCAGCGTGCTTGTCAGGGATGCAAGCGGCGAGATGGAACTTGTTTTCTTCAAGGGAATCAAGTACACCTATGACCGCCTGAAACCCGGATCGACCTTCCTTTTCTTCGGGAAGCCGTCCGTCTATAACGGAAAGATGAACATGGTCCACCCGGAGATCGACAACCCGCCGTCCCTTGGCTCCCAGAACTTTTCAGGGGTCTTGACCGGGGTTTATAACTCGACCGACAAGCTCCGCAACGGAGGAGTCACCGGCAAGGTGATGAACAAGCTCATGGCCGAGGCCATCGACATGGCGATCGGTGACGTGGAAGAGACCCTCCCCGAATATGTCCTTAGAGAAAAGGGTCTTGTCCCCTTGAAGTACGCCATCAGGAATATCCATTTCCCCACGGACCAGTCCGCCCTGTCCAAGGCCCAGTACAGGCTCAAATGGGAGGAACTTTTCCTCCTGCAGCTTTCCCTCCTCAAACAGAAATATATCCGTTCCAGGGCTGACAACGGGATCCCTATGCCGAAGGTCGGAGCCGCTTTCAACGCCTGCTACAACGCTCTCCCATACGAGCTTACCGGAGCCCAGAAAAGGGTGATAAAAGAGATCCGCTCCGACATGATGAGCGGCCACCAGATGAACCGCCTGCTCCAAGGAGACGTTGGGTCCGGGAAGACGATGGTAGCGGTGCTGTCGGCCTTGATTGCCGTCGGGAACGGGTACCAGGCCTGCATAATGGCTCCGACCGAAGTCCTTGCCCAGCAGCATTACGCCAATATCAGGAAGTACCTCGCCCCAACCGGAGTCCGTTGCGAGCTGCTGATCGGCTCCACGACCAAGGCTGAGCGCAGGCCGATTCATGAAGGGCTGAGGGACGGTTCTGTCGGGATAATAATCGGCACCCACGCTTTGATTGAGGATGATGTGGTTTTCCATAACCTCGGGCTGGCGGTCATCGACGAGCAGCACAGGTTCGGGGTCGATCAGCGCTCGAAGCTTTGGTCCAAAGGGGCGACGGAGGCGCCGCCACATGTCCTGGTCATGACGGCCACCCCGATCCCGAGGACCCTTGCCATGACTTTCTACGGGGATCTGGATGTCTCGGTGATAGACGAGATGCCACCCGGGAGAAAGCCGATCCAGACCATGCTGATAGGGGAGGGCAAGCGCCCCGCGATGTACAATTTCATACGGAAGGAGATCGCCGCCGGAAGGCAGGTTTTCATAGTCTATCCGTTGATATTCGAGAGCGAGAAACTTGATTATCAAAACCTTGAGGCTGGCTACGAAGAGATTGTCCGGCGTTTCCCGATGCCGGAATATAAAGTCGCCATCGTCCACGGGCAGCAGACCAGCGAGGTCAAGAAATTCAACATGGACGCTTTCGCCGCCGGAAGAGCGAATATCCTTGTCTCTACGACCGTCATCGAGGTCGGCGTCGATGTGCCAAACGCCTCCATCATGGT
This sequence comes from uncultured Bacteroidia bacterium, assembly GCA_902780935.1. Lineage (GTDB taxonomy): Bacteria > Bacteroidota > Bacteroidia > Bacteroidales > UBA932 > Cryptobacteroides. Next base: position 30,197 of record CACZHP010000019.1, on the reverse strand, counting down.
GATCGAGAACGCGGAGCGGTTCGGCCTCGCCCAGCTCCACCAGCTGAGGGGCAGGGTAGGCCGCGGCTCCGAGAAGTCATACTGCGTACTCATGCATGGCAACAAGGTCAGCAAGGAGTCCAGAAAGAGGCTCGAGCTGATGTGCGCCACTGAGAACGGTTTCGACCTTGCCGAAGAGGATATGAAGATGAGGGGCCCCGGCGATCTCGAGGGCACCCAGCAGAGCGGGCTTCCGATTTCCTTGAATATAGCCTCCCTGGCTCATGACGGTCAGATCATGTCCGACGCCAGGAGCTATGCCGAGCATGTGCTTGCCGGCGATCCGACACTGTCCGACCAGGTCAACGCCCCGTTGGCGGCGGAGCTCAAGAAAGACAAATACTCGATAAAAGACTACAGCAAGATATCCTGACCCAGATCAGCGAGTCTGGGATGGTGGCGGTCCTTCTCGGAAAGGATCACCTTGTCCGCGGGTATTCTCCAGTCGATTCCGAGGTCAGGGTCGTCCCAGGCTATCGCCCCTTCGGAGGCGGGGCAGTAGAAACAGTCGCACTTGTACTGGAAAACCGCCTCGTCGGACAGGACGCTGAAGCCGTGGGCCATGCCCTTGGGAAGGAAGAACTGGAGGTGGTTGTCTCCCGTGAGCTCCACGGCGACATGTTTCCCGAAGGTGGGTGAGCCCGGCCGGATGTCCACGGCGACATCGAGCACGGAGCCCCTGACGACCCGCACGAGCTTGGCCTGGCTGTGCTCTCCTTTCTGGAAATGCAGCCCACGCACCACGCCGTAGCAGGATTTGCTCTCGTTGTCCTGAACAAAATTCACGCGGCCGACTTTCTCCTCGAACTCCCTGAGGTTGAAGGACTCGAAGAAATAACCCCGCTGATCCTCGAACACCCTCGGCTCCAGGATCAGCACCCCCTCTATATTAGTCTCGATAACTCTCATCCCTCCGCAAGTTTAATCAGATATTGACCGTACTGGTTCTTGGCCATGGGAGCTGCTATCTCTTTCAACCTGTCCGCTCCGATCCATCCGTGACGGAAGGCGATCTCTTCCAGGCACGCGACCTTCAGGCCCTGCCTTTTCTCGATCACCTCAATGTAGTTGGATGCCTCTGTCAGGGACTCGTGGGTACCGGTGTCGAGCCAGGCAAACCCCTGGCCGAGCTTCTGGACCTTAAGCATCCCCCTTGAGAGAAATTCCTGGTTCACAGTGGTTATCTCAAGTTCGCCTCTGGCCGAAGGCTTTATTGTCTTGGCGATTCCGACGACCTCGTTGGGGTAGAAATACAGGCCGGTTACCGCATAGTCGCTTTTCGGACAGGCGGGCTTTTCCTCGATGCTAAGGCAGTTGCCCGCATCGTCGAACTCGGCCACCCCGTATCTCTGAGGATCGCTGACACGGTAGCCGAATACCGTTGCCTTGCCTTCCTTCTCGGCTGAGCTGACGGCTTGGGAAAGCTGCTCCTCGAAACCGGCTCCGTGGAAGATGTTGTCTCCCAGCACCAGGCAGGCGCAGTCGTCCCCGATGAACTCCTCGCCGATAATGAACGCTTGCGCCAACCCGTCCGGAGAAGGCTGCTCGGCATAGGAGAATCTCACTCCGAAATCTCCGCCGTCTCCCAGAAGCCTCCTGAATGCGGGAAGATCTGTTGGAGTCGAGATTATGAGGATATCCCGGATCCCCGCATTCATAAGCACGGAGACAGGGTAGTACACCATCGGTTTGTCGTAGATAGGAAGCATTTGCTTGCTGACACCCTTTGTTATCGGGTAAAGCCTTGTGCCGCTCCCTCCGGCCAGTACTATTCCTTTCATAATCCTTTGATCCTTTTTATGCAGTCCATAAGGGATTCTCTCCAATAAGGTATGTCGATCCCGAAGGTTTCCTTGACCTTTGTCTTGTCCAGCACGGAAAACCGGGGCCTTTGAGCTTTGGACGGGTAGTCCTCGGTGTGGCAAGGGCGGATGTCGCAAGTGTTGCCGCCGATTTCGCAGATCGCTTTAGCGAAGTCGTACCAAGAGATGACTCCCTCGTCGCTGAAATGATATATACCCTTGTGGTGCAATAGTTTCCCGTTGATTATTTTGATTATCAGTTCAGCCAGATCCTTGGCGTAGGTCGGGGTTCCCACCTGGTCGAAAACCACTTTCAGAGAGTCTCTCTCAGCGGTTAGATTCAGCATTGTCTTCACGAAATTCTTCCCAAAAGGGGAGTAGAGCCACGCCGTGCGGAAGATGATGCTGTCGCATCCGGAATCCAGCACCTTCCTCTCGCCAAGCAGCTTCGTGGAGCCATACACCCCCAGCGGATCGGTGGGCCAATCCTCGCGGTAAGGGACTGTCCTGTCTCCGTGGAAAACGTAATCGGTCGAGATGTGGATGAGGGTCGCGCCCCTTTCCGCCGCCACCTTGGCGAGTATCCCAGCCGCGGTGCTGTTCAGCAGCATCGCGGTGGCCGAGTCGTCCTCGGCCTTGTCGACATTGGTATATGCGGCGCAATTGACGATCACGTCAATCCTCTCCGAGTCGCAGATGATCCTCACGGCATCGGTGTTGGTGATGTCGAGATAAACCGTCTCGACACCAGGAACCGATGTTACGTCAGAAAACACGAATCTGTCCCGGCTTCTTGCCGCTGCCTCGCGCAGCTCATTGCCGAGCTGCCCGTTCGCTCCCGTGACTAGAACATTCATAATCCAAAAATAGTCACAAAATTGAAGTCACGCAAAAATTTTAGCGTATATTTGCATTTATGGACAACGCGAGACCGACCATATACCTCTTCACAGACGGGGCCTCAAGCGGCAATCCCGGTCCAGGAGGATATGGGATAGTCTTGAGGTGCGGGTCCCTTGTGAAGGAGATGAGCGGAGGCTTTGCCCGCACCACCAACAACCGGATGGAGCTGATGGCCGTGATCGTGGGGCTTGAGGCGGTCAAGTGGCAGAATGCCATCGTCCAGGTCTGCAGCGATTCCAAGTACGTGGTGGATGCCGTCAGCAAGGGATGGCTGTTCAGTTGGGAAAGGAACGGTTGGAAAAAGAGCGACAGGAAGAAGGTTGAGAACATCGATCTCTGGGAGCGCTTCCTGACCGTTTACCGGCAACATAAGGTGACCTTCGAATGGGTCCATGGCCATGCCGGCCATCCTGAGAACGAGCGGTGCGACCGCCTTGCCGTCGCGGCCAGGGAGGCCAGGCCGCTTCCTGAAGACCTCGGTTATGAGCCGGGCGTGACAGAAACAACAGACACAGATTTGACTTTATTATAGACATGACAGATAGAAACTACCGTAAGCCGATTGTCGGCATCACCCAAGGTGATGGCAATGGAATAGGCTATGAGGTGATAATCAAGTCTTTGGCGGACGCCAGGATCCTCGAGTCCTTCACCCCTGTGATATACGGATCTTCGAAGATATTCGGCTTCTACCGCAAGCGTATCCACAATATCGACCAGCAGATGGACACTTACGTGATCCAGAGCGCGAAGGACGCCAAGCCGAGGAAAATCAATATCGTCAATTGCCTTCCGGACAACACTTACGTGGAGCCGGGGCAATCTACCCCCGAGTCAGCCAAGTCGGCGATAACCTCGCTCGAGTGGGCTGTCAGGGACATAAAGAACGGCGACATCGACGTACTGGTCACGGCTCCCATCAACAAGAGGGCTATGGTCAAGGAAGGCTTCGGCAACACCGGACACACTGAATATCTCCAGAAAGAGTTCGGGGTAGAGGATGTCGCCATGTTCATGGTCTCCGACCAGCTCAGGATCGGAGTCGTGACCGGGCATATCCCACTTAAGGATGTCCCTACATCGATCTCTGTCGAGCGGATCGTCGGCAAGCTCAGGCTCATGACCGCTTCCCTCAAGAGGGATTTCGGAGTCATCGAGCCCAAGATAGCCGTTCTGGGGCTCAACCCCCATTGCGGCGACGGCGGGCTCCTTGGTGACGAGGAGGAGAGAATCATCCTGCCTGCTGTCAAGGCCGCGAACGCCGAAGGGATCATGGCTTTCGGCCCGTATTCCCCGGACGGTTACTTCGGGCTCGGCCATTACGCCAAGTTCGACGCCACTCTCGCGATGTACCATGACCAGGGCCTCGCCCCGTTCAAGGCGCTGGCTTTCGAGGACGGGGTCAACTTCACCGCTGGGCTTCCCATAGTCAGGACATCCCCTGACCACGGGACGGCATTCGAGATGGCCGGCCGGGATGAGGCGGATCCCCATTCCATGATGTCGTCTATCTACACCGCGATCGACATATTCCGTAAGCGTCAGGCTTTCGACGCTGTTCAAGAAGGAAAGATGAGGAAATAGATATGCCTTTCGAGAGAACCATCATGATAACCGGCGGCGCCGGTTTCATCGGCAGCCACGTCGTAAGGCTGTTCGTCAACAAATATCCCCAGTACAGGATAATAAACCTCGACAAGCTCACATATGCCGGCAACCTCGCTAACCTAAAGGATGTCGAGGATAAGCCTAATTATAAGTTTATCAAAGCGGATATATGTGATTACGAGGAGATTAAAAAGATTATCTCAACAAACAATGTAACTGGCGTCATTCATCTGGCCGCGGAGAGTCACGTGGACCGGTCGATTGTGGATCCCTTCACTTTCGCCCGCACGAACGTGATGGGAACCCTGTCACTACTTCAGGCGGCGCGCGAGTACTGGGAGCCTTCCGGGTGGTCCGCATGCCGCTTTTACCACATCAGCACCGACGAGGTGTACGGTGCCCTTGAGCTGACGAGGCCCGAGGGCGATCCGCAGGCCAGCGAGTGCGGCGGAGGCCCTTTCGGAGACGATTTCTTCACCGAGACGACCCGCTACCAGCCTCACAGTCCGTATTCGGCCGCAAAGGCCTCGAGCGATCATTTCGTCAGAGCCTATCACGACACCTATGGTATGCCCACGGTAGTGACGAATTGTTCCAACAACTATGGTCCCTATCAGTTTCCCGAGAAGCTTATCCCGCTGTTTATCAACAATATCCGTCACCGCAAGCCGCTTCCCGTCTATGGGAAGGGGGAGAACGTGAGGGACTGGCTCTACGTTGAGGACCACGCCAGGGCGATCGACTTGATCTTCCACGAAGGGAAAGTCGGCGAGACTTACAACATCGGTGGTTTCAACGAGTGGAAGAACATTGACCTCATCAAGGTCCTCATCAAGACCGCTGACCGTCTCCTGGGGCGTCCTGAAGGTGCCGACGACGACCTTATTACCTTTGTGACCGACCGCAAGGGCCATGACATGCGCTATGCCATCGATTCCACAAAACTGAACGAAGAGCTGGGCTGGACGCCTTCCCTGCAGTTCGAGGAGGGGATAGAGAAGACTGTGAGGTGGTACCTGGAGAACCAGGACTGGCTCGACAACGTCACGAGCGGGGATTATCTCCGCTATTATGAGCGAATGTACAAGCTTTAAAAGTTGATTTTCATATTAAAATGAAGACCGCGGCCAGAAGGCCGCGGTTTTCGCAAGAATTCGTTTTCGGTCCACGGTAAGGAGTTCTGATGGTGGAGAGCGGACTCATCCGGCATCGCTGCTGCCTGACGGCCTTGATCGACACAAGGAATTCCGCTTCGGCGGCCACCAGCCTTTTCCTGCAGGCCTTATTGTACCGCGAATATAGATAATTAAATTTAATCTCCAAAACTTTTTTTGCAATTTATTATAAAAGTTGTTTATCTAATAGGTGTTAAATCGGTGATAATAAATAGTTTAACTGCAAAAAATTTTATTTAAAGTAATAGATTAAATAACCAAAAATCCCGATGAAATCCCCCCGTTCTCGGCTCCACATGCCTTTCATCGGGATGTCGTTGATGTCAAGACATTTGCGGAGAGACGCTGCTGTCCACAGCCTCAATCGTGTTGGCGATGATGTCGTAACTGGTCTTCTCGCTGCCGTCCCCGGCGATGTACTTCTGGGTTCGCAGGCGTCCCGCCACATAGATAGGGAAGCCTTTCGCGATGGAGTCCAGCGGGGGGATTCCCTTATTGCCTTCCCATGCCGTCACGTAGTGCCAGGTGGTCTCTATCACCGGCTCTCCGTTGCGGTCCTTGTAGGCGAAATTCGTGGCCACGGAAAAATGAGCTACCCTCGTGTTTCCGACCTTGAGAATGTTGACGCTGCCGACATTCCCACGGATTTCAATCTTGTTCAGTTGTTCCATAATCCAGTTTGTCGTTAGTTAATAACGCGAATATATATCCCCGCCTCCGCATCAGGAATGATTCCAAAGAAAAAAACTGAAGATATTTCTGTTCTTTTCCGGGATGTGATTTATTTTTCTGAGCAATATAAAATCTTATCAGGGATTATCATCCCATACCCCCTCCATACCCTTGACAATACTGCCTCTTTTTCGCATATTGTCCCCATGGGCTATAAGGAAGAAGACAAAGAGGGGAAGAGATGCCTGGAGTGCGGGGATGTCCTTCCTTACGGGCGGAAAGACATGAGGTTCTGTTCTCCGTCCTGCAAGAACAAGTGGCACTATCAGAAGGATGGGAACCTGAAGGGGCTCAGGATGAGGATCATTGGGGCGATAGACCGGAACTATTCCATCCTGGCCGAGCTTCTGGAGTCGGGAGTGACGTCAATCGATATTCCTGACCTCGCGCAGTTGGGATACAATTTCGATTGTATCACCTCCTACCACAAGGTCAGGAATCACGATGAGTACCGGTGCTATGACATCAAGTACTATATGTCCCGGAGCCGGATATTCAAGATTGAGCGGTGTCAGTGGCGGCTTTCACCTTCGCGGGATCCTTGAACAGGAGCATGAACATGATCCCGACCAGAAGCGAGTAGGCGGCGAAGATGTACCAGGCCGTGCTCCAGGAGGGCTCCGCGGCGTTGTACACATAGTGGTTCACGACCCGGCCGGCGGCCCATGTCCCGATCGAGGCTCCCAGGCCGTTGGTCATGAGCATGAACAGTCCCTGGGCGCTGGAACGGATCCCCTTATCGGTGTTCTCGTTGACGAACAGCGAGCCGGAGATGTTGAAGAAGTCGAAGGCGACGCCATAGACGATGCAGCTCAGGATGAACATCCAGACACCTCCACCGGGATTGCCTGCTCCGAAGAAACCGAAGCGGAACACCCATGCGAACATGGCGATGAGCATGACTTTTTTGATGCCGAACTTCTTCATGAAGAAGGGGATAAGAAGGATGCAGAGGGTCTCGGAGACCTGGCTCAGGGAGATCAGGGCGTTGGCGTTGTTAGCTCCCCACGAGGAAGCGAAGACCGGATTGTCCTTGAAGGAGGTGATGAAGGTGTTGGCGTAGCCATTGGTGATCTGCAGGGAAGCCCCCAGCAGCATCGAGAATATGAAGAACACGGCGAACTGGCGGTCCTTGAAAAGGCGGAAGGCGTTCAGGCCGGTAGCTTCGGCGAAGGATTGCGTCCCCTGGGTCTTGGGCTTGCAAGGGCAGTCGGGAAGGGTCAGAGCGTAGGCGCACAAGGCGAGGCTGATGATGCCGGACACGAAGAATTGGTTATATGTGTGCTGGTACTGGATCCCGTCACCGTTCTTGACGAAGTTGACGAAGAGCATGGTCAGGATGAATCCCACGGTGCCGAACACCCTGATCGGCGGGAAATCCTTGACAGGATCCTTGCCTTCCCTCTCCAGGGCGTTGTACGCCACTGAGTTGGCGATCGCTATGGTTGGCATGAAGAAGGCTATGCTCATTAGGTAGAACAGGTAGAACACCGTGAAGTTGAAGTCCCCCGAAATCACGTATGACCCGTCGGTGAGATTCACGTGCCCCATGGCGTACCAGCCGGTCAGGAGCATGAAGGCTCCCGCCAGTCCCTGGCAGAGGGAGAGAACCTTCTGCGCGGGGATCCACTTGTCCGCCACGATGCCCATGAGAGCCGGCATGAAGATGGAGACGAAGCCCTGTGAGGCGAAGAATAGCCAGATTTGCGGGCCCAGTCCGGCCTTCCCAAGGAAACTCCCCATCGAGGTGAGATATGCTCCCCAAGCGGCGAATTCCAGGAAGTTCATCAGGATGAGCCTGAGAGAGATCGATTTGTTCTTCATTTTATTGTTTTTTTTAGTGTTTCCCAGGTGAAACGAATCAAACAAAAATAAGAGTTTTTAGCTTAAAAAACACTATATTTGAAAGTCAAATCGCAAAGAATGAGATTCACAACGACAGCGCGGGATCCGCGGAGCGGGGCAAGGACAGGAGTCTTCACCACCGGGCACGGTGAGGTCAAGACCCCTATTTTCATGCCTGTGGGTACTGTCGGTTCAGTCAAAGGGGTGTATCACAGGGATTTGCGTGAAGACATAGGGGCTGAGATCATTCTTGGCAACACCTATCATCTCTATCTCCGCCCCGGCTTGGAGACTCTGCGGGCTGCCGGCGGGCTCCATAAGTTCGAGTCCTGGGACAGGCCCATCCTGACCGACAGCGGCGGCTTCCAGGTCTTCTCGCTCACCCAGATCCGGAAAATCACGGAGGAAGGATGCCGCTTCCAGTCCCATATTGACGGATCGAGGCATACCTTCACTCCTGAGAACAATGTGGACACCCAGCGGATCATCGGATCGGACATCATGATGGCGCTCGACGAGTGCTGTCCCGGGGACGCCGACGAGCGTTACGCAGCCAAGTCCCTCAAGCTCACGCAGGGGTGGCTGGAGAGATATTTCAGGCGTTTCCTTGAGACGGAGCCCTTGTATGGATATGACCAGGTGATGTTCCCGATCATCCAGGGCTGCGTCTATCCTGAGCTCCGCAAAAGGGCTGTCGACCATGCGAGGACGCTTGTCGGGGACAGTACGGCGGTCGGTGGGTTCGCCATCGGCGGGCTCGCTGTCGGTGAGCCGACCGAGAAGATGTACCAGATGCTGGAGCTTGTGTGTCCGATCCTGCCGGAGGACAAGCCGCGGTACCTGATGGGGGTCGGGACCCCAGCGAACATCCTTGAGGGCATCTCGAGGGGAGTGGACATGTTCGACTGCGTGATGCCTACGCGCAACGGGCGCAACGGGATGCTTTTTACCTGGAACGGCATAATCAACATGCGCAACGCGAAATGGGCTGACGATTTCTCGCCACTCGACCCGGACGGTACGTCATTTGTTGACAAGCAATATTCCAGAGCCTACCTTCACCACCTTTTCGTGGCGAAGGAGATGTTCGCCGCCATGGTCGCCTCCGAGCACAACCTCGCTTTCTATCTCGACCTTGTCCGTCAGGCAAGGGCGCATATCGAGGCGGGTGATTTCTCCTCGTGGAAGGACGAGGCGGTAAAAAGAGTCAGCGCGAGACTGTAGGATATGGAAACAGGACTGAAGAAGATAGACAAGTACATCATCAAGAAGTTCATAATGACCTTCTTCATAGCCTTGTTGCTCATCATCGTCATTGTCATCATCTTTGACATCAGCGAAAAGATCAACCACTTCGTCGAGAACAAGGCTCCCCTGAAGGCGATCATCCTGGACTACTACGTCAACTGGATACCATACTTCATGAACATGTTCAGCCCCCTGTTCGTGTTCATAACGGTCATATTCTTCACCTCCAGGATGGCCGCTGACAGCGAGATCATAGCGATCCTCTCGTGCGGGGTCAGCTACCGGCGCATGATGCTGCCCTACATCGTCTCAGCTGCCCTGATCGCATTGCTGTCGCTCTCGCTGAGCCTCTGGGTGATTCCAAGGTCGAACGTCACGAGGCTCAAGTTCGAGTCCACCTATGTCAAGCACCGGAACCCGTTCAGTTCCAATAATGTCCATTACCAGATCGACACCGGGAAGTTCGTCTATGTCGAGTCTTTCGGGTCGTGGAACAACACCGCTTACGGCTTTACCCTGGAGGACATAAAGGACAACAAACTGGTCAGCAAGCTATCCGCTGAGACGGCAGTCTGGGACAGTACTTCCGGCAGCTGGCGGCTCAACAATTATTTCATCCGGGATTTCACCGAAGGACTCGAGGACAGGGTCCGTTCAGGGAGTAAGATAGACACGGTCATTAGCCTGACTGTCACTGATTTCTATCGCAACAAGAACACGGTGGAGACCTTGCCGATCGGCCAGCTGGACAACCTTATCGCCCAGCAGAAGATGCGTGGGGACACGAATGTCATGTACGCCCTGATCGAGAAGCACACCAGGTATGCCCTGCCTTTCTCAGCCTTCATCCTAACGATAATGGGGGTAAGCCTGTCCTCGAGGAAGAGGAGGGGAGGTATAGGGCTGAATATCGGAATAGGAATCGCGCTGAGTTTCACCTACATACTGTTCCTCCGTTTCAGCCAGATGTTCGTCTATTCAGGGGCGATGACCCCTGTCGTGGCCCTCTGGCTGCCAAATGTGATTTTCGGTGTGGTGGCGGCGTTCCTTTACTCAAGAGCATCCAAATAACTGGTTTATATGGCAACCCAATCATTAACCCCGCTGAAGCGTACGATAGTAGGCGTTCAGTTCATGTTCGTGGCCTTCGGTTCCACGGTGCTTGTTCCTCTGCTCGTTGGGTTTGACCCGGCCATAGCCCTGCTTGCGGCAGGTCTGGGAACCCTGTTGTTCCATGGTGTCACCAAAGGTAAAGTCCCGATCTACCTGGGAAGCAGTTTCGCCTTCATCGCTCCTATCGTGAAGGCTACTGAACTTTACGGAATGCCTGGTATGTTCTGTGGACTTGTGGCGGTCGGCGTGGTGTACCTGTTGATGAGCCTTCTGGTGAAACTGTTCGGTATCAGCTTCATAAAGAAGCTTTTCCCTCCGATCGTGATCGGCCCGGTCATCATGCTTATCGGTCTTTCCCTGGCGGGGACGGGTGTCAATATGGCCAGCCAGAATTGGACTCTCGCCCTGATCTCCCTGCTCGTCGCTATCGCCTGCTCGATCTGGGGTAAAGGCATCGTGAAGCTCATCCCCGTCTTCTTCGGGGCGATCGCCGGCTACATCGCCGCTTTGATATTCTTCCGGAGCGGGATGGATTTCACCGCCCTTGCCGACGCCAAATGGTTCGCCCTGCCGCATTTCACTAAGATGAGCTTCTCCTGGCAGGCCATCGTGTTCATGGCTCCGGTCGCCATAGCTCCCATCATCGAGCATGTGGGTGATGTGTACGCTATCAGCGAGATTGCCGGTGAGGATTACGTCAAGGATCCCGGACTCCACAGGACCATGATGGGAGACGGACTCGCCTGTATGCTCGCCGCGTTCCTCGGCGGAGCTCCTGTCACGACCTATTCCGAGGTCACCGGAGCGGTCTCCCTCACTAAGGCTACCGATCCCGCCTGCATGAGGATCGCCGCCCTGTCGGCCATAATAGTTTCCCTTATAGGCAAAGTCGGGGCAGCCATCCAGACCATTCCCCAGGCAGTTCTGGGCGGCATCATGCTGCTCCTCTTCGGAAGCATCGCCGCGGTCGGAATCAATAATATGGTCAAGGCAAAGATCGACATGAACAAGACCCGCAACTTGATTATCGCCTCGATCATCCTCACTGTTGGCATCGGTGGCGCTGTCATCAGCTTCGGCAAGTTCTCCCTCGCCGGGATCGGTCTCGCCTCGATCGTGGGTGTCGTTCTCAATCTCTTAATCCCTGACAAGGATGCTGAAAGTAAAGATAGTAAACAAGAGCAAGTGGCCTGATCCGTTCTACGCGACGGAGGCCTCGGCCGGAATGGACCTGAGGGCGAATATCGATGAGCCGATAGTCCTCAAACCCCTTGAGAGGATTCTGGTTCCCACCGGGATATCCATAGAACTTCCTGTCGGATACGAGGCACAGGTGCGTCCCCGCAGTGGTCTGGCCACCAAGAAAGGTATAACGATCATCAACTCTCCCGGAACGGTGGATGCCGATTTCCGGGGGGAGTTGAGGGTCTCCCTGGTCAATCTCTCAAGCGAGCCCTTTGAGCTCGTTCCAGGCGAGAGGATAGCTCAGATGGTTGTCGCCCGTCATGAGAGAGTAGAGTGGGAGGATGTCGAGGTCCTTTCCGAGACGGAAAGGGGAGCCGGAGGCTGGGGGAGTACCGGCAGCAAGTAGTTATTCAGAGAATATGGATATCCAGAAGTTATATTCCTTGTTCAAGGAATGTTCCCGGGTCACGACAGACAGCAGGGACATATCCGGAGGGGAGCTTTTCATCGCTCTCAAGGGTGAGAATTTCAACGGGAACGAGTTCGCTCTCAAGGCTTTGGTGGCCGGAGCGAAGTATGCCGTTGCGGACGCCGGATCCACCGCCGCGGTCTCGGGGGATGGGAGGATTATCCCTGTCCCGGACACGCTTGAGGCGCTGAAGGCCCTTGCCCGTTACCACCGGGAGAATACCCTTGTGGACGGGAAACGACTGACAGTCATTGGTTTGACCGGCACTAACGGGAAGACTACCACCAAGGAACTCATCACCCGGGTGCTTTCAACAAGGTACAATGTCACCGCCACCAGGGGCAATCTCAACAACGACATCGGCGTGCCGCTTTCCTTGTTGTCGATTGACGGAGACACCGAGCTGGCTGTCATCGAGATGGGAGCCAACCATCCGGACGACATCTCCCATCTGGTCGATGTCTGCGAGCCGGATTATGGACTAATCACCAACGTCGGCAGGGCCCATTTGCTCGGATTCGGCAGTTTCGAGGGGGTGAAGAAGGCGAAGGGCCAGCTTTACGACTACCTCGCCGCTCACGGCGGGAAGGCATTTGTCAATATCGACGACCCTGACCTGACCGCCATGGCCGCTGAGCGCTGGCCGGACTCGCAAGTGATACCTTACGGCCTCTCCCTCCTGAAAGCCAAGGTCCTCCCCTCAAGCGCCGATTATCCTTACCTGCGTCTGAGACTGCCCGGAGGACAGGTTGTCCAGACACGTCTCGCCGGGGCGTACAACGCCACCAACATCGCCGCAGCCTTGTCCGTCGGCCTCCATTTCGGAGTCCCTCTTGAAGATGGGATCAAGGCTGTCGAGGAATATATTCCCAAGAATAACCGTTCCCAGATGGAGAAAACCGACAGGAATATCCTCATCCAGGACGCTTATAACGCCAATCCGACCAGTATGGCAGCAGCTTTGGACAATCTCGTCCAGATCCAGGCCCCCCGTAAGGCGGCTTTCCTTGGGGATATGCGTGAGCTTGGGGATGAGTCTCTGGCCGAGCACCGGAAGGTTCTCGCCCAGGTCCTGTCCATGGGACTTGATTTCGTGTGCCTGGTAGGGGAGGAGTTCCGGCAAGCCCTTGCTGGCATCCAGCGGGATGACGTGTTCTGGTTCGCCACTTCAGAGGAACTCGCCGAATGGCTTAAGGCCAATCCTGTCAGCGGCGAGACGATCCTTGTCAAAGGGTCGAGGGGAATCCAGATGGAGAAGGTTCTCCCTGAACTTTAGAGGATATCTTTTTGTTTATTATGGCCGTCAGACCTGTGAATGGTACCTTGTCCACAAAGCGTTGGACAAGGTATCTCGTAAGCATCCCGACAAAATAGCCCGTTATTATTCCAATCGCGGCCCCGACCACGACATCTCCGAGGTAGTGTTTGCCTACGAAGATCCTGCTCACGGCTACCAGCATTGCCCAGGCGAGGGCCCATTTGCAGAAGGCGTTGTAGGTGTGGGTGTTATCGTTCCTGAAACCGATGATAAGACACATGGCGACAGCGTAGGCGTTGGCCGCATGGGCGGAGAAGAACCCGTAGAAACCTCCTCTTTTCTCAAGAAGGTTCAGCCCGGAGTCGAGCATCCTGAAAGAGTAGCTCGGGCGTAGCCTGTTGACGGCGTGCTTGATGATGTTGGATAACTGGTCGCAGAGGGCGAAAGCGACGGCGCAGGAGGCCAGCACCATCAGGGCCTTTTTCCAGCCTAGCCGCTTGAAAAGGAAAAACACGCAGATGACGTACGTTGGGATCCAGAAACTCTTGTCGGAGAACATTGTCCACATGCTGTCAGACCAGGGAGAACTGAAGCTGTTGAGCCACAGTGTCACATCCTGGTCCAGACTGTGCAAGGTGCCTATGATTGAAGCGCTGACCATAACATGTCCTTGAGCTCCTTGAGTCCTTCCCCGGAGATTGAGGATATGAAGACATGAGGTATGCCCTCCGGGAGGGTGGGCTCAATCTCGGATTCTATCTTCCCGTCGATCAGATCGCATTTAGTTATAGCCAGAACCCTTTGTTTGTCAAGTAGTTCCGGATTATATTCCTCCAACTCATTAAGGAGGGTGCGGTAACCAGCCGCAATGTCGTCCTCTTCCGCCGAGACCATGAAAAGTAGCACCGAGTTCCTCTCGATGTGCCTGAGGAACCGGATCCCGATGCCTTTACCTTCATGGGCGCCTTCGATGATCCCTGGGATGTCAGCCATGACGAAGGATTGGTCATCATAGTATTTGACGATCCCCAGGTTCGGTTCGAGGGTGGTGAAGGCGTAGTTGGCGATCTTCGGCTTGGCCGCGGTGACGGCGGCCAGGAGAGTGGATTTTCCGGCGTTGGGGAAGCCTACAAGACCCACGTCGGCGAGAAGTTTCAGCTCGAGGATAAACCAGCCCTCCTCTCCTTCCTCTCCGGGTTGGGCGTAACGGGGAGTCTGGTTGGTAGCGGTCTTGAAGTTATTGTTGCCGAGACCGCCCCGGCCTCCTTTGCAGAGGATCCGCTCTTCGCCAGGCTCCATCATCTCGAAAAGAACCTCTTCAGTCTCAGCGTCTTTAGCGACTGTCCCGACGGGAACTTCAAGGATGATGTCCTCACCGTTCTTCCCTGTGCGGAGTCCTCCGGATCCACTTGCCCCGTTCTCTGCCTTGACGTGTTTGCGGTACTTCAGGTGGATAAGAGTCCAGAACTGCGGGTTGGCTTTCAGGATGATATGGCCTCCGCGGCCTCCGTCACCTCCGTCCGGTCCGCCTTTGGGAACGTACTTGGCCCTGTGCAGATGCATCGATCCCGCTCCTCCGTGTCCGGAAGCGCAGAAGATCTTGACGTAGTCTATGAAATTCGAGTCAGGCATAATCGTTGGGCAATGAATTAATCTACAAAGCGTGGTCGAGGCCGACGTCGATGCCGTTCCAGGCTTTGCGGGAGGTCCAGTCCCGGCCGGGAGCGGCCCAGAAAGGATCGCTTTGAGGAAGTCCGAGCGGCAGGAAGGCAGCGCAGCAAAGGTAAACGCTGCCGGTGTTGATGTAGGTCTCTCCCATCTGTACTTGACTGCCAGCGTAACCGATTCTAAGCCAACCGTCTTTGTCAAAGGTTCCAGGGGCCGAGGCCTGTCTGGAGATCACAGCTGTCAAGGCAGAGCGGACTTGGGCAGGACTCAGGCTGGAGGGAAGCAAGTGGAGCAGAGACGCTTGCGAAAGGGCGTGGAAAGAACCGAACCGGTAGGCGATAGAGCGGCCGATGACAGGGTATGTCCCCTCTGGGGAGATCATTCTCTCCAGCTCAGAGGCGAACCTTCCGAGGCGTTTCTCCTGCTCGGGAAGGAATTCAGCACCCTTGATTCCATGCTTTTTCATGATCCTCAGGACATCGGTCAGCATCGGGTGGATCACGAGGCTGTTGTAGAAGTCAAGATGGAAATCATCGCCGTCTCCGTACCAGGCATCGCCCTTGTACCAGTCGTCCCGGAACCGCTTGATCCCGTACAGGAGCCTGTCAGTGTCATATTCGCCGGTGAACTCAAGCAAGGCGGCCTCGACCGTGGAGGCGAAAAGGAGCCAGTTGTTTTCTCCGGGCTTTATCAGGCGGGAACGCTTCCATTCGGTGACCAGACGCTCCCGGGTCTTTTCGTCGAGTCTGCCCCAGATCTGGGTCGGCGCTCTCAAAACCCCTTCAGCCAGGAATGCCGCGTCCACAAGGGGCTGGCCCTCGGGAGTGCCCCCGAAGGTGAGATAGTCAGGGGAGGAAGGATCGACCGCATTGGCCATACCCTTGACAGTCAGGTCTATGAACTTCGCCCTCAAACGTCCTTCCTCGGTGTCGTCCGGCCCGAGCTCGAGCCAGGGGGCTATTCCACAAATGGTCCTTCCGAAAGCCTCAAGGTAAGCCACGTCCTGATGGGGAAGGGATTTGTTCCTCGTCTCATAGGGCATGTTCTTTCTCAGGGTTCCGGCCGCGAGGTTCTCGAGGACCGGACCGGCGATCCGGGCCATGGTCTCAACCCAGACCTTCCTGTCAGCAGCTCCGTCAGGCCGCTTCAGGAGCTTTTTCAGTCTCTGCAGGGCCTCGATGTAATAATAGTCGGCGTAGGTCAGCGGGACATCCACCTCCGAGCGGCCCGGGAGGCTTCCTACGCTGTGCTTGAGGATGAAGCCACCTTGCTCTCCAGGCTCCGCCAGATACTCTGGAGAGCTTAGGGTACGGAGCTGCTGGACAGCGAGTTCCAGCCATCCGGCGGACTCGGGACCCGGGTCGAGCTGGCTGAGCTCGATGAGGGCCGACGCCATGATGGCTCCCGCAGAGGCATCCCTTTGGGTGTCGGGAGCTCCAGGCGCGTTGTAATCCCAGCAGGGGATCTTGTCCGCGGGGAGATTCGGATGGTCCCTCAGGAAGCGGGCAATCTTGCGGGCCTGCTCCAGAAAGGTTGGATTCAGGGTCTCCCTGTACATCATGGTATATCCATAAAGGCCCCATGACTGTCCTCTGGCCCAAGCGCTGTCGTCGGAATATCCCTGAGCGGTATTTTTAACCTGCACACCGCCCGCGACAGGATCGTACGATACCACATGCCAGGTGGAAGCATCCGGTCGGAAGTGGTTCTTTAAAGTGGTGTTGGCGTGAGTCACGGCCGCGTCCTCGTAGCTCCTGTCCCCGAACATCTTGGTGGAGAAGCAAAGCATCTCCAGATTCATCATGTTGTCGATGATGACGGGGAACTTCCATCGGTCGTTCTCGTTCCATGACTTCATCACCCCAAGGAATGGGTTCCAGCGGGTCATGAGGCTGTCTGTCCCTTCGTGGATCACCTCAAGATAATGGGGATTGCCGGTAAGTCTGTACCCCCGGCCGAAACTGGACATCAGCATGAAGCCGACATCATGGTTATTGGTGATCTTCTTGGCCGGTTCGACCCTTGAGGTGTACATCTCGGCGTAATACCGGTATCGATTGTCCCCGGTCTCATCATACATCATCCAGAGCACTCCCGGGAAAAAACCGGAGACCCATCCGGAGTAAGAGGTGGTCTTGAGCTCGCCGTTCTCCCAAGTGCGGGGCAGGGCGGCTGGCTTGTCCTTGAGGTTCTTGGCAAGGATCAATGCCTGGGTCGCCGAGCGGGAAAGCCCTCTCGCGATCATATCCTCCAGCGGCTCCTGGGCGGCCACTGGCATAACGGATATTAATAGAGTCAGCAGGACCGTACGGAAGCGTCTGGCCATAACAAATTGATGTTTAGATGTTTCTAAAGAGTCTCCATCAAGGAGTTGACCCTCCCGCGCACTTCTTCAATGGTGCCGATGCCGTCAATCTCGTTGTAGGCTCCGGATGCCTTGTAGTATTCCACGAGCGGCTCGGTCTTCTCGTGATAGGTCCTGATCCTATTGGCGATGGTCTCGTCGGAGGCGTCATCGGCACGCCCCTCGATGGCGGCGCGGTGCTTGATCCTCTCCTTGATCATCTCGTCGGGAATCATCAGTGATACGACCCCAGTTACCTTGGTGTCCCTTTTTGCGAGCATCTTGTCAAGAGCCTCGGCCTGGGCAGTGGTGCGGGGGAAGCCGTCCAGCAGGAAGCCTGAATAACCCTCGACGGTGTCGAACTTTTTCTCGATCATCCCCTCGACGATCTCGTCGGGGACAAGCTCTCCGGCCTCGATCAAGGCCTTGGCCTTGAGGCCGAGCTCGCTGCCGCTGGCCATCTCGCCCCTGAGGAGGTCTCCGGTCGAGATGTGGCAGAGATTGAACCTTTCCGCCATAGAGGCGGCCTGGGTGCCTTTGCCCGCACCCGGAGGGCCGAAAAGAATGTAATATTTCATATTCTCGTCCAAAACATAGATATCTTTATAATTCCTTCCAAGGCCGTCGTAGTCGAGGCCGAACCCGACTATGAAATCGTCCGGGATGTCCATGGCGACATAATCTATCTTCTTGTCCAGCTTGTAGCATCCGGGCTTGAAGAGCATCGTGCAGATCTTGGTCTGCGTGGCTCCGTTGGCCTCCATCATCCTCACGAGGTTGGCTATCGTCCTTCCGGAATCGATGATGTCCTCGACGATGATCACCCTCTTTCCTTTCACGCTGCCTGTCATGCCGATTATGTCCCTTACCTCTCCAGTGGACTGGGTGCCCACGTAGGAGGACAGCTTGACACAAACGATCTCGCATTTGAAAGTGAGCCTTTTCATCAGCTCAGCCGTAAAGAGGATGGAGCCGTTGAGGACGCAAAGCAGGACGGGCACGTCCTCGGAGTCCTTGTAGTCCGAGTTGATCTTGAGGGCCACGTTGTCGATGGCCTCCTCGATACGGTCGTAATCGATGAAGGGGCGGAAAGATTTGTCGTGAAGTCTGATGTTGCTCATAAATGTTTATTTAAGTAATATACAAAAATAGCCAATCCTTATAAAAAACAGAAATAAACGTGGACACTTTTTTATCATTCCGTGGTAAATCGCCGGGGGCGGATTATATTCGCGGAAAACCGAGCTGCTGATGAGAAACTTCACATTCCTTGCCGTTGTCGTTCCGCTGCTTTCCCTGCGTCTTGCCTGCGTTCCGGTCCTCGTGCCGGCCCAGACGGGTGAACACATCGGGAACATACTCGTCCTGACTGGGGCTTCTTGTGCGGAAGACCTTGACGAGCAAGAGATTGAAAAATTCAGTCACTTTCTTTCCCACCCTCTTCCGATCAACCTGTACGGGCGATCCCGCCTTGTGTCCAGCGGACTGTTGAGCCAGTACCAGGCGGCCAGCCTGGAGGATTACCGGTCCCGTCACGGGGATGTCCTGTCTTTTCAGGAACTGGCTCTGATTGAAGGATTCTCGGAGGAATATGTGGCCGCCCTGCGGCCCTTTGTGTCGCTTGAGAGCCACGCTCCACCAGGACGGATCGGGAAAACGGATCGGGGGACCAGTCACGATGCGCTGGTCCGAGGAACAGTGAAAGGAGAAGCCACAGGTTATGGTTTGAAATACAAGCTTTCAGGCGGGCATCTGCCGGACATCTCGCTTGCCGCCAGGTCATATTACGATGACAAGGAAAAGTTTCCCCCGTCTTCATGGTCCGCGAATATCTGCTTCCATGGCAGACGGATTCTGTCCAGGGCGGTGATAGGGGACTATAACCTGCGTCTCGGTCAGGGGCTTTCCCTTTGGAGCGGAATGTCCCTAGGAGGGTTCTCCTCCTCGTCATCTTTTTCGCGGCGTCCTGCCGGGCTGTCCCCGTCGTGGTCCTGGTCCGGAATCGGCAGTCATAGGGGAGCGGCCGCTGAATTATCCGCTGGCCGGTTCACCTTATTGCCTTTCCTGTCTTTCCCCGGAACGGGGGACAGGATCATGCCGGGAGCCTCGCTCGGCTGGGGCGGGCGGAACGGACAGGCCGGTGTCTCGGGCTGGTGGACAGGGAAGAGGGGAAAGGTGTCCGGTGATTTCAGGTGGAATCATCGCGGGGCAGACATGTTCGGTGAGGTGGCTTGCGATCTCGCTTCTGGTGCGGTCGCGGCGGTTGCCGGCTCGTCTATCGTCTTTGGGGAAGGATGGAGAGTGAGCGGTGTTGCGAGGTATTATCCGGCGGCTTTCGACCCTGCATTCAGCGGCGGGGTCAGGAGCTGGACAAAGACGACAGACGAGCTGGGGGCCGCTTTAGGGATAGAGAGGTATGGACTCCAGCTCACGGCCGACCTGGGTGTCAAAGATTCCGACAGGAGTCGCCGGCAGGTCAAGGTCTTCGCGAAGATACCCTTCCAATTGGGCCCGAATCATGTGCTCTCGCTCCGGTTCAACGAGCGTTATCGCCCTTATGAGGCCTATCTCGTGTACCGCACGGGCTTGCGGGCGGACCTTGACTGGTCGTCAGCGGGGATCTCAGCCCGGTACGGGGAGTCGGACTCTTCCGCCTGGAAAGCGCGCCTACGGCTGGAGGGACTGCTCTGCAAGTCGCTCTCAGGCCTGGGATATCTGGAGATAGGAAGGAAGACCGGGAACCTGGGTGCCTACCTGAGAGGGACGCTCTTCATTGTTGACAATTGGGATGACAGGATATATTCATACGAGCGGGACGCTCCCGGAAACTTCTCGGTTCCAGCATATTACGGAAGGGGAATCGCCATCTCCGCAGTGTGCGGCAGGAAGTTCCGCCCTTGGAAAAGGAAGACCCTGAAGCTTTACCTCAGGGTCTCCGATGTCTCTTATCCTCTCATGGAGAATCCGAAGCCGTCCGTAAGGGAGGCCAGGCTCCAGGCAGTTCTCGCTATCTGACTACTTTGGAGGAATCTTGATGATCTGTCCGATCCGGAGCTTGCTGCTGATCCCGTTGTATCTCATCAGCTTGTCGGCTGTGGTGCCGTACTTCTTGGCGATGTTGTAGAGGTTGTCGCCCTGCTTGACTTTGTATGTGGTAGCCTGGGCGGAAGAAGACTGCGGCTTGGAGGAGGAAGTGCTGGCTGAAGTCTTAGGCTTTGAGGAGGAAGAACCTGCCGAAGTGCTTGACGCCGGTGCGCCGGCCTTATGTATCACCAAGGTTTGACCGACTCGTATCGTATTGCTGTGCAGGTGGTTCCAGCTCTTGAGCTGGTTCACCGTCACATGGTACCTGGCAGCGATCTTCCCGAGGTTGTCCCCGCTTCTGACCTTGTAGGTGGTACGGCTGGTTGTGGAAGATCCTGAGCTGGAGGCTGATGAAGATCCCCGCGGGACAGGCTTGGAACTTATGAGTGTCTGGGGATTGAGGAGTTCCTCAGCCCTGTGGGTATAGAGGGAGTCCTCGTTGGCGATGAAAGCGCTGGTGTAGTTGAACGGGATGCGCAGGATGTAGGTGCCGCTGTTGCCGGGGATCACGTCCTTGATGTACTGCGGGTTGAGGTTCTCGAGTTCCTCGACCGAGATCCCGACCAGGTCGCTGATCTGCTCGAAATGGAGGTTTCTCCTGATCTCAAAGGTGTCCACCTGGACGGGCATTTGGACATTGCTTGGAGTGAGACCGTATTCCTTGCTGTACCGGATGGCGTACATGGCTCCCACGAAGGCGGGGACATATCCCCTTGTCTCCCTTGGAAGGTAGTCATACACGGTCCAGAAATCCCTTCCTCCGCCACGTCGGATGGCCTTGTTGACATTCCCGGGGCCACAGTTGTAGGAAGATATGGCCAGGTTCCAGTCGCCGAAGAGCCGGTAGGAGTCCACGAGGTAGCGGGCGGCCGCGTCCGAGGCCTTGAAAGGATCCAGCCTCTCGTCCACGAACGAGTTGATTTCCAGGCCGTAGCTCTTGGCGGTCTTGGTCATGAACTGCCACATTCCTTTCGCTCCGGCCCTTGAGACCGCCACGGGGTTCAGGGCAGACTCGATGATAGCCATGTATTTCAGCTCGTCCGGAAGGTCGTATTTGCTGAAGGTCTCCTCAAAGATCGGCATATAGTACTGGCAAAGTCCGAGGATGTTGCCCATCTTGGTCGGCATCTTCTCCGAATACAGCACCATGTAGTTCCTGACGGTCTCGTTGAAGGGGAGGGTGATGTAGGAGTTCATGCTCTCCAGCCTGTCTTTCAGGACCTCGTCGGAGACATCGGACGTGAAGTGGACCGAGTCCATGTCGTATTCCTCGCCGTGACGGTCGTTGTTAACCTGCCTGTGGAGGTACCAGATGTTGAGCAGGCTGTCAGTGAGCTCGGGACTGTAGTCCTCCGGATTGAGTCCGGCCGCGCTCTTGCCCTCGTTCTCCTCGTAGATGCTGAGCATCTCCTTCGCCAGGCTGTCCTTGAGGATGATGTCTTTCCTCAGGCTGTCGATAATGACGCTCATCGAGTCTATCCTCGAGCGGAGCTCCTGATTCTCGATCTTGTGCCTGTTCCAGAAGAACTTGCCCTTCCGTTCCTGACCGGATAAACTCTCCGGGAAGGTCAGGACCAACGCCAAGGCGAGGAGTAATATAGCTGAAACTTTCCTTTTCATGCCCTTTCTGTTAGAAGGTGAAGCCAATCTTGAATCCGACGGCATTGTCGCCAATGATGCCCCCTGAGGAACGATGTGGGGCAGTCATGGCGTACTCGTTGCAAGGAGTGATCAACGTGGGGCTTATGCTCATGGAAAGGTCGTCGTTGACCTCGAAATCCTGCATGTACGAGAACACATTGGCGTCTATGACCTGAAGGAGGTAGCTGCCCACGATGGCCACTACCGAGTAGTCCCTGAACCGGCGGAAGGTGTTCCTGTAGTACAGGGCCCGCTCCGCCGGGATCAGACCCTCGTAGGTGCTGTCCTCCGCTGTGGCTTCGTTATGGATCCTCTTGTATCTCTTGTAGTTCTTGTTGTTGACTGCCCAATAATGGTAGGAGCCGACAATGGCTCCCCAGTAGATCGGGATTTTCCAATATTCCCCGTTGTAGGCCTGGCCGAGACCCGGCACGAGCAGGGAGTACAAGGTGGCCTTCCCGGCCTGGCCCTTTATGTCCCTTTTGTAGTTCACGACACCGTCCATCAGGGTGCCCCAGTAGATCAGCCCCGCTCCGGCGAACATGTACGTCGCCATCTTTTTGGCGTCCTCGTCAACGGTCAGGGTCGTCTCAGGGTCAGCCTCGTACGCCAGGTCGTAGGCCGTCTTGGAAGCCTTGTACCGCTTGTGGTATTTGACCCCCATGGTGATCGTCGTGCCGAGGCCGGCATATGTGATGGGGATTTTCCAGTATTGCTTGTTGTAGAACTGCTCGGCACCGATGAAGACTGTCGAGCCGGCGAACATTGAGCCTATCTTGAGTGTGGAGTCATGATGGGCGACACCGTGGAAGAACTCCTTGAAAGACCACATCTGGTCCACTGAGTCCCTGGATGCCAAAGTGTCTGACGGGCTGGCGTAGTTCTGGCTGAAAGCCTCCTCGCGGAATTGCGCGCGAGCTCCGACCGTGAAAACGGCCAGACCTAAAATGACAAATAATATCCTGAGTCTCAGTTCCTTCATCAAAACGCCTAAATATTCGATTCCTCAAGAGCCTTGAGGAATCTGCTCACTTCCTCGTCCGAGTTGAACCTTATTGTCATGGTGCCTTTCCCGGAAGGGGAGCGTTTCAGGCTGATACTGTTATCAAAAAACTTGCCGATGTGCTCGAGGACCCGGTAATAGTCGTCCGGAAGGTCCTGGGGAGCGGGGGCGGCAGGGGAGACCCCCTCTTTGCCCAGCTTCCTCACCTTCTCCTCAAGCTGGCGGACGGAAAGACCGTCCTTGATTGTGAGATCGCACAGAAGTTCTTGAATATGAGGGTCTTCTACTCCAAGAAGAACCTTGGCGTGGCCGGTGCTGAGAAGACCGGCCTTCAGGTCGTGCTGGACTTTTGCCGGAAGCTTGAGAAGCCTGAGGTAGTTGGCCACCGACGCCCTTTTCTTGCCCACCCTCTGAGCCATCCTCTCCTGGGTCAGGTGGCACTCGTCGATCAGCCTCTGGTAGCTCATGGCGACCTCGATGGGGTCGAGATCCTGCCGCTGGATATTCTCCACTATGGCCATCTCGAGCATCCCCTGGTCATCCGTGGCCCTGATATAGGCTGGGATGACATCCATTCCGGCGAGCCTGCACGCCCTGAACCTTCGCTCTCCGCTGATGATCTGGTAACGCCCGTCGGGACGCTTGCGGACGGAAATCGGCTGAATAAGGCCGAAGGTCCGGATGGACTCGGCGAGCTCCTCCAGGGAGTCGTTGTCAAAGGCCATTCGCGGCTGGTAGGGATTGGGATCTACCAGGTTGGCCGGGATGCGCAGCACGTCGCCATAGTCCTGTGACGGCCTGGCACCGGCTATCTCTTTGTTGATGTATCCGACCGGCTTCCTCTCCGGCTCATGAAACTCCATATCGCCCAGAAGGGCGCTGAGGCCTTTGCCCAGCCTGCTGTCACGCTTGTCGCTCATCTTGTCTCTCGTCATTTCTCGTTCTTGTCAAGGACCTCCTTGGCGAGGTTCATGTAGTTGGATGTGCCATTGCTGACCACGTCGTAAAGAATGATCGGCTTGCCATGCGAGGGGGCCTCGCTAAGGCGGATGCTCCTCTGGATGATGGTCTTGAACACCATGTCCTGGAAATGCTCCCTGAGCTCGCCCACGACTTGCGCGTGGACCTTGGTCCTACCGTCGAACATCGTGACCACGAAACCCTCGATCGTCAGCGACGGATTGATCTCCCTCTGGACAAGGCGAATGGTCTGGAGCAACTTGCCCAGGCCCTCCAGCGCGAAGAACTCCGGCTGGACGGGAATCATCACCGAATCGGCGGCGGTCAGGGCGTTGATGGTGATAAGGCCGAGGGAAGGGGAGCAGTCGATGATGATGAAGTCATAGTCGTCGCGGATGGGCTCGAGCCTCTTTTTGAGGAAGGACTCGCGGTTCTCCTCATCGATCATCTCGATCTCGGCTCCCACGAGGTTGATGTGGGACGGGATCATCTGAAGGTCAGGGATTTCCGTCTGAACCAGAGCGTCACGGACATCGATCTCGCCGATCAAGACCTCGTAGATGGTTCTCTTCTGGTCATTGTCCGGGGAAAAGTTGAGGCCGGATGTGGTGTTCGCCTGCGGATCGGCGTCGATGATCAGGACCTTCTTCTCCAGGACGGCCAGTGAGGCCGCCAGGTTGATGGCGGTGGTGGTTTTCCCCACTCCGCCTTTCTGGTTGGCGATTGCTATGACTTTTCCCATGGCTGGACTATTATTCAAACTACAAATATAATAAAAATATATCGCTTCTCAAACCGGATCCACGTCCAGGGCGATATGACCGATGTACTTCCTGTCCGTAGAGAATCTTCCCACAGCCTCGGAGAGGGCTGCCTTGCTGGAGTGGAGCCTCTTGTCTTTCGGCAGCATCACCCTGATCATCCGGATGTTCTCTCCGGAGACCTTGTCCACCACAGGAGAATACGGGCCGATCACCTTGGCTCCTCCGCCAAGAGTTCCGGACAGCTCGCCGACGAGCTCCCGGCTAATCAGCTCTATC
Source organism: uncultured Bacteroidia bacterium (assembly GCA_902780935.1). Lineage (GTDB taxonomy): Bacteria > Bacteroidota > Bacteroidia > Bacteroidales > UBA932 > Cryptobacteroides. The sequence continues at coordinate 5,080 of CACZHP010000019.1, read as the reverse complement.
CTCTTTAGATTCCTGTCCCTGAGGACGGCGTTTATGACTCTCGAATATGGTGGATATCCGAACAACTTCCTTTCAGAGAGGAACTTATCAGTTGTCTTTGATGACTCGGTACCACCCGCCAGGCTCTTGTACACGGGGTGGTCCGGCTGCGAGGTCTGGATCACGAACAATCCTTTCTCGCTCCTGCGTCCGCACCTCCCCCTGAACTGCTCGAGAAGATGGAGCGCTCGCTCGTCCGCTCGGTAGTCCTGCTGGGCGAGCAGGGTGTCTGAACGCAGCACCGCCACAAGGGACAGACCGCTGAAATCGAATCCCTTGGCCACGATCCTGGTGCCCACGAGAATGTCTATGTCTCCAGCGGCGAAACCCTTGATTATCTCCTCCTCCCGCTTGCCGCTCCTGGCGCTGTCGCTGTCCAGGCGGGCGATTCTCGCTCCCGGGAACAGTGCCGCGGCCTCTTCCTCGATTTTCTGGGTACCGGCGCCGAGGGGTTTTAACTCGCCTCCACATTCGGGACATTTCCCTGAATATCCATAGACTCTTCCGCAGTAGTGGCAGACCAGCTTTCCCCGGCCGTCATCGGTCATGTGGAGGCTTAACGCCGCGTCGCAGCGGGGGCATTTTGGAATATTTCCGCACTCCTCGCACTGGAGCATGGGTGAGTATGACCTCCGCTCCCGAAGAATCGCCACCTGGCCGCCTTTGTCAAGGCACTCCCGGATCCTGTCGATGAGCTTTCTTGAGAAACTGCCGATCATCCCGTTTTTCTTCCGCTCGGCGATGGTGTCTATTATCTCGACATCTGAGTCTGAGGCATGGAAGTACCTGGCGGTGAGGTCGATAAGACCATATCTACCGACTTGGCAATTGTAAAGGGATTCCAGCGAGGGAGTGGCGGAACCGAGGACGATCCCGGCTCCGTGTATTCCGGCGAGCATAATTGCGGTCTCCCTGCCGTTATACCTGGGCGCCGGATTGTCCTGCTTATAGGAGGGGTCGTTCTCCTCGTCCACGATTATGAGGCCGATATTCCTGTGGGGCAGGAAAAGGGAGCTTCGAGTCCCGAGGGCAAGGTATGGAGAGGATTTGATGAAGGCAGCGGCTTCGGCCCTTCTGGCTGTCGTCATGCCGGAATGAAAGACCTGCAGATCTTCGGGGAAGTGCTTCCGGATTCTGTCCTCGAGCTGTCTGCTCAGGGCTATTTCCGGAACCATGTAGAGGACGTTTTTCCCGCCAGCGAGTGTCTCAGCGGCCAGTTTCAGGTAGATTTCTGTTTTTCCCGAGCCGGTGACCCCTCTCAGCAGCGCCGGCTTCCCGGCTTTGAGAACCTCTTTTATTCTGGAATATGCCTCCTGCTGGGCGGCGGAAAGCTCTATTCCGGAAAGGCCACTGCCCTGGGCAGCCCTGTCATTCTGAGCGGAGCGAAGAATCTCATCCCGCTCCGCCACATACCTCGCCCTCGTGTCCTCCCTCCGGGCCTTGGCTATCTTCTCATCCAGCTTCGCGATTCTCTGCTGGACCCTTTCTTTGATCCTGGACTTGACGCCCTCCTCCTCGACCTTCCCTGCGGGATAAGCCGCTTTGTAAACCTCCCCTGGGGAGCAGAGGTAATATTCAGCCACCTGTCTCCAGAGCTTGATCTCTTCCCTGGAGATCCTGTCCAGGCCTTCAGCGGGTCCGATGATAGGCTTGATGCGCTCCATGCCGATTCCAGCGGCTTCGGCCTCTTTCCGGGCGTCAGTGACTGTCACGACTCCGACATATTCTTTGCCGGCGAACTCCACCCGGATCCTGTCGCCCTCGACAAGGGGAGAGGGGAGGGAATCCTCCATGTATGAGTAGAAAGGCTCCCACCCCAGGCGGAGCGGGAGAAGGGTCTGTATGAGTCTTTGTCCGGTCATCAAGGCGAATTTACCAAAAAAAATTTGTATCGAAATGATTTTTGTCTATCTTTGCAATCCCAAACAATAATGGTGCTGTAGCTCAGATGGTAGAGCAATGGACTGAAAATCCATGTGTCGGCAGTTCGATTCTTCCCAGCACCACCAACTACGCTGATAATCAGTTAGTTATAAATTAACGCACAACTTTACACATAATGAGCGAGAAGTTGTGCGTTTATTTTAGAGTCGCGGCTCTCCGACAGACCATTTTCGTGACCTCACGAAAATGGTCTGGATTGTAGATTTATTTCATTTTGGGCAACTTTGGTGAAGACTTTTCTATCTTCTTTTGCTCAGATGCTACTCTTCGCACCGCACTGACGGTCGCACCGGTACTCCGACTCCCATACCGCTTTCTCTATCGGCCCAGTCAGCACAAACAAAGAATGCGGACACCATCGGCCTGGATACGAAAGACTCAGATCATATCCGTAGCGGTGTTGATGGCTTCGACTGGCACTCAGGTCATGCTGGTTTGCTTCTCCGGGAAACGCAACCGGGAGCGCAAGCGTCTTGCACTCCCGGTTATTCATCTCATCGCCCGTCAGAACGCCAGCACGGGGCGGACGTAGTAGTTCCAATAATTCCATTTAGTAAATCCCGCTATATACAATCCTTGCTGACCACTTGAAATATTCGGATAGACAGCTAATGATGTAGCAAAACCAGCGGTAGTCTCTGAACTTGACCAGTATGTTCTGTTGTCATCAGCCATACCGTCGTAGGCGGTACCTTTATCCCCGGCTTTCGCCATTGCGGTCTCCAGGGTATGTATTGACGTAAGGTCTGTATCTTTCCATGCCTGCCACACAATGTCTGTCTCGCTCATCCCGCCGAGGGCGGTCAGCATCTTCACCCACTGCTGTATGCTGGGCACCAGGTCTGATAGGCGGCTGGATAGTTCGATTCCGCATCCGTCTTCTCTGCCAGGAACTTCGTGTTGGCGTAGCCGCTAACGTTGGTTGTGCGCGTCAAGTCGCCAGTATCATCTACTATGGCTTCAGAAGGGAAGTCAATCGTATTTGCCGGCCCGTCCTCCGATGGACGTTTTCTCCATTTCGCGTTTGCGATATTCCTCAGACAGAGCACCAGGCCGTGGCTTTGGAGCGTGGTCGCGCCGTCGCGCAGGGTGGCACCGTTCTCGCTGAATACATCCGTGCCGACATAGGCAATCACGCCGATGGGGGTCTTGCCTGTTTCAAGCGTTGCACTGAAGGTGCCGTCGCTGTAATAAAGGTTGCCGAGTGTCGCCAGCCTTGTCATCTTTACGCCTATTGCGTAATACTTGCCTTTCTCGAAGGTGATACCCGCTTTCTCGTAACTGAAGTTCCCGTCGGCGCTGGTTGCCGTGAGTGTCACGGTTTCGTTTGACTTGCCTGGAATGGCGACGAAGATGTCGCTGGCGGGTGTGGCGAGCGTCACGTCGTAGGTCGAGGTCGCGTACTTCACCGTGAGGCTCGTGACATTGAGCGCCGTGCCGTCCTGCTTCTTCAACGCAAATTTTACGACGGCCTGCTGGTTCTCGAACGAGGCAGCTGTGGTTGAGACATCGCCCTCGATGACGTCGGAGATAGTCACGTCGGCAGTGGCGTAGTCGCAGTTGGCCGCGATGTATTCAAGCGTACCCTTCTGAGTTGTATAGTCGGGCTTATCGTTGAATTTCAGTCTGAGTTTCGCGTTTACCATAGGGGTGTAGCCCTTAAGGAACTCGCCTTTCAGCGTGGTCGTCGCGCCGCTGCCCTGTGCGGTGAGCGTGCCGACGGGATTTAAAGATTCCATTTCCTCATCTCCTTCGCCCGTTACGCTATAGACGCTGACTGTATCGCCCTCCGCCCACGTGGCGTTGAGCGTCTTGTCGTCGAGCGAGAGAGCCTTGGTCGTATTATCATTGCCTTTCGTGGCAGTCACGACCAAAGTATATGATTCAGGAGCCTCTTCGACAATTGTTTCCGGAAGGGGTTCATTGGTGCAGGCGGCAAGAATGGCAGCCAGCAAAAACATTGTGTACTTAATTCTCATATTCTTGCCCTCCGTTATGCCCATTCGTCTTCAATTGCTTCACCATATCCATTGCGTGTGCCTCCCACGCCACCGGGACTCTGGCAGATAACGCCTTCCTGCACCACCTCGAAGACCAGCGTAGAGGGTGCAAGGTATGTTTGTTTGTTCTTCTTTTCCATATTACGGTAATCACTACGGTTTGCTACGCACAAAGTTAGCATTTTAATTCATATTTCACACAGTAGCAGGGAGTTGAACTTCATTTCCTCCCGGATAGCGGGCATCTACGATTTCAATCGGCCTGACCCCACTTTTTCGGGGCCACAGAAAACTGACACGTCCAGCACCTCGCCGTGTATGGAATATGCCCGCTCCGGCCCCTCATCCACCAAGGCGGGTGGTCTGGCTATAACAGGACTTAATAATGCCTTATTATATTGTCATTCAGCCCTTTACCTGCCAGCGCCACACGTGACAAGAATCCGCGTCTGATGTCCCGTCTCAAAACTGGGAAGACGGATCGAAACTGATATCGCTCCTTTGAACCATACTGACGGAGTGCGGGAAACTCTATTAGGGAATGCCAGTAAATTAAGCAGTTACATGATATGCGTAGCCAACTAAATACGCTCCACGCCTGAAAAGCGGGCCTTGGCTTGGAAGTATTGCGAATATACGTTGATGACCATCGTCTTCTCTGCTGCGAGGTGTTTGCGTGATTCCATAAGAGACGAGTCAGAGATTCCAGGAATCATAAAAGCGTTTCTATTGAGGTCTGGCGGTTACCGGACGGATGTCTTCGGAATATCGCTCCAGAGAGTCGTGTAGTGCGGGCTCTGGTGCTCCCGGCTCGCCTTGATCTCGCCGCTGCCCTGGGAGCCAAGAAGGACCGCTCCGCGGCCGAACGTCTTATGGATGGAGTCGATGCTGGACGACAGCTTCGACTCCTTTTCCAATGCGGCCATGTCCGAGAAAAGGGAATGTGAATATCCCTCCTCCTGCACCAGCTTCGTGATGACTACACCCGCTTTCTTGTAACCGTAGCCCTCCCGATAGAGATCCCGGCAGCCCTCCAGAGCATGCCTTATGAAGGCCCGGTGGTCGGCCGTTCCGTCGGGGATGACCACGTGGGAGCT